>CAJTEX010000089.1 GCA_910575615.1 Bacteroidales bacterium | reverse complement strand
ACTTTGTCAATTCTCCAAACCCGAGTCGGGTCAACAAGAGGCTCTCCGAGGTCGTCTCTGATTCTGAAAAGAAAAAGAAACAAGATAACAACAACGAAGAGTTTGATCCTGGCTCAGGATGAACGCTAGCGACAGGCTTAACACATGCAAGTCGAGGGGCAGCGGGGTAGGAAGCTTGCTTTCTGCCGCCGGCGACCGGCGCACGGGTGAGTAACACGTATGCAACCTGGCCGTGACAGATGGATAACCGGGAGAAATCCCGCCTAATACAACATAATGCCGGGAGGGGACATCCCCTGCCGG
>CAJTEX010000088.1 GCA_910575615.1 Bacteroidales bacterium | reverse complement strand
CTTCAGCAGGACAATATAAAACGCAAGTCGGCAAGAGCCGCCCGAAACCTCGACACCATACAGAGAATCGTTTACTCGGTGTTCTCAATATGGAAAGGACTTCGCAAAAAACAATCGGATAAGAATAAAGGCATGGCCGAACTGATCAGGCATATCTCGATGAGCTTTACCCGACTAATGCGATTTTTAAGCCAAAAATGAAAACAAATAAGATTTCAACGAAGAAATAAACAGCTGAAATACAGACACAACAGATTACCCGCTTCGGGCTGAAGCGGGTAAGGGCAGGTATACGCTTTATTTTATCTTAAATGAAAAAGCCGTG
>CAJTEX010000087.1 GCA_910575615.1 Bacteroidales bacterium | reverse complement strand
AATAAACTTCACAAATT
Source organism: Bacteroidales bacterium (assembly GCA_910575615.1). GTDB lineage: Bacteria > Bacteroidota > Bacteroidia > Bacteroidales > Muribaculaceae > UBA7173. Next base: position 312 of record CAJTEX010000087.1, on the reverse strand, counting down.
TGTGAAGTTTGAGAACTTTTTATATCTTTGCATCGTAATAGAATTATATGATAGTCGAATTTGAAGAAGAGTATTTAAGAGACCTCTATACGATAGGTGTTAGTAACGACAAAAAACGTCGTTACAGAATTGACGTAATCAAACGTTATAAACGAGGAATCGATTACTTGAAATGGGCATCTCGCAAAGAGGACTTATTTCGTATTATTGCTGTCCGGTAAAAAAAGACAAAATCATATATTCTCTACAAATATAATAAGTTACACCTGTTTTACGAAAAAGGGCTTGTCATTTGAGGCGATGTGAAATTGG
>CAJTEX010000086.1 GCA_910575615.1 Bacteroidales bacterium | reverse complement strand
CTCTTCCCTTTGATTATCTCATTAAGCAGAGAAGGCTTTACACCTATACTCTCGGCGAGTTTTGCCTGAGTAAGACTATTTGCCTCAAGTTCATCTCGGATAAGTTCTCCAGGATGAGTGGGTTCAAACGGAGTAAGATTGTTAGCTATCATGTCCGGAGCAACGCCTTGTAATGTAATCATATCAATCGTAATGGTTTGAGAGTTCAACAATATTACAGATAGTCAAAATCGGCTCTTCAGTAGTTTCTCGCATGGTAAACTCTATTCGATACTGATCGTTCACCCGAATAGAAAACCGTCCAACTTTATTTCCTTTTAATGCCTCAAAATTCAAAGA
>CAJTEX010000085.1 GCA_910575615.1 Bacteroidales bacterium | reverse complement strand
CGATTTTCCCATGCCGAGATGGTAGAGTTTTCCCGAGTGAGCTTCGGTAGCAACAATCAGATCGCGGAGGCTCTCGCGGTTGGTAAGTTGCCCGAACATCATCGTAAGTAACTGATTCCAACACGAAAAGCTCTTAACATACTTGTCACCGTCATACTTCTTGACGATTCTACGGAATTTGAATTCGTCCATAAATTTGACTAATTGGGCAAAAACGTATGGGTCTTTATTCATAACAGTCTGATTCAGACTGTAAAAATAAATTCAAATCGTTGCGCCCGCAAATCAGCCGTAACAATCAGAATATCAATAATTTCAAAGGCCTATTATGATTTTTTAGTGGACACTAATG
>CAJTEX010000084.1 GCA_910575615.1 Bacteroidales bacterium | reverse complement strand
GCTTCGATATCGTATAGCGTATGCACCTTGACGCCGCCTTTGTTTCGTCTGAATTTTGCCCAGTCGAACACGGCAAGACATAGGTCTATCGTTGTCGAATCAAAAGCATAAACGTTCCCTCCGAGTTTGAAAATATCGGTCTGTCTCTTGCTTCTTGCCTGCGCTATCATGAAGTAGGCGAACTCCTCGAAAATGCGATAGTCGCGCTGCTCGTTGGCTTTGCTAAGATTGCTGCGAGTTACCGATTTTCCCATGCCGAGATGGTAGAGTTTTCCCGAGTGAGCTTCGGTAGCAACAATCAGATCGCGGAGGCTCTCGCGGTTGGTAAGTTGCCCGAACATCATCGTAAGTAACTGAT
>CAJTEX010000083.1 GCA_910575615.1 Bacteroidales bacterium | reverse complement strand
TGGAAGAAAGGCAAAGTCGCTTGTCAAGTATGGTTTGGAGGAGATTTCAACAATACTTCTGCGTCCGACTTATACCACAAAATTCGATGTTTTCAAATTTTTGTCATGTACTTAAAAATCTTAATTATCAACACGCCATCAGAAACCCCCAGACCCTATTGTCAACCCCTGTAAAAACTGTCCAAAAATCACAGGTTATCAATGGGGGGCAATTTAAATAATCCATAGGGGGTCAATTTGTTGAGAATATCCAGTTAGAATTTAGTGCGCGGTGGAAGGCTCGAACTTCCTTCGCCCGCTTTCGCTGCGTCCGCGCTCCGGCCTGTTCCCGGTTGTCAACGGTTTATAGCCTTCACGAA
>CAJTEX010000082.1 GCA_910575615.1 Bacteroidales bacterium | reverse complement strand
GGAATAATTCTGTTACATACCCAAGATACACATTACAGATACGTAATTCGGTAAATGAACGCATTTTTACTGACAATTTCATTGTCAATCATGTTGTAATCGTACATTCGGAACTTTAGAACAAAGACAAGTATTACTTAACAGACTTGAAAACTAAATTCTTATAATTGAAACGACTGTATCATTTATAATGGTGCAGTCGTTTTAGGTAGTCGTTTTATATTCAAGAGGATAAATAGTTGCAAATGTCCACTTAGCTATCAATATGAAATTACTATCTTTGTAAAATGATTCAAGAGGAATTCGATTTTTACAGACCATGTAAGCTATTGCAACCTTACGTGAGATATTATTGGGTATTCAAAAGTAACCAGTTTTTGAATACCCTGACTTATCCTATCGGTTGCCCTCAAATCATCTTCCATAAACAAACACCGTTAT
>CAJTEX010000081.1 GCA_910575615.1 Bacteroidales bacterium | reverse complement strand
CCACACAAGGGCCGTCAGAGACGATGACGTCGATAGGTCGCAGGTGCAAGCGCGGCGACGCGCTCAGCCGAGCGATACTAATCGCCCAAACCCTTTCCGGGGGAGCGATCCCCCGCCAAGACACAAACACAGCCGTCCGGCCATCAGGGCCGGGGACGGACACAGGCGACACCGCCGCGTGAGACGTTCTCCAGGGTACGCAGCCAGTGTTAGACAAGCCCGTAATTGCTTCCGATGTCGCTCCTTTTTAACGAAATCAAGGCGGCCATAGCACGGGGGTTCCACCTCTTCCCATTCCGAACAGAGAAGTTAAACCCCGCCGCGCCGATGGTACTGCGAAAGTGGGAGAGTAGGTAACCGCCCCCTGTCCGCCTCCACCCGGAGGCACCCCGTCAAGCCCCGACAGCCACCGCTGCCGGGGCTTGCTGTTTCCCGCCCCCTCCTCCTCCCGCCACATCCATCA
>CAJTEX010000080.1 GCA_910575615.1 Bacteroidales bacterium | reverse complement strand
ACAAATATAATAAGTTACACCTGTTTTACGAAAAAGGGCTTGTCATTTGAGGCGATGTGAAATTGGTAGCATTAAGCATCAAAAAGCCCTTAAAAGACATCTATACGAGTTTGTTTCATGCTGTATGAGATAAAAATAGTCCATTTCCTATCATGTCAAAGTTTTACCGGACAGCAATAATAGAGAAAAGGTCTATTTTGTCAGCTCCACTGAGAAAGATTATTGTTACATCCCATTTTGGGAGGCGTACAGATCCGTTTACAAAAAAATCCAGATGGCATAATGGCGTGGATTTAAAAGCAGTTGCCGGAGAACCGACATATGCAATGTTCGCGGGAGTGGTTGCCGAGGTGGGTTTTGATAATAGCAGGGGCCGGTATGTTATAGTCCGTAGTGGTCGGTATGCTTTTGAGTATTATCATTTAAGCCGGTGTCTTGTGTCCGAAGGAAGCTTGGTTTTAGCGGGAGATTCGATTG
>CAJTEX010000079.1 GCA_910575615.1 Bacteroidales bacterium | reverse complement strand
AGGTATATCCCGAAAAGTTGCGTAGAGTAGTGTTTCAGGATGAGGAGACCGGTGTGATCTACACGTATCTCACCAACGATATGGAGTCATCCGCACTCGTTGTCGCCAACCTATACAAGAACCGATGGAGCGTGGAACTTTTTTTCAAATGGGTCAAGCAGCACCTCAAAATCAAGAAATTCTGGGGAACGTCTGAAAATGCGGTACGCATCCAAATATATTGTGCCATAATTACTTATTGCCTCGTGGCGATAATGCAACATGATATGCAGCTGGAGCGAAGCGTTTACGAAGTTCTTCAGATTCTTGGAATCTCGCTTACTGACAAAACCCATATAGGGCTTATCAAAAGCTATGGATAAGCCTTATTATCAAAAGTATAACGTTATCCAAAGTAATGATATAAAAAGCTTCTATACTCATGGTTATACATTGGATTTTGGATGTTATTCTTGTGATAATAAATCAGCCCTTACATTGTCAAAACATATAGAGAAA
>CAJTEX010000078.1 GCA_910575615.1 Bacteroidales bacterium | reverse complement strand
CGGAGGGAACGTTTATGCTTTTGATTCGACAACGATAGACCTATGTCTTGCCGTGTTCGACTGGGCAAAATTCAGACGAAACAAAGGCGGCGTCAAGGTGCATACGCTATACGATATCGAAGCACAAGTTCCTGCGTTCTTGCATATTACCACAGCATCGGTTCACGACTCAAAGGCCATGCCGGAGATTCCGCCTGAAGCTGATGCGTACTACATATTCGACCGGGGATATAACGATTTCGCCAATCTTTTCCGCATACACACCATCGGAGCCTGCTTCGTAGTCCGGGCCAAAAGTAACCTCAAGTACAGGGTTGTCAGTTGGAAAAGAAGGCTGCCAAAGGGCGTCCTATCGGATTCGATTATCGAGTTTACCGTCTATAAAAGTGCCAAGGTATATCCCGAAAAGTTGCGTAGAGTAGTGTTTCAGGATGAGGAGACCGGTGTGATCTACACGTATCTCACCAACGATATGGAGTCATCCGCACTCGTTGTCGCCAAC
>CAJTEX010000077.1 GCA_910575615.1 Bacteroidales bacterium | reverse complement strand
CTGCTGCCTCCCGTAGGAGTTTGGACCGTGTCTCAGTTCCAATGTGGGGGACCTTCCTCTCAGAACCCCTACGCATCGTCGGCTTGGTGGGCCGTTGCCCCACCAACTACCTAATGCGCCGCATGCCCATCCGTGACCGGAGTCGCCCCCTTTGGCCGGAAAGGGATGTCCCTTCCCGGCGTCATGCTGTATTAGGCGGGATTTCTCCCGGTTATCCATCTGTCACGGCCAGGTTGCATACGTGTTACTCACCCGTGCGCCGGTCGCCGGCGGCAGAAAGCAAGCTTCCTGCCCCGCTGCCCCTCGACTTGCATGTGTTAAGCCTGTCGCTAGCGTTCATCCTGAGCCAGGATCAAACTCTTCGTTGTTGTTATCTTGTTTCTTTTCTTTCCAGATAAGAATCGGAAAGCCTCGCGGCCCCGCTGATGACATCAGAAGCGTCCTTCTCCGGCCCGGTTGACCTGTTGGTTTTCGGAATCGACAGGAAGCTTGTTAGCTCCTGTACTACTTCGTCTATTGCAATTCTTTCAATGT
>CAJTEX010000076.1 GCA_910575615.1 Bacteroidales bacterium | reverse complement strand
TAGGCATTACACAGACAAAAGCTCTGAACATGGCAGCTTTCACAGCCGTACTGGTGAACATTCCGCTGAACTGGCTCCTGATATTCGGCTTCGATATGGGTATATCGGGAGCGGCTATCGCATCTTCATCTGCCGAAATGTGTTCGCTGGCTGTATTGGCTGCATATATGTTTCGGCACATTGATAAAAAAGCGTATGGCTTATACTGGCGTATTGATATAACTATATTGAAAGAGGTATTTTCTATCTCGGTATGGAGTATGCTCCAGTTCTTTACAAGTGTAGCCATTTGGTTTCTGTTCTTCGTGGCTATCGAACGTTTGGGAGAAAAGGAATTGGCAGTATCGAACATTGTAAGAAGTGTTTCCGCACTGTTTTCCGTTATCGTCAATGCGTTGGCAGGTGTCACCGGTTCTTTGGTGAGTAACCTGATTGGAGCAGGTGAAAAGAAAAAAGTATTTCCGCTTTGCCATAAGATTATCCGTTTAGGATATGCGACAGGCATTCCACTGATTACTTTTGCGTTGTTCTTTCAC
>CAJTEX010000075.1 GCA_910575615.1 Bacteroidales bacterium | reverse complement strand
AACATGGAAGAAAGGCAAAGTCGCTTGTCAAGTATGGTTTGGAGGAGATTTCAACAATACTTCTGCGTCCGACTTATACCACAAAATTCGATGTTTTCAAATTTTTGTCATGTACTTAACAAATAGCCATTAAAAATCACAAAATCATTTCGGCCGTATCGCTCGATTTTCGCAAACAGTACACTTTTAGTACACCTAATAAAAGAAATAACGACTGGTAATCAAGCGATTATCAGCCGTTATTAGTACCCGGACCCGGGCTCGAACCGGGATGGATTGCTCCAACGGTGTTTGAGACCGTCGCGTCTACCGATTCCGCCATCCGGGCAAGGAGGTCTGCCCCGGTAGATGGGGCTTTTGCTGTGCAAAGTTAAGAAGTTTTTGGATATCGCGCAACTTTTTGCGGCAGAAATAGGGCAGGGGGGCACGGCTCTTTCATTTAAGATTCCGTCTCATTATCGAGAAATGTGTTATTTTATAGCGAGGGCAGTTCGGATGGAGAGAGCTCAACCTCTGATTTTCAAGAAAATAAGTGT
>CAJTEX010000074.1 GCA_910575615.1 Bacteroidales bacterium | reverse complement strand
CGTTCAGAACACAGTTCCGGGGAGTCGGCGACATCAGGTTCTTTATGTTCAGACTGGCCACTCTATACTCTTGACATCACCCTCCGCCCACCGGAAAAATCCGCTGACCCGCTTTAGGGCATCCACCCATCCGTTCGATTCTCAGCCCCCCAAAAAAACTCCTCCTGATCAAAAAAAAACGCTGATTCAAAACTCCCCGTTCCCTCCATACAGTTCGGTGTCTGACCGCAGGGAGGGGAGAGCGCCGCGGGGCTTCGCCATTGCCCGTCCTTTTCGCCGCCGCGCCCAATCCCCTGTCCTCCAGTCGCAACCGTGGACTGGCCCTCCTCGGGTTGAAATTTTCTTGAAAAAACTTGCCGAAAAATTTGGCTGGTTCGGGGGGAACGCCTAACTTTGCACTCGCTTTTCGGGACGGAGGTTCCGGGGCGGCCCTGAAAAGGTGAAACGCCGCCGAAGATTGAAAAGTTCAAAAAAATCGCCGAAAAATTTGGCTAGTTCAAAAATTCGACGTAACTTTGCAGAGCTTTTCCGCCGCAAGCCGGGAAGCAATAAAATAGAACATTGAAAGAATTGCAATAGACGAAGTAGTACAGGAGCTAACAAGCTTCCTGTCGATTCCGAAAACCAACAGGTCAACCGGGCCGGAGAAGGACGCTTCTGATGTCATCAGCGGGGCCGCG
>CAJTEX010000073.1 GCA_910575615.1 Bacteroidales bacterium | reverse complement strand
CCGGCCAGGATAAGTGCTGAAAGCATCTAAGCACGAAGCCCCCCTCAAGATAAGATCTCCACACAAGGGCCGTCAGAGACGATGACGTCGATAGGTCGCAGGTGCAAGCGCGGCGACGCGCTCAGCCGAGCGATACTAATCGCCCAAATCCTTTCCGGGGGAGCGATTCCCCGCCAAGACACAAACACAGCCGTCCGGCCATCAGGGCCGGGGACGGACACAGGCGACACCGTCGCGTGAGACGTTCTCCAGGGTACGCAGCCAGTGTTAGACAAGCCCGTAATTGCTTCCGATGTCGCTCCTTTTTAACGAAATCAAGGCGGCCATAGCACGGGGGTTCCACCTCTTCCCATTCCGAACAGAGAAGTTAAACCCCGCCGCGCCGATGGTACTGCGAAAGTGGGAGAGTAGGTAACCGCCCCCTGTCCGCCTCCACCCGGAGGCACCCCGTCAAGCCCCGACAGCCACCGCTGCCGGGGCTTGCTGTTTCCCGCCCTCCTCCTCCCGCCACATCCACCCCGCATCCCCCCATATCGGGTCAGCGGATTTTTCCGGTGGGCGGGAGAGAGTATCAAGAGTATAGTGTTATCTTTGCACAATGAAACCAGATCAACTGCTCAGAGCCATCCTACCCGAAGTCCTGATAGACAACTTCGATATTGAACGATATGAAAAAAGTGAGACCCGCTTCGACATATGGCT
>CAJTEX010000072.1 GCA_910575615.1 Bacteroidales bacterium | reverse complement strand
GGGAACGTTTATGCTTTTGATTCGACAACGATAGACCTATGTCTTGCCGTGTTCGACTGGGCAAAATTCAGACGAAACAAAGGCGGCGTCAAGGTGCATACGCTATACGATATCGAAGCGCAAGTTCCTGCGTTCTTGCATATTACCACAGCATCGGTTCACGACTCAAAGGCCATGCCGGAGATTCCGCCTGAAGCTGATGCGTACTACATATTCGACCGGGGATATAACGATTTCGCCAATCTTTTCCGCATACACACCATCGGAGCCTGCTTCGTAGTCCGGGCCAAAAGTAACCTCAAGTACAGGGTTGTCAGTTGGAAAAGAAGGCTGCCAAAGGGCGTCCTATCGGATTCGATTATCGAGTTTACCGTCTATAAAAGTGCCAAGGTATATCCCGAAAAGTTGCGTAGAGTAGTGTTTCAGGATGAGGAGACCGGTGTGATCTACACGTATCTCACCAACGATATGGAGTCATCCGCACTCGTTGTCGCCAACTTATACAAGAACCGATGGAGCCATAATTACTTATTGCCTCGTGGCGATAATGCAACATGATATGCAGCTGGAGCGAAGCGTTTACGAAGTTCTTCAGATTCTTGGAATCTCGCTTTTTTGATATTCTCAACAAATTGACCCCCTATGGATTATTTAAATTGCCCCCCATTGATAACCTGTGATTTTTGGACAGTTTTTACAGGGGTTGACAATAGGGTCTGGGG
>CAJTEX010000071.1 GCA_910575615.1 Bacteroidales bacterium | reverse complement strand
AAGTTACACCTGTTTTACGAAAAAGGGCTTGTCATTTGAGGCGATGTGAAATTGGTAGCATTAAGCATCAAAAAGCCCTTAAAAGACATCTATACGAGTCTGTTTCATGCTGTATGAGATAAAAATAGTCCATTTCCTATCATGTCAAAGTTTTACCGGACAGCAATATTTGCCTTATTATAATCGGCGGACTTGCGTTGTATGCAATCCTCGTTGAGTTTCTCTCAGGTCAAGATATGCCGTTAATCGGCGAGAAAAAGGGAAAAGAGGAAATGGTAAAAGTTCCAGCGTCCCAACCAATCGCAGAAGAAACATACGTAGAACGACCGACAGTTCCGCTTGAACAGGCTCCTATATCGCGCGATGATTTAGAGCAGATAATGCGCAATGTAATGTCAGATCTAAAACGTGAAGTTGCAGTTCCGGCAGGGGCAACGATTACAAAAGACGATGATGGCATTGTATCTGTAAACATCAACGAGATGAAAAATTCGGCAAGAGAACTCGTCAGAACACAGGAAGACGCCAAGTACAGATTCGCTTGTGAGTACACAATGAAAGTTCTTGGCAGTTATATAAAACAGCGAGACGTTCCGACCCTTCTTTTCCGTCTGGGATTATTTCAGAGAGCTTCCACACCCAACTGGGACCCTCGAAGTTCAGAAGATATTGAAGCCGGGGTCAAAATTCAAAGAATCGAGGTTTCATCCCCTGTCGAGAAATGGGCATTGCTGCACTATGGCTGGAATATGGGCAGACTCTTCGGAAAACAAAACAACTTCATCACTCACTTTCTGAAAACCACTTTCCACTATCATCTTGATGGTCTCTCAGACAATCAGCTTCCAAAGAAACTCAAGCAGAATCCACTTCAGGGAGTAATCAAAATCGAAGAACGCTTTGATAATAATTTCTCGATTGAAGAGTGAAGTCATCTTGACTTATTTTAAACATACAAAATACAATAAGGAGTGTTAAGTGTAATGAGAAAAAACACACCTAAACACTCCTTGAATTGATAGAACTCATAGATAAAGACACCATAAGAATGGAAATCC
>CAJTEX010000070.1 GCA_910575615.1 Bacteroidales bacterium | reverse complement strand
ACCTGATTGGAGCAGGTGAAAAGAAAAAAGTATTTCCGCTTTGCCATAAGATTATCCGTTTAGGATATGCGACAGGCATTCCACTGATTACTTTTGCGTTGTTCTTTCACCAGCACATTATAGGGGCTTATACGGAAAATCCCGCTATCATACAGCTTGCATGGCCGCCTTTTCTTGTCATGCTATTGAATTACTTCTTTGCACTACCCGGTTACGTCTATCTGAATGCTACAACCGGAACGGGAGCGACACGGACGGTATTCATTTTTCAGGTGATAACTACTATTGCTTATCTGTTCTGCTTATGGGGATTAGATTTTTGTGATGTTCCGTTAGCGGCATATTGGGCAGTGGAATACTTATATGTAATGCTGCTTGGTACACAATCCGTCATTTATCTTAAATATAAACAATACTAAGAACTGAAAGTTATGATGAACAAGATATATCCCCGTAAAGGTGACACGCAAACCGTTTATTTGAATGCTGTCGTAAAAGACCCGTCTATCGAAATAGGCGACTATACCATTTACAATGATTTTGTTTCAGACCCGTGTCTGTTTGAGCAAAACAATGTGTTGTATCACTATCCCATTAACCATGAACGGCTGATAATTGGAAAGTTCTGTTCTATTGCTTGCGGTGCAAAATTTCTGTTCGACTGCGCCAATCATACCCTGAAATCACTATCGACTTACACGTTCCCGCTGTTTTATGAAGATTGGGAATTGGATAAGGCAAATGTGGCTTCCGCTTGGGACAACAAAGGCGACATCGTAATAGGCAATGATGTATGGATAGGCTATGAAGCCGTTATTATGGCTGGTGTCCATATCGGTGACGGTGCTATTGTTGGTACAAGGGCGGTTGTGACGAAAGATGTTCCGCCCTATACCATTGTGGGTGGTGTCCCTGCCAAAGAGATACGAAAGCGGTTCAGTCCTGATATAATAGAACAGATGCAGACTTTGAAATGGTGGGACTGGTCGGTAGATAAGATACGGGAGTTTTTGCCTTATCTGAAAGATGGACGTTGGGATAAATTACAGGCAGTATGAAATCTATCAAGAATCTAATTTCGCT
>CAJTEX010000069.1 GCA_910575615.1 Bacteroidales bacterium | reverse complement strand
CCCTGCGGGTTCTGATGCATACAGTCTACAAGTACCTCATAACTGAGGTTTTTCTTCATTTTGGTGACATATACAACGCCACGGTCCGTCAGTTCCTCGAATTTGGCATAATTGATATAAGCGCGGTCAAGAGCGACTATCTCGTTGTGGCTGTAATGGCTCGGAGCAAGCATGAAAGAGTCATTGGTGGCCGCCGAAGTGAACTGCACATCGCAGGGAACCCCCTCGTTGGCGTGTATGACAGAGTGTACCTTTATGCCGCCTTTCTTCTTTCCCGTCTTGGGGTGTCGACCAACACCCTTGAAAATAGCGTTGGAGAACAATGTGATTGTAGTGGAATCGATAATCCTAAGCTGCTTTATCCACTCTTCCGTGCCGTTGCGTCTGCTGTCCGATGAAAGAATGTCTTTGTTGGCTGCATACAGGTCGCGATAGACATCCTCAAAGAACTTCTCTGACCGTCGGGCATTTGCATCCGACAGGGTGCTGCGCTTTGGCACAGTATCAATTCCGACATGGTGCAGTTTGCGAACCTCCGCTGTCATAGATGTCTCTATCTCACGCAATGAGTCGAAGCGCTGGATCACGGCATAGAGCATCGTAAGCAGATGCGTATAGCCGTCAAAGCTCTTTACATACTTCTCTCCGCCGTGTTTTCGGCTGAATTCAACAATTTTTTCACGATTGAGTGATTTTATCAGCTGTCCATATATCGGCTGTCCGAAGAAATTACTACTTTTACTCATGGTTATTCATGGATTGTTTGGCGACACCAAAATAACCATTTAGGGCTGACTCCTGCAATAGGTGCCAGCCCTAATTTTTCAATCGCTCAAAAAAAGTTTAGCGGACAGTAATATAAATCTTATTTCATCCAAATCATCCGCGGGAATCCGCGTGTCTGCGGTATCTGCGTGAGATCTTTTCCGGGGAAGGGGATGGGCCGGGCACGTGTGAGGGCATGCGGTTGGGGATATGATGGATGTGGCGGGAGGAGGAGGGGGCGGGAAACAGCAAGCCCCGGCAGCGGTGGCTGTCGGGGCTTGACGGGGTGCCTCCGGGTGGAGGCGGACAGGGGGCGGTTACCTACTCTCCCACTTTCGCAGTACCATCGGCGCGGCGGGG
>CAJTEX010000068.1 GCA_910575615.1 Bacteroidales bacterium | reverse complement strand
CCACATACCTGCATGTTCGGAAGCGCAAGTGGCTGGACAGGTCAACCGGCGAGATATTCAGTTATCAGTGGGACATCTCTGAGTTCGACGGCACAAGGCTTAACGCCGAGTTCGTCGCTTTTTTAAAAGAGGGAGATTGAAAGCACTCCTGTCAGCATATCCACTCTTGCCGCACGAAACGGACTGAACGGACAGACACTGCGCAAGCAATACAAGGAAGTGATCAGTGACTATCGGTCATGGGACCAGCTAGACCATGCCGATGAATACATATTGTATCCTGAAAATTTCGGCGCGGACATGAGTCTTGACGAGACCTGTCTGAGCAATGGCGATGTCTACACCATACTGACCAACAAAGACGCGCATGGAGGCAAAGGGGCTCTTGCGGCAATGGTTCGTGGCGTGGCAAGTGACACAGTGTCGGCAATACTGCGAAAAGTTCCTTTGGGACAGCGTCTTAAGATAAAAACGGTTACGACAGACCTTTCTTCAGCCATGATGCTGACTGTCAGAAACGTGTTTCCCGGCGCATCGCTTGTCAATGACCGGTTCCATGTCCAGCAGCTCATTTCCGAAGCCGTTGACCAGTTGAGGATACGACATCGCTGGGAGGTACTCGATGCCGAGAACAAGGCCATCAGGGAGCATCGTCAGAAGCGAAAGAATGCAGCCTCGAAAGAAGAACGCGAACTAATCGGACAATGGGAACCCAAGAGAATGGAGAATGGCGAGACCATGCCTCAGATAATGGCACGCAGCCGGCATATCATACTCAAGCACAAATCAAAATGGAACGAGCAACAGAAAATGCGAGCAGTAATATTGTTCCGGATGTTCCCCGATCTGGAAAAGGCATACGGGCTGTTTCTAAGGCTTGTGGACATATTCAACGAGAAGACTTCCGCAGGAGTCGCCAGACTGAATCTTGCCAGATGGTACAACGAAGTGGAGGCCTTCGGAAATAATGAATTCAACAAAGTCCTGGAGACTTTCGAGAACCACAACAACACAATAATCAACTATTTCGAGCGAAGGCTCACAAATGCCTCGGCAGAATCCTTCAATGCAAAAATCAAGGCGTTCAGAACACAGTTCCGGGGAGTCGGCGACATCAGGTTCTTTATGTTCAGACTGGCCACTCTATACTCTTGACATCACCCTCCGCCCACCGGAAAAATCCGCTGACCC
>CAJTEX010000067.1 GCA_910575615.1 Bacteroidales bacterium | reverse complement strand
ATGGTGGGACTGGTCGGTAGATAAGATACGGGAGTTTTTGCCTTATCTGAAAGATGGACGTTGGGATAAATTACAGGCAGTATGAAATCTATCAAGAATCTAATTTCGCTTGGATATTTGCTGATGGCATTATTGGTTATCGGCATAATGTATATTTGGTATAAAGAATTATTACTGTCCGCTAAACCATATAAGAGTGAGTCCAACTTCCTGAACTGCAGAAGTTGGGCTTACTTTTTGTATTTGACAAGCCCCCTCAGCAGTTTTCAGGAACTTCGGGAGGCGATTCCGATGCTTCGGCGAGCATGATTTTCAGGTCTGCATCGGGCTGATTGAGGAACTTTTCGAGATTCAGGTAATACATCAGCACAATTCTGACGATTGTAGCCAGCCCGGAGAAGCTCCAACGTCTTTCGAGTTTGCTTTGAAGTACTGACAGCAGCAGATTTGCGATGAGTGTAACCCATATAAGGCTTATCCATAGCTTTTGATAAGCCCTATTATCAAAAGTATAACGTTATCCAAAGCAATATTGACTATGAACATGTATATCATTGCACACCAATTTATCTTTAAGATAATATGTTTGGATAATATTAAACTATTGACACAATTTATGTGTTAAAATGATAAACTTCTAAAATTTACAGCCAAGACCACCTCAATTTCCTCTTTCGATGAACTCATCCGGAATTGTTCAAGACAAATGGATGAATCAGGCTATTCCCCCGGCTGCGTAAAAGTCCACATGCGCCGATGGATACTCCATGTGTTGCCTTACCTTAAAAAGATCGGAGCAACGGCTTATACTTGTGAGATTGGGAGGCGGTTCCTATTTGAGACACTTCCGACACTTACTCCGTCCGCACAAAGACGGTATAAGCGAAGTATCAGAATATTAGATGCATTTCTCCAAACCGGTAACATACCTAAACATGCCAAACGTGTCGCAGAACCCCCATTACCCGGCGAAATAGGAGCTGTCTGCAAAGAATTCCTTGTCTATAAGATAGGACAACGTTGCCGGCTTATTACCGTCGAGAATTATCAGAGACTTCTCTCATACTTTGTGACATCATTAAATGTCAATGGAAAGACCACTTTTGCCCAGATAGAAGAGTCCGACATCATTGCGTTTCTCAATGTGGAGGAATCGAAAAGCAGCCGTCTTAGCACCATGAGGCAATTCTACCGGTATGTATCTAAAAGGCATCCCGACATAAAGGATATGACATATATCTTTGAGTTCATGCATTCGACGAGAACAAGTAGATTGCCATCGAC
>CAJTEX010000066.1 GCA_910575615.1 Bacteroidales bacterium | reverse complement strand
ACAATGATTCGGTAAAATTTGAGGTTGTTCATCCTAGGCTAAGCCGCTAACTGAGCCAACCGATGATTTATTTTCTGAATTATTTTTAGATGCGGAGATTTTCCGTAGGTCGAAATAATTGTTGAGGCGAGATAAGATTCAAACATAAGCCGTTTGAACTGTGCTAACGAAAGATCCGGATAATCTTTCCTTATGACCTCCTTGCAGACATTGAGTGCAGTGAAGGAAAGATTGAATGCGAAGTCAAGCCGGTCTTTGTCGCGTGTCTGTTGCGACTGGAGTCCTGTAAACTGTTTGGCATCGCGTATGCCGAACTCGATCTGGAAGCGGGTGCGGTAGAAACCGATGATCTTTTCAGGTCTCATGTCGGTATCGGTAGAGAAGTAAAGAAGATGCCCTCCGTTTTCAACCGGACAGACGACAATACGGATGTCGCGTCTCAACGCCCTTGAGTGGACGACAGCGGTATGGCATTGTGTTCTGACACCTTTTGAATCCTCATATATGAATGAAGTGAACACAGACATATCGAGGTTGGAGAAATCCACTTTCTCCCCGTACTTCTTTTTCCGGCCACGCTTACGCGGTGTGGCGGGATCCGGTATGGCGGGATACCTCAGATATGAGTCAGCCCGCAATCTTCCCACAAACCGGAAACCCATTGCAACCGTTTCATTCACAAACTCGTACTTGGAAAAGAAGGCATCGGCCACCAGTATGTCGGTCAGAGACAGCAACTCGGAGGCCTTTGACCTGACAAGGAAAATATACCAGTCAAGCATTGACATGTTCTGCTCGGACTCCAGAGTCCTGAAGTCAGGAGACTGGATTGCACCGAGCATGACGCAGGTGTGCCTGCTCAGACTGATGGCTCCGATTGCCATTATCTCCAGACCGCGTTTTACCCGTTGCGCCACCCCGGACCAGAAACGCCCCATGCCATATGTCAGTCTGCCGGATTTGGAGATAAACGACGGATCAATTGCAATGGCTACATCATCACCGCAACCGAAATTTTCTCTTGCGATGCCTGTGTTGACTTTCATCCAGTCTACGGATGTCTTGAAATTGGAAGCAAAGGTCTTGGCCGTGCGTCCACCATAGCGCGACAGCCGGGTGAAGTTTATCTTGCCAGGAATCAACGCTACAGTGCGTATTGTTAAAATCAGCCAGTTGAGGAACCTTTTGCTCATCTTGGTTGTAGTATTTTCAAATACCGACTTACACTGAAAGGTGAAGTCTTTGAGAATCGCCAATACGTTCATATTGTCTAATGTTTTTATAATGAACGCTTTGGCGATTCATTTGTGCTTGATAATTCGATATATTAACTTAAGTTTCAACTACTTCTGTAATTTTTACCGAATCATTG
>CAJTEX010000065.1 GCA_910575615.1 Bacteroidales bacterium | reverse complement strand
GTGTCACGCCTTGTGAAAATCAGCCGGAAATCGGGCATGAAGTTTAATATGTTGATGTGCTGGTGCATCGGCAAAGCCGCAAGGGACGTGAAAGAATTTTATATGCTGCCCGTTGGCGGTAAACTGATGCAGTACGATACCATTGCAGTAAACACCATTGTCGCCAACAGAAAGGGCGAGGTAAGTTCGTGTGATGTTCCTTTCTGCGATGATTTGTCTCTGTTCAATCAACACTATCTGCGACTTACCAAACAAGTGGCTGAAAGTTGCGCCAATCACGACTTGACGGAAAGCATGGTTATCGGAACCTCCGCATTGGCACAATATGAAATAGACGGTGCTGTCGGGATGTATAGCGGCATCTTTAATAATCCGTTCCTCATTTGGGGCAAATACAAGCGCCACCTGCTGAAAACGACACTTACCGTTTCTTTCCAGTTCCACCATACGCAAATGGACGGGGCGCACGCTTCCCGCTTTTTGGACGGGGTTCAGAAAGAAATTGATAAATTGAGAATATAAGTTCAGGGAAAAACGCTATCTTTGCAGAACTAACAGAAAAATAAATAGTTGTTCAACAATATGAAATGGCAGTTGTGCATATAGCTACGCTCAACGAATAGCACTTCCAATTATTGCTATTCAGCAATAGACAGGCTTATGTTTTAAGTTTGCCTGTCATTGTTTTGTCATTATCCCTTATTATAAATCTATAAGATTGTCGTGCTGCTTAAAGCGGCAGGATGTATTGTATCATATTGGTTTGAACAAATGAATTATACCTATAAGAAAATCTGGCTCATCGCTTTTCCTGTAATGATGAGCATCCTTATCGAACAGCTGATAAATATTACCGATGCTTTGTTTTTAGGGCATGTGGGTGATGTGGAACTGGGCGCATCTGCCCTTGCTGGAATATGGTTCTTGGCAATTTATATGCTCGGCTTCGGGTTCAGTTTGGGGTTGCAAGTGGTAATTGCCCGCCGAAACGGAGAACAGCGGTATGCAGAAACGGGAAAAACGTTCTTTCAGGGATTATTTTTCTTGCTGATATTGGCGGTACTCCTCTGTCTGCTGTCCAAGATATTTTCTCCCGTTCTGTTGAAACATCTGATAACTTCGGATGATGTTTATAATGCGGTTATCCGTTATTTGGATTGGCGTATTTGGGGATTGTTGTTCTCTTTCCCGTTCCTTGCGTTACGCTCGTTTTTGGTAGGCATTACACAGACAAAAGCTCTGAACATGGCAGCTTTCACAGCCGTACTGGTGAACATTCCGCTGAACTGGCTCCTGATATTCGGCTTCGATATGGGTATATCGGGACCTGATTGGAGCAGGTGAAAAGAAAAAAGTATTTCCGCTTTGCCATAAGATTATCCGTTTAGGATATGCGACAGGCATTCCACTGATTACTTTTGCGTTGTTCTTTCACCAGCA
>CAJTEX010000064.1 GCA_910575615.1 Bacteroidales bacterium | reverse complement strand
CATGGAAGAAAGGCAAAGTCGCTTGTCAAGTATGGTTTGGAGGAGATTTCAACAATACTTCTGCGTCCGACTTATACCACAAAATTCGATGTTTTCAAATTTTTGTCATGTACTTAAATCCAAACGACAAAATAAATATCGCAGGGCAACCGCATCAAAATTATGTGTGATAAGTAACGGTTGCTTTGAGTCAACGATGATATATGTTGGCGAAATTCTTTGAATCCAGCATATCCGAAGTCATAATTCTTAGTAATTTTATAGCACAAAAAATGGATAATTGTCTGATTTTTAGTGCTGTAATAATTGTGCATCTCATATGTTTTTAGTATCTTTGTAATTGAAAATCAACAATATAGATACTGAGGCTATGCTGAACGAAATCTTTATGACAGTACCGGATCATCGAGTTACAGGTCGTTGCACGTATGCACTTTCCGACCTTTTGACAATCGCTTTGCTGACCTATATCTGCGGAGGCGAGGATTATGTTGACATGAGCGAGTTCGCCTATTATCGGGCACGTGATTTTGGTCTTATTGCCGACCGTCCTGACCGCAGCCCGTCACCTGACACTTTCGAGCGGCTGATGAGCGCCGTGGATCCCGATGAGATTGAGAGATGTCTGGTTGAGCATGGCAGGAAGTTCCTTGACACGCTTGCTGAGAAGCAGGTTGTCATAGATGGCAAAAAGCTCAGAGGCACATCGCCTAAACAGCATTGCTCGAAAGGCGATTATATCATGAACGCCTATGTCAGCGAGAATCACATTGTGGTAGGACAGCAGCGTCTCAAAGACAAGGAAAATGAAATAGTCGCCATACCTCAGCTTCTTGAAAAACTGGATATCGAAGGTGCCACAATCTCGATAGATGCGATTGGCACACAGATTAATATCGCTCAGAATATCCTTGACCGGAAAGCTCATTACTTCCTTGCCGTCAAGGACAATCAGGGCGCTCTGAACGAACAGGTAATCGATGCATTCCGCTACAATAAGCCCACAGACTCGGCTTCGCAGATGGATGCCGACCACGGACGTATAGAGACACGCGATTGCCGGATACTCAAAGCCGATACAATCGAAGACAAGGATGTGTTGGCTCGTTGGCCTGGACTGAAAACATTGGTAGAGGTCACTTCCACGGTTGACTATGGGGACCACACGGCAACTGCCGTCAGAAGGTACATCAGTGACGAGGTTTATCCTAAGGCTGCGTACTTCAATATGCTGGCTCGAGGGCATTGGTCTATCGAGAATCAACTGCATTGGAATCTTGATGTGACATTCCTCGAAGATGCCTGCCGTGCAAGGAAAGGGTATGCGTCACTAAACCTCTCGACAATCAGGAAGTTGGCCATGCAGGTTATAAAAGAGCATGTTGACAAAAGCAGTCTAAAGAAAAGGCGCTTCAAAGCGAGCCTTTCCAACGACTATTTGACCGATATGCTGCTTAAAGCCAAATTTTGATGCGGTTGCCCTG
>CAJTEX010000063.1 GCA_910575615.1 Bacteroidales bacterium | reverse complement strand
GCCGAACTGACACTGGCTTTCGCTCGTGTGAATCGTTCTTCGTTGTTTTGAGTTTGCAGTTTTGAGTTTTATTTGCTCGTTTTTGCTTCCAATATGTCAATGTGCTCCTTTTTGAGTAGTTCCTGGCAGAGTTGAACTGCCGACCTCTACATTATCAGTGTAGCGCTCTAACCAACTGAGCTAAGGAACTGCGGCGCAGTCGCTTGCGGTATGGTTGAAAATATACAATAGCTCGAAGCAGACAGGAAGACAGGCTTCCTTGCGTTTTCCGGTCAGGTCAACGGGGCGGCGACGCTCTGGTCGTCTCTCGCGGCCCGTGTCTTTGGCGGCCTTCCTTGGTTGTTGTGTCGGAGTTGTCCGCCGTGTCCCCATTAGGGGAGAGGGCGGCGCTCCAGAAAGGAGGTGTTCCAGCCGCACCTTCCGGTACGGCTACCTTGTTACGACTTAGCCCCAGTCACCAGTTTTACCCTAGGCCGCTCCTCGCGGTCACGGCCTTCAGGCACCCCCGGCTCCCATGGCTTGACGGGCGGTGTGTACAAGGCCCGGGAACGTATTCACCGCGCCGTGGCTGATGCGCGATTACTAGCGAATCCAGCTTCATGGAGTCGGGTTGCAGACTCCAATCCGAACTGAGACAGGTTTTCGGGTTCCGCTCTGGGTCGCCCCATGGCATCCCGCTGTACCTGCCATTGTAACACGTGTGTCGCCCCGGACGTAAGGGCCGTGCTGATTTGACGTCATCCCCGCCTTCCTCGCAGCTTGCGCCGGCAGTCCCGACAGAGTCCTCTGCTTGACCAGTTAGCAACTGTCGGTGGGGGTTGCGCTCGTTATGGCACTTAAGCCGACACCTCACGGCACGAGCTGACGACAACCATGCAGCACCTCGCCGAAGACCATTGCTGGCCATTCCCCTTTCGGGGAATGTTCCTTCGGCGTTTGAGCCCGGGTAAGGTTCCTCGCGTATCATCGAATTAAACCACATGTTCCTCCGCTTGTGCGGGCCCCCGTCAATTCCTTTGAGTTTCACCGTTGCCGGCGTACTCCCCAGGTGGAATGCTTAACGCTTTCGCTGTGCCACCCAGGGGTCAATCCCCCCGGACAGCTAGCATTCATCGTTTACTGTGCGGACTACCAGGGTATCTAATCCTGTTTGATCCCCGCACTTTCGTGCCTCAGCGTCAGTAGGGCGCCGGTATGCTGCCTTCGCAATCGGGGTTCTGCGTGATATCTATGCATTTCACCGCTACACCACGCATTCCGCATACTTCTCGCCCACTCGAGCCCGGCAGTTTCAACGGCTGTACGGGGTTGAGCCCCGCAATTTTACCGCTGACTTGGCAGGCCGCCTACGCACCCTTTAAACCCAATAAATCCGGATAACGCTCGCATCCTCCGTATTACCGCGGCTGCTGGCACGGAGTTAGCCGATGCTTTTTCTCCAGGTACTCTCCTTCCGTCCACACGTGGGCGGCCTTGCTCCCTGACAAAAGAGGTTTACGACCCGTAGGGCCTTATTCCCTCACGCGACTTGGCTGGTTCAGCCTTCCGGCCATTGACCAATATTCCTCACTGCTGCCTCCCGTAGGAGTTTGGACCGTGTCTCAGTTCCAATGTGGGGG
>CAJTEX010000062.1 GCA_910575615.1 Bacteroidales bacterium | reverse complement strand
GAAAAAGCGACCAAACTTTTCCTTTAAATTACTAAATTCCAGGGACTTTTGCAAATTTAATCACTTGAAAATTAGATGTTTAACAGCATAAATTTAAATTTTGTCATCTACTAAAAGAAATTTTTAATCTTTATATTCGTAAAGATACACACTGCTCTTGGAGAGAAGCCCGCATATAAATATGTGAGGAATAACATGTCATTTCGGTTCAATTCAGGCAACTGTTCTTTAACCTTGACAAGAATATTGTCAAGATATGTGTTGACAATTCCCTCAAGTTCAGAAATGCTCTTTGAATCGCGCAAAGCCAGAATATGGTTTTCGACCTCATTATAAAGGGTCAACTTCACCTTCTCTGATTCACTTTTCTCAAAATATTCGTTACAAAGCATATTCAGTGTATCGAGCCGACTGCCATAGAGTGCTTCAACTTTTGCCTCTAATGCTCTGTTACGGTCTGTTCGCTCTGAAATGAGCATTGAAAGTTCTTCTATCTTTTTTCGCTTTATTATAAATCTTCGTCTTGTTGTAACATACGCTGAACAGCCTATTACAAGAACAGCAATTAGAGTTCCGGCCAAAATCAACCATGCTCTATGAGAACTTCTTTCCGATGCGTCAAGTTGGTTTTCATAGTCATCCCGGAGCATATCAATTGTCTCTTTAAGTTCTCCTGCTCTTGATGTAGGACATCTGACAACCCCCTTGTCGGTGCTTAGCACCAAGGCATCACTTTCCATAAATCTATCAGAAAAAGGAAAATCGAGTGTTATATGCCATACAGTGCTTTTTCCGGCAACCTCCTTTGTTTTCGCAATGAGTGAAAACGGTTCCAGTGGCGCATACACACTATCACCATTTACCCATTCGGCTTTGTATATTGTAAACGGAGTGTTGTCACTTGACAGTTCAAATGATATTCGTACCCTGTCATCATCATTTGATATGCGTTTATACTGCATCTCAAGTTTGTCAGAAGAAATTTCTATGCTGTCTGAAACAGTATAGGTTACTATATTAACAGCTTTAAGATTAAGAGTCGAAAGTATAATAAATAAGACAATCAGAAGTATTCTATACATTTGGTATACACAGGCAAATGAATTTGTTGGAAATGGGAATGAATCCACATGGCTATAGTCAAGTTCCACAGGGAGCTTGACCTCATTATCGGGAATGAAGAAATCATCAACCTTGTTAACCATAATAATATCTACCATTTAGTTTGGCGAAGTTACATATAATAAACGATAATATTACAACAAAATTATCACCTTGTCTTCAAATTATAACGAACTCACTTTACCCTTCACCTTTAGTTCTGGTTCATTTCATAGAACCGTGCCACCCGAACCGAGAATTTAACATATTTTTAGATTTGAGCGTGGTGACCCGGCGAAAATTTGGCTGAGGTCACCACCTTATTATCGTTGGAACATAGTTAAAGTTTGTTAAAGTTTGGGGTTGCGAGGCGGTGATGTGGGGTTGAATGTGTCTGAACGGATTTGTGTAAATCTGAAATACATACTGACTATCAACACATTAAGCTGACACGAGAAAAGATATGGGGTCAGCGGATTTTTCCGGTGGGCGGAGGGTGATGTCAAGAGTATAGAGTGGCCAGTCTGAACATAAAGAACCTGATGTCGCCGACTCCCCGGAACTGTGTTCTGAACGCCTTGATTT
>CAJTEX010000061.1 GCA_910575615.1 Bacteroidales bacterium | reverse complement strand
CTCCGGTCACGGATGGGCATGCGGCGCATTAGGTAGTTGGTGGGGCAACGGCCCACCAAGCCGACGATGCGTAGGGGTTCTGAGAGGAAGGTCCCCCACATTGGAACTGAGACACGGTCCAAACTCCTACGGGAGGCAGCAGTGAGGAATATTGGTCAATGGCCGGAAGGCTGAACCAGCCAAGTCGCGTGAGGGAATAAGGCCCTACGGGTCGTAAACCTCTTTTGCCAGGGAGCAATGCCGTCCACGTGTGGACGGAAGGAGAGTACCTGGAGAAAAAGCATCGGCTAACTCCGTGCCAGCAGCCGCGGTAATACGGAGGATGCGAGCGTTATCCGGATTTATTGGGTTTAAAGGGTGCGTAGGCGGCCTGCCAAGTCAGCGGTAAAATTGCGGGGCTCAACCCCGTACAGCCGTTGAAACTGCCGGGCTCGAGTGGGCGAGAAGTATGCGGAATGCGTGGTGTAGCGGTGAAATGCATAGATATCACGCAGAACCCCGATTGCGAAGGCAGCATACCGGCGCCCGACTGACGCTGAGGCACGAAAGTGCGGGGATCAAACAGGATTAGATACCCTGGTAGTCCGCACAGTAAACGATGAATGCTAGCTGTCCGGGGGGATTGACCCCTGGGTGGCACAGCGAAAGCGTTAAGCATTCCACCTGGGGAGTACGCCGGCAACGGTGAAACTCAAAGGAATTGACGGGGGCCCGCACAAGCGGAGGAACATGTGGTTTAATTCGATGATACGCGAGGAACCTTACCCGGGCTCAAACGCCGAAGGGACATTCCCCGAAAGGGGATTGGCCAGCAATGGTCTTCGGCGAGGTGCTGCATGGTTGTCGTCAGCTCGTGCCGTGAGGTGTCGGCTTAAGTGCCATAACGAGCGCAACCCCCACCGACAGTTGCTAACTGGTCAAGCAGAGGACTCTGTCGGGACTGCCGGCGCAAGCTGCGAGGAAGGCGGGGATGACGTCAAATCAGCACGGCCCTTACGTCCGGGGCGACACACGTGTTACAATGGCAGGTACAGCGGGATGCCATGGGGCGACCCAGAGCGGAACCCGAAAACCTGTCTCAGTTCGGATTGGAGTCTGCAACCCGACTCCATGAAGCTGGATTCGCTAGTAATCGCGCATCAGCCACGGCGCGGTGAATACGTTCCCGGGCCTTGTACACACCGCCCGTCAAGCCATGGGAGCCGGGGGTGCCTGAAGGCCGTGACCGCGAGGAGCGGCCTAGGGTAAAACTGGTGACTGGGGCTAAGTCGTAACAAGGTAGCCGTACCGGAAGGTGCGGCTGGAACACCTCCTTTCTGGAGCGCCGCCCTCTCCCCTAATGGGGACACGGCGGACAACTCCGACACAACAACAACCGACCGAGGACACGACAGCCTTGGCCGCGACGAGGGTCTGCGAGACCCGACAAAGACGGCTTCAGCCGGAGAGATTCCGGCGGCCTTGTGCCACTCTTAAGATCTATTGCTCGGGGGATTAGCTCAGCTGGCTAGAGCACCTGCTTTGCAAGCAGGGGGTCAACGGTTCGAATCCGTTATTCTCCACTCCGCCCGCAAGGGCAAAAAGGAGCACATTGACATATTGGAAGCAAAAACGAGCAAATAAAACTCAAAACTGCAAACTCAAAACAACGAAGAACGATTCACACGAGCGAAAGCCAGTGTCAGTTCGGCG
>CAJTEX010000060.1 GCA_910575615.1 Bacteroidales bacterium | reverse complement strand
ACCATGAGGCAATTCTACCGGTATGTATCTAAAAGGCATCCCGACATAAAGGATATGACATATATCTTTGAGTTCATGCATTCGACGAGAACAAGTAGATTGCCATCGACATATGAAAGGGACGAAATTAAGGCCATAGAATCCCATGTTGATCGTAGCGGCCCGATAGGTAAGCGCACATATGCCATGCTCCTCCTTTCCACGAGGCTCGGTTTAAGGATTTCCGACATCATCGGACTTACATTCGACGATTTGGACTGGGACAGATCCATGCTGAATATCATTCAAGCGAAAACAGGTAGAACCGTTGAACTGCCTTTGTTGAAAGATGTCGGAGAGGCGATTGTGTCATATCTGAAAGTAAGACCAAAGACATCAAGCCCCAATATTTTCGTGACTCATGTACTTCCATATACCCCAATGAACCGATCCGGTGCAGCAAGACACATTTCAAATGTGATTGTGGGAAGCAACATACATACCGCCGGACGTAAACACGGGCCTCATTCAATGCGGTTTTCACTTGCGACCCGTCTGCTCCAGCAAGGGACAGGGCTCGTGTGCATCTCTGAAACGCTGGGCCATAGTGGGACTGACGTGACAATGAACTACTTGCGCATAGACATCAATTCATTGACACGTTGTATGCATGATGTGCCACAAGTGGATGATAATTTTTACAATCAATCAAACGGTGGATTTTATGAATGAGAACAGGAAATACACCAGCATGTTTGCACCGTATCTGGAACGTTTTGTAGCCATGAAGGATGCCGGCGGTCTTAGTCCCCGCAGCGGACTCTATGACGCATTGCGTCTTTTTGACCGATTCGCCACTCAGGAAAGTATCCCTAATGTAGAGCTGAGGGCAGAAACAATAGCCCATTGGGTTGAGAAAACCATGTCCGGGAACAAGCCCGCAACAATATATGAGAAGATTAGCGCCATCGGTCAGTTCTGTAAATATCTTATCAGACTCGGAATAAAATGCGAGGTGCCGGCATATCCCCGCAAACCCAAAAAGACGTATACGCCATATATCTATTCCAGAGAGGAAATACAGAAGATTTTTCGAGCAGCCGACGCCTTACGCCTTGGTTCGTTGCGCTATCATTCAGTAATATTTTCAGTCCCGGTTCTTCTTCGGCTTCTTTACTCGACCGGCATGAGAATCGGAGAGGCGTGCAGCCTGAAGAATTCAGATGTTGATATACAAACGGGTAAGATAACCGTCCGGAATACGAAAAACAGGCAGGAACGCCTACTGCCTATAATCCCTACGCTTCAATATGCAGTAACGCAATATCTTGATTATAGGAGAAAACTACCTGTCAAAAACATAGATAATCCCGACTCTTATTTTTTGGTGAATCTCAGGGGCGATAGGCTACATCCGAGCTGCATAGGCGCATGGTTCCATAAGATACTCAGGGATGCTGACATAAAGTACATACCCGGAATTGGACCGAGGATACACGACCTCCGACACACCTTTGCCGTGCATGCTCTTGACCGGATGGCAAAAGAGGGCCGTGATGTTTACTGCATCCTGCCGGTACTGTCCGTGGCGTTAGGGCACAAATGTGTCACCGACACCGAATATTATGTCAGAATCACCAATCAGGCATATCCAGACTTCTCCGAACTGACCACACCCATATCAGAATACGTATTCCCAACGATAAAAACAATATAGTTTATGAACAGGACAGAAACATATATAGCCAGATACATCGGAAACTTCTTTTCGGTCTATTTGTGTGCCGAGAAAGGTTGCAGTCCCC
>CAJTEX010000059.1 GCA_910575615.1 Bacteroidales bacterium | reverse complement strand
AAAAATCAAGGCGTTCAGAACACAGTTCCGGGGAGTCGGCGACATCAGGTTCTTTATGTTCAGACTGGCCACTCTATACTCTTGACATCACCCTCCGCCCACCGGAAAAATCCGCTGACCCCAAATGCCCCGGCAGAATCCTTCAATGCCAAAATCAAGGCGTTCAGAACACAGTTCCGGGGAGTCGGAGACATCAAGTTCTTTATGTTCAGACTGGCCACACTATACTCTTGACATCCCCTCCCGCCCACCGGAAAAATCCGCTGACCCTGTTTTGTCATCCTGCCTGATGGCTGCCGTCACGCTCTGCATTCGTGGTTAGGGCCTCCTCACGTCATAGACAGGACAAAAAAAGCAGGCATCCCGTTATGGGATACCTGCGGCGTTGATTTCGGTTGTGGGCGCTGAGGGATTCGAACCCCCGACCCTCTGCTTGTAAGGCAGACGCTCTGAACCAGCTGAGCTAAGCGCCCGAAATGGTGCTTTTGTGAGTGCGAGTTGCTTCAATGCCCGGTTTCTCAATGTCCCTCGCAAGAGAGTCTGGCTTGCGGCAGCATCTGCTGCTTCGGCTTTTTGAGCGGCTCTCTCCAGGGCCGAAACTCGGTTTGCATTGAGGCGAGGTTGATGTTGTGGGCGCTGAGGGATTCGAACCCCCGACCCTCTGCTTGTAAGGCAGACGCTCTGAACCAGCTGAGCTAAGCGCCCTCTCGCCCTCAAAAGCGTTGCAAAGTTATGCACTTTTTTCTTTCCCACCAAATTTTTCAGCAACTTTTTTCAATAAAAATTTCACAATTTTCCATACCTCATTGATAATCCACAACTTACCCAATCAGTTTTTTTCACCCCGAAAAAGCTCCTTCTCCAGCTCCTCCCCTAAAGCGCTCCTCCCCTCCCGCCCGCAACTCTGCAAAATATGTTTGTGGCCGTGTGAGCCCGCGAGGGCGAAGCAAATCACCGCCGCGCCCCGCCCAATCCCTCTCCCCGCCACGGCTTTTTCATTTAAGCTAAAATAAAGCGTATACCTGCCCTTACCCGCTTCAGCCCGAAGCGGGTAATCTGTCGTGTCTGTATTTCAGCTGTTTATTTCTTCGTTGAAATCTTATTTGTTTTCATTTTTGGCTTAAAAATCGCATTAGTCGGGTAAAGCTCATCGAGATATGCCTGATCAGCTCGGCCATGCCTTTATTCTTATCCGATTGTTTTTTGCGAAGTCCTTTCCATATTGAGAACACCGAGTAAACGATTCTCTGTATGGTGTCGAGGTTTCGGGCGGCTCTCGTCGACTTGCGTTTTATATTGTCCTGCTGAAGATTGTGGTCCAGCCCCCAGTGCATGCTTTCTATCGACCAGTGGTTGCGCACGATGGAGCCGGGCTGCGGAGTATCCGTGGGCATACTGCTGACGTACAAGCGTTTTTCTGAAGTGTGCACCCCCGTAGACTTTTTGACTGTGGATGACTCATATTCTATGATTGTCATGTTTCCGCCCCATTTCTTCTTGTCTGCGATAATGTCCAGTCCGTCATATACGCGGTAGGTTCTCGTCTCTATCCTGCCGTGGGCCAGTTCGGGACCTTCGGTGTAAGAATATACCGGTGTGTGTTCCACCAGCCTGTCCTCAATGCCGTATCGCAATGACGGCTGGCTGGCTTTGAGTTCTATCAGAAAGTCTCCGCCCTTCTTTCTGATTTTCTCGACAATGTCCTTCTGCATAGACATGGCGTCGGCTGTGACAATCTTTCCTGAGATATCTATTTTATCAAGAAGTATCGGTACGGCCTTTATCTCGTTGCTCTTTTCCTTAC
>CAJTEX010000058.1 GCA_910575615.1 Bacteroidales bacterium | reverse complement strand
GGCAGCATATAAAATTCTTTCACGTCCCTTGCGGCTTTGCCGATGCACCAGCACATCAACATATTAAACTTCATGCCCGATTTCCGGCTGATTTTCACAAGGCGTGACACATTGAGTGTCTTAAAGAACGTCACCATTGGCATAGGTGCGTTCATCCACATTTCAAAGGCGTATGCCCGGCTGGTTTCTTGGGGATTTACTTCTTTCATACTTAATGCTATTTTCATTTAATGAATCAGGTAGCAAAAGTAGGGGAAGCGTTTGAACCCGGATAGAACAAACGGGACATTTATACGGGATTGGTGAACAAATCGGAATATGGATTTGATATTTTCAGCAAAGACACGGGCGTATATCCGCAGAGTTTCTTGAACTCCCGAATAAAGTGCGACTGGTCAGCATAACCGCTGGTGTATGCTATTTGTGCCTGATTGATTTCTTTACCCGCTTGATGCTGCATCTGCGCCAAAGCCTTTTGGAAGCGGACGATACGGGTATATTCTTTGGGATTGATACCTACAAATGAAAGAAACAACCGCTCAAACTGTTTTTTACTTAGGCAGGCAATGGAAGATAATTCGTTTACAGAGATTTGCGGAGTGATATATATTCGCTGTATGGCGGCATCTATTCTTTTAACTCTGTATGTGGTATTAGCTAAATTATCGGCAATTTGTGACACCAGCCATTTTTCTATATAGCTTATGCAAATAGAATTATTCTCACAGTCGAATATTCGTGTAGCCAGTTCATTCAAACTTTTGTTTTCAATATCATAGCCTGAAACTTCCCGGTTGTAAAAAAGGGATGTCGGTATGTTCAGAAACATACTCATGGCGTGGGGCTGGAACACGACCACTATCATTTCTGTATTGCCGTCAGCATACAAATGGGATGAAAAATTAACTTGTCCGCTGATGGTCAGTTTGTGTTGTGTAACATTCAGTTCAGGGATATATAACGGTGTATTACTGTCCGCTAAACTTTTTTTGAGCGATTGAAAAATTAGGGCTGACACCTATTGCAGGAGTCAGCCCTAAATGGTTATTTTGGTGTCGCCAAACAATCCATGAATAACCATGAGTAAAAGTAGTAATTTCTTCGGACAGCCGATATATGGACAGCTGATAAAATCACTCAATCGTGAAAAAATTGTTGAATTCAGCCGAAAACACGGCGGAGAGAAGTATGTAAAGAGCTTTGACGGCTATACGCATCTGCTTACGATGCTCTATGCCGTGATCCAGCGTTTCGACTCGTTGCGTGAGATAGAGACATCTATGACAGCGGAGGTTCGCAAACTGCACCATGTCGGAATTGATACTGTACCAAAGCGCAGCACGCTGTCGGATGCAAATGCCCGACGGTCAGAGAAGTTCTTTGAGGATGTCTATCGCGACCTGTATGCAGCCAACAAAGACATTCTTTCATCGGACAGCAGACGCAACGGCACGGAAGAGTGGATAAAGCAGCTTAGGATTATCGATTCCACTACAATCACATTGTTCTCCAACGCTATTTTCAAGGGTGTTGGCCGACATCCCAAAACCGGAAAGAAGAAAGTCACTATGTTTGCATCAGATTAGCTGACGGGGCGCTCAACGGGGGCTGTCTGCCCCCTTGCCGCTAAGGCTTTCCCCCGAGAGGAGTGAGGAGAAAAGATAGACGTAAGGGCAATTGCATGTAAATTTGTAAAAGCAAAATACATTAACAGCAAAACCGATACGTCTATGGTACAAAGTAACAAAAAAGATTTCAGCGGACAAAATATCTCTATTGGTATCGACGTCCATCTGAGAACATGGAGTGTCACGGTGCTCACCCCCTCTGGTTTTATGCGCACTCATACTCAAAAGGCTTCGGCCAAAGAGCTCTTTGAACATTTGAACAAGCATTATCCTAACGGTAGCTACCATGCAGCCTACGAGACGGGGTTTTCGGG
>CAJTEX010000057.1 GCA_910575615.1 Bacteroidales bacterium | reverse complement strand
CTCGATCATGACTCTTTTGTGCCTACACAATCGGCACAGAAATATAAGCAATTGATTTTTAACGTTAATCTTTTCTAAATCTCAACGAGAATTTTGGAATACAACATAGAGGGAGGTATCAAGGTACACTCGGTAATACATGCCAACGAGGGCGTCCCCTGCGACGTGCAGTTCACTTCGGCGGCGACCAATGACTCTTTCATGCTTGCTCCAAGCCATTACAGCCACAACGAGATAGTCGCTCTTGACCGCGCCTATATCAATTATGCCAAATTCGAGGAACTGACGGACCGTGGCGTTGTATATGTCACCAAAATGAAGAAAAACCTCAGTTATGAGGTACTTGTAGACTGTATGCATCAGAACCCGCAGGGACTGATGGAATACCGTGAACAGGTCGTGGTGTTCCGTAAAGACGGCATAAACCACATCGCCAGAATAATTACATACGTTGACATCAAGAAGAACGGGAAGCCAAAACTCATATCGCTTCTGACCAACGACTTCGACATGCCGCCAGAGACAATAGTGGCGATATACCGCCGCCGATGGCAGATAGAGTCTCTTTTCAAGCAGATCAAACAGAACTTCCCCTTGAGATACTTCTATGGCGAGAGCGCCAACGCCATCAAAATCCAGATTATCAAAAGTATAACGTTATCCAAAGTAATGATATAAAAAGCTTCTATACTCATGGTTATACATTGGATTTTGGATGTTATTCTTGTGATAATAAATCAGCCCTTACATTGTCAAAACATATAGAGAAAAGATCTATTTTGTCAGCTCCACTGAGAAAGATTATTGTTACATCCCATTTTGGGAGGCGTACAGATCCGTTTACAAAAAAATCCAGATGGCATAATGGCGTGGATTTAAAAGCAGTTGCCGGAGAACCGACATATGCAATGTTCGCGGGAGTGGTTGCCGAGGTGGGTTTTGATAATAGCAGGGGCCGGTATGTTATAGTCCGTAGTGGTCGGTATGCTTTTGAGTATTATCATTTAAGCCGGTGTCTTGTGTCCGAAGGAAGCTTGGTTTTAGCGGGAGATTCGATTGGGAATGCCGGTTCCACTGGTCGTTCTACTGGTCCCCATCTTCACATCACTTTAAAATGTGATGGAGTAAGCATCAACCCGGCGATTCTTATTGACAGGATAAGGCGTCATCGCTATTGATTATTTAATGATTTCTGGAACCAAGCCTTTTAAGCCATTCTTTAAGGTTCCTGTCTGTTTCCCAAGACGGTCTCGATCCATCATCTGAAGTCTCGGGGATGACATCCCTGTATGCTTTCTCCAGGGCCTCCCGTTTCTGCCTGGAGTCCGCACGGGCATATATTTCAGTAGTCAGGATTGAGACATGTCCGAGAATATCTCTGATATATACAAGATTCACTCCGGCTTGCAAAAGATGCATTGCCCTTGTGTGACGTAGGCAATGCGGAGACAGTTTCACAGGAACTAAATCAGGATTGGCAGAATGAGCCTTTCGGATGTATTTCATAAGTATATACGTTACCCCTGCACATGTGAGCCGTCCTCCAACTCTATTTTTAAATAATGGTTCCGTCTGCATTTCCGGCCGATGCAGAAGGTTGTCATTAAGGTATTCGGTCAGTAGTGCCACGTTCTTCTTTTGCAGAGGCACCGCCCTGTTTTTGTTTCCTTTCCCTTGAAGAACCAGATACGCCGGTTCTTCAAGGTGAAGGTCGCAGGGACGTAAAAGTACCAGCTCATTGACCCTCGCCCCTGTGTCATAGAGCAGTGCCAGCATGGCAAGATCTCGTCGGTGGCTGATTGTGTCTGTTGGAATTTGGTTTAGCAACAGCCTGATTCCGTCAACTGATAGAAACAACATGGGCTTGGCAGTACCTTTCTTTGTTTTTATGGTCAGCACATCCTGCCATCTGTCAATATGAGGCACATCAACACGTTGCAGGTATCGGCATAACGAGTGGATAGCGGCAAGCCGCTGATTGCGGGTTGATACCGAGACATTTTTCTTGTCCTCAAGCCATGAAAGGTATTCAAGCACAAGTTTTTTTGTGACATACGCCGTGGTGATACGTTCTGAACGAATGTGTTGTGTCGTTTCAATGAAATCAATATATGATGACAACGCATTGGCATAAGATCTTACAGTG
>CAJTEX010000056.1 GCA_910575615.1 Bacteroidales bacterium | reverse complement strand
TCATACGCTAAGATTTTTATAATGAACGCTTTGGCGATTCAGTTGTATTTGACAATTCGATATATTAACTTAAGTTTCAACTACTTCGGTAATTTTTACCGAATCATTGAATTTAGAAAAAGTGTTCTTTTGATTTAATGCAAAACGAGGTAAAATACAGAACTTCGCTTGTTTCTAAATCGTTACCCATCAAGAAATAAATCTTTGCAAACTATTCAAATTCAGCGATAAAGACAATTCGTAATGTCTTGCCAGATGGAAAGTGAGATTCTTCTCAATGCCACAGATGTCGGCTATCTCTTTCAGATAGCAGTTTAGCTTCTGATTTGTTATTATTGGCATCAGTTGGCCGTCAAGATACTTGCCTTCATATTTTTTGAGTATCTTGAGTGCAGGCGGAAGAAGCGGCACCGTCACTTTGGTGTTTGTTTTCTGGCGGTGTGTGACGATCCACAGATGTCCGTCAAACATCTTCTGTATGTTGTCAACACGCAGGTTAGCAAGGTCGATGTACGCCAGCCCAGTAAAACAGGCGAATACGAATATGTCGCGGACATGTTCAAGACGCTTGGATGCAAACTCCTTATCCATCATCTTTTTCAGGTCATCTTCCGTGAGGAAGCCTCGGTCAACACGCTGCACCGAGATTTTATAGCCGTTGAATGGATCAACGAAAATCAATCCGGCGCGGATAGCTTTGTTGATTACCTGCTTAAAGAACTTCATACACTTGTAGGTGGTATTCTGGCTGTAACCATACTCAGTACGCAGGAAGAACTCCAAGTCCACGATGAACTGGTACTTTATTTCTCTCAGAGGTATGTCTGTGATGTTGTACTTCTTTTTCATGAACTCCACCACACGGCGATACATTCGCTCATACTTCTGATAGGTAGGATTGGCTTTGCTTATGCCAATGAGTTTTTTTGTATCTTCAAGATGCTGAAGATAGAGAGTTACGAGTGATTCCTCCTTTGCAGTAACACCCGTAAAGGCGTTTTTCACCATTTCGGCTGTAACGTAGCCATGACGATTAAGGAGGTCATAGTAGTGTTCCTTCAGAACATGGCGCATATCCTCAATGCGCTTGTTGAATTCGGCAATTTTTGAAGACCTGCCGATAGCCTTAGACGCAGCAGCGTCCCAGAGGTCTGGCTCTATTGAGAGCGTGGAATTTAGTCGTTCATATTCACCGTCCACAGTGATTTTTATTATTATGGCACATTTGCCATCCTTATTCACTTGGTTTCGACGAATCAAGAACAAAACTTTGAAAGTGCTCTTTTTCATCTTACGTTGGATTTAGTGTCATCATTTCCGTTTTTTAGGCGGTGGATGCAATGATAACGAGTGAAACATTAAGATGGATTGGACACTTTTGAGAACAATAAGCGACAAATCAGCGACTTAGGTTGATTTTAACATTGAGGACATTTTCAAGACACTATATAATTCCATACTTTCAAAAGAATTAAATCGGAATATCGGAAATAGTGTCGGACACCCGTTTTAACACCCACAATCCAATGGGTTAAAATGTCGCCTGTTTTCCGACTTTCTTCCGAGTTATGTCTTTGTAAGTATATGGCATTAAGATTATTAGATGCGTTTTAGGCACTATTTAGGCACTAAAAAGATTTTTGAAATCTTAGTGCCTGGTTAGTGCCTAAACTCTGTCCGGGGATGTCCTTTTTGCGTCTTTTTTCGGTCCTGAATCGAAAGGATTAGATAAAAGAAAACCTCGGAACTACTTGATAGTCCGAGGTTTGTCTCGTTAAGTCCGAATTAGTTCGGTAGTACATAGTGGAGATGGAGGGGCTTGAACCCTCGTCCAAACGTGGAACTAATGAGCTTTCTACATGCTTAGTCTTCTGTTGGTTTTCGACGTGGGACAGGCTGAAGACTGCCAATCCCGCGCTTAGTTCCTGTTTTCTCGGAGGCGTCGCGGAACGTCCGACCTCCCATTCCCGATTTATCTGCACCGCCTTGTCGATTAGTCTCGGGAAAATGACAATCGGGCGATGTCTCGTCTACGCCACTTTGGCGCGGATAAAGCTTAATTTACTGTGCTTCGATTAAGCAGCGAGAGCGTAGTTGTTTTCGCCATTTAAAATTGCGGTGTCCCTGATTATAGAGCGTAGCCACCATTGCTCTGCATGCTTACCCACCACCTCTACACGCTGTCAAAACCAGTCATCCCCGATTTGACTTGTCGCGGGTTATGGCGATAAGTTTTGCAAAGATACTTATTTGTGATGAACTCCACAAAACGCGGCCCTCGGTTTTTATTTTTTTAACACAGAGACCATAAATTGGGGCACGGCTCTTTCATTTAAGATTCCGTCTCATTATCGAGAAATGTGTTATTTTATAGCGAGGGCAGTTCGGATGGAGAGAGCTCAACCTCTGATTTTCAAGAAAATAAGTGT
>CAJTEX010000055.1 GCA_910575615.1 Bacteroidales bacterium | reverse complement strand
CGAGTGAATGTACACACTGCCGAGCTCACCGCGCATAAGGGCTTTGGCCAGCTTTTTTGAATCCACCGGGTCTGACTTCGAGACCTTTTCCTTCTGGGTGGTCGGAACGTTAGCCGCATGTACCACGGTGCATTTTATACCAAGCTCAGTCAGGGCATAATAGGTCGAGAAGCCCGAAAACCCCGTCTCGTAGGCTGCATGGTAGCTACCGTTAGGATAATGCTTGTTCAAATGTTCAAAGAGCTCTTTGGCCGAAGCCTTTTGAGTATGAGTGCGCATAAAACCAGAGGGGGTGAGCACCGTGACACTCCATGTTCTCAGATGGACGTCGATACCAATAGAGATATTTTGTCCGCTGAAATCTTTTTTGTTACTTTGTACCATAGACGTATCGGTTTTGCTGTTAATGTATTTTGCTTTTACAAATTTACATGCAATTGCCCTTACGTCTATCTTTTCTCCTCACTCCTCTCGGGGGAAAGCCTTAGCGGCAAGGGGGCAGACAGCCCCCGTTGAGCGCCCCGTCAGCTAATCTGATGCAAACATAGTGACTTTCTCTGCTTCAAAAGGAAATCTCTAACGTTTAGCGATTGCTTCGAAATTGTCAAGTGCCCACTCGATGAGATTCCCGAGCAACGGGATAAGGCTTTTGCCGAGTTCTGTCAGCGAATACTCCACTTTAGGAGGAATCTCGGCATACAGTTTTCTTGAAATCAGACCATCGGCTTCAAGGCTTTTAAGAGTTTCCGTAAGAACTTTCGGGGATATGTCTGGAATTGCCCTCCCAATTTCATTGAAACGGGTTGCCTCGTTCTCTGCAAGGACACAGAGGACGAGCATGGTCCATTTGCCTGAGAATCGGCTTATGACGTTCCTGACCGGACATGATGCAATGCCGGTATATTTTTTCAAATTTTCTTTCAGAGGTAAAGCGTTCATACTCAAAAATCGTTACCTGAATGTAAGTGCCTTACGCCGGAGTAACGTCTTGCATAACTCCAAGACATGATCTAACTTTGCGCTATCTAAACGAAAGCGGCTTACTGCTGCAAAGTTAATGATTTTATTTCAAACCGAGAAATATGAGCGAAACCAAGACCTTGAATTCCGGCGACAAATTCGCCCACGTATCCGTCGGGCCGCTGTGTGGCTTCGAGGGTAAGCAGTTTGTGAAGGAGGCGGCAGGTGCCACTTCATGCGAAATCTCATTCGGCACGTTGCCATCCGGCACTGCAGTCCCATTCTTTCACAGCCATAAGGCTAATGAGGAAAATTACATCATACTCTCCGGAGCGGGGAAATTTCAGGTTGACGACACCGTTTTTGATGTGGCTGAGGGTTCTGTAATCCGAGTGTCAACCAACTGCGACCGCAATCTCAAGTGCACATCAACAGAAGCAATGACCTATATCTGCATACAGGCCAAGGAAGACAGCCTCGGCGATTATACCATGACCGATGCAGAGATAACCGAGCGGAAAAGCCTGCTCTGACAATATCGGGAAATACACTACTAAACAGGATGAAAGTGACAGATTTTTCTGTCATCTTCATTCTGTTTATGTGTACAAGGTTATTGATGTTTTGATGATAGGGATTTGGTTATATCATTCAGATGCTCGCGTCCCCAGGCTGACAGCTGGTTGAGTATCGGTATCAGAGACCTGCCTAACACTGTCAACTCGTATTCCGTGCGTGGCGGGACCTCGGCATAGAGAATCCTCTTAACCAACCCGACTGATTCAAGTGTTTTCAGATGCCCTGACAGTACTTTGGGTGATATGTCGGGGATAGCCCTTGACAATTCGTTGAAACGCATTACACCGAACTCGTCAAGAATGACGAGGAGGAGCATCGACCACTTGTTGGCGAAGTGGGCTATCACGTTTCTCATAGGGCATGTGGCGACACATGAATATTTTTCTGAGATTTTTTCGGTCTTCATTTGTCTGATACTGACTAAAAGTGAGTTTGAGGTAAGCAGTTGCTTTAAAAGTAACCTCTTGCAAAACAGTGTTTTGGGATATAACTTTGCACTATCCGAAGGGTAGCTGTTATCCTTCGCAAAGTTAACAAAAAACAATCCAAACTCACAAATTATGACTGAAATCAAAATTAACATTCCAAAATCGTCTAAGCCCTCAGGCCAGGCTGTGTATGTGATGCTCGGATCCGGTTTCGATGAAATCGAGGCTCTTGGCCCCGTCGATGTGTTGCGACGTGCCGGCATGGAGGTGTTCACAGTCTCCATGACCGACAACCGCCTTGTCAAAGGTGCCACCGGAAACCTTGTTGTCGCAGACATGGGTTTGCCTGATTTTAAACCGACCACGTCAGACTGGCTCATCTTTCCGGGAGCTGACAAGTCGGAAGCGGCAGTAAATCTCAATGATGAGCTAAAAGCGATAGTCACGAATCACTGGAGCAACGGAGGCAACATCGCCGCCATATGTGCGGCCCCGGCTCTTGTCCTTGGTCCTCTCGGAATCATCGACGGAGTGAAGGCGACGGGCTATCCATTTCTCAGGGAAGACTTCGAGAAAAGGGGAGGTGTCTATTCCGAAGATCCGGTGGTTGTTGGCGAACGACTGATAACCTCAAAAGGCCCCGGCACGACTCTCGAATTTGCCCTTGCCATCCTCCGCAAAATCAAAGGTGCTGAGATTGAAAAGGCGCTCCGTGAAGGTATGGTCATCCCTGGTCAGAATTGCGGTCAAAACTGCTGTTGCGCGGATTGACAATGTCGAGCCGCCTCATATTGTAAGCCAGCTTTGAGGCATTTAGAATTTCAACAAAAACAGTGCGGCTTCAGTCTGAGGCCGCACTGTTCTTGCCGAAATCTCTCAAAAAGGCTATTGCTCTTAAAAAATCCGTCAAAAAACATCTGCAAAATTTTGTGATTTCAAAAATAACAGCTACCTTTGCACTCGGAAATGACATAGGTCAGCATCCGATTTTGGAGCGATGCTCGAGTGGCTGAAGAGGCACGCCTGGAAAGCGTGTATACGCCAAAAGCGTATCGGGGGTTCGAATCCCCCTCACTCCGCTAAGTAACACGTTATAAATCAGCACGATTTAAGCGTGTTACTTTTGTTTTTAGCCTCGACAAGTGACTTAAAAAAAAGCCTTCCGATACCGAAAGTTGACGGAAATTGCCGAAGTTTACCGAGGTTTACTTGCGCATCACTTGCGCAAGTTGCGCAAGTAGATGTTGCAAGTCCGATTCCAGAGCGGTATCGTAGGAAAATTTTTAAGCCTATGGCAACAACAAAATTTTACCTCGACTGCCGTCGAGCCTCGGAGAAGACCCACAATCTCCGCATCAACATCTGCCAGCACACAAAAACTGCGGCCTACCCTCTCGGGATAAAACTCGAAAGGCACCAGTGGGAACCCAAAACACCTTGGATATTCTCAACAAATTGACCCCCTATGGATTATTTAAATTGCCCCCCATTGATAACCTGTGATTTTTGGACAGTTTTTACAGGGGTTGACAATAGGGTCTGGGGGTTTCTGATGGCGTGTTGATAATTAAGATTT
>CAJTEX010000054.1:0-2500 GCA_910575615.1 Bacteroidales bacterium | reverse complement strand
TGTTAAACAGTTGCCTGGACCTATTCTCTGCGCCCCTCCCGGGGGAGGGGACCCCTTGTCCCGAAGTTACGGGGTCAATTTGCCTAGTTCCTTAACCGTGAATCTCTCGAGCGCCTTGGTATCTTCTACTTGACCACCTGTGTCGGTTTGCGGTACGGGCCGGCGGCGGATATGCTTAGCGGATTTTCTTGGGAGTATGGTTACCTTCGCTGTCAGGTTGTCCGGGGACGCCCTGTACTGTCCCGTTTCGCCACCCGGGGTGGATTTGCCTGCCCCGGGTATAACTACGCGGTTCAACGCGCTATTCCGTCAGCGCGCGGAAGTGTCACTCCTCCGTCTCCACATCGCTCCGACGCCGGGTAACGGAATCTTGACCGTTTGTCCATCGGGTGCGCCTCGCGGCTCCCCCTTAGGTCCCGACTTACCCTGATCCGATTAGCGTTGATCAGGAACCCTTGGTCTTCCGGCGGGAGGGTTTCTCGCCCTCCTTGTCGTTACTTATTCCTACATTTGCTTTTCCGGGACCTCCAGCGCACCTCGCGGGACGCCTTCTGCGGCTACCGGAATGCTCCCCTACCGATGACGCTTACGCGCCATCCCACGGCTTCGGCACCGGGCTTATGCCCGAGTATTATCCATGCGGGACCACTCGACTGGTGAGCTGTTACGCACTCTTCAAATGAATGGCTGCTTCCAAGCCAACATCCCAGCTGTCTATGCGGTCCCACCTCGTTATTGGCTTCAACTTGGCCCGGATTTGGGGGCCTTGGCCGGTGGTCTGAGTTGTTCCTCTCTCGGACGTGGACCTTAGCACCCACGCCCTCACTCCCGGGGACCATGCCGCGGCATTCGGAGTTTGTCAAGACTTGATAGGCGGTGAAGCCCTCGCATCTTATCAGTCGCTCTACCTCCGCGGCACTTCCACCGAGGCTGCACCTAAATGCATTTCGGGGAGTACGAGCTATCTCCAAGTTTGATTGGCCTTTCACTCCTACCCTCAGGTCATCCGAAAGCTTTTCAACGCTTACCGGTTCGGTCCTCCAGTGGGTGTTACCCCACCTTCAACCTGCCCAAGGGTAGATCACTTGGTTTCGCGTCTGCCCGCGCCGACTGATAACGCCCTGTTCGGACTCGCTTTCGCTTCGGCTCCGGACCTGTCGGCCCTTAGCCTCGCCGGCGCTGGCAACTCGTAGGATCATTATGCAAAAGGCACGCCGTCACCACACTCGGTGGCTCCGACCGCTTGTGGGCGCATGATTTCAGGGTCTGTTTCACTCCCCTGTTCGGGGTTCTTTTCACCTTTCCCTCACGGTACTGGTTCGCTATCGGTCTCTCGGTAGTGTTTAGCCTTGCGGGATGGTCCCCGCGGATTCGGCCAGGATTTCTCGTGTCCCGGCTTACTCAGGTGCCGCCTCGTCCGGTCTCGGGTTTTCGCTTACGGGGCTTTCACCCTCTGCGGCCCGGCTTTCCAGCCGGTTCTGCTAACCTTACTCCGTGGCTTTGCTGGCGGTCCTACAACCCCGCGCGGCGCGTTGCCACGCCCGCGGTTTGGGCTCTGGCGCTTTCGCTCGCCGCTACTCGCGCTATCACTGGTTTGTTTTCTTTTCCTCCGGGTACTTAGATGTTTCAGTTCCCCGGGTTCGCCCCGGACTTCGTCCGGTGGCGGGATCGCTCCCGCCGGGTTGCCCCATTCGGAAATCCGCGCATCAAAGGGTATTTGCCCCTACGCGCGGCTTATCGCAGCTTGTCACGTCCTTCGTCGCCTCCGAGAGCCCAGGCATCCTTCATGCGCCCTTCTCTCCTTTCCTTGTAACTTCGCCGAACTGACACTGGCTTTCGCTCGTGTGAATCGTTCTTCGTTGTTTTGAGTTTGCAGTTTTGAGTTTTATTTGCTCGTTTTTGCTTCCAATATGTCAATGTGCTCCTTTTTGNGTTGTTGTGTCGGAGTTGTCCGCCGTGTCCCCATTAGGGGAGAGGGCGGCGCTCCAGAAAGGAGGTGTTCCAGCCGCACCTTCCGGTACGGCTACCTTGTTACGACTTAGCCCCAGTCACCAGTTTTACCCTAGGCCGCTCCTCGCGGTCACGGCCTTCAGGCACCCCCGGCTCCCATGGCTTGACGGGCGGTGTGTACAAGGCCCGGGAACGTATTCACCGCGCCGTGGCTGATGCGCGATTACTAGCGAATCCAGCTTCATGGAGTCGGGTTGCAGACTCCAATCCGAACTGAGACAGGTTTTCGGGTTCCGCTCTGGGTCGCCCCATGGCATCCCGCTGTACCTGCCATTGTAACACGTGTGTCGCCCCGGACGTAAGGGCCGTGCTGATTTGACGTCATCCCCGCCTTCCTCGCAGCTTGCGCCGGCAGTCCCGACAGAGTCCTCTGCTTGACCAGTTAGCAACTGTCGGTGGGGGTTGCGCTCGTTATGGCACTTAAGCCGACACCTCACGGCACGAGCTGACGACAACCATGCAGCACCTCGCCGAAGACCATTGCTGGCCA
>CAJTEX010000053.1 GCA_910575615.1 Bacteroidales bacterium | reverse complement strand
AAATAAGATTTTAACGAAGAGATAAACGGCTGAAATACAGACACAACAGATTACCCGCTTCGGGCTGAAGCGGGTAAGGGCAGGTATACGCTTTATTTTATCTTAAATGAAAAAGCCGTGTCAAAGCGTTGAGGCGAATGCAGGTGTGGCGTGTACGGCATCATCTGGCATTCCTTGTGAATCCTGAAAACAACAACCCGGAAGGGTCGATTGCTCTCATCTTCCGGGTCTGTGTCTTGCATTTTGGCTGGCCAGATGTCAGGCCTGCCGCGTTGGATTCATTCCCTTGACCGGGGCTTCATGTCGTATGAGGTCATCGCGATGGTGAATCCCCAGTAGATGAATGCGAGAGCCGACAGGAACGATACCATCATCATGTCCTGTGCCCAGCCTGCCTCAAGGAAGAAGAAGCCGATGAGAAGGAGCAGGATACCGTTGATGAGGTACATCCACCAGTAGCTGTGGGATCGTGTCGACACTGAGGCGATGATTGAGGCCACGCCCCAGAAGATGAACACGATGGCGAGGAAATAGGGGAAGACGATTTCTGACAATACGATTGAGCGGACAAGCAGGAAGCCGACAAACATGTCAATCACGCCTCCGCAAATCCACCATCCCCAGCCCCTTGGACGGTTGACGCCTGCGGCCACGCACAGCTGCACTATGCCGGCCAAGATCAAGAGCCATCCGAAAATCTGAGAGGCCACGGCAAATCCGGCTGCGGGCCAGAACCAGTAGGCGAAACCACCGAGTACGAGGAGGATACCCACGATGAGGACAATCCACCAGTATTTGGTCTGTCCCCAAAAGTTTAATGATAAGGCTTTCATAATATTTGGTTTTTGAAACAGTTGTTGGCTTGATTGTTTTGTGATATTATAACAATGGTTAATCTGAAATGGTTGGTGGTTTCCGCCGAAATTTGTAATTTTGCATTGTCCTTCCAGTTAAGGATATGCGGCATGGGGCGCAGTCGCGCTTCCCCGCTTGGAAAACAGACAAAACTTATTTCCCCATTGATATATCCCGATTCTTTTGAACACAAGACCGGATTCAACGCCGTCAGAACCCGGATTTCGGAGCTGTGTACATCTTCGGTCGGCCGTAATGAGGTCGAGGACATGGCATTCATGACAGATTTCACTGCCATCTCCCGGGCCCTTGGCTCGGTCGACGAGATGACCAGGGCCATATCTCCCGAGGGCGGCTTCTCGCTTGGGGCCGTGCCAGAGCTGGCCGCCCCTATGGCGCGGGCCCGCGCCGAGGGGGCGTTCCTCTCCGCCGAGGAGTTCCTGCTTGTCTCCAGGTCGTTGGCCACCGCCGCTGAGGTGGCGCGTTTCTTCGCCGTGGAGTCAGCCACTGAGGAGGATGAGGCTGCTGAGTCCGATGCCTCCTATCCGTTGCTGCGCGAGCAGGCCTCCTCTCTTGACCCGCTGCCGTTGTTGGCCCGGGAGATTGACCGGATTGTTGACCAGTATGGCAACGTGAGTGACAACGCTTCCCCTGAACTCGCCCGGATACGCTCTGAGTTGTCGCGCATCTCAGGAACGGCAAACGCTATATTGCGCCGTGTGATGGCCCGCGCGGTGGAGGAGGGGCTGCTTGAGTCAGACGCCGCGCCGTCGGTGCGCGACGGCCGTCTCGTGATTCCGGTGCCGCCGATGAACAAACGGCGCATACAGGGCATCGTCCATGACCAGTCGGCTTCGGGAAAGACTTATTTCATCGAGCCTGCCGAGGTGGTTGAGGTCAACAACCGTCAGCGCCAGCTGCAGCTTGAGGAGCAACGCGAGATTGCCAGGATATTGATTCAGCTGACAGCCTCGTTGAGGCCGTTCATGGCGGAAATTCTGGAGAACACACGCAAGCTCGGCTGGTTTGACTTCGTGCTGGCCAAGGCGCGTTATGCGGGGGAGACCGGCGGTATGATGCCCCGCCTCTCTGCCGGGCAGGAACTTGAATGGTACCACGCCGTCCACCCTGTGTTGCTGCTCTCGTTGCGGTCGAAAGGCAAGGAAGTGGTGCCGCTTGACATCCGTCTTACCCCTGCCGAACGCATCCTGGTGATTTCCGGGCCGAATGCCGGAGGAAAGTCGGTGTGTCTCAAGACAGTGGGCATTATCCAGTATATGACCCAGGCTGGTGTGCTGCCGCCGCTTTACGAGAACTCCAGGATGGGGATATTCGATGACATATTCATCGACATAGGCGACGACCAGTCGATTCTCGATGACCTGTCGACCTACTCCTCGCATCTACGCAATATGAAGCTGTTCCTGAAAAACGGACGTGTGGGTTCGTTGATGCTGATAGATGAGTTCGGTGCCGGCACAGAGCCGCAGATCGGCGGGGCGATGGCCCAGGCGATTCTCGGCTCGCTCAATCGGCTCGGGGTGTGGGGCGTGGTCACCACCCATTTCCAGAATCTCAAGCTTTTCGCCCGTGACACCGAAGGGCTGGTCAATGGTTCGATGCTTTATGACAGGCAGCAGCTGCGCCCCCTCTTCAGGCTCGCCATAGGTTCGCCCGGAAGTTCGTTCGCCCTTGAAATCGCCCGTACCGCCGGGTTGCCCAAGGAGGTGATTGACAATGCCCGCGAGATTGCCGGGTCGGATTATGTCAATCTCGACAAATACCTGCTCGACATCGCCCGCGACAGGCGCTATTGGGAAAACAAGAGGCTCGACATCAAGCGCAAGGAAAAGCAGCTTGACCAGACCCTCGCCCATTACGAGGAGGATGCTGAGACCCTGAGGGCGCGGCGCAAGGAAATTATCGCCGAGGCCCGCGAAGAGGCCCGGCGGATTCTCGACTCATCTAACGCCTCGGTGGAGCGCGCCATCCGAGAGATTCGTGAGGCCCAGGCCGACAAGGAGCGTACCCGTATGGCGCGAGAGAAGCTCGCCCAGGAGAAGCAGGAGTTGACAGACAGGCTCTCCGACGGCAGGGACGACTCGGAAAACAAATTGCTGAAAAAGGCCCCGCGCCCCAAAAAAGCGGGTTCTCATGCCAGGGAGCCACGCAAGGCCGAAGAGCCGCTTAAGCCTGGCGATTTCGTGAAGCTTGACGGAGGCGGAACGGTAGGCACTGTCATCGAAATAGCCGGGAACAATGCCGTATGCTCATTCGGCATGTTGAAGACCACCGTCAAGGTGCAACGCCTGAGCCGCACTATGGGCAAACCTGCGTCTGGGGCCAAGTCTTCGTCATTCCTCAGCCGTTCCACGACCGATTCCCTCCGCGAAAAGCAGTTGTCGTTCAGGTCGGAAATCGATGTCATGGGGATGAGGGCTGATGAAGCCCTCCAGGCTGTCACCTACTTCATTGATGACGCGATACAGTTTCAGCAGTCGCCTGTCAGGATTCTCCACGGCACCGGTACC
The DNA here is from genome assembly GCA_910575615.1 of Bacteroidales bacterium. Lineage (GTDB taxonomy): Bacteria > Bacteroidota > Bacteroidia > Bacteroidales > Muribaculaceae > UBA7173. Next base: position 1,304 of record CAJTEX010000053.1, on the reverse strand, counting down.
GGCGCTTTGCGCCAGGCCCTGCGCCGTTATCTCGACACAGTCCCCGGTGTTGTCTCATATTCCGACGAGGATGTGCGTTTCGGCGGGGCCGGGATAACGGTGGTCAACCTGCGGTGATTTTCTAAGGGATATGGTGGAGATTGTGACTACCCGTTTGGGAAAAATGGCCATAGGTGTCTGGCATGGGCAGGTGTGCCTGTGTGACTGGATCGAGTCGCGGCGTTTTCCCGCCCACTTGGCCGCATCGCGAAATGCATTCCTCGGAATTGACGTGACCAATGAGGCCGATATGGAGCTTGTCTCGTCAGTCGCGGGGTGGATTGGCCGTTACCTTGATGGGGAGCGTGAACGCATGCCGTTTGACATCGCTCCGGTCGGTACTCCGTTTCAGAAGAGCGTCTGGGACGTTATCGCCGGAATCCCGTATGGAGGCACGCTCTCATACTCCGCCCTCGCCTCGGCCATAGGGAGGCCTGATGCCGTCAGGGCCGTAGCCTCGGCATGCGCCTCTAATCCAGTCTCGCTCCTTGTGCCATGCCACAGGGTGGTGGGCTCGGATGGCACCCTCACAGGATACGCCGGCGGCGTGGATGCCAAAGCCTCCCTCCTGGCCATGGAGGGCTTGCCGTCGGATTGACTCTGTGGATGCCCCTCTGCGCTGCCAAGAGGCCGGGAAAGAGGGGCGTGATGAGAGCCGTGCACGGCTTTTTCATTTAAGATAAAATAAAGCGTATACCTGCCCTTACCCGCTTCAGCCCGAAGCGGGTAATCTGTTGTGTCTGTATTTCAGCTGTTTATTTCTTCGTTGAAATCTTATTTGTTTTCATTTTTGGCTTAAAAATCGCATTAGTCGGGTAAAGCTCATCGAGATATGCCTGATCAGTTCGGCCATGCCTTTATTCTTATCCGATTGTTTTTTGCGAAGTCCTTTCCATATTGAGAACACCGAGTAAACGATTCTCTGTATGGTGTCGAGGTTTCGGGCGGCTCTTGCCGACTTGCGTTTTATATTGTCCTGCTGAAGATTGTGGTCCAGCCCCCAGTGCATGCATTCTATCGACCAGTGGTTGCGCACGATGGAGCCGGGCTTCGGAGTATCCGTGGGCATACTGCTGACGTACAGGCGTTTTTCTGAAGTGTGTACTCCTGTTGACTTTTTGACTGTGGATGACTCATACTCTATGATTGTCATGTTTCCGCCCCATTTCTTCTTGTCTGCGATAATGTCCAGTCCGTCATATACGCGGTAGGTTCTCGTCTCTATCCTGCCGTGGGCCAGTTCGGGACCTTCGGTGTAAGAATAT
>CAJTEX010000052.1 GCA_910575615.1 Bacteroidales bacterium | reverse complement strand
ACATGGAGTATCCATCGGCGCATGTGGACTTTTACGCAGCCGGGGGAATAGCCTGATTCATCCATTTGTCTTGAACAATTCCGGATGAGTTCATCGAAAGAGGAAATTGAGGTGGTCTTGGCTGTAAATTTTAGAAGTTTATCATTTTAACACATAAATTGTGTCAATAGTTTAATATTATCCAAACATATTATCTTAAAGATAAATTGGTGTGCAATGATATACATGTTCATAGTCAATATTGCTTTGGATAACGTTATACTTTTGATAATAGGGCTTATCAAAAGCTATGGATAAGCCTTATATGGGTTACACTCATCGCAAATCTGCTGCTGTCAGTACTTCAAAGCAAACTCGAAAGACGTTGGAGCTTCTCCGGGCTGGCTACAATCGTCAGAATTGTGCTGATGTATTACCTGAATCTCGAAAAGTTCCTCAATCAGCCCGATGCAGACCTGAAAATCATACTCGCCGAAGCATCGGAATCGCCTCCCGAAGTTCCTGAAAACTGCTGAGGGGGCTTGTCAAATACAAAAAGTAAGCCCAACTTCTGCCGTTCAGAAAGTTGGACTCGCCTTCTTATGGTTTAGCGGACAGTAATAATAACGGTGTTTGTTTATGGAAGATGATTTGAGGGCAACCGATAGGATAAGTCAGGGTATTCAAAAACTGGTTACTTTTGAATACCCAATAATATCTCACGTAAGGTTGCAATAGCTTACATGGTCTGTAAAAATCGAATTCCTCTTGAATCATTTTACAAAGATAGTAATTTCATATTGATAGCTAAGTGAACATTTGCAACTATTTATCCTCTTGAATATAAAACGACTACCTAAAACGACTGCACCATTATAAATGATACAGTCGTTTCAATTATAAGAATTTAGTTTTCAAGTTTGTCAAGTGATACTTATCTTTGTCCTAAAGTTCCGAATGTACGATTACAACATGATTGACAATGAAATTGTCAGTAAAAATGCGTTCATTTACCGAATTACGTATCTGTAATGTGTATCTTGGGTATGTAACAGAATTATTCCTTTCTGTTGTTCCCACTTGGCATACATCTCCCTTGACAGTTCCACAATCTCCCGGCTCAGTTTCACAAGGTCGATGGTACACTTCTCCAACTTGTAGAGCAACGCCATCGCCTTCTTCTCCGAAAAGTGGATGCGCAACTCTTTAACGACCTGATTGTAGTTCGTACCGATGGCACGGAACTGGGCGTGGGAGTCCGACAGTTTGGTGTAGTAGTCCACCAGCGTCTTGTCCACCTTCAGCACCTTGAACTTCTGTCCGAAGAAATGCGCCTTGAGAAAGACGGCTTTCGCATACACGTTCGATTCCTCGTACATCGTCAGGAACCTGTTCCATTCCATATCATCGAAGCGCACCATCACACAGTGTATATTCGGATTCAATTTGGGATTTCTCCCGTACTTGCTCTTCTTTTTCATTCTTCTTATTCTTTTAATTTTACGGCTTGTCCATTGTTTAATCTTTGATTAAAGAACCCCGAAATTATCCGACTGAGGAGGATAATTCTGCCCACGGCAGTACCGGGATTTTCAGTTACTCGGAAGCATTCGGGTAACTGAAAATATACCTTGCTGTGTCTTTGAGGACACAAGAATCCTCCGCCTGTCGGATTGGTTTGTGAGTATAATAACTCATTTGGAATATCGGTCAAGCCGATGGAGTATATCCACCGACTTGATTGGTTCTACCGTAATCCGCTCAGAGTTTGCGCCACTGCTCGATGTCCTCCCGGTAGGTTTCAAGGTGCAGGCGGGCGAGGTTCTCGATAAGTCCCGAAGCACTCATGCCACGCCCGCCGAGACGGCGGACAATCCCGTCCAGCCGGTCACGCACCTCACCGCTGACGAACACGGGCTTGCGGTCGGTTATCTTGGGAACTTGCAGGTAAGCGGTACGGTACTCGTCCAGCGACAGCCTGCGTTGTTTGCTGCTGACACGCTTCTGTGGCACTGCCACTTCTTCGGGCGTTCTGCCTGACGGTTCATCCACCGTAGCTGTTTCCGCTTTTTTCGTGATGGTCTTGACGGGTTGTGCCAGATGTTCCGGCTCCAGACCGATGTTCCGGTAGAAGTCGTCCATAGACTTCTCACTGCGGGATTCTCTGCGTCCCATTCTTTCCACGATTTCCTGAACTTGTTGTTCACTGATGACTGATTCTTTTTTTGTTGCCATAAAAACAAATATATTAAGTTATTACCATGGTCTTGGTTTATGCCTCAACCGATTATCGCAAGTAAAGTAAGATACTTCAGTGCAGTCAGTCAAGCGTTTGGGCCCGATCAGGCAATTTTGTGTGACTTTGCTTTATGGTGACAGAGACACCGGTGAGGACTTCACTGATTTGCCGGACGTGAATAGCCGGAAGAACAAAGGTGCGATTACAGACAAATTTGAATTAAGCCCTTGTTTTTTCTCTTGCCACATTGCTGATTTCCGGAATTAAGAATATAGCCCCAATCTGTGCCAACCTCTACCAACCTGTGCCACATGCTTCCACTTTCTGGAAATCCATTGCCGGATAACAGATTATGTATTTCTTTGCGGCAAAAGGAATACGTAACGAAAAGAAAGAGAGTATGGAAATTCCAGTCGCAAATAACCGACTCACGGCATACCGGACAATGATTACCGTATCGGTGCAACACGCTGCCACTTTCTGGAAATCCATTGCAAGGTAGTAGATTATATATTCCTTTGTGGCAAAAGAAACAGTAATAATCAAAAGTATTATTGCTGTCCGATAAACCTTTTTATTGCAAGATAAAATTAGGGTCGATCCCATTTGCAGGAGTCGACCCTTTTCGGTTACTTTGGTTTCGCAAAAAAATCAAAAACAACCGATGCGCAAAAATAGTCATTTTAGCGGACAGCCGCTTTTTTATCAGGTTATAAAATTGCTTGATAAGTCAAAAGTTCTCGCCTATAGTCGTGATAACGGCGGTGAGAGGTACACCAAACGCTTCAACAGCTGGATTCATCTGGTGGTAATGCTCTATGCCGTGATAAAGCGTTTCGACTCATTGCGGGAGATAACAGCCAGTTTGCTTGCCGAGACACGCAAACTGGCGCATCTGGGCATCACATTTAAGATTGGACGCAGTACACTTGCCGACGCCAACAAAAGACGTCTGGAAGCCATATTTGAGGCAATATACCGTGATTTATATGCCTCTTACCGACATGTTCTTTCTTCGGACAGCCGGAACGGCAAGACTCCAAAATGGATGAAACGTCTTCAGATTATCGATTCCACGACCATCACCTTGTTCTCAAACCTGCTTTTCAAGGGTGTCGGCCGCCATCCAAAGACAGGAAAAAAGAAAGGTGGAATCAAAGTACATACAGTCATCCATGCCAACGAAGGTGTGCCGTCGGATATAAAGTTCACATCAGCTGCTACAAACGACTCCTTCATGCTCAAGCCTGCAACATTGAACAAAGGCGACATAATGGCAATGGACCGCGCATATATCGACTATGAGAAGTTCGAGCAGCTTACACGGCGAGGCGTAATATACGTCACCAAAATGAAGAAAAGCTTGAAATACAGCATTCTGTCAGATACAATGTATCAGACTCCCGACGGTTTTATGGAAGTCAGGATACAGCATGTGGAGTTTGTCAAGCAGGTTAAAGGCAGAGAGGTCATACACCATAAATCTCGTATAATCACTTATGTGGATGGCAAGAAGCGCAAACTGATATCATTGTTGACCAACGATATGGAATCTGACCCGGAAGAAATCATAGCCATATATCGCCAGCGTTGGGAAATCGAACTGTTATTCAAACAGATGAAACAGAATTTTCCTCTGAAATACTTCTATGGCGAGAGCGCCAACGCCATCAAGATCCAAATCTGGGTGACGCTCATCGCAAATCTGCTGCTTATGGTGATGAAGAAGGGATTGAAACGCAAATGGAGCTTCCTCAGGACTGGCTACTATGGTCAGGATCACGGCTTTTTCATTTAAGCTAAAATAAAGCGTATACCTGCCCTTACCCGCTTCAGCCCGAAGCGGGTAATCTGTTGTGTCTGTATTTCAGCTGTTTATCTCTTCATTGAAATCTTATTTTTTTCATTTTTGGCTTAAAAATCGCATTAGTCGGGTAAAGCTCATCGAGATATGCCTGATCAGTTCGGCCATGCCTTTATTCTTATCCGATTGTTTTTTGCGAAGTCCTTTCCATATTGAGAACACCGAGTAAACGATTCTCTGTATGGTGTCGAGGTTTCGGGCAGCTCTCGTCGACTTGCGTTTTATATTGTCCTGCTGAAGATTGTGGTCCAGCCCCCCAGTGCATGCATTCTATCGACCAGTGGTTGCGCACGATGGTTCCGGGCTGCGGAGTATCCGTGGGCATACTGCTGACGTACAGGCGTTTTCCTGAGGTGTGTACTCCTGTTGACTTTTTGACTGTGGACGATTCATACTCTATGATGGCCATGTTTCCGCCCCATTTCTTCTTGTCTGCGATAATGTCCAGTCCGTCATATACGCGGTAGGTTCTCGTCTCTATCCTGCCGTGGGCCAGTTCGGGACCTTCGGTGTAAGAATATACCGGTGTGTGTTCCACCAGCCTGTCCTCAATGCCGTATCGCAATGACGGCTGGTTGGCTTTGAGTTCTATCAGAAAGTCTCCGCCTTTCTTTCTGATTTTCTCGACAATGTCCTTCTGCATAGACATGGCGTCGGCTGTGA
>CAJTEX010000051.1 GCA_910575615.1 Bacteroidales bacterium | reverse complement strand
ACACTTATTTTCTTGAAAATCAGAGGTTGAGCTCTCTCCATCCGAACTGCCCTCGCTATAAAATAACACATTTCTCGATAATGAGACGGAATCTTAAATGAAAGAGCCGTGCCCCCCAATCCCTCTCCCCGCCCCACACAGTTGGGGACTTGGAGGATTTTTTGTAACTTTGCACTTTCTAAACCACTGTAAGAACCTTAAACAAGCTCGTTTTGGAACTGTCAACCCTCACCGCCATCTCCCCCATCGATGGCCGCTACCGCTCGAAGACCTCGGGTCTCGACATGTATTTCTCTGAATTCGCCCTGATCCGCTACCGCGTCAAGGTCGAGGTAGAGTATTTCATCGCCCTTTGCAAACTGCCGTTACCCCAGCTGGCCGATGTCCCCGCCGAGGCCCTGGCCGCCCTCCCCTCTTTATATAATGACTTCACCGAAGCCGACGCGGCCCGCATCAAGGAACACGAGTCGGTCACCAACCATGACGTGAAGGCTGTGGAGTATTTCATCAAGGAGCGTTTCGACCAGATGGGACTGTCGGCCTGGAAAGAGTTCATCCACTTCGGCCTCACCTCACAGGACATCAACAACACCTCTGTGCCTATGTCGGTGAAAGACGCCGTCAACGAGGTGTTCCTCCCCCTGCTCGACGAGCTGATCGCCACCCTTGAGGCGCGAGCCGGGGAATGGGCCGATGTGGCCATGCTCGCCAAGACTCACGGACAGCCCGCCTCCCCCACACGCCTGGGCAAGGAAATCGAGGTGTTCGCATACCGCCTGCGCCGTCAGCGCGAACTGCTGGCCTCTACCCCCGTCACCGGCAAGTTTGGCGGCGCGACAGGCAACTTCAACGCCCACAACGCCTCATTCCCCACAATAGACTGGCGCGCATTCGGCAACCGCTTCCTCAGCGAGAACCTCGGAATAGGCCGCGAGGAGTGGACCACACAGATCTCCAACTACGACAACCTCGCAGCCCTCTTCGACGCCCTGCGCCGCATCAACACCATCATCCTCGACCTCGACCGCGACATCTGGATGTATGTCTCGGCAGAGTATTTCAAGCAGAAAATCAAAGCCGGGGAGGTAGGCTCGTCGGCCATGCCCCACAAGGTCAACCCCATCGACTTCGAGAACTCAGAGGGCAACCTCGGCATCGCCAACGCCATCTACGCCCACCTGTCGCAGAAGCTGCCTGTGTCGCGCCTGCAGCGCGACCTGACCGACTCCACCGTGCTGCGCAACGTCGGTGTCCCCATGGCCCACAGCGTCATCGCCATCCACTCCACCCTCAAGGGCCTCGGCAAGCTGCTGCTCAACCAGGCGGCCATCGACCGCGATCTCAACGCCGCCTGGGCCGTGGTGGCCGAAGGCATACAGACAATCCTGCGCCGCGAAGGCTACCCCCACCCCTACGAGACCCTCAAGCAGCTCACCCGCGTCAACACTACTGTCACCGCCGAGTCGATAGCCCAGTTCATCGACACGCTCGATGTCACCCCCGAAGTGAAAGCCGAACTGAAACAGCTTTCACCCTCCACCTACACCGGCATCTGATGAGACACGACACCATATATGTAAGCGACCTCGACGGAACACTGCTCGACCCTTCGAGCCGCGTTTCCGCCGAGAGCGCCCGTATGCTCAACTCGCTCGTCAGCCAGGGCGCGATGTTCACCGTGGCCACGGCCCGCACCCCGGCCACCGTGCAGACCCTGCTCGAACGGGTCACTCCGGCCAAGACCCCGGCTGGCCGCGACATCCCGGCAATAGTAATGACCGGGGCCGCCTACTGGAACCGCCGCCTGGAGCGATACGACTATATCCGCATGATGTCGCCCTACGCCACCGACATCATACTGGAGGAATTTGCCAGGGCCGGCATCAACCCCTTCAACTATTGCCTGGGGCAGCACGAGATGCTGAATGTCTACCACACCGCCGGACTGACCACCCGCGAGGACGCTTTCTACCAGGAACGCCGCCATCTCGCCCTGAAACGGTTTCACCTTGGGCAACAGCCCAAATGCCACGAGGCCACAGTGCTGTTCTTCGCCATCGGCAGCCCCGGGAAAATGGAGAAGCTGTGTGAGGCGATACGGGAAAAGACCGGATGCTCCGCCGCCTGGTACCGCGACATATTCAACCCCGAAGTCGCGCTGATGGATGTCTACGCCCCGGGGTGCTCCAAGGCAACCGCCGTCAAGGATGTGGCCACCGAGCTTGGAGCAAGACGCATCGTGGTCTTCGGCGACAACCTCAACGACCTGCCGATGATGGAGGCCGCAGACCTCGCCGTGGCCGTCGACAATGCCCTCCCAGCCGTCAAAGAACGCGCCGACATCGTCATCGGGCCAAACTCCGGGCCATCCGTCGCGGAGTTCATCCTCTCCGACTTCCACTCCGGCGAATGACCGCCGCCAGACCCTGCCCCCTGCAAAAAAACACCACAAGCATGCAACGTTTCGCGCCTGCTCTGCGTCTAATGGAAAAACTCTCTCCCGCCACAACCGCTAACCAATCCCATCACAGACGCAAAATGGAAAACATAACGCGCAGACTATTGCTGTTATTTTCTCTCTCGTTGACAATCCTCCCAGGAATGCGCGCCGAGGCATCCCCGTTCAAAGTGACCGGAGAGACCGCCGACTCGGCCGGAGTCCCTGAGATATACGCCACCGTCAGGGTATATGCCGCCGCCGACTCGCTGAAGCCGGTGTCGTTCGGCGTCACCGACGACCTGGGTCGCTTCTCCCAGCAGCTCCCAAAAGCCGGCAGCTACCGCCTGACTGTCACTTCTGTCGGCAAGCAGCCCGTCGACCTTCCTTTCGAGGTCTCGGCCTCATCGCCGGTGAAAGACTTCGGCCACATCACTGTCTTGGAAAACAAAAACGAGCTGGGGGAAGTCGAGGTCGTGGCCCAGCGTCCGCTGGTCACCCGCGAAATCGACCGTATCGGCTATGATGTCAAGGCCGACCCTGAATCGCAGACCAACACCCTGCAGGAGATGCTGCGGAAAGTGCCGCTGGTCACCGTCGAGGCCGACGGCACAATCAAGGTCAAAGGCTCGACCAGCTTCAAAATCTACAAGAACGGGCGGCCCAACAACTCCTTCACCAAGAACGCCAAAGACATCTTCGCCGCCATTCCGGCCTCTTCCATCAAGAAAATCGAGGTAATCACCGACCCGGGAGCCCGCGAGGACGCAGAAGGGGTAGGCGCGATACTCAACATCGTCACCGACTCCGAAAGCTCATTGCGCGGGGTGACAGGCAACGCCTCCCTGTACATCGACAACAACAACCTCGAACCGCTCCCCAACATCTACCTCACCTCACAGATCGACAAGGTAACATTCTCGGTCTATGGCGGCGAAAGCAACTCCAATCACAAGGAAACCCGCCAGCGCAACGAGCAGCGCGACATGTATTTCGAGACCGGCAACCGTCTCTACTCCTATGGCCAGTCGGAGAGCGTCAACCGCAGCGGCTGGGGAGGCATCGAGGCAAGCTGGGAGCCTGACACCCTCAACCTGCTCACACTCGAGGCCCAGGGATGGCTCTGGAACCGGAGCGACTACTCCGGGTCGGGCCACACCGCGCTCTACGCCCCCGACGGCACCGAGCTTTACAGCTACTCGCGCCGCAACCTCGACCCGACGGCCAACTACTTCGACTTCGACGGCTCGGCCAACTACCAGCGCTCCACACGCCGCAAGGGGGAGACCATAACCCTCAGCTACCGCCTCTCCACAACCCGCCAGCACTCGGAGGCGCTCACCGAGTATGACGACAAGGTCAACTGCGGATTCCCATACTCGGCCATCGGCAACGACACCCGCCAGACATTCTTCGAGCATACCGGCCAGGCCGACTGGAGCCGCCCGTTCGGCAACATCCACAAACTCGATGTCGGGGCGAAAGCGATTTTCCGACGCAACCACTCCACCAACCTCCAGGAATACCGCGATGTCACATCATACGAGACCGAGTTCACCCACCGTACCACTGTGGCCGCCATTTACAGCGACTACCGCGTGGCCCTCGGCAAATGGAACATGCGCGCAGGCCTGCGGTATGAATACTCCTACCTCTCGGCCCGCTTCCTCCGCCAGGGCAACGGCGACCATCCCGACTTCTCGGCCAGGCTCAACGACCTGGCCCCCTCGGCCGGAGTGTCATACAACCTCACCGACGCGATAACCCTCAAGGCATCATACAACCGCAACATACGCCGCCCGGGCATCAGCTACCTCGACCCGGCCCGCTCGGTCACCCCGACCACCGTCAGCTACGGCAATCCCGACCTCGAGAGCGAAATCTACGACAACATCTCGGCCGAATTCGGGATGTACACCAACAAGTTCAACATCTCATTCTATCTCGGCGGCACATTTGTAAACAACGCCCTCTGCGAGAAGAAATGGGTCGAGGATGACATCTCCTACTCCACCTACGGCAACATCGGCAAAAACCGCTCGATGACCTCCTGGCTCTACATGCAGTGGGCGGCAGGCCCCAAGACCTCCCTCATGTGCAACTTCAGCGTGGGCTACAACTATTTCCGCAACCCCGACATGAGCCGTGGCGGCTGGTGGTGGAACCCCTACCTGCGCGTCGTGCAGCAACTCCCCTGGAAACTCGAATGCGCAGCCAGCGGCTACTACTGGCCCGGCTCCATCAGCTCACCCTACACAGAGTTCAAGCTTCTCGAAGCCACCGGCATAGGCTACACCCTCTCACTGACCCGCCGCTTCCTCAAGGAGGACCGCCTGACCGTCACTCTATCCGCCAGCAACTTCGCCGGACCCACCCACCAGGATTACCGCCTGACCACCACCACCCCGGCAAGCCTGAGCGAGTACACAGGCTTCGGCAGCGACACCCGCCGCTCAGTCTCCCTGCGTGTGGCCTTCCGCTTCGGCTCCCTCAACGCCTCCGTCAAAAAGACCGCCGCCTCCATCACCAACGACGACCTCCAGGGCCGCAAGAAAGAGTAACCCTCAATATACGCAAGCCTCACTTCCCCCCATCCGCCTCCCATTCCGCCACGGCTTTTTCATTTAAGATAAAATAAAGCGTATACCTGCCCTTACCCGCTTCAGCCCGAAGCGGGTAATCTGTTGTGTCTGTATTTCAGCCGTTTATCTCTTCGTTAAAATCTTATTTTTTTTTATTGCTGTCCGGTAAAACTTTGACATGATAGGAAATGGACTATTTTTATCTCATACAGCATGAAACAGACTCGTATAGATGTCTTTTAAGGGCTTTTTGATGCTTAATGCTACCAATTTCACATCGCCTCAAATGACAAGCCCTTTTTCGTAAAACAGGTGTAACTTATTATATTTGTAGAGAATATATGATTTTGTCTTTTTTTACCGGACAGCAATTTTTTTTTTTCATTTTTGGCTTAAAAATCGCATTAGTCGGGTAAAGCTCATCGAGATATGCCTGATCAGTTCGGCCATGCCTTTATTCTTATCCGATTGCTTTTTGCGAAGTCCTTTCCATATTGAGAACACCGAGTAAACGATTCTCTGTATGGTGTCGAGGTTTCGGGCGGCTCTTGCCGACTTGCGTTTTATATTGTCCTGCTGAAGATTGTGGTCCAGCCCCCAGTGCATGC
>CAJTEX010000050.1 GCA_910575615.1 Bacteroidales bacterium | reverse complement strand
ATGGTGGGACTGGTCGGTAGATAAGATACGGGAGTTTTTGCCTTATCTGAAAGATGGACGTTGGGATAAATTACAGGCAGTATGAAATCTATCAAGAATCTAATTTCGCTCGGATATTTGCTGATGGCATTATTGGTTATCGGCATAATGTATATTTGGTATAAAGAATGGTGCGATTTAGAGAAATTGGAAGTTCAAAATCGTCATATAGATACTTTTCGCCAAGAATCGCACAAAATATTTGTTTTTCTTATTGAGCTATCTTTATCGGGCGAGACAGTATTGGAGTGGAAAGATGCAGATTTGGAACATTACCATATCCGGCGTATGGCAATCGACAGTATGCTATGCCGTTTCAAAGTTACCTATCCGGCAGAGCGCATAGACAGTGTACGCCATCTTCTCGAAGATAAGGAACGACATATGCGTCAAATCGTGCAGGTATTTGAGCAGCAACAAGCCATCAATGATAAGATCACTCGTCAAGTACCCATAATCGTACAGAAAAGTGTGCAGGAACAACCGCAAAAACCGAAGCGGAAAGGATTTCTCGGCATATTCGGCAAGAAAGAAAAGCCAAAGCCAACCGTGACCACAACAATGCTCCGTTCCCTCGACCGGGACATGATAGCCGAGCAACGGGCGCAAAGCCGCCGTCTGTCGGAATATACCGACAGCCTTGCGGCACGAAACGCGGAACTTAACCGGCAACTGCACGGATTTATACGCCAGATGGATAAAAAGGTGCAAGCCGATCTGCAAAAACGGGAAGCCGAGATAACCGCCATGAGGGAACAATCGTTTATGCAGATAGGTAGCCTGACTGGATTCGTCCTCCTTCTGCTGGTAATCTCATATATCATCATACACCGTAATGCCAACCGAATCAAACGGTACAAACAGAAAACGACTGATTTAATAGGACAGTTGCAACAGTCGGTAGAGCAAAACGAGGCTCTGATAGCCTCTCGCAAGAAAGCCGTGCATACTATCACGCATGAACTGCGCACACCTTTAACCGCAATAATCGGTTATACCGCGTTGATGGAAAAAGGGAATGATGCGGATAAAAAAGAGCAATATGTCCGTAATATTCGGCAATCCTCCGACCGTATGCGTGAAATGCTCAACACCCTGCTGAGTTTCTTCCGTCTGGATAACGGCAAGGAGCAGCCGAACATTTCTCCTTGCAGAATTCCCGCAATTATTCACACGTTCGAAACGGAGTTTACGCCCATCGCCATGCACAAGGGACTGGCTCTGGCCATAACCAATCAAACGGATGCAGTCGTCTTGACCGATAAGGAACGTATCCTGCAAATCGGCAACAACCTACTGTCAAACGCCATCAAATTCACTGATAGCGGTGGTGTATCTTTGACGGCTGATTATGATAACGGTATTCTGAAAATTACCGTCGAAGATACGGGCACAGGAATGACCGAAGAGGAACAGCAACGCGTGTTCGGCGCGTTTGAACGTCTGTCAAACGCCGCCGCAAAAGACGGCTTCGGACTGGGACTTTCCATCGTTCTGCGTATCGTGTCAATGCTCGGAGGCACGATACAGTTGGAGAGCGAGAAAGGCAAAGGCAGCCGTTTCACGGTGGAAATACCCATGCAGACAGCCGGAGAACTGCCGGAACGGATAAATCAGACACAGATTCATCATGACCGTGCATTCCATGATGTCATTGCCATCGACAATGACGAGGTTCTTCTCCTGATGCTGAAAGAAATGTATGCACAGGAAGGGATACACTGCGAAACCTGCACAGATGCGGCAGAGTTGATGGAAATGATACGCCGGAAAGAATACAGCCTTCTTCTGACGGATCTGAACATGCCGGAAATCAACGGCTTCGAGCTGCTGGAACTGCTGCGCACCTCCAACGTTGGCAAATCAAAGACTATCCCGGTAGTCGTGACAACCGCTTCGGGCAGTTGCAGCAAGGAGGAACTTATGGAACGTGGTTTCTCCGGTTGCCTGCTCAAACCGTTCTCCATATCGGAACTGATGGAGGTTTCAGGCAAATGCGCCATGAAAGGTAAACTGAATGAAAAGCCGGATTTCACCTCCCTGCTGTCCTACGGTAATGAAGCCGTCATGCTGGATAAACTGATAACGGAAACCGAAAAGGAAATGCAGGCAATCAGGGAAGCGGGTCTAAAGAAAGACCTTCAGGAACTGGACGCCCTGACACACCACCTGCGAAGTTCATGGGAGATACTCCGTGCCGACCAACCGTTAAGGGAACTATACAAATTGCTTCATAGCGATGGCACACCTGACGATAAAACAATTGGCAATGCTGTAAAAGCTGTGCTGGATAAGGGTTCGGAAATCATCCGGCTGGCAAAAGAAGAAAGGAAATGCAGGCAATCAGGGAAGCGGGTCTAAAGAAAGACCTTCAGGAACTGGACGCCCTGACACACCACCTGCGAAGTTCATGGGAGATACTCCGTGCCGACCAACCGTTAAGGGAACTATACAAATTGCTTCATAGCGATGGCACACCTGACGATAAAACAATTGGCAATGCTGTAAAAGCTGTGCTGGATAAGGGTTCGGAAATCATCCGGCTGGCAAAAGAAGAAAGTCACTATGTTTGCATCAGATTAGCTGACGGGGCGCTCAACGGGGGCTGTCTGCCCCCTTGCCGCTAAGGCTTTCCCCCGAGAGGAGTGAGGAGAAAAGATAGACGTAAGGGCAATTGCATGTAAATTTGTAAAAGCAAAATACATTAACAGCAAAACCGATACGTCTATGGTACAAAGTAACAAAAAAGATTTCAGCGGACAAAATATCTCTATTGGTATCGACGTCCATCTGAGAACATGGAGTGTCACGGTGCTCACCCCCTCTGGTTTTATGCGCACTCATACTCAAAAGGCTTCGGCCAAAGAGCTCTTTGAACATTTGAACAAGCATTATCCTACAAGCATTATCCTAACGGTAGCTACCATGCAGCCTACGAGACGGGGTTTTCGGGCTTCTCGACCTATTATGCCCTGACTGAGCTTGGTATAAAATGCACCGTGGTACATGCGGCTGACGTTCCGACCACCCAGAAGGAAAAGGTCTCGAAGTCAGACCCGGTGGATTCAAAAAAGCTGGCCAAAGCCCTTATGCGCGGTGAGCTCGGCAGTGTGTACATTCACTCGAAGGACAGCCTCGACGACCGTGCGCTGGTACGCCACCGCGCCACTATTGTGAAGCTTTCCGGCGGCATAAAATCCAGAATCAAGCATCTGCTGTACAACAACGGCGTGGAGTACCCCGAAGAATATTTCCGAAGCAACCGCCACTGGACAAGAAGTTTCATAACGTGGTTGCAGAATGACGTGCGGTTGCTCTCCGACACCCGGGTCTCGCTTGACCTGCTCATTGCCGAGGTACTCCATTACAGGGAACGCCTCCTTGATGTGAACCGCAGATTGCGCTCGCTGGCGCGCAGCGACAGGTATGCCGAGAAATACGGCATCCTGATGTCGGTGCCAGGCATTGGTTCGACAATTGCCATGAGCCTGCTTACCGAGATTGACGACATCGGTCGCTTCAGTAACCAGCGCCAGTTCGCATCGTTCCTCGGACTCGTGCCGATGATGTCGTCAAGCGGCGACAAGGAATACGTCGGTGAGAAGACTTTCCGGGGAAACAAATTCCTCGGTCCAAAAATAGTCGAGGCCTCATGGATAGCCATACGGCACGACGCGGAACTCTCCGCAAAGTTCGGCGCATTGTGCACTCGCGGAATGAAGTCGCAGGAAGCCATAATCCGGATAGCCCGCAAGCTCTCCAACATAATATTTTCCGTACTGAAATCAAACCGCAGATATGAATGCCGTTAGATAGTGCGACACACAAAAGTCTTATAGGCAAATACAGTAAGACGGCTACTCTCGCCTCCTTGATGAGCCTTGGCTGCATCTAAAAGAAAGGTTGTGGCGTCTTTCCTATTATGCTGAATAAGTAAACTGTCAGCCCGATGGGGCGTGACTGATAGAAGTTTGCCTGATAGGACTTTTTTAACTACAAGGCATTTCGGGCTCTAACCGATTGCCGGTTATTTGATTGGGGCAGAGGCCTCGATCATGACTCTTTTGTGCCTACACAATTGGCACAGAAATATAAGCAATTGATTTTTAACGTTAATCTTTTCTAAATCTCAACGAGAATTTTGGAATACAACATAGAAGGAGAAAATACGAAAATGGATAAGACAAAAATCATCGTGGTGGAGGACAACATCGTGTATTGCGAGTTCGTCTGTAATCTGCTGGTACGCGAGGGATTCCGCACCGTGCAGGCTTTCCACCTCTCGACCGCGAAGAAATATCTGCAACAGGCCGCAGACGGGGACATCGTGGTTTCCGACCTGCGCCTGCCCGACGGCAACGGTATCGACCTGCTGCGCTGGACGCGCAAGGAAGGTATGATGCAGCCGTTCATTATCATGACCGACTATGCCGAAGTGCATACGGCGGTTGAAAGCATGAAACTCGGCTCGCTGGACTACATACCCAAGCAGCTTGTGGAAGACAAGCTCGTCCCTTTGCTACGGAACATATTAAAAGAACGGAATATCGGACGAAGCCGTATGCCCCTGTTCTCGCGTGACGGCTCGGCGTTCCAAGCCATCATGAAGCGGATAAGGCTGGTAGCCCCCACCGACATGAGCGTGCTGATATTCGGGGAGAACGGCACGGGCAAGGAGCATATCGCCCACCTGCTGCACGACAAGGGCAAGCGGGCAGGAAAACCGTTTGTGGCTGTGGACTGCGGTTCGCTCACCAAAGAGCTTGCGCCGTCGGCTTTCTTCGGACACGTCAGAGGGGCGTTCACGGGTGCGGACAGTGCCAAGAAAGGCTATTTCCATGAGGCGGAAGGCGGTACGCTGTTCTTGGACGAGGTGGGCAACCTTGCACCTGAAACCCAGCAAATGCTTCTGCGCGCCATACAGGAGCGGCGATACCGCCCGGTAGGTGACAAATCTGACCGTAGTTTCAATGTCCGCATCATCGCCGCCACCAACGAGGATCTGGAGAAGGCGGTCCATGAAAAGCGTTTCCGGCAGGACTTGTTGTACCGTCTGCATGACTTCGAGATAACCGTCCCGCCGTTGCGCGACTGTCAGGAGGACGTCATGCCGCTGGCTGAGTTCTTCCGTGAAATTGCGAACCGGGAACTGGAATGCGATGTCATCGGCTTTGACGGAGAAGCCCGCAAGACATTGCTGACCCATGCGTGGCCGGGCAATGTCCGCGAGCTTCGTCAGAAAATCATGGGTGCGGTGTTGCAGGCGCAGACGGGTCTTGTCACGAAAGAGCATCTGGAACTTGCCGTGACGAGGGCGGTCTCACCCGTCAGCTTCGCCCTGCGCAGCGATGCGGAAGACAAGGAGCGTGTCTTACGCGCGTTGAAGCAGGCGAACGGTAACCGCAAGGTTGCCGCCGAACTGCTCGGGATAGGACGCACGACGCTGTACAACAAACTGGAAGAATATGGATTGAAGTATAAATTTCAGCAATCATAGTCCATAATTCGCTGAATTTAGTTACCCACAAAAGTATGTTTTTTCAAAAAATAGTATTATATTTGCATTTACAATGATTCGGTAAAATTTGAGGTTGTTCAGTCTTGGCTAAGCCGCTAACTGAGCCAACCGATGATTTATTTTCTGAATTATTTTGAGATGCGGAGATTTTCCGCAAGTCGAAATAATTGTTGAGGCGAGATAAGATTCAAACATAAGCCGTTTGA
>CAJTEX010000049.1 GCA_910575615.1 Bacteroidales bacterium | reverse complement strand
AGCCATATGTCGAAGCGGGTCTCACTTTTTTCATATCGTTCAATATCGAAGTTGTCTATCAGGACTTCGGGTAGGATGGCTCTGAGCAGTTGATCTGGTTTCATTGTGCAAAGATAACACTATACTCTTGATACTCTCTCCCGCCCACCGGAAAAATCCGCTGACCCGGTAGAAGTCCATAGCGGTATGATTTTAGGATGTGATAAGTCGTGATAAAAAAATAACCCGCTGGAGTCAGCGAGTTATCTTCTTTATTGGTGGCGGGAGGAGGACTCGAACCTCCGACCTTTGGGTTATGAGCCCAACGAGCTACCACTGCTCCATCCCGCGATACATCTTGCTCAATTTTCTTGAGGTCGAGGATTGTTGTTTTCCTTTGACGTGTGCAAAGGTACGAACTATTTTTGAACTGGCAAATTTTATAACAGGATTTTTGTGTTAAAATATGCTAATGCCTGGCTGGCTGTGATGTTAATTGGTTGAGCATTAGTGTGGTGTGTCAGAATGCGCATCCAATCCGGATGGATGCGAAATGCAGGTCGGGGTATGACATCCGGGATTCAATGACAGTGGTCTGGACTGGGTCCCCCTCAAATACTTCTCCGGGTGAGTCTGTCGCAGGGACTTCAGTCTGGACTGTGAATGGGCGCGTGGGCATATAGCTGTATGAGACAATTATGTGGGATGAGAATTTTTTCCCTCTGGCGAGCGTTATGCCTATTCCGAGTGATCCGTAGAAATCGGTCTGTGAGGGGTAGTTGAGGATGTTGTTGAAAGATACGCCTCCGCGAATGTCGAGGAAGCACAGCTGGGGCTGTGAGCTGAATGATGTGCGGGCGATCGCGTATACCGGATAACAGCGTGAGGCGTTGCCGAGCATGGTGTGTATGGCCGCTCCAACGCCAAGAAGTCTGAACCATCTGTTTTTGTAGCCGAAATAGCCGGTGAGGTTGACCGAGGTCATGTCGTTGGCCGTGAGGTCGACAGAGCTGCCGATGTCGGCTCCCCAGGTGAAATGTCCGAGGGTGGACTCTTTGTCTACTTTGGCTTCGTCGGCGAGGCTTTCCTGGGGAATTATGAACAATACCGAGTCTTTGGCAGAGGTGTCGGGGCTGGAGGCAAATAGGCTTGTTGTGGCCGCGGCTATGAGCGAGGAAGTCAGTATGGCTTTTTTCATCGGTGAATGTGTGGTGAATGGTCTGCTCATGAGTTCTTGACAAGGCGCAGGCAGGTCCAATTGTCGCCTTTTACTGTGTGGCTTGTCTCTGTCAGCCCGAGAGGGGTGGCGGCTTTCAGAATGACCGGAATGTCTTCTTCGTAGAATCCGCTGAGAAGCATTGTGCCCCCCGTTTTCAGGGCCTTGGCGTATTCCGCGATGTAGTTGGTTATTATGTTGCGGTTGATATTGGCGATGAACAGGTCTGCTGGCTCGCAGGTGGGTAGGAGCGACGCCTCGCCAAGGCGGATGGTGATTTCCGGATGATGATTGGTGACTATGTTCTCGCGGGCATTGGCTTCGGCTGCTGGGTCGATTTCGATGCCTGTGACGGCTGGGGCTCCTCGCATTGCGGCGAGTATGGCGAGGATGCCTGTGCCTGTGCCCATGTCGATTACGTTTTTGCCTTCGAGGGATATGGCCAGCAGTTGCTCTATTATCAGGGATGTGGTGGCGTGATGGCCAGTCCCGAATGCCATTTTCGGGTCTATGACGATGTCATATGGGCAGGCAGGTATGTCTTTGTGGAACGAACTGTGGATTACGCATTGGTCGGCGACCACGATTGGCTGGAAATAATGTTTCTCCCATTCGCTGTTCCAGTCTTCCCCCTCTATGGTGTTGGCGCAGGTTGACAGTTTGCGGCCGTGCAAGGGGAATTCGGCGAGAATATCTTCCACGGTCTTGCTGTCGAACTGTCTGGCTGAGATATAGGCGGTCACGCCTGTTGAGTCTGGGACAAAACTCTCGTATCCGCCGTCGGCCAGCATCGCCGCGAGGATGTCGGTGGCAGTTTCGTCGCAGGGGGTGATGTTTACTCGGAGTTCAATGTAGTCGTTCATCTTGCGGTCTGTTTTGCCCGCAAAATTACGATTATTTTCTGAAACTCTTGAAAAAGTCGACGGCCTTTTTGGCCATGCGGAATGTGGTGATGGCCAGAGTGGCGTATTGCATAAGGGTCTCGAAGCGGTAGATGTTTGATGTCACGGCGGTCTCAACTGGGGTCGCTCCGGGCAGCACCGCGGTCAGCAGCCTCTGCTGCTCAATCTTGATTTTCATTGAGTTGACCATCTGTTTCATCCTTATTTCTTCGAGGGTAAGCGCCGGGGATTCGTGGTGGCCGTTGTGTTTGTGCTTGGGAGTGCCTGAGGTTTTCATTGTCGTTGATATGGATGAGGGGGTCAATATTTGATGCGGTCTTTGCCGATGTCCATTATGAGCTTGCTCATGAATCGGGCTGTAGGATTGATTATCAGTGGCTTGCGGAACAGGAATATCAATACAGCGAGGAGCAGGAAGAATCCGGCGAGGATTGAGGCTGCCGCGATGGGGGAGAGGGCGAGTTGTAGGAGTTGCAAAAGGGCGACCGCCCCGAACGCGATGGCAATTGTCACCAGCATGAATGCGATTATGAACAACACGGCGGCTGAAAGCAGCAGTGTGAGTTTTTCAGCCGCTGTGAGTTTGGCGCTCTCGATGTATAGGCTGATGAGTCGTCTGAATGATGATTTGAGCGCGTTGAACTTGCTGTTTTCCGCGCGTGCCTCCTGGTTTGATGAATTAAGCATTCTGTTGTGGTGAGATGGTTTGAACTCGGGCTTATGGGGTAGTTGAAACGGACAATTGTCTGCCCCTGTCTGGGGCGGCAGTGTGGCCAACGGGCAACGGCGCGGGCTGCCCGCGGATAGGGGGAGGCCGGCGCCGTTGGCGTGTTTACGCTATGGTCGTGTCATTTTTTTGCTTCGTTGATTTCGGCGGCGATCTGGTCCACGATTTCCTCGAGCTCTTCGGCGCGTGAGCATTTGCACACACCGTATTTCTTGAGGAGGGTCTTGATCTGTCCGCGCAGGTCTTCGCCCTTTTCAGGAGCGAACAGCAGTGCTGCTCCAGCTCCCACGATTGCGCCGCCAAGGAATGCGGCAAGCAGGTTTGTTGCTCTCATCTTCTATGTTTTTTAGTTGTTTGTACGATTCTCAGGCTGTCATTTCTTCACGACTTCGGCTTCGATTTCCTCTACGAGTTCTTCGAGCTTTTCCTTTTTCAGGTTGATACCTTTCGACTTCAGATAGTCGGCGATGTCGTCACGCAGGTCTGAACCTTTTTTGGGGGCGAAGAGGAGTCCGACGGCCGCTCCGGCGACCGCGCCGCCGATGACGGCGAGGATGATGTCTAAATTCTTCATAAGTGAAATGGTCATTAAGAAGTTTGGGATTCTGTATTTCGTTTTCTGTTACTATTATAACAACTCTTTGATGAGATGGTTTATTTCCCTGTCGGGATTTTATGAGACAATTATGCGAGAAATACACATTGTTTTCCAATGCCGATGGGCCAGGTATTGTGAAATTTTCATAATGCCTTGTTCGGGCTTATGAAATCCGGAGATAATTGCGTATCTTTGTAAGATGGCCGTCCGCGCCGAGGTGTGCCAGGGACTGTCTTCAAAGATTAAGATATGGGCAAAAAGGACAATACACATATTATATATAGGGAAACAGACAATGATATGGCAAATATGGCTGCCGGCTATGATGACATCGTTGTGAAAGGGGCCAAGGTCAACAATCTAAAGAATGTGGATGTCACGGTTCCGAGGGGCAAGCTTGTGGTGATAACCGGGCTTAGCGGGTCGGGTAAATCGTCACTGGCGTTCGATACCCTGTATGCCGAGGGGCAGCGGCGCTATGTCGAGAGTCTGTCGGCCTATGCGCGTCAGTTCCTCGGCAAGATGCCAAAGCCTGAGGCGGATTTTATCCGCGGGCTTCCCCCCGCCATCGCCATAGAGCAGAAGGTCAACACCCGAAATCCGAGGAGTACCGTTGGCACATCAACGGAGATATATGACTATATTCGCCTTCTTTTCGGCAGGGTGGGGCATACCTATTCCCCGGTTTCTGGACTTGAGGTCAAGAAGCATTCGGTAGCGGACGTTATAGCCGCGGCTGCGGCGTATCCGGCCGGTACCCGCTTAGCGGTAGTGGCGCCTCTGAAAGTGCCGGAGGGCCGAGATCTTGCCGCTCATCTGGAGATTCTTTCCAAAGGGGGGTATTCAAGGCTCTACCGCGACGGCAAGTTCTATGGGTTCGACGAGTTGCTCGCGTCGGGGAGGGCCCCGGCGGCCGACGACGGATACGAGCTGCTCATTGACCGTATGGCTGTCAGCGATGATGCCGATGAGCTTTCGCGGCTTGCTGATTCGACGGAGACCGCTTTTTTTGAGGGGGACGACGCCATGGTGCTGGTGGCATGGGGTGCTGATGGCCTCCATCGCCATGAGTTTTCCAAGCGTTTCGAGGCAGATGGCATAAAGTTCATCGAGCCTTCCGACATGTTGTTCAACTTCAACAACCCTTACGGGGCGTGTCCTTGTTGCGAGGGGTTCGGCAAAAGCCTTGGCATTGATGAGCGTCTGGTAATCCCTAATCCGGCCCTGTCGGTGTTCGAGGGAGCGGTCGAGTGTTGGAAAGGGGAGAAGATGAGCCAGTGGAAAAAGGATTTCATCCACGCCGCGTCGCAGGTCGGATTTCCTGTCCACAAGCCATATGCTGATTTGTCGCAGTTTGAGAAAGACCAGTTGTGGCATGGCGTGGGGGGCTTCAAAGGGATAGACGGTTTCTTCAAGATGGTGGAGGAGAACCAGTATAAAATCCAGTATCGTGTGATGATGTCACGTTACAGGGGCAAGACCTTGTGTCCGGAATGTCACGGAGGCCGTCTGCGCAAGGAGGCCACGTACGTCAAAGTCGGAGGAAAGGGGATTGCCGAACTTGTGGGCATGCCGATATCTGAGTTACGTGACTGGTTTGGCAATCTTCAGCTGGGGAGCTATGACGCGGCGGTAGCTAAGAGGCTTCTCGCCGAGATAAACAGCCGCCTTGGCTTCCTTGTCGATGTGGGGCTTGAATACCTGACTCTCGACCGCCTGTCCTCTACTCTTTCCGGAGGAGAAAGCCAGCGCATAAATCTCGCCACATCGCTTGGCTCATCATTGATTGGCTCGCTGTATATCCTTGACGAGCCGAGCATCGGGCTTCATTCGCGTGATACCGCCAAATTGATCGGGGTGTTGCGTTCGCTGCGTGAGCTTGGCAACACGGTGGTGGTCGTCGAGCATGACGAGGAAATAATGGAGGCAGCCGACTGGATCATTGATGTTGGCCCCAAGGCAGGCAGGCTCGGTGGTGAGATAGTGTTTGAGGGAACTCTCGCTGATTTGCCTTCGGCGTCCGAGAGCTACACAGCCAAATATCTCACGGGCGAGATGAAGATACCTGTGCCAGGCCAGCGGCGTAAATGGAGCAGTTATATTGAGGTGTGTGGTGCCAGGGAGCATAACCTCAAAAACATCGATGTGAAATTTCCCCTTGGAGTCCTGACTGTGGTGACCGGAGTTAGCGGCTCCGGCAAGTCGACGCTTGTCAGGGATGTGCTATACCGAGCCCTGCTGCGCCAGTTGGGACTTGCCTCTGACGCGCCCGGCGCGTTCCAGAAACTTGCAGGGGATGTGAGGCGGATTGGCGGAGTGGAATTCGTCGACCAGAACCCGATTGGCAAATCTTCGCGTTCCAATCCGGCCACATACCTCAAGGCATACGATGAGATAAGGGCATTGTTTGCCGCACAGCAAGGTGCCAAGCAGATGGGCTTCACACCGGCCTATTTCTCTTTCAATGCCGAAGGTGGCCGATGTGAGGAGTGCAAGGGGGAAGGGAAAATCACCATCGAGATGCAGTTCATGGCCGATATCACCATCCCGTGTGAGGCTTGCGGGGGCAAGCGTTTCAAGCGCGATGTCCTTGAGGTGGAGTACAGGGGAAAGAATATATATGATGTCCTGGAGATGACCGTCAGCCAGGCGATAGAGTTTTTTTCCGAGGATTCGTCGACTCATACTGCAAAAATCGTGAAGCGCCTGAAGCCTCTGCAGGATGTGGGGCTTGGATATATCAAGCTTGGGCAGTCTTCATCGACGTTGTCGGGAGGAGAGAACCAGCGCGTGAAGCTCGCCTATTTCCTGGCCATGGAGGTGGCGCAGCCAACCTTGTTCATCTTCGACGAGCCTACGACCGGACTGCATTTCCATGACATCAACCTATTGATGGACTCTTTCAATCGGCTTATCATGAAAGGCCACACGGTGTTGATCATAGAGCATAATCTTGATGTTGTCAAGGCCGCTGACCATGTCATCGACCTCGGTCCGGAGGGGGGAGAGGCCGGAGGCTCGCTTGTGGTGGCTGGGACACCGGAGGCAGTGGCAGAATGTGATGAATCTTATACAGGGCGTTTTTTGAAGTCGAAATTAGGATAAACATTTTTGCGCTTCAGATTGTTTGGATTTTAACATTTGTTTAAGATGTTGATGCATAGGTCGTTGGGTTGGTTGTTTTGAAAAACTATGTTTTTTAGCATAAAATTCTTGCTGAAAAATTTGGTGGAATGGAAGAAAGTGCCTAACTTTGCACTCGCTTTTGGGACGGAGGTCCCGCCGGGAACACAAGCCCGGGATTCTCACAGATTGAAATCCTGACAGGCAAGGCCGCGGACGCGAGCCGGCCGCCGAAAAAAAACTTGAAAAAAAGTTCAAGAAAAATTTGGTGGTTTGAAAAATTGTCCGTAACTTTGCAAAGTTTTTCGGCGACTCCGCAACGGAAGTCAATCCGAACGAGCACATTGAAAGATTTACAATAGACATTAAGAGTAGTACAAGAGCTAATAGAAGCACTTTGTCAATTCTCCAAACCCGAGTCGGGTCAACAAGAGGCTCTCCGAGGTCGTCTCTGATTCTGAAAAGAAAAAGAAACAAGATAACAACAACGAAGAGTTTGATCCTGGCTCAGGATGAACGCTAGCGACAGGCTTAACACATGCAAGTCGAGGGGCAGCGGGGTAGGAAGCTTGCTTTCTGCCGCCGGCGACCGGCGCACGGGTGAGTAACACGTATGCAACCTGGCCGTGACAGATGGATAACCGGGAGAAATCCCGCCTAATACAACATAATGCCGGGAGGGGACATCCCCTGCCGGCCAAAGGGGGCGACCCCGGTCATGGATGGGCATGCGGCGCATTAGGTAGTTGGTGGGGCAACGGCCCACCAAGCCGACGATGCGTAGGGGTTCTGAGAGGAAGGTCCCCCACATTGGAACTGAGA
>CAJTEX010000048.1 GCA_910575615.1 Bacteroidales bacterium | reverse complement strand
AAATAAGATTTTAACGAAGAGATAAACGGCTGAAATACAGACACAACAGATTACCCGCTTCGGGCTGAAGCGGGTAAGGGCAGGTATACGCTTTATTTTATCTTAAATGAAAAAGCCGTGTCCATTTATTCATTATGCGGCCGATTTCACACGGCTCTTTCATTTAAAAATGCTTGGAATTTTCAAAGTGCATGACTGATAGTTAGTTAAAAGCCATTAACCCTTTTATCCAAAATGAGATTAACACAGCCATTGCGTAACTGCCACATATAACTACTTGATTAACAGTGGCGCATTGTAGCATCAAAGTTAAATGAAAGAGCCGTGCCGATTTCAGACACACGTTCTACAATACGCCTCTCCCCCGCGCAACAAACGTCGGCAAAAACATCGTCATTTCTCTGTCTGCTTTTCCTGACATCAAAGACAAAACCCTCAGTGATTGGCAGGCCCCCTGTAGCGTCATTCCCCACAAACATTTTTGGATTTCTGCAAAAATATTTGTTCGTCCCGTAAAATAATGGTAACTTCGCCATTGAGATGGATTTTCCGGCCAGCAACTTCGGGCGGGAAATCCCTGTCGACATGAAATGTAATATTACTATGAGTCATGGAGATTGATATGCCCGATCTTGATTCCTCCATTTTTAAAATCAACCTTCCGACCGGAAAGCCGGCTGTCGGGTCATTGCTTGTGGCCGAGCCGTTTTTGCGTGAGGAATATTTCAACCACGGGATCATCTCGCTTGTCGAATATGAACGGGGCAAGTCGGCCATGGGGCTGGTGCTTAACAAAGCCACCGGTTACACATTGGGAGAGGCGATAGAAGGCGTCCAGGATGAGATAGACATCCCGATTTACTGCGGCGGCCCTCTGTCATGCGACCGGCTGTTTTATCTCCACTCCCTTGGAGATGAGTTTCGTGGCGCCCGCAAAATCGCCGAAGGCCTTTATATCGGCGGTGACTTCAAGCAGGTCAAAAGCTATGTCAACATGGGGCTCGAGACGGAAGGCAGAATGCGCTTTTTCGTCGGATACAGCGGCTGGGACCCTATGCAGCTCGAGGAGGAGATTGAGAAACATGTATGGGCCGTGGCGCCCAAACCAGCCAACAAAGAGATTTTTATGGAAGACGGAGACTCGTCATGGTACAGAATCGTCAGGCTTTTGGGCAAACCATACAGAAACTGGCTGTATCATCCGGTCAATCCGCAATACAATTGAAAAAAACGAGGAGACTCACAGACCATCGGGAACCCCATTCCAGTGGTTTTTCATATCCAGGCTACACCGAAGGCTGGCTCATATCAAGAATTATATCTGTCGGTGAATGGAAATCGGATAAAAAGCTGTAACTTTGTGAAAACATAATCACGACAACTCCTAAACAAACCCAACCCTACAGACCGACATGTTGACAAAAGATGATATGGCCCAGCTGGGCCAGCGTGGAGTCTCGGAAGAGACACTTATGACCCAGGTCGAACGCTTCAAGACCGGTTTCCCATACCTTAAAATATATGATTCCGCACGTCCCGGCGAAGGAATCACAGTGCTGACGCCACAGGAAGAGGCTGAAGCCGTGGCCAGATGGGACAAGTACCTGGCCGACGGTGGCGATGTCTGCAAGTTCGTCCCCGCATCAGGGGCCGCTTCGCGTATGTTCAAATCGCTCTTCAGCTTTGTTGACGGCGACAAGGACACAGCTCCCGAAGGTTCCGATGTGGACAATCTCCTGAGGAACATCCACGACGTGGCTTTTTTCGGACAGCTTGACGAGCAATTGCGCAAAACCCACAGCGGCAAAGGAGTAGACGAACTGCTGGCTGAAGGCGCGCAGAAAGAGGTGGTAAAAGGAATCATCGGCCCGGAAGGGCTTGACTACGGAAACCTCCCGAAAGGCTTGCTGACATTCCATAAGTCCGGAGATGACACACGTACCCCCGTGGAGGAACAGCTTGTGGAGGGAGCGCAATCCGCCCGCCAGGCAGATGGTTCAGTGAACATGCACCTGACCGTCTCCCCCTCACATCGCGAGGCTTTCGCCCGAAAGCTCGCGGAAGCAGTTCCGGCCATCGAGGCGCGTATGGGAGTCAAGATTTTCGTATCAATGTCAGAGCAAAAAGCCTCGACCGACACAGTCGCCGTGAATGAGGACAACTCCTTGTTCAGGGAAGATGGCCGTCTCGTGTTCCGTCCCGGAGGACACGGAGCCTTGATACAGAACTTGAATGAACTTGACTCGACTGTGGTCTTCATAAAGAACATCGACAATGTGGTGCCTGACAACCGCAGGGAGTCCACCCTCCTCTACAAAAAGGTCATCGCAGGTTACCTCATCGAGTTGCACGACAAAGTCACTGCTTTCATCGATCTCATCGACAGCCGCCAGTATTCTGAGGCAGAACTTGAGGGAATCGTAGCCTTCATGCGCGAATGTTTCTCTTTTGATTCCCCCGAACTGTCGACACTAAAGGGCGAAGACCTGGCTACATATCTGCGTGTCAAGCTCGACCGCCCGATGAGGGTATGCGGCATGGTAAGAAACGAGGGAGAGCCAGGCGGAGGTCCGTATGTGACATACAACGCCGACGGGTCGCGTTCGTTGCAGATTCTTGAAAGCACCCAGATTGACCTGTCGAAGACAGAGAACCGCGAGATGATGGCAAAAGCCACACATTTCAATCCGGTGGACCTGGTATGCTACGTCAAAGACCATGAGGGCCGCAAATATGACCTCCCCGCATATGTCGATGCCGAGACTGGATTCATATCCTCCAAATCACTGCACGGGCGTAGCCTGAAGGCCTTGGAGCTGCCCGGACTCTGGAATGGAGCCATGAGCGACTGGTTGACCGCATTCGTGGAAGTGCCGATTTCCACTTTCAATCCGGTCAAGACAGTCAACGATCTACTGCGCCCCCAGCATCAGGGGTTGACATAAAGCAACCGCATGACTGCAAAAGCGGCTGCCGCCCGTGATTTCAAGTCACAGGCGCGGCAGCCGCTTTGTTTTTCACTTTAAATAACGACTCTTGGAAGGATCCTCCCTGTCAGCCCCGGCCATGCTTTATGAACCTGGCGAGTCCATAGACATACCGCCTGAACCCCGGACGATAACACACAAGGCGGCTGAACCACACCATATGCGGATTGATTACCTTTACTGCAAGCCCCACATATATCATTTATCATTGCGAAAAGCGTGGCGACCCCGACAACATTCCACAGCCAGCGGCCGAAAAACAGATAGCTCAGGACAACAGCCGATATGACAAGCGCGCTGTCGACATATATCTTGGCTTTCGGAAACAAGAGACAGCTCACTCTGCTTATCGCCACTGTTATCCCCTCGCCAGGCATCGTTACCGAACCGCAACGGATTTCCATCGATATGCCAAATGGCTCCATATGGTTGAGTAGTCAAACATAGAGGTCACCTACATGTTCAAGTCGAGAAAATAGCCGAACACGAATCCTATGACAAGTTGCAGCGACTGTACGATTTCAAATTTTTTTTATTGCTGTCCGGTAAAACTTTGACATGATAGGAAATGGACTATTTTTATCTCATACAGCATGAAACAGACTCGTATAGATGTCTTTTAAGGGCTTTTTGATGCTTAATGCTACCAATTTCACATCGCCTCAAATGACAAGCCCTTTTTCGTAAAACAGGTGTAACTTATTATATTTGTAGAGAATATATGATTTTGTCTTTTTTTACCGGACAGCAATAATTACCTTTACTGCAAGCCCCACATATATCATTGCGAAAAGCGTGGCGACCCCGACAACATTCCACAGCCAGCGGCCGAAAAACAGATAGCTCAGGGCAACAGCCGATATGACAAGCGCGCTGTCGACATATATCTTGGCTTTCGGAAACGGGAGACCGCTCACTCTGCTTATCGCCACTGTTATCCCCTCGCCAGGCATCGTTACCGAACCGCAACGGATTTCCATCGATATGCCAAATGGCTCCATATGGTTGAGTAGTCAAACATAGAGGTCACCGACATGTTCAAGTCGAGAAAATAGCCAAACACGAATCCTATGACAAGTTGCAGCGACTGTACGAGTTCAAATTTTTTCCTTAGAATCAGAATCTGGAGCAGAACAAGCAGGCCATTCATTATATATGTGTATTCCCCGATTGTCAACGCGGCAACCAGCCCGCTTTCACCAGCCTGCGACATGACAAATGGTATGGTTGAAATCACGCTGCACCCCAAGTTTGACCTTACGCACAATGCTACACCGAATGTCATAACAAACAATGACACAACAAGCAGCACATACTGCCACGCAAAAGAAATCACCTTCTCTTTACGAGAATCATATTTTAGATTTTCAACGGTTTGATACAACCATTTTAGGAATAAACTTTTAACGGAGTATTTGAGAAACAACGGTAACGAGTTGGAAACCGTGCGATTTTCAGCGATTTGCGGTGCTATGCTGTCAAATAAATCATTTCTTTTGCAAAGGTAAAAAATATCTAATACATGCAGTATAGAAGAATAAATATAATCTACTATTGGGTGAGTTTGTTCAATCGCATTACAATCGAAGTTTGACTTCTGCCCATTTTGTTTGCGATATATTTGACACTCTTACCCTCATTATACAGTTTCAATAAAAATTGGTCTGCACTTCTTGTCCATCTTTTATTGGCATTGGGGTGCTTTACATAACTTTCTTCTGAAACCTTTTCAGGGTGTAAAAACTCATCCACAAATACAGAGGGGAAACGCTTGTCATATAGTACAAGTGTTTTTATCTTTGCTCTTGTTACTGCTACATAAAACAATCTCCGTTCTTCCCCATATGGAAATTGGTCACTTTTAGTCAGGACATAATTAAGCACAGGGTCATCACTTACAAGGGATGGAAAGCCATAAGTATCCTTATTACATTGTAAAAGTATCACATAATCCGCTTCAAGACCTTTTGATTTATGTACTGTCAAGAATTCTATCTTTCTTCCTCCTATCACATAATAAAATCTATTACCTTCTTTCACTCCTTTATACATAAATGACAGGTAATAGTCATCAAAAGAATAACGTCCTAATAGAAATATAGATTTATCCGATGGAATAGAAGATATTAGTTCTCCTATTGTTTTGCAATAATCACGTCTGTCGTAAGAATAAAACTCCAATTCTGTTTTCATTTCAGAGCTGAACGAGTGTATATTCTTTTGTATTTGGGCTTTATTACGCTGTATGAAGTGGGAGGACAACGAAACTAAAGGCTCTCCAAATCTGTATGTGGTTTCAATCTTGTTTATCTCTGTTGCGCCAAAGTATTCAGGAAATTGATTAAAAAGAGCCATATCACTTCCCGAAAAACGATATATAGACTGCCAATCATCGCCTACACAATACAACTTCGCAGGCGGATTCCCCTCTCGTAATACTTTCAAGAAATTGTAACGGTCAACCGATATGTCTTGAAACTCGTCCACAATGATATAATCATACTCAACAGGGTGTGAAGTACGACATATTTCTGTGGCTTGAAGAATCGCATCG
The DNA here is from genome assembly GCA_910575615.1 of Bacteroidales bacterium. Taxonomy (GTDB): domain Bacteria; phylum Bacteroidota; class Bacteroidia; order Bacteroidales; family Muribaculaceae; genus UBA7173. Next base: position 1,831 of record CAJTEX010000048.1, on the reverse strand, counting down.
GTAAAATCAATTTGGTTGCTATCGCTCAATGCACTTATATAGCGGTCATATACAGGCTGAAATATGTTCTTGATAATAAAAACGCTCCGCTCATCATTTGCATTTTTTGCTTGTTCAAGAACCTCTCTAACTGATTTACAACTTGATTTTACCAATGTTACGAAAGTAACTACCAGCCGAATAAAAGCCTTTTCTTGCTTACTGCCTTTGGGTAAGACTAAATCATATAATTCTTCTTCTGTTTTTTCTTGAATTGGCACACCTGCGTCATTTAATAATTGTCGAAGTTTATCTCTTATATCGGAATAATGGAAATCAGCACTTGATGTTACTAAAAGTTGAGTACCAAATTTCTCGTGAGCAGCTTTCTTCCAAGTTATACCATCATTATATTTTTGATTGGCTTCTTCGTATGTTATATTCTTGTCTTTTGCAAACCAAGCAGGAACAAGACCATGTTCATCTACACCGAAATGTTCCAAATAGATGCGTTTGATTTCTCCTGTTTGCTCAAAATATATTGAGAAATCGGGGCGATATTGAGAGTGCATTTCATCCGCTAATTGATGTTCGTATGGCTCTTCATATCTGAATTTTACTCCAAGTGATGACAAAACAAAGCAAATCTTTTGCTCCTGTTCGCTTCTCACATATATAGCCCGACCATCCATATCGGGGAACATTGCTTTTAGTTGAACATTCTTTTGTTCCGACAATTTTTCTCGCCTTTCATTCTTGCGTTGTTCCCAATCCACTTCATTGGTTTGATAATCAATGAAGTATTCTACTACGCTATTCTTAAAAGCCTTATTCTCTAATAGAGTGTGATAAAGAGCAATAAATAAAGAATCTGTATTATCGCAAATAGACGGCTTTGTTCCCGTTGCTTTTCCGATAATATCAATGGCTAATTTGTGAAATGTATAACCTTTCAAGCCATCAGTAGCCATTCTTTCCGTAAGTTCGGCTGCTGCTTTGTTAGTGTAACTAATAAGTAAAATTCTATGAGGTGCAATGCCTTTTATTTCTGTTAGATACTTGACTTTTCCGATAATAGAAGAAGTCTTTCCACTACCTGCGCTACTAACAACCAAACAATTATCCTCTTCTGAAACAATTGAGCGTCTTTGTTGCTTATCCAATGGATATTTTAAGCATTTGTCGAAGAAATCTTTATGTGTGTCAAGCAGAAATGCAATAACACCCTCATTATGCTGTTTTACAAGTCTATTGATAGCTCCAAAATCATTGATGAATTTTAATATAGTTTCAGATGGAGTGATATTAAAGGCTTTGAGTTTCTTCTGAAGCGAATACGCTTCTTGAAAATGTGGTTTGTAATGATTGATAAAATCTTTTTCCTGCGTTGCTGAGATTATATTACCATAAAAGCCATTGTTCAAGTTGGCAGGAATATCTATAAACACTTTCTCATTGAGAGCAGATAATCTCTCTTTTGCTTGCTCATAGTTTGATTTCTCACTATATGAAGATATCTGGCTTAACTTGTCTGAAAGTTCATTGGACTTGTTTTTAAGGCGTATTCGCACCATTGCTATCACAATAACCGAAATAGCAATTATACAAATCATCATAATAAACAATAGCTGCATATTAGAAATAATATTTATCTGAATCTTTCAATCCATCTATAATCATCCCCTTTGGTACTCCACTGAAATTTCCACATATCACCTGTATTATCGTTTATAAGATAGTCATTAGTGTCCACTAAAAAATCATAATAGGCCTTTGAAATTATTGATATTCTGATTGTTACGGCTGATTTGCGGGCGCAACGATTTGAATTTATTTTTACAGTCTGAATCAG
>CAJTEX010000047.1 GCA_910575615.1 Bacteroidales bacterium | reverse complement strand
ACTTATTTTCTTGAAAATCAGAGGTTGAGCTCTCTCCATCCGAACTGCCCTCGCTATAAAATAACACATTTCTCGATAATGAGACGGAATCTTAAATGAAAGAGCCGTGACGCTTTGATGCAAAAATTTGCCTCTTTCACAATAAAAGCGTATCTTTGTGATACAATAGGCATTGTAACGGATTAAACTCAACGGTTTTTTCCGAGTCTAAACACAAAGAAACAGACTCTCGTATATGAAAACTCTCAAATCCATATTGGAGCGGAGACTCTTGTCGCTCCGGCCCAAGGCCCTGATTCTTCCGGCAGCGCTATGCGCCACCGCTATGCTGGCGTCCGCCCAGGGTTATTATGACGATGACCTGTATTACGACGCGTCAAAGGCGAAGAAAGAAGCACCCAAGACCGTAGCGCCCAAGCCATCGAAGGCCGCCACCCCCTCACAGCCCGGGGCGGCTTCGGGAATGTATTATTACGACGGGGCGGCATATGTCCCTTGGGACAGTGTCGGCGACTACCAGGCAGCCGGGGCATACCTGCCTTCTGGCGGCTCCACCCGTGATGTCGACGAGTATAACCGCCGCGGCGCGTACCAGACCGCGGCACCCGATTCGATTTCGCTCAAGGATTTCGAGGCTATGTCGGCCACTGAATACCTTGCGCGTTTCGGAGACTCCCAGGTTGCGAAAGAGGCGCTCGCCTCCCAGGCTATCGACCCCAGCCATGGGGAGCAATATGCCGACATCTACAATGCCGGATATTCCTCGGGCTATGACGCAGGCTACAACGCCAGCCCTCAGACAGCCCTGAGCATCAACTTCGGTCCCGGTTACCCTTACGGATATTACAGCTACTACAACACATGGGGATGGCCATATTACTCATGGCGCAACCCCTACTATTGGTACAACCCCTGGTGGGGATGGGACTACTATCCCTCCTGGAGCTGGGGATGGGGATGGACCTCCCCCTCCTGGGCATGGGGATATCCGGGATATTACCCCGGACACTGGGGCGGCGTGAATTACCGTCCATCACCTTCGGCGGCCCACCGTCCGCGCTCCACCGGCTACAACTATCGGACCGGGAACCGCTACGGCCACTCCACTCCCGGCTCGTCGACACGTCCCGGCTATCGTCCACCGGCAGCGGCAGGCTCAACCAACGGCGGCTACTATGGCGGCACCGGCTCCGGGCGCAACTCTCATTTCGGCACCGGCTCGTCTGGCTACAGGCCCTCCACCGGTCACGGCTCGGGCAGCACCAGACAGCCAGGCGCCACCAACGGCAATTACAACCGGGGGAATTTCGGAGCCTCACAGTCGACCAGGAACGGTTCATCCAACAGCTATAATTCCAACCGTTCGGGAAGCTACAACTCCAACCGCTCGTCGGGCGGCTACTCCGGCGGCAGCCGTTCAGGCGGCTATTCCGGCGGAGGGCGTTCTGGCGGCGGCGGACACCGCAGCCGCTGACCCCTGGCTGCCGAGCCACACCCCTACCCTCTCCAAAGGGCTTCCGTCCTAAGCCCGACATCCTCTAAAACTTGACCAACATCGATTGAAAATGAAAAAGCTAATCATATCTGCCCTCGCGTTAGCCCCCGCAGCGGCAGCGTTCGCCCAAAGTCCGGTTGACGCCATGGCTCTGTCACAGACCGAACTGCGCGGCTCGGCACGGTTCATGTCAATGGCCGGGGCCTTCACGGCCCTCGGGGCTGACATCTCAGCCGTGGGACAGAACCCGGCGGGCATCGGCATGTATCGCGGCAGCGACATCGGCCTTACCCTCGGCATAGACATGAATTCCAACAAGACGCAATGGGACGGCGGAGAGAACTCACAGAACTCCACCCTCGCCAACCTAAACAGCGCTGGATATGTCGGCACGATGCTTTTTGGCGAGAACCGCGACAACAGTGTGTCATGGGGATTCACATACAACCGCCTATACCGCTTCAACCGCACCTACACCGGTGGACTCGGCAACATGCAGACCTCGCTGTCAAACTACATCGCCGCAATAACCAACGGGGTAGACCCGTCATCGCTGTGGGCGGTAGGCCCTGACGGCAAGGACCTTTATCCTTACGATAATTACGATTACAACGCGCCCGACTGGATGAGTGTCCTTTATTACAACTCGGGCATGATCAATGCCGAGACATATACTGATGGCAACGTGATATATGAGGACAGCCAGTATCGAGGCTTGTGGCAGCACGGCGGCACCGACGCCCTGGGCAACAAGGTGGCCCCTTCTACCGGCGCGGCAGACTTCCAGATACGTGAGAAGGGACACGCCGACGAGTACAACATCTCCCTTGGCGGAAGCATCATGAATCTCGTCTACTGGGGCATTGGCGTGGGCATCACCGACCTTGACTACTCACAGGAGTATTGGTACAACGAGCAGATTGACCGCGCGCTAGTGCCGAACTATCCAGCCGGGTATCAGCTCGGCACAGCCAACTATTCCGAGCTATATTCTTTCAAGAGGATTTCTGGCACAGGAGCAAACTTCAAGATTGGCGCCATCATAAAGCCTATAAACGAGTTGAGAATCGGCGTGGCCGTGCATACGCCGACATATTACACTTTGAACTCATCGAGCTACGGCAGCACTGCTTTCAAATTCTCCACAGCCGATCCTTCTTATAAGTTCAGCGGATCGGAGTCTACCCCCTGGGATGATTACCAGTTCGCCCTCCACACCCCATGGAAGCTCATGGCCGGTGTGGCCGGAGTCATCGGCGGACGCGCGATACTCAGCGTCGACTACCAGTATGACGCATATGGAGACATGAAGCTCATATACAGCGGAGGAGACGCGATGACACTCAACAACGACAACATCGCCCGCTATTACAAAGGGACAAGCACCATCAGGGTGGGTGCCGAGTACAGACTGACCCCACGGCTCTCTTTGCGCGCGGGCTACAGCCACACCTCCACCGCCTCCGGCTCAGAGCTGGAAAACGCCAACACCGACCTCAACAAGTCGGGGATGGAGGTCTCAACCGCCGGCATGAACCCGTCATACAATGTCAACAACGCGACGCGCTACATCACCTGCGGTCTGGGCTACAAGGTCAATGGATTCTACTTCGACCTGGCGTATGTCAACAAGCACCGCACGTCGACCTTCAACGCCTTCACTCCCTTTGTCGACTACGACAAAGTATGGACGCAGGCCCCGACAGCAAAGCTGACCGACAACAGCTCGCAGATCGTGGCCACCATCGGCTACCGTTTCTGATCAGGCGGCTTCCGGACGCAACAAGATGTAAAACCTAAGGATTAGCTAAGATTGTCGCAGACCATAGACCTTGACAATCCTGAATTTCAGGATATCTGGAAGTTGATTTCCTACACCCGCCAGTCGGTCTTCATGACCGGGAAGGCCGGAACCGGGAAATCAACTTTCCTGCGTCATATAGTGGAGAACACCCGCAAACGCACAGTGGTGCTGGCTCCCACCGGCATCGCCGCCGTCAACGCCGGCGGCGTGACGCTCCACTCCTTTTTCCACCTGCCATTCAAACCGCTTCTGCCCGATGACCCCGAGTTGCAGCCACGCAACCTGAGACAACGTCTGAAGCACACCGCCGAGCAACAGAAGCTGATACGCGAGCTTGAGCTGATTGTGATCGACGAGGTATCTATGGTCAGGGCTGACATCATAGACTTCGTCGACAAGGTGCTGCGGCTTTATTCGGGGCGTTTCCGCGAACCGTTCGGGGGCAAACAGCTGCTGCTTGTCGGCGACATCTTCCAGCTTGAGCCGGTGGTGACATCAGACATGCGCGACATCTTCCGCGACCTCTACCCCAACCTGTATTTCTTCTCGGCACGCGTGTTCAGGGAGTTTGCCCTCGTGCCTATCGAGCTGAGGAAAGTCTACCGCCAGTCAGACAGCATGTTCATCGACATGCTCGACCGTATGAGGCTCGGGGCGATATCGGCTGATGACATAGCGCGCCTCAACGAGCGTGTCGATCCGGAAGCGGCGACCGCCGAGCGGCAGAAAGAGTTCACCATGACCCTCGCCCCCAAACGCGACACGGTGGACGCGATAAACACCTCACGGCTCGGGAAACTCCGCAGAAAGCTCCACACATTCCATGGCGAGGTCAGGGACAAATTCCCGGAGAATTCCCTGCCGGTACCGCTTGTGCTTGAGCTGAAAGTGGGCGCGCAGGTGGTGTTTGTAAGAAACGACCCCGAGAAACGCTGGGTCAACGGCACCATCGGGAAGATACATTCAATCTCTGACAACACCCTCGAGGTGGCGCTTGAAAACGGACAGACACATATAATCACCCGCGAGGTATGGGAGAATGTCAGCTACCACTATGACAAGGAGACCCGGAAAATCGAGGAGAAGGTGCTGGGCACATACACACAGTATCCCCTCCGGCTGGCATGGGCATTGACCATCCACAAGAGCCAGGGTCTCACATTTCCCCGCGTCATAATCGACATGCAGGGTGGAGCGTTTGCCGCAGGGCAGGCCTATGTGGCCCTGTCAAGATGCCAGTCGCTGGAGGGGCTGACCCTCCTGACCAAAGTCAATCCATATGACTTCTTCGTCAATCCGGCCATACGGTCGTTCAGCGGATTCTTCAACAATCCGGCGATTTTCGCGGCGGCGATGACGGCGGCCAGGGCCGACGACTGTTTCCACCGGGCCGCGAAGGCTTTCGACTCCGGCGACTTCGCCGGAGCGGTCGACTCATTCACCGAAGGGCTTTATGCCCGCGACGAACTGCGCAATCCGGCGGTGAACCATCTCGTGAAGCAGAAGCTCTACCGTCTGGGCAAAGCGGGTGATCGCATATCAATGCTGGAGAAGAGACTCAAAGAGGCCGAGATGAAGTTTCTGGAACTTGCCCATGAATATGTCTCGATGGGGCTTGACTGCCTTTCCGACGAGAACTACGGGGCGGCCATCGCCAATTTCGACAAAGCGCTGAAAATCTCACCGGGATTCACCGAGGCCTTGCGGCTTAAAGGGGAAGCGGCCATGGATGGCGGCGACCATCTGAGCGCGGCCGAATGTTTCGGTGAAATCCTCAAGGAGCATCCCAAGAATTTCGACGCGCTGTTTGCCATAGGCAAGCTCCACTGTCTTATCGCCTCGCAGTCAGACAATCCAGACGAAGAGCGCTACAAGGCGCTCAATTACCTCCTGGCTGCCGAGGAAGCCAACCCGGAATCGGCACCGCTGCATGACCGCCTGGCATCGCTCAACGAGGAGATGGGCGACACTGATGAGGCAGACCGACACCGCTCGATAGCCCGCAGGCTGCGCCGCAGAAAACGCGACTGAACATTTGCCGCCCGACGATGTTAGATTAATAGCATTGAATCCAATTAATCCAGTTACTAACCTAACAATTATCGTCAGATATGAAATACACCCAGCCCCAGCTCCCCTACGCCAACGACGCTCTGGAGCCTGCAATCTCGCGCCGAACAGTGGATTTCCACTACGGAAAGCACGAAAAGACCTATATCGACAATCTCAACGCTCTCATCGAGGGCACCGAGTTTGAGGAACTCCCATTGGAGGAAATCATCCGTGACTCAAAAGGCGCGCTGTTCAACAACGCGTCGCAGGCATGGAACCACATTTTCTACTTCTTCTCCTTCTCTCCCGACGGCGGGGGCGAACCTGAAGGGGAACTCCGCGAGGCCATCGACAAGCAATTCGGGTCGTTTGACAACTTCAAAAAGGAGTTTGTCGATGCCGGAGTCAAGCTCTTCGGATCCGGCTGGGTATGGCTGTCGCGCGACAATGACGGCAAGCTTTTCATAACCCAGGAGTCAAACGCCGGGAACCCGATGACACAGGGCCTCACACCTATCCTGACTTTCGACGTATGGGAACATGCCTATTACCTCGACTACCAGAACCGCCGCAAGGATGCCCTGGAAAAGCTCTGGGACATCATCGACTGGCCCATCGTGGAAGGGCGCTTCTGACAAGGCAAACCACCCGCTAACGATTGTTAATTAAACGATATTAATCACAAACATCTCAACCCTCGTATATCCATTGACGTTATAATATCAAACAGACAGACATAGATAACGAGACAATTAGAGACAGCAAGCATTTGAGATAACAAGATTGCACCCCGCTTGAACAGCGGAACAGCAACTAGAAGAGTGACATAGCACTTAATTGTAAGCATAATGTGATGAATGGAGAGAGAGGCAGCTGTGAAGCCCCCTCTCTTTTTCATTTTGTTTTGCTACCTTTGCTCCATAATCAGCTTTACACCAAGATGAAGAAGACAATCACCGCGGCCCTGCTCGGGGCCACAGTCGCAATACTTTCAGGATGTTCAGAGTCTGCAGGCCGCACCAACCTCTCCGGTCAAACCGTAACCTCTCTGGAAGCGCAATTGATGGACATAGTCAACGAGGCTCCAGGCACCGTCGGCATAGCGTTTGTGGGCGACAACGACACCGTACTCATAAACAATGGGGCAAGATTCCCGATGATGAGCGTGTTCAAACTCCACCAGGCCCTGGCCGTGGCTGATGCCCTCGAACGCAAAGGAGCAACACTCGACAGCCTGCTCGTCATCCGCGCAGCTGACCCTGACCGGACCACATGGAGTCCCATGCTAAAGACCTACGGTGACAGCGACTTCACCATCTCTGCAGGCGAATTGGTCAATTACGCCCTGGTGTCAAGCGACAACAACGCGAGCAACATTCTTTTCGACCGGATAGTATCACCGTCCGAGACCGACACTTACGTCAAATCGATAGCCGCCGACACCACTTTCATAATCCGCTACTCGGAGTCGGAGATGAAGAATGAACACAGACTGAGCTACCTCAACCACAGTTCGCCGCTTTCGGCCGCCTTACTCATCGGCCAGATCTTCAACACCAGGCTTTTCTCCACGCCACATCAGGAGGCAATCAAGAAGGCGCTGACCACCGCGACAACAGGCCAGGACCGGCTTGGCGCGCCATTAGCCGGACGCGAAGGAGTTGTGTTCGGCCATAAGACCGGCAGCGGTTACCGCAACGAGAATGGTGAGCTGGTGGCGTTCAACGATGTCGCTTACATCAGCCTGCCTGACGGCAGAAGTTATTGTCTCGCCGTGATGATACGCGACTTCACTGGAAGCGAGACAGAGGCCGCCGCCATCATGGCCCGGATTTCAGAGACAGTCCTCAGGCGCCTCTGCCAAGACCAGTCCACCCCTGTATGAAACGCGCCATAAGCGTTTGATTGCTCAAACACCTTTATAGCGAGTTATATCACGGACAATGGTATGTTTATCCGTAATTTTGGTAGCTGCAATCGTTATGAGAATCATTATTTTTGCAATGTGATACTCTTTCGACAATGAGAAGAAACATAACAACGCTGCTGATCATATCGGCAATGATATTTAATTTTATCATGGCTCAACATTAGTGTCCACTAAAAAATCATAATAGGCCTTTGAAATTATTGATATTCTGATTGTTACGGCTGATTTGCGGGCGCAACGATTTGAATTTATTTTTACAGTCTGAATCAGACTGTTATGAATAAAGACCCATACGTTTTTGCCCAATTAGTCAAATTTATGGACGAATTCAAATTCCGTAGAATCGTCAAGAAGTATGACGGTGACAAGTATGTTAAGAGCTTTTCGTGTTGGGATCAGTTACTTACGATGATGTTCGGGCAACTTACCAACCGCGAGAGCCTCCGCGATCTGATTGTTGCTACCGAAGCTCACTCGGGAAAACTCTACCATCTCGGCATGGGA
>CAJTEX010000046.1 GCA_910575615.1 Bacteroidales bacterium | reverse complement strand
AGCGACCAAACTTTTCCTTTAAATTACTAAATTCCAGGGACTTTTGCAAATTTAATCACTTGAAAATTAGATGTTTAACAGCATAAATTTAAATTTTGTCATCTACTAAAGGCTATTTGTTTTTATTGCTGTCCGGTAAAACTTTGACATGATAGGAAATGGACTATTTTTATCTCATACAGCATGAAACAAACTCGTATAGATGTCTTTTAAGGGCTTTTTGATGCTTAATGCTACCAATTTCACATCGCCTCAAATGACAAGCCCTTTTTCGTAAAACAGGTGTAACTTATTATATTTGTAGAGAATATATGATTTTGTCTTTTTTACCGGACAGCAATAATTTGTTTTATTTAATTGCCGCTGTTTTCTTTCATTTCCACTATTCTTTCATATCCGACGCCCTACAAATTATTGTGCTGATATCCCAAAATGAACCTATGAGGGATTGTTTCAACAAAAGAATAGTCCTTATCGTCGACATTTGAAGAAACTACTATTCTATCCAAATTACTGATATTAGATAGAAAAGATAATGTCTCTATATCAGAGATTCGTTGCAGATAAAGAGTTTTCAAGTTATGCAAATACTTCAATGCGATAATATCTCTCAAATTCTTTGCGTTGAAAACCTCCACCGTTTCCATATTTGAGTTTTGCTCAGTGAACCCACAAAGATTTTTTAGTTTAGGTGCTTTATCTATTAAAACTTTTTTCAAGTTGATCAGATTGCCAATTCCATATAAAGATTTGATATGAGTATTATAAAGAGCTACACTTTCTAATAGTTTCAGATTTCTCATAATGGACAAATCATCCATCTTAAAACCACTCAATGACAAATGTTTTAATGAAAACGCAATTTCAAGATTTCGAAGACGTGTGCTATATACGCAATTTAGGTATTTCAAAAATTTGAATATTGAAATATCAAGGTCTTTTTTTAGAGAACCCTCCATTGATAACACCTCCAAATTAACAAGACTATCAATATCCCCAATATTCATATTGGGCTGAAGGATAGTTAAACTCCTTATTTTTAGGGAGGATTCACCAAGAAAAGATAAATCTCCAATTACTCCATTGGTATAATTGGAATTTATCATTATACTTGATATGTTGTGATACTCAATGTATTTTCTATACTCTTGTAGCTTTGGAGCTTCAATAATTAGAGTAAGCTTTGGGAGCATATAACTATCCAAATTCTCAAAATATAAGTAGCCGTCTTTACGTATAATCGTATTGTTCATAACTTTACAATAAGAATTCACCTTCCAGTTTTTTATATGAGGGCTTTGATTGAAATAATTTACGTCGTTTGTTGACCATTTCTACGACAATAGACTTTGCTTGATTTGCTGTAAGGTTGCTTTCGCAAAACGTCATATAAATCTTGTTCATCCATTCATCGCGCGTTCCGTTTCTTAAATTCCATTTTTGTAGAATCCTAACACCACTATCATAATTGCCAATTAGGAATTTAATCATAGCGGCATAATAGTAGTCATGAACCGGGCCATTCCATTTCCCTCTCAACGCCTTAAACCGTTTAAGCCACAACAGTTTGACGAATTCCCAATTGGCATAATTAAGCGATTGAAATTTAATCAGAGATTCGGCATATTTTAATGCGTAAGTTGCGAATTTGAATATTTCCTCCCGAAATATACTATCGTTACCTACATATTCCACAAATCCAGATTTGTTAACGTGTATCCGTTTCCATCCGTAGGAAAAATATAGTGTTGAATATAACGGAGTGGAAGTATCGAATAAAAAATCTATTCCGACATTGCAGAAAGACCCACGAGAATATGCAGATGGCTGAAATTCTATTAAAACAACACAATAGCCACAATCATACAGCCATGTCCGAGATTTCCCTCTTTGGAAAAATCCGTGCGGTAAAAAGGTCGCATTTCCAACCTCTACTATGATTTTATTGTGAATGTCCATATGCAAAGTTAACGAATTTATCTGATAGTCAAGACATGGCAATGAAGAAAACAACGGCTATCCCACCGATTGGGGTGATTTAAGTGAGATAGCCGTTATTGTCAGTGTGGAGATATTAGCGTCTGATGCTTCGGCTTTGCCTCGGTTCTTTGGGTTGAAAGCCGAGTTTTTCAAGGAGTTTGCGGGCCATGTCGCGGAACCATTGGAACACATTTATTCCGTCGATTGTCAGTATGAATCGGTGCTTTTCTTTCGGGTCGCGTTCCAATTTAGCATATGAACCCTCCGTGCTGAATGTCTGATTGTGTTCCGATGAGAAAAGAGTGCCTGCAAATCCCACTTTTTCCTGGGCGAGGATTCTCTGCGTGAATCTGTCGGGAAATCCGATATGGGTGCAATATCGCCCCCACCTCAGCAAATCTTCAAGGTCGGGGAAATACCGGGCTATGTCAGCCTTGTATTTCTGGAAATCTCCGTTGGCTTCGTTGGAGAGTTTCTGCATTTGCAGCCGGGCAACATCATCGGAAAGTTTTGATGATGTCGCCATGAGCGACTTGTTCTCGGCGGCGAGAGAAGAATTTGCCTCGGTCAGCCGGGTGTGTTCCGAATAGAGTTCGCGGTTTGTCTGCCGGATTTCCTCGTTTACCTGCCTCAACTGCTTCTTTTGAGCGTCAAGGGCGATTGCGCTGCATTCAAGATGACCGACCTTGCTCTCCAACGATTTCTTCTCCTTGTCGAGTTTCTTTTTCTCGGTGGAGAGTTCGGCTACATCCCTTTCAAGTCCGGCTTTTTCGCGCTGGCATTGGCGGTAGTATTCGTGTTGGTCGATGTGCCGTGCTTCCGAACCCCGGATACCCCGCTCCAATCCGTATTTTGCCATTGCCTCGGCATAGAGGTCTTGGTAGCGGCTCATCGCCTTGCGCTCCATTATGTCGTCGGCACACAGCCGGGGGCGGTTGGTCGGCTTGGTGCGGTAACGCTTCTTCACCGCCGCCTCCCTCGCCTTCTTCTTTCTCTCGGTGGTGACAATCGGAACGACCGCTATGTGGAGGTGCGGTGTCCGCTCGTCCATGTGCATGGCTGCGCCGACAACATTGTCGCTACCGAATGTGTCACGGACCCACTTGATGTTGTCGGCTATCCATTGGTCGAGTTTTCCGGCGTCGATGATTTTCTGCATACCCTCGTTGTCGGAGGTCATCACCATGTTGAGGCAGCGTACCTGCCGGTCGGAGATTTTCCGGGTTATCCCGGCGTTGGCTATGCGGTGTTCGACAGCAGCCGCAAGCCCGGTTATCCCGTCGGGATATTCGACCAGCCCGTAGCGGTTGAGGTGCGTCTGCTCCGGGTCTGCGTTGTCGGGATGGGAGGTGCGCTCGATATGCTTGGCTATCGAGTTCAAAGACGAGTTCGCCTTGATGATGTGGAACACTGCGTAGCTCATAGGCGAACGAGTTTTAGTTGCGGAGCAATAGGAGTGTACGGCTTCCAATTAAGCCGTTGAGGGGTTTCCAAAGGGATGTCACCCTTTGGCATATTGGGGATATTTTTAGCGTATCGGAAAGATATGCGGCTCGACTTATTGAGCAAACCGAGAGCAATGGAATTTATTCCAATTGCCGAGGTGCAGCCAATAAAGGCGGAGCAAAAATTCCCTAATATGCTAAGGAATTTCCCGCATGGCTGTAATTTCCGTGCGCGGCAGCACGGATGGAATTGCTCCCCAAACGAGGGTCGCAGGGCGGCAGACCACTGTAACGGGTATAGTGGTATACCGAGAAAAAAACTTGATTTCATCATTTCAAATTTAGGGATAACCCCGTGGCACTTTCGGCATTTTGGCACAATCGCCCGTGAGGGTGAAAATGCCAAAGTGCCAAAAATGTCAAGGGTAAATTTAGAATTTTGTGTATGTGCCGTGGCTGTCGCGCGAGAAGAAAACGCCCCGTTTTTCACGCAGGAAACGTTTGAATGTCCGTTCCGGCATTCCGTTTTTGGAGGCGATGGCAACGCCCTCGGCGGTGGTGAACGTGTCGGGCAGTTCCGACATCACGGCAAGCTGCACATCGATCAAACCGTCCTCGCCGATTATGCACTGCACCTTTGCGGCTGTCACGCGGAAATACTCCGTCAGCCGGATTGAACGCTCGACGGTGGCGGTGTCTATCGCCTTTTTCTTCTTTGCCCCGGTAGCCCAATCCGCAACAGCCAGCAAGAGGCAGAACCTTACGGCATAGATTTCGAGTTTGCTCGCTATGGCGGTCTGCGTGTCGCTTTCCTCGGCGTTACATTTGTCGGTATAGTCGTTCTGCCATTTTACAAGGCGGTCGAACGCTTCAGGTGCAAACAGCACGTTCTCCGGGATTACATTGCCGTTGGTGTCGGTTGCCGGAACAATATCCGTCAGCTTTGAGATTATCTCACGCCATGCCGCCACGATGTCGAACGATGGCGTTTTTCTCTCGCTGCTCCATTTCACTTTGGATTGGTCGTCCGGCACGACAAAGAGAAAACGCTCCATGAAGCCGTTGGCGTTGCGGTTTCCGGCGGCGAGTTCGCCCAGCACTTTGGGCTGGATCGTACCGATGACGCATAGGAACGGATTGGCGATGAACACACCGCTCTGGCTGCTCTTGCGGTCGGACATGGCTACCTTGTGGTTGAACACCGACATCCAGAACTCCGATTCGGAGCCGTTGTTGTAGCGGTTGAAGTTCTTGAACCATGCGGCGAGTTCGTCGGCATATAGGCACAGCCCCCTCGGATTTTCCGAGAGTATGCGGTGGACTGCCTCCGGGGTGACATCCTGCATGGTGAACCGTATGCGCCTCGGCTCGGTCGGGTTGGTGTCGTAGCCGTTTGCGACTCTCTCTTTCGGCGGCAGCTCCATTGCCGCCCCGTAGCGTTTCATCGCCTCGTTGAAGATTGCCGACTGCTCCGCGTCGAAATCAATCAACGGCTGCATGGCGAAGCTCAAAGGGTGGCTCTTGTTCGCTCCGGGGCGACCTACAAGTGCGACGAAAAGAATGCAGTATTCCTGCCAACCGTCCATGTGTTCGACCTTGTGGGTGTTCCCTATCGTTGCCGCCATAGCCGTGAGCATGGACATGGCGAGATAGTCTTTCGGAAATCCGAGTACGGCGTTTGCCTCCGTTACAATATCGCGCATTTTCTTGGGCAGCACGTCAAGCGGAAAGGGGTTGCCGGGTGTGTTCCTCTTTTCGGCGGGTTCTTCCTTTTTCATCGCTTACCCCCTTTCTGCGCTACGGTGGTGGGTACAAGCACCCCGACGGCGTTACTGTCTATGAGCCGTGATTCAGCCCATTCGAGCAGCTGCGATTTCTTGAAATGGAGTTTTCGCCCGAATTTCTGGAACGGCACTGTTCCCGCACTCGTTTCCTTGTAAAGTTGCCCTCTCTTTATGGGGTAGCCGTTGGCGTTGAGCAGTTCCAACGCCCCTTTCATGTCGAGCGATTCACAATCGGGCTGCGTTGCGGTTTGATTTGTATTTGAAGAAGTAGCTTCTTTCTCGGCGAGGTATTCCTCTACCGACCCCTTTACGAGAAGTTTGAGGACTTCGACGAAGGGGAGGTGTAAAAAGTCAGTCATGTTCATTGTGGATGTGGATGTTTTAGTGGGTTGGATGAGGTTTAGCGCATCGGGCATGGGATTTTACGGGTTGAAAACGTTAACGGTATCATCATACTGATGTTGGGGTGTTGTCATTGGGTTAATAATAATTTTGCCTCGCAGCCCATGACTACACCCGGAGGGATAAGGCTGGTCGGCGGTTGATAATGTTTCGGACAACTGTCCTCTAATCTGCAAACGGCGAAACCGAATGATATACTTTCTACTCCAATGCACAGATACCGCCCCGGGATATAAGGCAATAACGGTGCTTACCGGTTATCGGCAATGGCTATCGCCATTGATAACGGTGTAATTTATACGGGCATATCAGTGTTTCGCCCTTTCGCAAGGGTGCGGTGGCAGAGGGGGCACACCGATGTCGCTACAATCTCCGTAGCGGTTTTAATCGGTGAGTCCGGCACGTCGGCTGCCAATGCTCCATTACTCAAACAAGGAAATCTCCGCGATGGTTCGCCGTGTCCGGCTTTGTCCGAGATGTTCCGCAGTGTGTCCTGCTTTTTCTTTTCGGCGGTCGTTTCCTTGTCGGCGCGACGAAATTACAACCCCGACACGGAATATCCAAACTTTCATCACCTTGCGACTTGCATTGACTAACGGCTGACTGAAATCGGCTAATCCTCTGCCCGGATTGCTATATTAAGTTACAAAAATTTTTCGGGATTTGCAAAATTATTTAATTCCCAAATCGAGCAAGGCGTTTATTTCTGTGTAATTGTGGTAATCATATACCCAATTGTTGTCTATATAAGTTCTACCTCTTACATCAAATTTCCCAATTTGGAATTTATAGCCCCATATCCCTTTGATGAAAAAAATTCCATTCAAAAAGTCACATAAATATTGAGTCCTATTTATGTCAAATTCAAATTCTGGCCCCTCATAACCAATTAAATGCCAATCCTCCCCGCTGCTATCTGTCGTAAGTCTATTTATATATTCCCTCAATAAGGTTTTCACATCTTCCGGCAATGGAAAAATATTGTCAGCATAAATTGTTTCAATCAATTTTTTCACATTGCATAAGATATAACCGTCCTCGCCTGAATTCGCTATGGAATTTCCATAAATAGAGGTGTAACCGACTTCAATATTAATTATTTTCTCCTGATTCATGAAGACATATCCTATATTTCAATGTTTAATGATTAAAATTCTTCATCCTAACAATCAAGGTGTCATTTCCGACAATAAACTTAATTATATTGGATTTAGCTTCTTTTTGAACAATGGCAGAACCTTTTTTCTTTTCTGGCAATAATGATGAACCACCGCAAAATTCCAATATACGAGAATTTACCATATTCTCTGGAAAAAAACAGTAATCTTGCTTGTCAATTAGTCTAATACCTATATTGTGCCACCTATCTACTTGTATTGGGCTGTTATTTGACAATTCACAGCTAAAAGTCTGATATTGACTCTGATTTCTTTGATATAATGAGCATATAATATACAACACAAATAACCCGGCAAAGACAATAAAAGCTATAAGCCATTTTCGTTTTATTGTTAGCTTACCCATAGGCAACGAGAAAAAATTAATCCGGGAAGTTAATAAGGTCGAAATACATCGCCCTCGTAGGAGAATGTTTATCTTTCTCTGAAAGGAACATAAAGCCGCATTTCTCATAGAACGGCACGGCTGCGGCGTATGCGTCAACCGTGATGAAACGGCAAGCACTTCGGCGCATAGTGGCGAAAATATGCTTTACTTGCAGGAGAATCGCCCTGCCTATCTGCTTTCCGGCATAGTCTTTCGAGATGGCAAGACGACCGATTTTAACTGCCGGATATTCCTTGCGCCGTTTGGAGTTAGCTACGCGGCGGTTAAGACGGTTCCACAGTTTCTTCTCATCGGGGTCAAAAACAATCTTGTCGTTTAGCAGGCTGTAATAAGCAACGGTCTTATCCGCCTCGTTATCTTCGAGCAGATAGGTCAACGCCATCATCGACTTGTAGTAGTTGACAGCATCGGAAATTAAAAAGTCATTCAAATCGGCATCGCCGCAATCGAATGACTTTATCCGTGTATCGGCATCTATCTGCCGGAAAGTGAATTTGTCAAAGTCCATAATTACATCGGGAATGTGCTTATGGCTTTGAACGCCTCATACGCCTTTCTCGCCGCTTCCTTTTCAGCCTTGCTGACGGGAGCGGGATTCGCCATTCTCTTGGCGAAATTCTCAGCGTCCTTGCCCCTTAATACGGGGGTTTCTTTGATAGGTCGTGCCATGTCTGTACTCCTTTGTTGTTTATTAGATTACAAATATACAACAAATTTCTGATATATAGAGTTGTTAAGTTGAGAAATCTTGCAACCTTGATTGCAAGTATGCTGTGAGAGGAAAAAGGACACCGGGTATCCCTCCCGATGTCCAACCACTAAAATCCACAATCAAAATAAATTTATGACTGCGATTCGTATGCAAAATTAAGTCTTTATTCTCACTTGCACAACCTTATAACGCTCCGGCAGTGCGGAAAGTGCAGAAGATAAAGCAATTTATTTCATTGATGAGTAGTTGACTGAACCAAGACTGTTGATTGCTTTCGACATTAGGTCATCACTCGCACGAGTGTATTTTTCAGTATGTTTGAGGCTACTGTGTCCTAAGAGAGTTGATACAGTCTTGATGTTCGCGCCTCCGTTAAGAAGATTAACGCCGAAACTATGCCGGGCGCAATGCCATGTTATATGCTTGTCTATCCCGGCTCTTTTTACCCAACGTTTAACGGCTTTCAAACAAGCAGTATGAGATGGTAACGGGAAAATCTTATTATCCCTATCATCTGCCGTTTCGGGTTGTCCTGCTAACGAAAGTATATCGTCATTTAAGGGAATGACAACACCACTCGCCGAACTATGTCCGCGTGTCTTATTCTGCTCGAATATAAGCAACTTGTTTGCATAGTCAATATTTCGATATGTTATGTCGCTTACATCACACCAACGCAGACCGCAGAACAAACTGAATAGAAAGGCACGTTGTATCACCGGGTTTTCATTTGCGTAATGCGTTTCCATTAGCCTTTTGATTTCTTCCGGCGAAAGCACTTCCTTTTTGAGCGTCTTTTCATCGACTTTGATTGTTATTCCGTCGCATGGATTTTTCGGCAGAATATCTTTCTCAACGGCGTTGGTGAGAACCTTTTTGAAACGTTGGTAGATTGATTGAGGACCTTCACCTTTACCGTGAGCTTTGAGGTATTCTACAAAAGCCAACATCATCTCCTTGGTTAATTGCTGTGGACGTATAATTCGGTCATACATAGCATACGCCGGTGTTTCTTTGAGAAAGGCACGAAAACGACGATGCGCCAATTGTATCATTCTTTTATCAGCCTTAGTGTAGTTTTCTATGTATTCCTCAAAGAAATCATGGAAATTTGAGATACGGAAGTCATCTTGACTTATTTTAAACATTTAAGTACATGACAAAAATTTGAAAACATCGAATTTTGTGGTATAAGTCGGACGCAGAAGTATTGTTGAAATCTCCTCCAAACCATACTTGACAAGCGACTTTGCCTTTCTTCCATGTTTCAG
>CAJTEX010000045.1 GCA_910575615.1 Bacteroidales bacterium | reverse complement strand
CTCTTCCCTTTGATTATCTCATTAAGCAGAGAAGGCTTTACACCTATACTCTCGGCGAGTTTTGCCTGAGTAAGACTATTTGCCTCAAGTTCATCTCGGATAAGTTCTCCCGGATGAGTGGGTTCAAACGGAGTAAGATTATTAGCTATCATGTCCGGAGCAACGCCTTGTAATGTAATCATATCAATCGTAATGGTTTGAGAGTTCAACAATATTACAGATAGTCAAGATCGGCTCTTCAGTAGTTTCTCGCATGGTAAACTCTATTCGATACTGATCGTTCACCCGAATAGAAAACCGTCCAACTTTATTTCCTTTTAATGCCTCAAAATTCAAAGAGTTGATACGAAATAAGTCCTCTTTGCGAGATGCCCATTTCAAGTAATCGATTCCTCGTTTATAACGTTTGACTACGTCAATCCTGTAACGACGTTTTTTTGTCGTTACTAACACCTTTCGTATAGAGGTCTCTTAAATACTCTTCTTCAAATTCGACTATCATATAATTCTATTACGATGCAAAGATATAAAAAGTTCTCAAACTTCACAAATTTGTGAAGTTTATTTTGTCTAAACTTACATCATTACATCGAACCCTACATCGGGCAACTTAATATTGCATTAAGTCAAGATTGCTTAAATTTAGGTTATCTGTAATCCTAACCATCAAACCACTCTAAAATTCATTTAATCACCACTTGAAAAGTTTATGCACGACCCGAATTGACACTCAATAGCTTACAGTGGAAAAGGCGCGTGAGTTTGACCCCCTCGGGCACGCGGGATTTGCTCCCTCGGGCATAATAAGATTGACCCCTTAAAAGTCCTGGCGGCGGGGGGGCAATTTTATTTTACCTCAGTTGTTGTTTCAGACCTTTTTCGCCTTGAGTTTGCGCATGCTTTCGCCTGTAAGCTCGATTGAGTGCGCTGAATGGACTATCCGGTCGAGGATTGCGTCGGCCACCGTCGGGTCTCCCACCATGCCGTACCAGCTGGATGACGGATACTGTGAGGTGATTATGATGGATTTGCGCTCGTGACGGTCCTCGATTATGTCGGGCAGGATCGGTCGCTCCTTGGCGTCGAGCCGGACAAGGGACAGGTCGTCGAGTATGAGAAGCTGGCATCGTTCGATTTTCTTTAGCTCGGCCTCAAGACTGTTCTTGACCTTGGCCGCCTTGAGCATCCCGAGAAGCTTGGCTGCGTTGGCGTAGAGTGTGCGTGTGCCTCTTTTGCAGGCCTCGTGCCCCAGGGCACAGGCGAGGAAGCTTTTGCCCGTGCCGGCACATCCTGTTATGAAGAGATTCTGTCCGTTGCGGATGAAGTCAAGGGTAGCCAGACGTTCCATCTGGTTGCGGTCAAGACCGCGGCTGACCGTATAGTCGATTTCCTCGAGGTATGCCTTGTAACGGAACGATGCGTTTTTTGTCAGTCTTGTCACCGCTGCCTGCGCGCGGTAGTCTCACTCGCGGCTGAGCAGCATGGACAGGAAGGAGTCCGGGGTCATTGCCTGAGCAGTGGTTCCTGCCAGACTCTCGCGGAAGGCCTCGGCCATTCCGTGCATTCATGCGGTTCATCAGATCCAGCGATATGGCGTTCTGGTCCGGCTGCTGGCTCACCGGCGCTGTCTTGTCATTTGTTTTCATTGGAGTTGTCGTTTTTTACGTTTTCTTTGTGATTGACGCTGTAGTATTCGCGCCCCCGGATGTTTTTGTGCACAGGCGCGGGGGATGATGACACCGGGGTATGGACTGTCCCGTCCTCGTCGGGAAGGAAGTCGGCGTCATCGCCCTGTTCAAGGACCTCACGCAGTGCCTGATATCCGTATTCGGATTTCTGCGAGGCGCATACGCATCCGCCATGAGCCGGTCTGTCCCATATTTCTTCTCGAGCGACAGTATCCCCCGGCAGCTGCTGAAGGATTTTGGCGGGTACTGCATCCGTCTGTCCACTTCCCGCAGGTAATCCAGAACGATATTGTCCATCTCCGCCGCACGTCGGAAGAGTTCCTCGAGGTCCTTGTCGTAAGGGCTGTAATGACCGGGCAGGTTGTGCTCCTTCTTCCACGAGTATGTGTAAGGGATGTCGCATCTGTCGTGCGTCGCCACGAGGTTCAGACCGCAATATGTCTCCACTGTGTCGGCATCGTAGAGGATGACCACACGCTTGCCCACATGTTCGCGGGGACGCTGCAGTGGTGCTTGAACAGGGATACGTGGCAGTTCTTGCCGACTGTCATCAGTTTGCGTTCCTTCATGACAAACAGTTTCTCGGGCAGGGGGCGGAGAAAGTCCTTCTCCCCACGGAGGAACACGTCACGGCGCGACAGTTCACGGCCGGCCATCGGCTTCTCGTTGAAGTCTAGAAGCGATATGTGTATCGCCGTGTTCAACTCATCCAGAGAGGTGAAAACCATTCCCTCGATATCAAGATAGACTGAACGGTACAGGAACTTGACCGCGTTCTCGACAAAAGCCTTGTCCTTGGGATGGCGCACACGCGCAGGGTATACGGCACATCCGTAGTGTTCGGCAAAGGCGGCGAACTCCTCGTTGATTACCGGTTCGTTACGGTCGCTGGTCTTCACCGCCGCCTTGAGATTGTCGGGAACGATGGCCGCCACAACACCCTCGAAGTACTGAAAGGCGTTCTGGCAGGCCTTGATCAGGTCTCCCTTGCGCTGGGACCATACGGCCTCGCAGTAAGTATAATGACTGAACGGAAGTATGGCCACGAACACTTCGGCCTTCTTGACCTCGCCCGTCATCTCGTCGACAACCGCGAGTCTGTCGCCCGCGAAGTCGATGTACATCTGGTCGGCCGCATAGTGCTCGACATGACCGACGACAGTGGTGTGGAACCGGTGTTGCCTGACGGCGCGTTTGAACACAGATTCCTGAAAGCCATCGGGATGACCTTCCCGATACTCATTGAAGAGCTTGCGCACTGTCATTCCCTTACGTGAAAGACGGGCGACATAATCCGGTATCAGCGCATCAAGTTCGAGCTGACGCTGCGAAGGCTCGCGATGACGGAACTCCGTGCATCCGAACATGTCACGGAGCTGCTCCTCCGTAAGCTCAAGCAGTCGCTCTGTAGGCTTGCCACTTGAAATGACAGCCGGACGTACTTGCGCACTGTGTTGCGGGAAATGTGAAACGTATTGGCCGTCTCTTTTATTCCCATTCCGACTGCGTAACATCTCAGGATGTTTTCTAATTTTGCAATCATATTTTGTAGTTTTTGACATTGAACCCCGCCGTGCCAGGACAAGGATTCTCAAAACTACAAAAAAATTCCCCTGCCGTATCATCGACAGGGGTAATTTTTATTATGCCCGAAGGGGTCAGTCTCGCGTGCCCGAGGGGGGCAAACTCACGCGCCTTTTCCACTGATGGATTCTAACGGATTCTGCCCCCTTTTGCCCATTTCATTTTTGTATCCCGGTTGTATTTCGCTCGCAGCCGGGGAAAATCCGTCAGCAAGGTGGTGGACAATCTTTACGCCATTTTACGCCACTTTACGGGATTTTACAGATTATCGGGCGAAACAAAGTAAGACCCCATCCAATAAAGAATATTAAGGCAGGGGTCGCATATTGCGGCCATATTCGGCCTTGCTGGCGAAGGAGCATAGCGGGCTATGTGACTGAGCCAAAAGCACTATAGCAAAAATCCGTTTCATATTTCTTACGTCATTGTTGGTTAGCGTTTCACGGCACGGATTTCTATGCTTGACGAGTCCATTGTGAGAGAAAGCTCTGCATTTTTACCGCTAAGGCTTTTGACATAGTACGTTAACAAATATTGGGGAACGGGGTCTTAATGTCAGGCGAACAGACAAAGGTCCCATGCCGCTATACATGCGGCATGGGACCTGATATTGATGAGGCTGTCTACTAAGAGCCGGTTCGGTATAGAAACTGTCGGTTACTCGTTGTAGGTGCCTTTGTCAGAGTTGCGGTCGTAGAGATGGTTGGCGCTGCAGGTGAAGTCGCCGGTCTGTTCGCCGTTGCCGTTGTTGAAGACAAGGCCTGTGGTATTTGCGGGCACCTGATAGCTCCATATGTTGCCATCAACCTTCTGCATATCCATGCCGGGCCAGGTTGAGGTATCAGAGCCTCCGAAGTAATGGATTTTCACATTGCTCCAGTTCGACACACTATTGTCGAAATATACAGTGATTTTTTCACCTACGGGAGGGATGGGATCATCGCCGCCATTCACAATGTTACCGTTGCAATCATAAATCTGCTTGTTGACAAAGTTGAGATTGCCGGTTTGGTTGCTGCCGCTGTTGGAGAAAAGAATAAACTTGGGTGCAGATTTTCCTTCGGGCAGTTCCCATCGCCAGTAATCGCCATCCTTGGTCATTGGATCGCCGGGCCATTTTTCTGCATTCACAGAGTTGGTTGTTTCGTCAACCCAAGCCCATACGTAGGGATTAGACCATACGGCTGTATTCTTAAGGAGCACATAAACCTCGGACTGCGGCGGCAGGTCGGTCTTTGTGTAGGTGAACGTCTGAGTGTTGGTGGCACCCTCATTGTCGGTGAAAACTGACAGAGTGGTGGTTTCAGTAAATTTCAGTGGTTGGTCATAAACGGGCGAGGAGGCTGTGGCCGTGCCGTTGACTGCATAATGAATGGGTACACCAGCGGGATTAACCGACAGTTCAACGATAATTTCATCATGGAACGTGGCGCCGTCGGCCGGTTTCGATGAGACTTTGGCCTGACCGGGCACGGGAGCCTCAACCTTGTTGAATTTGAATTCCTGAGTGGTAGAACCTGCGCTATTGGACGCAAACACCGACAGGGTGGTAGATTCCGTGAAGGTTAGGCCTTCGCTATAGACAGGGGAGGAAGCGGTGGCAGTGCCGTTGGTGGAATAATGGATAGGGGTGCCTATGGGATTGACCGAAAGAGCGACAGTCACTTCGTCGACAAAGTCACCGCCATTGGGCGATGCAGAAATCTCGGGTTTGGTCTCGCCGGGATCCACATATCCGCCGCCACCTTCGCCGATGCTACCGAATTCCTCAATCAGAAGCACCGGACCTGAAGCCTTCATTGACACCTTACCGCCTGAAACGGCCGATACGGTGTTATTATTGTAACCGTCCATCACACGCTGGCCGTCACGGAATGCGTCGCCAACGCTAACAGAGTAGGTCTGGCCAGCCTGGGTGTTAAGTTTGATTACAACAGCATTGGTGTAACCGTCGGCCGAGAACTTACGGGCATAGGTATCAGAACCAAGTTCGGTCTGAGTGCCGGCGCCGACCGCGGGATTGCGGCGGCGGAACTGACCGATAATCTGCCAGTGTTTGTTGACGTCATTGTCGACGGCATCCCAGTTGAAATCGGAGCGGGTTGACATCGACTGGTCGGGGCAACCGCTGATGTAGCCTCGGGAAGTCTCGTCACCATAATATATCTGAGCGCCGCCGGGGCACAGGAGGAGCATGGTAGCTACCTCCTTCTGATCGCCGGGGCGATGCAAGCCGGTGTCGTGGCTCGACACATAGTTGAGCACCTGACGTCCGTTGCTGCCGTTGCAGAAGTTGGCATAATATTTCCAGTCATCGGTGGAGGGTGTACGACCCGAGCTTCCTTCCGAGCTATTGAAAGCGAAGTTGATCATGGAGTCGAAGCGGCCCTGAGTGAAATAGCTGATGTCGCCGTGCTGCCATCCGAAGCATTCGCCTGTCATCCAGAAATCATCAGTCCAATCTTTTGCATATTCATCGGCGCGATCGCTTTCACGCCAGTTTTTTAGAGCCATAGTGCATGCTTCCTTAAGCTGGTTCCAGCGTGAAAGTTCCACATGCTTGGCGGTATCGCAGCGGAAACCGTCGATACCGAAATATTCCACCCAACCGGCGAGCCAGTTGATAATATAGTCGGCAGGGGCACCCTTGCCTCCCTGTCGCCACGGTTCGAGGTTGGGCAGACGGTAAGCATCGTAATCACCCCCTTTCTCGGCATCCCATTTTTCCTGCAGGAAAGGAGGGATCTGTACAGCGGATGTCTTTTCAGTGACGATGTCGGGCAGACCAGCCAGCGACATTGTGTGGTCGTCGTTGCCTGCAGCTGCGAATCCGGCTGACTGATACCAGTCGTGGTCGCTGAACGCGCGTACCCAGCCGCTCCACCAGTTTCCCCACTTGCCCTGGGAGTCAGCGTTGAACGATATATCGTTCTGCGTGGCCCACATAGAATAAGGAGCGGCCGAGGGCACCCATCCGGCAGTGGGAGTGCCGTTGAAATTACCGAAATTATAGTCGATACAGTCGTCGAGAGTGGAGTAGCCTGTGTGGTTGAGCACGATGTCCATGACCACGCGGATGCCGCGTTTGTGGGCCTCGGTCACAAAGTCCTTCATGTCGGCGATGGTGCCCATGTTGCGATCCATATATGTCCAGTCAAGTGCATAGTAGCCATGGAAAGCATAGTGTGGGAACGCGTCATTCTGACCGCCTGTCCATCCGTGCATCTGTTCATATGGAGCGGTAATCCAAATGGAGTTGATGCCGAGTTTGTCGAGGTAGTCGAGTTTCTGCGTGAGACCCTTGATGTCTCCACCGTGGAATGTGGCCACATCAGCTGTGCCAGACAGACGTTTGCGATGATAGGAGTTGTCATTGGAAGGGTCGCCATTATAGAAGCGATCGGTGAACACAAAATACATGTTGGCGTTCTTCCAGGTGAAATACTCTTTGCGTGCCGTCACGGGAGTAGTGATCTTTATGGTGTAGACCTTGGAATCACTGCCGTTTTTCACAATATATTTTATCTTGTTCTCGCCACCGAGAAGGCTGCTAACCGAATGGTTGTGATAGTTGACACCATTGATATTGATGTCGAGCACCGATGAAGCTGATGAGGGTGAAGCCGAGAAGGTTGCCGTTGTGGCGGCATTTTCGTCAAGGGTGATCTCGTAGTCGAGACGGTCCTTGCTGAAGGATGGTATGATGTTTTTGCCGTCGAGTCTGATTTCGAGACGGTCGAGAGAGGCGTCGCCTGCTACTGCCGAAGCTGGACATGCAAGAAGCATGGCCGCGAACAGCGCACCGACACCGTATGATGAGTTGCGTTTGAGTTTCATTTTGTGGGGTGAATTACTTCTTGATGATTTTGTTTACTGATTTAAAGCCCGAGGCAGTCATTACATTAACAATGTAGAGGCCGGGGGCAACGGTCGACATGTCGACTGCGACTTCCGACACACCGTCGGCAGGAACGATGTTTGCTATAATGGCACCGTTCACCGAAAATATCTGGCAGGCAGCAAGAGTCTCGGTAGAGCTTACGATAAGGGTGGATGTGACGGGGTTAGGACCTACGCTAACAAACACGCCGGGAACAGCAACATCGACCAATCCCGACAGTGAATCATAAAAAGTGACGGGGATGACATTGGTCTGACCCGAAATTTTTCGCAGAGCGGGATATGATTTTCCACTCTCAGTTCTCCACTCCCAGATGTCATCGAAATCCCAGCCTGTGACCAGACGGAAAAACGCGAGGGTCGAGAGATCGTCGGCTGAGCGGAGTGTGGCGGAATAACCGTGTGCGCTCCACGAACCGTGACCGGGTGTGATGTCTGTCCAGGCATTGTTTTCGCTCACGATACTGCGGGAATCGCTGTTGCCGCTGAAGCGTGCGCTGTAATTCATTGAAGAAGTGACCGAAGAATTAAGAGCTACGGAATGACGGATGTTGCCGTAATTCGCACCGGCCACACCTGCCACGAAATCAAGTCCCTTGACCGGGCCTGAAGCGTAGACATTCTGAATCACGCCAGCGTTTTTACCTACAAGACCGCCTACAGCACAATCGGCAGTGTTGGATACGGCGGCGCCACTGTAGCAATCAGAAATCACTGCACCGGCGTTGTCACCTACGAGACCGCCGGTGCACACCGAGTTTGCATTCACCTTGCCGGTGGTATAACAAGCCTTGATTGTGCCTGAGGTAGCGTAGCCAACGAGTATGCCCGCATAGGTGGTGCCGGTGATGTCGGCGTCGACTACACCGAGATTTTTGATTTCACCATCCTTAAGGCCACCAAAAAGACCCACAGCTTCACCGACAGCGGTCTCCGTCAGCCTGAGATTGGAAATCGAATGACCTGCGCCATCGAAGTGACCGCAGAAAGGCGAACCTTTGGAGGCGATAGGAGTGTCAAGCGACGACGCATCTATGTCGGCATCGAGACGGAGATAAACATCTTCGGCCCAGTCGATAGATGTGGACGCAAACTCCTTAAGGTCTTCGACATTCTTCAGTATGAAGGGATTGTCCTGAGTTCCCTCACCGCCGGAGTATGCATCCGTCCTTCCCTGCACCACCGAGACATAGAAGTCGCCCGTCTGACCGCCGGATTCGTTTTTGACTATGAAACCTAATTCGGTAAGACCTGCAAGTTCGGAGTCGGTCAGTTCGTAAAAACTTTTGATGTCGGAAATCTTGAAGGTATAAGTGCATGCACTACCTGTCATCTGAAATTTTGAATTGTGGACATCGGTCCACGACCACGATGGAATCTTTTCCTCACCGTTGATACTTTTGCACCATGTGTAACAATACACTGTGCTTCCGAGGTCTTGATCTGTCTGGATAGTCACCTCCAACACCTTGTTGGTGACGGCAGGTGACGGCCTGGATGTAATTGATTCGGCTCGGGCTATAAATCCGAGACCTGAAACCAACGACATTACCATCAGACATTGCTGAAGCTTTTTCATTGATAATTGATTTGAAAGTAAGAATATGATATAAATTAAAAACGTCGGATTTAGGTGTTCTCCGAACTTCCAGTTGGTGCGATCCATGCCGAGCTCAAGACCGGTCTTGATAGGAAGCAGCAAGAAAATCATACAGGCAATGATGTCAAAGTCAAGAACATACTTGACAAAGAATCATTGGAGTCGTCTGAGGTTGGAATCCTTGTCGACGGCCGTAGATATCGCATCAGCCAGCTCATAGAGACTGACATCGGGAGGATTTGGTCAACTTTGACCAAACCCTTGGAATTAGTAGCTTTCATGGAGAAAAGTCGCCAAACTTTTCCTTAAAGGCACTGATTTTTAGGTTTTTTGTCAATAGAATCACTTTAAAATAAATATTTATCAGCATGGATTCATTTTTTGCCATTCCCTAAATTTGAAAGATTTAAAAGTTAGTGAAATGATAAAAATGAATATAAGCAAGACAGATAGCCTCTACCGACCACAAAGTTAACAATAATTATCCAAACGTTTAGTAGATGACAAAATTTAAATTTATGCTGTTAAACATCTAATTTTCAAGTGATTAAATTTGCAAAAGTCCCTGGAATTTAGTAATTTAAAGGAAAAGTTTGGTCGCT
>CAJTEX010000044.1 GCA_910575615.1 Bacteroidales bacterium | reverse complement strand
AGGCTGATATACCTATATTTTCAATTATTTGCAACCATAACCAAACATACACACTAACAGCGGTTGGCGTGGCTACGGTTGTTTCATTGGGTAGGAGCATAATCAAACATTAACCACAAATTCGGGTACTTTTTCGGGTACCCTATTTTTCGCCTTCGTCCGTGGTGGAACGATTAGAACCGAAAGAATTAAACCGTTCCATATTTTCAACCTTAGCATCATTGACAATTTTAATATAAGGCTTCATAGCCTTAAAGTCGCTGTGCCCTGTCCATTCCATAATAACCGGGGCCGGAATACCGAGCCGCAAAGCGTTTACAATAAAAGTACGCCGTCCGGCGTGGGTAGTAAGAACGGAATACTTCGGCACTACAACCTCGGAGCGTTCACTGCCGACATAGGAAACAATATTAACGGGTTCGTCAATTCCGGCAACTTCCGCCGCTTCGTGAAGGTTTTCGTTCATTTTTACGTTGCTTATAACGGGCAACGCTTTATCATTTGGAAGCCCTACGCCTTCGTATTTGTCAAGAAGGGCGAGGGCATATTTATTAAGTTCGATATGTAGCCGCGCCGTCGTTTTCTTTGTTACGATAGACATAAAGGGCGGCGTTTGTTCCCGGTGGATATCGGAACGCCGGAGTTTGGCAACGTCGGAATAGCGAAGCCCCGTAAAACAGCAGAAGCAAAACACATCACGGACAGCCGGAAGGGAAGGTTTATTAGCCGGAAATTCAAAGTTTAGGAAGTGTATAAGTTCGTCCCATTCCAAATAAATAACTTCTTTGCAGTCCAATCCCTTAAAACGGGGGCGGTATTGCAAATGAGCAAGCCCGGTATAATAGCCATTGGCAGCAGCCCAACGCAAGAACCAACGAAGGAAGCCTACGTTTTTGGCTACGGTTGTGTTTAATTGCCTAACCTTCGTTTGCAGATGAGCCACAAAGCCCGCGAAGGTTGCTTTATCAAAGCCTTCTAAGGTTAGTTTCTTATTATAGTTCTTTAAGTGTGCTTTTAGACTACTGAATTTTGTATAGGTTGATTTAGTCCAATTATTCGTAACCCCCATTTCCCCGGTAAATAGGTCATAGACGGCGAAGAACCCTAACGGCTTTTCTTCCGGCTTCTTTTCTTCGGGCTTCGCACGTCCGGCGGCCAAGTCGAAGGCTTCCTTAAATTCAGCGACCGAAGGCGGGCGTTTATTGTCAAGTTCAAACCGGGTAAGGACTTCTTCAATAGTGGAAGCCACAGCCATAACGCCGCGATTGATAGCCCCGGCTGTTTCGCCGTGGCTGTTCTTGTTTCCGAGCCGGACGCAACTATTAGCGTCGTCCCATTTAGCCGGGGCAATAACATAGCCGGAGCGGATATCACACCGAAGACCGGCCCACGATACCCGAAGCCTAATACCAACTTCTTCCGTAGCCTTACCCTTATTGTTAGGCTTTATATGTAATCCTACCTTAATTTTGAACTTCATAAGTAAGCATTTTTCCGCACCCGGTAAGCAGCCACTTCGCCGAAATGGGATAGCAGGCTGTAATATAGTGGGCGGCTTCCAATTCTATGCCCTTATAGCGGGGCTTGTAGTCCGGCTTCGGGGTAACGCCATAGCCTAACCGAAGTTCCCGATACTTCGGCGCACTAAGCCCGTATTCATTGCAGAACGCCTCAAGCGACGCAACCTTATTTAATTCTACAAGACGTTCCAACGCCAAGAAGAAACGGCGGCTTATTTCTTCCTTAATGGGCCAGGAAGTATTAACTACGCGGGGCATAGTCCGGCGGCTTTGGCGTTGTCAACAATAGCGAAGTAGTCCGCTTCCGATATAACAATAGTTTCCCGACCGTCCAAGTACGCTGCTTCCAAAGCGTCGAAGACGTGGCGAGGGATAAACGGGTAGTAAGCCCGGTTAGAATAATAGGTATTTATAGCGATTTCCATATAGCTGAGTTATTTTTCCCGAATTTTGCGTTTACGGCACTTTACGCCCCAAATGGTAGGAATTACCACCCCGAAGAAAACGGCGCGAAAATGGGGCGTTTCTGTGCGTTCTACGCGTATCACTTTACTACGGCACTTATACCGCTACTTACCTGTATTTCTCGGCTTTATATATAATAAGGTATAGCCAAAATTTCAGTATAAAGGAACGGTACGCCCAAGGACTACCCGACAGCGGCAGAGGTTGCAGTGTCGCCCCGGTGGACATCCGCTTTTTTAGTAAGTTCTGTTAGCCGTTCGATAGTCCGCTGTTGACTTTCTATTATAGAGAGAAGGCGGGCTTTTTCTTCGCGGGCATCTTCCAAAAGTTTAAGCAGAATTTCGGAAGGAGCCACTTCGGGGGCTTCCGGCTTTTCTTCGGGTAGAAGCATTTCGCCCTCGCCCATCATTAGCCACAGCGGATTAAGGCGCGGGAATTGTATGGTAATTTGTTGCAGAGTGTCCGGCATTATAGACTTACGAATACTTTGTATATAGGCAGACCCCACGCCGACCCGCCTACAAAATTCGCGTTCGCTGATACCTACAAACTTTATAAAGTCTTTAAGTCGCTCTTTTACTGTTCCTTCCATTGCGTTGAAGGGGTTAAATGTTAAACAATCTTAAAAACACGTCCTTTGTATGGCAAACACTTGCATCGTGTATGGCAAAGTATTAACTTTGCACCGTGTTAGTAATTCAGTTGCAAAGTTAGCGAAAATTACGGCACGAAGCAATAACAAAAATTACTTAAATTTCAGTTATATGGACTACACGACAGCACAGATTAACAGAAACTTCCTAATTAAAGTTAGCGGAGTGAACGGCGAAGGAAAGCGGTTAAATACCCTCGTCGGAGTAAGTGGGCTTCTTCGTCTTATTGGCGAAAAATTAGCCAACAACCTCCTAACCCGCGCCTTCAAGTGTATGCTTGATAAGTGCGTATGCAAACTTCGTCGCGGGCTTAAAATTACATTCTACTATAAATAAGCATACAAGTATATGGCAAGTAAAACTATTAAGGCTAAGGCAGTCGTAAAAGTGCTTACCGACTTCGGCTATTGGTGCCTGGCAGAGATACGCGGACTTAAAGAAGGCACAATATTAGAAGGCCGGTTTAACCCCAAAAACAAAGCCTTTGATTTTTCCTACAACGGGCAAGACGCAATGCTGTGGATAGGACAAAACGGCGAACTAATAGAGGACGAAACAACTAACACCATACAACAATGAGCATGAACGACAACCAGGGCTGTAGTGTTTGCCCCGCCGGAAGCGAGAACTACGAAGTATTCACTACCCGCCTACGCGGAAAGCGAGTTAAGCGCGTCCAATACGACTACCGCACCCCGGACGGGGAACTATTCGCTACCGTGGCTTCGTCCTTGATTGAGTGCCGCCACCGCCGCGATGAGTGGTTAGAGAAGCGACAGGCAAACGCGGGTAAGGGTTAATTTTCCCGATAGCCGTATCAAGTTAATACGGAGCAACCACAACTATATAGCAAGCCAACGGAGAAAGAATCCCTTTCGTGAAGGCTATAAACCGTTGACAACCGGGAACAGGCCGGAGCGCGGACGCAGCGAAAGCGGGCGAAGGAAGTTCGAGCCTTCCACCGCGCACTAAATTCTAACTGGATATTCTCAACAAATTGACCCCCTATGGATTATTTAAATTGCCCCCCATTGATAACCTGTGATTTTTGGACAGTTTTTACAGGGGTTGACAATAGGGTCTGGGGGTTTCTGATGGCGTGTTGATAATTAAGATTTTTAAGTACATGACAAAAATTTGAAAACATCGAATTTTGTGGTATAAGTCGGACGCAGAAGTATTGTTGAAATCTCCTCCAAACCATACTTGACAAGCGACTTTGCCTTTCTTCCATGTTTCAGAATCCTTATCGGTTTAATATTTATATCTTTATGTTCACCAACGAGATATGCCCATACAAGAGCCATGCAGACCATCGCGAGAAGTCTTGCGATGCGGTCCATATCACGCATATGGGTGTCCTCGATGTTGAAGCCGGAAGATTTCATGGCTCTGAAGGCCGTTTCTATCTCCCATCGTTTTTTGTATGTCAAAATCGCCTCCTCGGGCCGATTGAAGCATATGAGAATCTGCAATTCCGGAACTCCATCGGAGTTTTTGATCCGGCTGCCGGCAAGATAGACATACTCCCCTTTGTGAAGAAAAAGCTTGTAGTAGAATTTCTCCTGAGCGACCTTCAAATCATTGAACAGCCACCATGCACGGATTCTTTCACCGGTGGAAGGCTTGACAATCCAGAAATTCTGACGTATTCGAATGTAATACCGTATGCGACGGCTGTTGAGCCATCCTGTCCATTCCTTTCCGATGAACTCGCGGTCTGCCACAAGGCAGTCGATGCATTCCGCTCCGAAGAGACGGATAAAGCGTTCCATAATCTTCTTGCGTTCTTCCCAGTTGGAGTTGCCACGTTTAGAGAGAAGACTGAATATCAAAGGGAAGGCAATCCCTTTATAGGTGATGCCCAACATAAGAATGTTGATATTGAACTCCCCGAACTTCCAGTTGGTGCGATCCATGCTGAGTACAAGACCGGTCTTGACGGGAAGCAGCGAGAAAATCATACGGGCTATGATGTCAAGGTCAAGAACATACTTGGCAAAGAATCTTTGGAGCCGTCTGAGGTTGGAGTCCTTGTCGACAGTCGTAGGCATCGCATCAGCCAGTTTGTGAAGGCTGACAGTCTGCACCACACAGAGTGCATGGAGCAGCAGCGCCATAAGTTTTATGCGTGCCAGATTCATACTTTGTCCAAAATGCTCTTGCATAATCGGGAGGATTTGGTTAACTTTGACCGAGTCCTTGAAATTAGTAGTTTTCATGAGAAAAAGCGACCAAACTTTTCCTTTAAATTACTAAATTCCAGGGACTTTTGCAAATTTAATCACTTGAAAATTAGATGTTTAACAGCATAAATTTAAATTTTGTCATCTACTAAANTGGATATTCTCAACAAATTGACCCCCTATGGATTATTTAAATTGCCCCCCATTGATAACCTGTGATTTTTGGACAGTTTTTACAGGGGTTGACAATAGGGTCTGGGGGTTTCTGATGGCGTGTTGATAATTAAGATTTATTTACAAAATTAATCATTTGATTTTATTCTGCAACTTGCGGATGGACTCTCCGAAGAGCTCTATCCTTATCGAGTGGTGCACGATCCTGTCGAGGATCGCATCGGCGATCGTCTTCTCTCCGATCACGTCATGCCAGTCGCATACGGGAACCTGGGAGGTGATGATGGTGGCCCGTCGTCCGTGCCGATCCTCGA
Organism: Bacteroidales bacterium; assembly: GCA_910575615.1. Taxonomy (GTDB): domain Bacteria; phylum Bacteroidota; class Bacteroidia; order Bacteroidales; family Muribaculaceae; genus UBA7173. Next base: position 4,087 of record CAJTEX010000044.1, on the reverse strand, counting down.
TTATGTCCATCAGTGAGGATCGCGCGGCGGCATCGAAGGGATGTATGCCGAAGTCATCAAGGATGAGAAGGTCGGTACGCTCGATCCTTTTCAGTTCGGTAAGAATCGTGCCTTTTGCCTTTGCGGCCTTCAGCTGGCCCATCAGGCGTGCTGTGCTGGCGTATAGCACGCGCATCCCTTTCTGGCATGCCCTGTAGCCCAGAGCGGTTGCTATGTAGCTTTTGCCGGTGCCGGCGCTGCCGGTGATGAAGATGTCGCGTGGCTCGGTGACGAAGGTCATCTCGGAGAGCCGCATCAGCAGGTTCCGGTCAAGGCCGCGCTCAAGGGAGTAGTCTATCTCCTCGATTGAGGCGCGGTAACGGAACGAGGCCTGTTTCTGCAGGCGCTGTATAAGCCGGTTGGTGCGGTCGTCCCATTCATTTTCCACGAGCCACGCCACGAACTGGTCTGTTGTCATGCCTTCGCTTTTGAACGATTCCATTGATGTGCGGAAGGCCGCGTGCATGCCCAGCAGCCGCATCTGCGACATCCGGGCGAGTGTCTGTTGGTTCATTTCCATTGTTGTATGTATTGTTGGATTGATATGTTACCTGAAGTATTCCTTCCCGCGTATGTTTGCATGCCGGGGCATCTGGGCGCTCTCCTCGCACTCTTGCCCGGGAAGGGTGTCGTCATCGAGGCAGTCATGACGGCTGCGCAGTATCGAGTCGACGGCGCTGTAGTTGTAGAGTCCGGAGGATGCGGCCCTGCGGCAGGCCCTGACCAGGCGGTCGTTGCCGACCCTGGATGCGAACGACAGTATGCCCTTGCAGGATTTGTAGGCCTGTTCGGGATGGGTCTTTGACTCTATGACATGCCGCAGGAAGTCCTCTACGTCGGCATGTATGCGTGCCCCCTGCCTCAGGAAGCCCTCGACGCTCCATCCGCTCAGGTCCCGGTGGGCCGAGGCAAGGTGATTCGGCTCCGTGGTATACCCGTACGGGCGCCATCCTCTGGGATGTACGGCCACGCGGTCTCCGCCGCAGTATATCTCAACCGTACGTGAGTCATACAGTATGTTGACCTTGCGGCCGATAAGACGGTGGGGCACGCTGTAGTAGTGGCGGTCAAGGCGTACGTGCCCGTTGCGCTGTACCGTGGCGGTATGCCGTTCCTTCAGCTCGAACCTTATGGGATTTAACGGGCGCAGGTACATGCGCTCCAGATCCTCGAACTGCTCGCGGCGGCTGTAAGGGCGTCCGCTCATGCGGGCGTTGTTGTGAAGCTCCAGCGCCGTACGGATAGCGGCGTTCAGCGACACAAGATCATGATGAGTGCGCTGTCGCACCAACGGGTAGATGCTGCGGTAGATGAGCTTGACGGCGCCCTCCACCAGGGCCTTGTCGCGCGGCTTGCGCACGCGTGCCGGTATGACTGCGCAACCGTGATGCTCGGCGAAGGCCGCGTAATCCTCATTGAGCTCCGCCTCGTAACGGCTTGCCTTCTTTACGGCAGCCTTGAGATTGTCTGGCACGATGGCCGCCGGTGCCCCGCCATAAAAATGAAGCGCATTCTCACAGCACCGTATGAAGTCCTCCTTGCGCTGGCTCATCACGGCCTCAACATATGTAAGCTGTGAGCAAGGCAGTATGGCCACGAACACCTCCACGGCGATGATCCCGCCGCTGTCACGGTCGACCAGCTCCAGACGGTCGCCTGCGTAATCGACATACATCTTGTCGCCGGCCTTGTGTTCCAGATGCGCTATAGGGTGCATCTGCGCCACATACAGACGCATCAGACGGCTGAACGTCGACCGGGAATAGCCTCCCGGGTGACTCCCGATATAGTCGTCATACAGCTTCTGCCGCGTCATCCCTCTCTTTTTCAGACGTCTGACATAATCAGGCATAAGTCCCATAAGCTCCTGGTGGCGGCTTGACACGGGTTCCGAACCGACCGCTCTCACTCCGAAAATCTCATTCAGATCCGGATCCTCCAGTTTCAGAAGATCCTCGATGCCACGGTTCAGCTCCATAAACCGCCGGAGGTATTTACGCACCGTGTTGCGCGCTATGCCCGTCAGGTTGCTGATACTCTTGGCTCCGTTGCCGTTGGCGTGGCATCGGAGCACCTGTCTTAATTTGTTCATGCTCAGTTTTCGATTTGCCATCAGTCGTATGTTTAATATTATTTAACATACAATATAGCTCAAAAACTCCTTTTGCCAACTCCCGTAAAGACTTTTTCCGGGGGGTAATTTGCTTGACCGGACGGGGGTCAATTTAAATGATTTTCCGGGGGGCAATTTATCTGGTCAACCGAGGGGCAAATTCACTGAGTTTTTCCACTTACTGACAAAACCCATATACGTGACCTGTTCGACAAAAAGAATATCAACGATGTCAAAGTTCTCTATGGTTCAAGTGAACCGAATTTATTTAATTTTTAACCCCGTCCATTTTTAGTGGACAGTAGTGTAAGATAGTATTGATACATACTTGTTAGTGGCTGAATAGAGAATATACACCTTTCGTTATTTTCTACTAATTCGTTTTTATTGATAGGAATACAAAATAGGTTGTCTAAATCTTGTGTGCTATATTGGACTTGCCATAGTCGCCCATTATATGAGTCCAACAATATAAATGTCCACATATTTTGAGTAGCAAACATCATAAATCTATTAGTCCAATTTGAAGATTTTTCCGGATATGCAAGAGAAAACATATTGATAGGTGCAGCAAACATATAGTCTTCACCCTTGACGCTAAATTGGACTTGCCAATTCTTACCTGTATATGTATCAAGCATTATGAAAGTCCACATATTCTGTGTTTCATAAAGGCGAAATCGTCCTTCTTTATCTCCTAAAACTTCTCTTGCACTACAAACTTCCCAAGACTGACCATCATCTTGAATTTGTTGAACTTCGCCTGTCATCGTACTTAAACGAAGTCGATTATGGTAGTTCTGAGTCTTATACATCTTATATACCTGAGCATACGATGTAGCAGCGACAACTATAAAAGCAAGTAATACAAAAAGTTTTCTCATAATCAATTGTTCTGTTTATTGAAAGTTAAATATCCTCTAAATCTTTTTGGATTTTTGTTTCTACATTTTGAGTATCACGATAACGAATTACGACCATACCCTCATAGACGCCAGAAGTCTTTTCTATTGATAATTCTATATCTCCACCTGTTACCTCCCATGCACTGCCCCACACAACTGTCCCTTGATGAACTTCTGCCATTAAAGCGGTATTAGAATCTGAGTGAGCCGGATTCTTTTCTTTTGAGATAGTTGGGTTTCCATATTTGCGAGTATATAAATCCTTATAATAACCGTAAGTATTAACAAGTGTATTCCATTCACCACTTGGGTCAAATAACACGGCTACAGCAAATACACTTTTACCATCATCAGTAGCTGTTACGCCTATAGTTGCATTACGACCAGTAAAATCTCCCATAAACAATGCAAGATTGTTTTCTCTGCCAATAGATGTAAATCCTTTGCTTTTTAACTTTTGACAGAATTCTGTCATACTTCCCTCAATGGGAATTCCTTTAAAAGTAAGATGTTCCGAACCGCTTTGAGCATACGATGTCAAAGTAATTACCATAAATGCGAACGCTACAATAAGTTTTCTCATAATCTGTTGTATTATTTAAAATCGTTTATTACTAACATAATCCAACCAACGAAGAAAGCGTGGCACTGCGATGCTACGTCTTAGTTCGGAGGTCCTGAGAAAACCCTGTGTACAGATGTAGTAATAGCAGCCCACGCTATAGCGTGAGAACCACTATGCTACCCTTGTACACAATTCAGAAATTTCTCAGGTTTCCGTTCTACAAGATAAGCATAACGCTTCTTCTTTTTCTTATGTCTTGGAAAGGGTTGCCCCAATCCGGATACAAAAGTATAAAAAATCCGTGATATGGTATTCTACTATCACGGACTTTATTATGATTTACAGCTTAATACCCACGGCTCTTTCATTTAAGATTCCGTCTCATTATCGAGAAATGTGTTATTTTATAGCGAGGGCAGTTCGGATGGAGAGAGCTCAACCTCTGATTTTCAAGAAAATAAGTGT
>CAJTEX010000043.1 GCA_910575615.1 Bacteroidales bacterium | reverse complement strand
AATAAACTTCACAAATTTGTGAAGTTTGAGAACTTTTTATATCTTTGCATCGTAATAGAATTATATGATAGTCGAATTTGAAGAAGAGTATTTAAGAGACCTCTATACGAAAGGTGTTAGTAACGACAAAAAAACGTCGTTACAGGATTGACGTAGTCAAACGTTATAAACGAGGAATCGATTACTTGAAATGGGCATCTCGCAAAGAGGACTTATTTCGTATCAACTCTTTGAATTTTGAGGCATTAAAAGGAAATAAAGTTGGACGGTTTTCTATTCGGGTGAACGATCAGTATCGAATAGAGTTTACCATGCGAGAAACTACTGAAGAGCCGATCTTGACTATCTGTAATATTGTTGAACTCTCAAACCATTACGATTGATATGATTACATTACAAGGCGTTGCTCCGGACATGATAGCTAATAATCTTACTCCGTTTGAACCCACTCATCCGGGAGAACTTATCCGAGATGAACTTGAGGCAAATAGTCTTACTCAGGCAAAACTCGCCGAGAGTATAGGTGTAAAGCCTTCTCTGCTTAATGAGATAATCAAAGGGAAGAGAGGGGTTAATACCGAAATAGCTTTACTTATAGAAGCGGCATTGAATATACCGGCTGATTTATTGCTTAATCTGCAAAGTGATTATAATATGCAGATGGCGAAGTCAGACGCATCTTTTATGAAGCGTCTGTCTTCAATTCGTAATATTGCGGCAGTGTTGTAAAGTATTGATTTTTGAATGATATTTTTTGAAACAGACCGATTGATTCTTCGCTCGTGGAAGCCGGGGGATTTACCTTTGTTCGCCGAGATGAACAAGGACTCACGTGTTATGCGCTATTTCCCAGCAACACTGAGTGATGCTGAGACAGAGGCTTTTTACAATCGTATTCAGAGTGAGTTTGACTCTAAAGGATGGGGATTATATGCTGTGGAAATAAAATCCACAGGTGAGTTTATCGGATATGTCGGACTGCATGAGATTGGTTTCGATGCAGACTTCACTCCCGGAGTTGAAATAGGGTGGCGTCTTGCCGCTGACTATCACAATCAGGGATATGCAACCGAAGCAGCCAAAGCTGTGCTAAGTCTGGCAAAGAGTGTGGGGATTGAAAGGCTGTTTTCTTTCACTGCCAAGATAAATGCACCGTCAGAGCGTGTGATGCAAAAGATTGGAATGGTAAAGGCCGGAGAGTTCAGGCATCCTAATCTGTCGGATGATTCTCCGCTGTGTGTTCATGTGCTTTATAAGATTGATTTATAACAAAAGGGCGAATAACCATGACAAAAGTCACGGCTATTCGCCAATACTATACCGGGAAGTTCCCTTATTATTTCCTATTCTTCTTTTTAGCTGCCTCTAATTTGACTTTAACCTCTTCCTCAGCCAGTCTCTTGGGAATAATGTCGAGATTAATGGTCTTATAGCGTTTATAATGCTCGAAAAGATAATTCATTTCTTTGGCAGAGAGTAAAGGAATGCGGTCTTTCCCCGGATTCCTATCGGCAAGTTTCGCAATAATGGTTCCCACCTGCACGGTGCCGAAACTTTCAGCAAATACATTCTTGATGAATAAGGCGATGTTTTCGCCTTTCAGCTTCAGGAATTTCCCGACATTATAGCCAAGATGCTTCAGATCTTCTTTTGACAGGTGATTGCTCCGTAGCTGAACAGCATCGAACTGGGCTAACGGATTGACTGTCCAGATTTTTGCATTATTGTGTAGTTTGTCCAGTTCGTGAGACTCCATGAACCGTTCCATCGTATGTGTGATATATGCACAGATAAACGATACTTGTTCAAGATTATATAGTTCTTCGTGACGTTTTAGTTCGTTAAACGCCTCATTACATCGCTGCTTTCGTGTCATTATCTCCTCATGCGATTCGATATTGTCTTTGTGTTTTTCATAAAAATCACAAATTGGACCCATGTCCTCGAGATAATACACCGAACCATCGGGAGTAACGTAAACCTCTTGCTCTGTTTCCTCTATCAAAGTGGACCCATCCGGATTCTTGTGAACATCCTGAATGCATACCGATGAGAAGAAACCTACATCTTCATCATATTCCCGCTTCTTTTGAATGCGGGTAACTCCGTGCTCGTGATCATAACGCTCTTCATCTGTCATAGAGTCAAGATATACGTTGTATGCTTCCTCAAGTTCAGCATCATAGTCTCTCGAATCATTATATGATTTCTCAATCAGAATCTCATCGTCAGATAATTCCATGCCTACATAAGCCTCTTCTCCATCAGGGAAACGTATATGACGCATATCGTCTACAATTTCCAATACCTTAAACGGCCGGTTTTCATTCATGGGAATGGCGACTTTCGATTCTCCTTTGTTCTCCGCTACACAAGCCTTTTCTGGAATCGGCTCTGAGCATTGTTCCTGTATTTCCGGCACATCTGTCGTGGATACCGAGACCTTTTCACCGGTCGGAGTCTCGGCAATAGCCATGACTTCACGGCGGCGAAAAAGAGTCGAGAGGCGGTTGAACACGTCCTCGATTACCGATTGAAAACCGCAATAAAGACCGATTGAAAGGACAAAGAAAACGGCAAAGAGTACATTGCCGGTAAATTGGTCAGTGCCGAAACGGTGGATGGCGGCGTGACGACCAAGTAAAGCCATGATGCCACATCCGGCAACAACGGCACTCCAGATAAAAATTTTGTCCCGGGTAGGGGGAGTATAGCTCCTCGTGCGCTGGGGCGTATTTCTCATAAGCAAACAGTGGATTAAAATTTCATGTCTTTATAGACAATTTAACCCACAGTTTTGTTCAGACGAAATTAATAATAAGCACTCACAAATATGCGTACCTGGCAACTGAATAGGTTTTTCCAATCATCAGTGTGTTTCTCTAATTTATATTCACATCTCATGCTACGTAACATATTGCCAAACTCATCCATGAGTGCGCCTCGTCCATTCTCTTGATAAAAAGGACTGACACATACTAAAATATGATTGTGACTCATGTCTGAATTTAAAATACTGGCAATGTTGTGACGTTCAAACTCAATGATATCTAAAACATTCGAGAATAGATGGATTACCGTATCAGATTGCGGGCGTATATAGTCTTCTGTCAATTGTCCGGCAGAGACATTATATGCTGTTATTTTAGAGTTTTCATAGAACTGCTCCAAATATTGTAATCCTAGCGTCAGCGAAGCTTTACTTGGTTCGATTACAGTGAAATCGGATATTTTATCGTTGTCAATATAATGGTTCTTAAGAAAGTCAGACAACACCATTTCTGCAATACATTGGCCACAACCATAGTCAACGACAGAGATACTTCCTTCTGACCATACCTTATGTGGGATGCGGTCATACGCTATCAGAAGCTTTTGTCTATGTATTTCTCCGTAAGAAGATATATACATATCAAGCTGCTCTTTAGTCGTGAGGTTGGCGAGGCCGTTTTCCAACTCATCTTTCAGCTTCTTTTGTTTATTCTCTGAAAGTGAGTTGATATGTTGTTTCACAGACTCCACAACATCGTCAAACGATAATCGAGAGGCATTGAATTGTGGGATAAAATGAAATGCTGATGTCTGTTTCATATAATTGAGTCGTTGTCTGGGTTCTGCTGATGCCGAAGGTAATTCTGACGGGCGGAAACCGGGGACGTGTTAGCGTAGCAGTATGCGCATCCGTGCGGGCAGGTATTGTAAGTCCCAATATCCTTTGATGTGATACAACCGCAGAGTGAGCGTTGGCCTTTGTCTGTTTTAGAATTGCGTATCAAAGGTTCTAATTCCGGCGATAATCGGCATATCAGCTCCGGGTCTATGCAGTGGTTGTGACTGATTCCAAATTCTGACAGATCAACTTTTTCGGCGCAGGTCGCAAGTTCGAGACCAAGCTTCATATCTGCCAGTCTGTGTGAAAATTCAACCATTTCGTCCTCCGACCACTCATGATAGTTTATCCCTGCATCGGAAAGATTCCGACCGACTTTGCGATATGAGGATATATCAGCAAAACTAAACACCAGTTTCTCGACATATCCGCGTAATTCGCCTGCTATATTGCTGATTTTATGCAATAAATCCTCTGCCGAAATTCTGTCTGTCAGAATCAACGGGTCGAACCGCCAAACGACTGAACCTAAGCCCAATTCATCAACCAGACGTTTGAATGTTTCAATTCGCCCGTGCAAAGGTGGAACACTCGGCTCTAATCCCTCGGCCTCGTAGTCATTAAGTGTATATTGGACGTAACAACCAATCTCTTTTTGTTTCAAGATTGGCAAGAACGGAAATAGCGGCGCAGGATTCTTCGACCAGAATACGATGAATTTGGTATTGTCAAAAGAAACGTATGAATCCTTGCCATTGTAGGGGTTACGCCATCTTACATGCCCTTTGCCGAGACAATTGAAAAACCAGTTACTGTAGAACGCCGGAATATCGGTAGCACGACTTGCCGAAACAATCAGCGGAGCCTGCGCATCGACAATATTGCCGTCATCTAATGTAAATTTTATCTTTTCGTTTTTCATGGTGCAAATTTAATATCGAATATGGGCAATAATAAGGTGCACTAATGCTAATAAATGTTATACTTTATAATTGTGACAAAAAAGCCATATATAAACCGAATAGAGTCTGTTTATCGGCAAAACTTTTATCAAAGTTGAGTCTAACACGGTAAAAACTTGCTGATATCGGCAAGTTTTTACAAGAGTATCCATAATTAAATATGATTGTTCTTTCGGCTCGTGCATTGGGATTATTCACAAAATTGTCAAGGATACACGTCGTCCGAGGCCCTCGAAGATTCGGAATAGGGTGTTAAGCTGAACATCGGCTTTTCCGTTTTCCAGACGGGATATGTAGGTTTTCTTTGTGCCGATACGCTCTGCAAGCTGTTCTTGTGTCAGACCAGCTTTAAGACGTTCTGCTTTAAGCGTTTCAGCCAGACAAAAAGCGGCTGCATCGGCATCAAATTGTTCACGCTCCTGGGTTCCGGGGTTACCGTATTCTGCATCAAGAAGCTCGTCGAATGTACGCGCGTTCATGATGGCTTCTTTCTTTGCTTTATCCATTATCTTTATCGTTAAAGTATTCTTTTATTAATTTTTTAGCTCGTTCGATTTGCTGCTTGGGAGTCTTCTGCGTCTTCTTCTGAAAACCGTTGAAGAGAATTACAAGAGAGAACCTTCATCAAAGCAACAGAAGATGCGAAGTATATTATTTCCGACTTCAACGCGAATTTCATATAACCCGTCGGCATCTTCCATATTCTTCAGAATGGTCTTTGGAACTCTATCCACAGTCTTGACAACGTTGATGCAGTAGTTTATTTTGCGTCTCACTGCATCAGTCTGAGCCACGTAGAACCCCTTGAAGTAGTCTTTGTATAGCTTTATGGTTCGGTTCGCCATATCTTATTATGTAACCGCAAAGTTAACTAAAAAGTTTACTTTGACAAAATTATTCATGAGTTTATTTCAGAGAGATTGAGTTGGCGGCATCACGCTTCTTTTGGTTCACGACCTCGGCGTAGATCTGAGTTGTTGCCACGTTTTTATGCGTAAGCATTTTACTGACAGTGTAGATGTCAGTACCGTTGGTAATCAGCAATGTAGCATAAGTGTGGCGCAGCCCGTGGAAGGTGATTTTCTTCTTGATACCGGCATCTTTGAGCCATTTCTTGGACGGCTCGCGGGTATGGGCACGACTCAGCCCTTTGAATACCATGCCTCGACCTTGTTCGCCACAGTACGACAAGGCTTCATCGCTTAATGGCAGTGTCGCCTGCGTCTTGGTTTTCTGGGCGCGGATGCGCATACAGTAGCCACCATCGGGCGACAGTTCGATGTTCTCCCAACGGAGCTGGAGAATATCGCTGATGCGAAGTCCTGTCATACAGGCGAAGAGTGATGCACGTTTTAGTACATCGACTTTGCATGGCGTGGCAGCCAGTTTCTTAACCTCCTCGATTTCGAGATAGTTGATTTTCGGTTCTTCCCAGTCTATGCGGTCGAGGTGGTCATTGATATTTTCTCTCAACCAGCCTTCCTTATGGGCGAGTTTCAGCAATGCTCTGAATGTTGACCAATATCCGGCTGCTGAGTTGCGGGATATGATTTTGCCTGACTGTTTCACGCGGATTTTCAAGATATATGTTCGGAAGTCGTTGCAGAGTCCGATGGTTACGTCTTTAACGAGACAACGCCCGTTGCAGAAATCTTTGAAGTGCTTATATACGATTTCCCATTTCTGATATTTCTCTTTGGTCTTGCTCTCGAAGTATTCAAGAAAGTCCGCCTGTTTCTTGGTGCGGTCGAGAAAACCGAACTCCTCATTGATGATAGCCAACTCGCGGGTGGCACGGATGCCACGGGCTTTGAGCATAATCTCCTCGTTGTAGTCAAGCTCGAATTTGTCTTTTGGATTACCGATGAGATAAAGACCAAGAAACTCCCTGCGCGACATCTTCTTGATGTGCGGATTCCAGATATGAGGGTAGTAGTCGAGATAGAGCGACAGTTTGCCGCTACGCAGTTTTTCCTGACGAAGGGTTACTTTGGTGATGGTTGCAGATTCCATATTATACTATTTTTAGATTTATAATGTGCAAAGGTAGAAGGTGGTTACATGGTGAGAAAAATCACCGGATTATAACCGAATCTCGGGGTTGAATAACGCCTCTAACTCCTTGGCGTTCAGTTTTACATACTTGCTACAACGGAGCTTGGTTATCTTATATGTTTTGACGTAGTGATACAGCTAGTCGCGGGTCAACGAGTATTTCTCCATAGCTTCAGCCACTGAAATAAACTCTACATCCTCGGCTGATTTGGCTCCCTTTGCCACATCGAAGTGATATTTGGAGTAATATACTTTCGGACCCTCCTTGCGCTTCGGTATCCCAATTTTCGACACCAGCGAGTAAATCGCCGATAACGTCATTCCATACTTTGATTGAATATCCTCGACAGAATACCACTCCGTAATTTCCGGATTCTCCTTTTTCGCCAAGAAAAGCCGGTCGATATGGCTCTTGCTGAAATATGCCTTACCGCGAAGAATGGTCTTAGGCACATTGTTCTCGGCAACGACCTTATATATCCAGGAATCCTTCACTCCGAATTTCTCTCGTATTTCTGCACGGGTATAGAAATCAGAGATTGATTTGGACTTCTTCTCAGCGGACTCTGACAACTCCGTTTCTTTCGGAGTAAGAAAATTAAACATCGCCTGAATATCGGCTTTGCTGATGAGAGTCTTCCTTCCGATTCTCGTCACCTTGATCTTACCCCGGTTGATGCTATCATAGATGTATGTCCGGCACACTCCGAGATATTGGGCTGTTTCAGTTGGAGTCATGAAATCCTTATCACGAGCTTTTCGGTCGGGTTTACACTGGCTTGTTTCCTGATTGGAGAGTGCCATCTTCTTTTGTCTCATGCGCTCTTTGTAGGAATGTTCCGCGCATAGCTTCGAGCAGAAACGTGTAACCGTTGTCTGAGCCATAAAACGGTTGCCACACCACTCACAGATTCTTTCAATTTTAATGTTGCTACTCATTTCTTTGGTGTTTATTTCGCCTTAGTTTGTTCGTGCGCGTCCGTTGACGTCCGTCTACGTCCGCAAACCTCCACCACCTTGCTGACGCTTGGGGTGAAACGAGTCGCTGTCGTACAGAATCCGTACAAAATAGTGCATAAAAACGCCTAACACTGACAGTTATCAGCATTAGGCGTTCTTGTAAGAGTTAAGTTTTATCGCTCAGTAACAGTCAATTGCTATCAATATAAATCATTGATAATTAGCCGATTGCTTTCCGATGCAGTGCGTAGGACATCTTGTCGCTCAACGGATTGCAGATTTTCGGGTACAAAGCCCCGAAATCGCCTCGTTATACCTTCTATAACTCGCTAATTTTGATCTTCTCAGGCCTGCGTTTTTGTATCCTCAAAGTTAGCGATTTTAACTAAGATGTGCAAGAGATAGGTTACAGGGTCATCATCGTTTCGTTTGAAAAAGTGTGGCAATCCTTCGCTTATTCGTTGGAAAAAGTGTTATGGAGGTTTGTTGATTCGGTCGAAAAAGTGTAACTCTTGTTCAGCTAAATTTAAGAATCCATGCTTAAAAAGAATTCAATCAGTCTTCAGCGTATTCGTAGTAGATATCCCATAATGTATCGGGAAAGCCATAGCCACAACATTCCACTGATTTAATCATGCGTTGCATACGGAGTCTGTAATCTGACATCAATCCATTGGAAGATATGAATTTGACTGCTTTGTTGAAATTGTTTTCAAGAGCGGTGTAAAAAGGTTCGTCGTAATCGCCATATTGAGCAGTCAGGCTACATCCTTGTTCTACGTAATAGAGCATCAGATCTGCAATAGCATGAGGATCTGGTATAAGTTTCTTGAACGCGGTTATCAGTTTATTGCATTCTCTGAAACTTGGATCTTTAGGCCAATCATTCCGTCCGTAGAATTGGCTGCGGATTGCTTTTTTGTACTTTTCAAGTTCTGCATCGCTATTGGGTGCAAGATAGAACTCAAGCCAAGCATTGGCTTCCTTGCTTGCGTCGTATAACTGGAGCATGATATCAACAACCTGTTCTTTTGAAAGAGTCGATAACAGTTTCTTCAATTTAGCTTTAGACATTTCATTACGGTTTTATTAGGTGATATTATTCGGATATTCTGTTAAAGCGGCTTATCCGTTCGTTTACGATGCGGACGTAGTTGCGTTTCATCTTTTCTGAAAGAAAACTTTTGTCAATAAGTAGCTTAGCTTCTTTTGGGAGTACGATGTACTTGTCGAGAATTCTATCAATACGCTTTTTTACAAGACCAATCTTTATGCCGAATCTCTCAAAATCGAGGCGGCAAGGATGACCTGTCCTGTCGTAAGCATCGCTCTTTTCAATATCAGGCGACAGTCCCCCGTCAAGACCGAGATCATCGCCATTCACATGAAGGCTTGTATTGAGCAGGTCGTAAGCAGGAGCTAAGCGGTAATCCTGACCATCAAGAATAAGAGAGAAATTCTTTAGATGAGCGTCTCCGTTGGCATAGATATAATTGAACACCACAAGTTCAAAGAACCTCTCCATGTCGACCATCCATGCGGCGACATTTGCCCTTATCGCTTTAGCTATATCTTCATAGCATCCGTTATATTTGAATTGCGTTCCAGTGGTCTGCTCATTCCGCCCAACTAACGAGGCAAAATCTTCCATCGGTAACTTTGAGCCATCGGCAAGAACATCGAACCGGCGCGTGATATATACCGGCTGTCCTTTTGGCGTAAAGCATAGCCCATTAATAGCAGTCTGTATTCCGTAAACCTGCGAGGCAATCTGCATGGTAAGGTGTTCATTGGCAGGAATCTGTTTGCGGTCTCGGAGAGTATTATCCCAAGGGGCAGGTTTCAATATATGAGTAGAACGATCATTATCGCCTGCTATACTTATTCCGCCACCATTGATTATAGTTGGAAATTTTTCCTGCACACCGGACACCGAGATGCGGTGCATGGCATCTGCAATCTCACCGACATTTCTGAACTCGTCAATGTCAAAGTCGAGTATAGGATTCACTTTAATCCTTCCGAAAAGAGATTTAGCGGCCTTGGGGCTGTATGTATCGAATCCCTCTATGAGAGAAGACGGGCAGTTTCTAATTTCAATCATTTTTTATCCTCCTTACATTTACAGCTCCTATGAAATCTCTGTCGGCCATTGTTTCAAGTAGTCCGAAAAAGTCATTTTCGTCAATCTTCAGGACGCGGCATATAACGCGACGGTTGGCTCCCTCAGGAAGCATATTTGAGAAAAATGGGAATAGATGTTCAGAACTATATGCTGTGACTTTCTTTGGTAAAGTTGCCGATATTGGTGGCATGGCAGATTTGAGATATTCCTCATCATATTGGAAAGAATACCCGGTTCCGGGATTCTGCTCGGAAAGAATTCCGGCCTTTATATCATTGAAATAAACTTCAAGCTGTTTCATACTGTCTGCCTTATGCGATATTCAATCTCAATGCCGAGTACATCAAGAATCTTCTTTACGGTGTTGAGCGCGGGATTACCCTTGCCACGCTCAATGTCCTTGATCGTGGCAAGCCCGACTTGAGCCATCTCCGCAAGGTCCTGTTGGGTCAGAGAAAGGATTTCTCGTCGCTCTTTCATTATATCTTTTAGTTTCATAGTCTGACATAATAAACTTTTGCGCAAAAATAAGAATAATTTTTGATTTAGTCAAATAAAAGTATGATAAATTATACTTATTTGGCGGTTAAGTCTATCTATGGACATCACCAAGTACAAAAGTCCGATATAATAAACTAATAAAGTAATTCATAAAATATTTGGCGGATTTGTGAAAAAAGTATTAACTTTGCGCCCACAAAATCTGAAACAAATGGCAAGACAGCATTGTAACATACTAACCAGCAAAGGAATTCAGAGCTTAAAAGGCTTTGAACGCAATGCGTATGTGCTTATGCCGTCATCAACTGGCACATCATATTGCAGAACTGTCCGATCGGTTTGTTTCAGTCCCTCAACTGACATAAGTTAGTCTACAAATATAGACTGCTGAGATATAACGACTGTCGGAAAGTCCTTACCAAGCTTCCCGACAGTCGTTTTTTGTGTTCTAACCGATATAACCTTCTCCATCGCGATTAGCTGCGGACACACATTTCAATAATTGCGCCTTATGACGCATAATTCGCAAAAAAATGAAGTTTCAATGATTCGGTAAAAATTACCGAAGTAGTTGAAACTTAAGTTAATATATCGAATTGTCAAATACAACTGAATCGCCAAAGCGTTCATTATAAAAATCTTAGCGTATGAACGTATTGGCGATTCTCAAAGACTTCACCTTTCGGTGTAAGTCGGTATTTGAAAATACTACAACCAAGATGAGCAAAAGGTTCCTCAACTGGCTGATTTTAACAATACGCACTGTAGCGTTGATTCCGGGCAAAGTCAATTTTACCCGGCTGTCGCGCTATGGCGGTCGTACAGCCAAGACCTTTGCCTCCAATTTCAAGACATCCGTAGACTGGATGAAAGTCAACATAGGTATGGCGCAGGATTATTTTGGACCGGCCGATGACATGGCAGTGGCAATCGATCCGTCGTTCATTTCAAAAGCAGGCAGACTGACGTATGGCATAGGCCGTTTCTGGTCTGGGGTGGCACAACGTGTGAAACGCGGTCTTGAGATAATGTCGATCGGGGCAATAAGTCTGAGTAAACATACATGCGTGATGCTCGGTGCTGTCCAGTCACCGAACTTCAGGACTCTTGAATCCGAGAAACAAATGTCAATGCTTGACTGGTATGTGGCACTTGTCAGGTCAAAGGCGACAGAGCTGCTCTC
>CAJTEX010000042.1 GCA_910575615.1 Bacteroidales bacterium | reverse complement strand
AAAAAGCGACCAAACTTTTCCTTTAAATTACTAAATTCCAGGGACTTTTGCAAATTTAATCACTTGAAAATTAGATGTTTAACAGCATAAATTTAAATTTTGTCATCTACTAAATGAAAAAGTAAAAGAGATTGTAATTTGCACTCATAAAGCACTAAATTTTACATAAAGTTACGAAAAATTCAGCACTTATCCAAACATCTGAGATACAATCTTTTAGATTATTTTTATTACAATAACTATTACTTTTGCCTATAATTCAGTGCTTCCGTTGGGTTTGGATTGTATATAATTACGTTAAAGTATTTTTAAAGCTATAGCTGCACAAGCTTCGGCATCACAAAGCGCATGATGGTGGTTTTCCATGTCATAACCACAGGCGGCTGCCGACAAATGGAGCTGATGGCTCGGTATGTCAAGACAGCGACGGGAGGCGGCAAGGGTGCAATGAAATTCGTAACCGGGATATTCCATATCATATTCCTCGAATACCGCCTTCAGGCAACTCTCATCAAAGGGACGGTTGTGTGCTACAAGCGGAAGACCTTTTATTTTGTCTGCCACCTGCGCCCACACTTCCGGGAATGTCGGTTGTCCGTCAGTATCCCGACGGGTGAGTCCGTGGACCTCAGTAGTCCAATATGTATAATAATTTGGAGAAGGCTGAATCAGACTATAGAATCTGTCAACAATCACACCGCCACGAACTATTACAATGCCGACACTACACACGCTGGAGCGTCGGCCATTGGCTGTTTCAAAGTCTATTGCTACAAAGTCTTGCATTGTCAGTCATTCTTATACAGTTCATACATCTCTGAAATCCAGCCTTTCATTGATCTGCGTAAAGAAGCCGGACTAACGACCTCTATCATCGCGCCGACATGGAGCAACTTCATTATGAAGTCATACGTCGGCGAAAGGTAGAGTTCAAAGTCGGCGTACTCGCCATAGTCTTCAATCAGTCGCTGGCTATGATGAAGTGGAAGTGATTTCAGATAATGTTTATGGTCTTCGTTGGCACGAATAACTATTCTCTCCGGCTTGACATCGTATCCGATAACTACGCCAAATTTGGTTGCGAAATATTCTGTCGCATCAAAATCTTTTGGCAACTTGAAGAGAGTTTCTGTTGGTTCTACGTTCTCCAGACGGTCAAGACCGTAAATCTTTATCTCGTCACGATTGTTGTGACCGAGTACATACCAACGGTTATCAAACAGTTTCACACAATACGGCTCAATGGGGAATGTATAGTTACATTCCTTCTTGAAAGGGCGATATGTGATATTCACGACACGGTTCTCCTTCATCGCATCAAGGATTGTGGTCAGATGGTCGCGGCCTGAAGGGATTTCGTCAACCAATATGCGGCCTTTCAAAGAGAGATTCTCTCCGATGACGTTGCCAACGGCAAATGAATCAAGCATCCACTTTTTGAGCTTGTCCTCGTCAATATCCTCCGGATTGGAGATATAATAAAGATAACCGCCAACCTTCTGACAGTCAATCATTATTCCGAACTGCTCATAGATTGCATCACGCCAGCGGTTGAATGTGGCGCGATGAAGCGGCTTGCAGTCGCTCAAATCCTTGCAACGCTCCCAACGGTCGGAAAGATCCTTGTGAGAAATCTTCCCTGCACGGCGGATTGTATCAATCAGCCAAGTGTATTTTTGTAGTTGGTTCATATCTGTTTGAGTTTTACACCGCAAAGATAATAAAAACCTGTATCATTTTGCGATACACACATAAATAAAATGAAAAATCCAGCCAAGGGGAGTAAACAGAGTTGACCGATGCGTGGTATTGCTCTATGCGGCTCTTACGAATCCGGTGCACCATGCCCATATGCACTTTGCTGAACCGAGTACTGTGCAGGCGTCCCGTCAGCTCAAAGGGTCATGACATTTCGATGCTGATAAAATCAGCGAAAAGCATCGCCGCCAAATCATTCACTCCTGTTGGCTGGATTATATTTATCTTTACAATTCTAAATCAATTCTGTTGACCATCCAAGGGCTTGAATTTTGAGGTCAAGTTCTCTTAAGCGTGCAGCACTTTGATCATGAATTTTGCGAAATTCCGTGGCGTTTACCATCCGCACGTATTTTACTTCCATTCTGCCATAGCGCTCCTCTCTTTTGGTCAGATGTTTAAGACCGTCATACAACGTCTTTGTACGTATGGACAACGTATCGCGCTCGGCAAGTAGCGAGGTTAGATTACGATCATCTATGACAGCGTTTGTGTTGGTCATATTGATACGATAGATGAGATGTCGGAGTTCATCGAGTGTTTTGTCCAATTCCGCGATTACCTCGTCGACATCTTCCGTCGGCTCATCGCCCTCTTGAATTTTGATACAATCCTTTAGACGAGAGCGGAGTTGCTGTGATTTCTCGATAAGAGCCGACCTGCGGCTCAATGCTTCTGCGAGTTTCATACTATTTCTTTTATGTTATCGGTTGCAAAGTTAAGCTGTCATTGTCTCAAATATCGAGACAGCATTTCTCAAATATCCCAATATAGAATCAACTATCATAATCTTCACCATAATTATGGATTGAAGTCAATATCTCATCATCATCAGCTCCATGTAAACTGAAGATATTCAAATAGGTATTTGCGCACGTATCATCCTGCCAAAGTATTACTTCGCTGATTGTAAGATGACCATCTGTATTGGGAATCACAAAATACATTTCATATTCTCCAAAGTCCAGCCACATGTAAAGATAAACATAATCATTTTCACGGGTTAAATCTGTTCCCAATAAGGCGAACCATTCTTCTTTATCCTTTGCGAAATCATCTAAAGAAGAATATGACTTGACAATGTCATTAAGGAACGCATGGCGCTTTAGCATCCATTTTACACGCTCCGCATTATTCATCGCTATTAAATCCATGCGCCATAGAGTTCTTCGGGGTCATCATCAGGACGGTCATTCTCCAGTGTCTTTCTACGAGCTTCCGCCAACTCTTCTTCTGTCGGTGGGGGCAATTCTTCCATAAAGACATTGCATGGGCGCTGCTTCATCCCGGCTTTATGGCGGAGCCAAAGATTTTCCATCATGAGTGCGACTCCATCGGGAGATTGTATTGATTTCATATTGTCCATAGATTTTATATTTAGACATTCATAGAACCTTTTGGCTTTGACCAGTCTAATTTTGTTACTTGTCGGTCAATCCAAATCATGCCGAGATTTTTCTCCTTACGAAGTTCGGTTGCGGCTAACAACAAAGGAATAATGTAGGGGATTCGCTCCTTTATTTCACTCCATGTCCCATCAAGGTAACAACTTGCAACGTATGCCATGCGGAGATAAAGCCTCACTTGAATCCTGTCCTCATAATAATATAGGGTAAAATCATTTTGCCAACCATATTCTTCTAATATGGTTGCAGCCTCAACCATAAGGTCGTCACATTTGCGGCTTTCAGAATGGGCGAAATTGCCAATACAGAATATTTCATCCACCTCTTCTGGTGATTCATATTCGTTTAAGGTATCATTTATTATGTTCGCTATGGACTTTATACTCATTTTGATGCCTTGAAATTAAAGATTGGACGAATGATTGTGTCGATGTTGACTGTTTCACCGATGTTGGCAATGATTTCCTCTGCCGGTTTATAGACCATCGGTGACTCGTCGCGAGTGAAGTCGTTGACGGACTCCGAATAGATGCCCTGCATGGATGCCTCGAAGTCCTCCATTGTGATTATCTCGTAGGCCTGAGTTCGGCTCAAAACTCGTCCAGCCCCGTGAGGTGCTGAGTAGTTCCAGTCCGGATTACCCTTTCCGGTGCAGAGCAACGAACCGTCGCGCATATTCAGAGGAATAATACAACGCTCCCCTCCGGCGGCCGATATAGAACCTTTGCGGATAATATTCTCATCGCTGATGTAATTGTGGACGGATTCAAATTCCTCCTTTACCTCCACACCTGTGAAGAACCGCAAAAGCAAAAGCGATATAAGTTTACGGTTGAGCACAGCCCAACGCTGACAAAGACGCATATCATGGAGGTAGTGCTCACGCCCTTCTCCCTCTACATAGCATAGATCGGCGGGGAGATTTGGCTCTGCATCCTGATGTTCCTTGCGCATCTTCTTTATGACGCTCTGCAATTCAGACCGACGACCTGCTGCCTTGTATTCCTCAATGGTGCGTTTGATTGTTTCTTCAAACTCGTCTGCGCCATCTGTAAGGTGCTTCACGGCTTTTGCCTGATATATATCGGCAACCTGCTTGCCGAGGTTGCGAGAACCGGTATGAATCACAAGGTAAACATTGCCCTCATCATCCTTGTCAAGCTCGATGAAATGGTTGCCACCGCCGAGCGACCCGATTGCCTTGTTGATACGACCGGAGTCTTTTATCTCACGGTAGCAGTAAAGTTCGGTCACAAGTTGCTTTGCCTCACGGTAGATTCCCATTTCCTCACCGACAATGGGCTTGAATCCGAAACGGTCTTCGCGCACAATCATACCGGAAGGCACATTGCCACGGATATGCTCGTGGAATGCGTGAAAGTCTATCTCGGAGAGTTTGCCGAGATTGAGGATGCGCATACCGCAACCGATGTCAACGCCTACGATATTGGGAATGACCTTGTCGCCGAGGTCGCCGGTGAAACCTATTACACAACCAGCCCCGGCGTGTACGTCAGGCATGATGCGTATCTTTTTGTCGGAAAATACGTCAATCGAAAGCAGTTCCTTAATTTGTTCCAAGGCGTTCTCCTCGATATTGTCCGTAAATATCTTTACGTCATATCCTTCTATCTTCTTCATATTCTATTGTTTTTAATATTTCGATGCAAAGGTAGAATACCGCTGCGCAACCATTTTGCGCATTAAAAAAGAAATACGACATTCTTCCTTGAACGCAAAATTACATCCAAGGTGACGCATTTTACGGTACAGCTAAAAAACACTTCATGTAGCAAGGAATGAGACATGTTAATCGTAACTTTGCCCCAAAAAGCAACAATGAAAATACTTCATCTTTCCGACACCCACAACTGCCACTATCGGCTCCGGGTTTTACCAGAGGCCGATGTGGTGGTACATTCCGGCGACTTCTGCATGGTCGGATCCGAACAGGAAGCTCTTGATTTCCTCAATTGGTTTTGTGACTTACCATACCGCCATAAAATCTTTATCTGCGGCAACCATGACGATTGCCTTTATGGTGCCAATATTGACGGACTGGACAGTAACGTACACTATCTGTGTAATTCAGGCGTTGAGATTGAAGGGGTGAAGTTTTACGGTGTTCCGATGTTTATGGGTGACTGCATAACTGACCGCCAGAGCCGTAACTACGCCAACATTCCAGACGATACAGATGTCTTGATTACTCATTCTCCGGCCTACGGCATACTCGACTATGACGACGGCATCAATTACGGCTCCGAAGAGATCCTCTCTAAAATCTCAACATTAAGTCTCAAAGCCCACCTATTCGGTCATATCCATGCCCAACACGGAATCAAGGAACAAAACGGCGTCATATTCTCCAACGGCGCGATTATGAACGCAGATTACACCATCCTCAGTACCCCTAACATAATCATAGTGAAAAATGCCTAAACGCAAACGACATCAACCGGGCAAATATAAGCCGAAGCCCGAGATTGGTCCGAATTTTATCGGCCCAAACCTCTGACTCTTTTCCAGGCCGACAACGGCCTATGGGGAGTGAAGGAGGGCAATGGCAATGTTGAAATAGAACCCAAATATCAGAGAACAGAACAGACAGAAGATGACAAGAAACTGGGAATTGTCAGGCTAATCGCCTATGATCATGTCCTTTCGGTCTCTCCCGATGATTGGGATTTGCTCGCTTTTTTCTCGCCGGACTAATCTTTATATCTCGCTGCGGCTATTCTGACGCTTTCGGCGATGCGGGCACGGAACTCCGGCGGGGCTATTACTTCGGCATGGCCACCGTAGCCGAGGATGAGACGCTCCAGTTCGTTGTTTATGACCACCTTTAGCGACAACTGGATTGAGCCGTCGCGGAAACGTTGCTCCACCTTCTGTGATTTGTGGAACGGTTTGGATTCAACGTAGGGCGCCTGCTGGCGGTCAATTTTAATAACTACACGCCGAGCTTTATCATGGATTCCCTTGGTCACTCCGATTGTGTCATCAAAGAAATGTTCCGGGTCAAAATCAACACATTTCCTAAACGGATGTTCTTTGTCAATCGCAACCGACTGTATGCGGTCGAGAGCAAAGATATTGACCTGAGGTACGCGATTGGAGGCTTTCTCACCGATTAGAAACCATCGGTTGCGATACTCCTTCAATAAATATGGATACACCACCAAAGCCTCGGATTGTCGAGCCTTGAACGACTGGTATTCAATAATGATAGTCTGCTGTTTGCGCACAGCGTCATATATGTCGCCTATAAATCTTGCTCCCTTATACCCTGCAACATGCTCCATATCCATAGCCGGAACCGACGTGCCAGTATGCCGCGAAATCTGCTCGTTGAGTTTGCTTATGGTGTCAATTGAAGATGCCAACTGCGGAAAGCCCTGCAACTGTCGCAATATGTCCAAAGCCGAGTTTAGAGCATCAAGATCTTCATCATTCAGCGGAAGATGCGTAATGCTGAAATCAGGGTCTTCATATTCATAATATTTATTTTCCCTGACAACTATCGGGGCATTATAGCCCAAGCGGTCGCTGCGCATCAGAGCAAGGTCGTTCTGAAACGTGCGGCGGCTCACAGGATTGCTACGCCCTTCAAATTCTGCCAACGCATCAGTGCAGGCATCTATCAGGTCGTTGATAGTCCAGCGGCGATAATGGTTCTGGAGACACTTGTCAATAGTGGATATTCGTATGAGAGTGGCGCGATTGATAGGCATAATCAGATATTTTTTACAAAAATAGCAATTTTCCCAATAGTGCGCAAATCAATTGCGCACAGACATCTCAACTTTGCAGCATGATTATAAACGGACAAACAACATCGGCTGAAATTTTCACCGATAATATAGAGCAGTCAGCACTTGACTGGATAACTGAACTCTGCAACCACCCGGCAATGGAGGGCGTGCCTATAGTGCAGATGCCCGATGTTCACGCCGGGAGTTTATGCAATGTAGGCACTGCCTATCCAATCGGAACGTATGTCAATCCCGATCATATCGGCGTTGACATCGGTTGCACAATTTCCATGCACCGACTTTCATTTGCTGTCAACCCCAATGACTTTCCGTTGCTCGACCATCGTATCCGCGAGGCTATCCCGACGGGTAAGGAGATTTGCGCAAAGAACTCACTCAATGAAAAAGAATTGTTCCGCTTTCTGAACTCACAGTATCAGAAGGCCCGCTCCGCTGCTCCTGACCTTGTCAATGATGCTCCTCGCATAGATGCACGTTTCATCACCGACTTCTGCCGTCGCATAAAACTTCAGGAAGGCATTTTCTATAAAAGTCTTGGAACACTCGGTGGCGGCAATCATTTTATAGAATATGGTGAAGACACCGAATCAGGTGACGGATGGCTGACAATTCACTGTGGATCTCGAAATCTCGGAGTCAAGGTTGCCAATCACTGGCGAAATATTGCGCAGAATCCCAAACGCGCCAAATACATAGGCTATCTTTGGGGCGATGCTCTACGCGGTTATCTCTCGGATATGATTATAGCCCAGGCATACGCTCTGTATAACCATCAGATAATTCGTGACCGTATTTTCGCCATTATCAAAAAGCTGTGTAAGGCAAAGTGCGTTGAATCCATCTTCACTACCCACAATTATATATCCATAACAGATGACGTGCCAATGTTGCGAAAAGGAGCAATCGACGCTTCCGAGAGTTGTAAAGTGGCAATCCCATTTAATATGCGTGACGGCATTGCTATCTGTATAGGAAAAGGTAACAAACAGTGGTTCAATACCGCTCCTCATGGCGCCGGACGTATTATGAGCCGGGCTCAAGCCAAAAAGCAAATATCACTGACTGAATTTGAAAATTCAATGACAGGCATCTACTCATCATCAGTCTGCGCCGGTACTCTTGACGAATCACCGATGGCATACAAACCCACCGATGAGATACTTGAACTTATCCGCCCGACGGTTGAAGTCATTGCTATGATAAAACCTAAACTCAACATCAAAGACAACGGAGAATGAAACACTATATACAGATTACAGCCGGACGGGGTCCGGTGGAATGTGCCAGAGCCGTCACACTCGTGGCTCGTGAATTGTTCAAAGCAATCCCTACACTACAACTTACTGATAGCGAACCTCACAATCAGGAGGAGGGATGCTTTATGTCAATGACATTCGCCACAGGAGAAATGATTTCATCGTCTATAGTTGAAGCGTGGCAAGGAACGGTGTTATGGCGTTCAACCAAGAACCCATATCGTCCGGGGCATAAGCGTAGTAACTGGTTTGTCGGCGTCAACTTCTTTGATGAAGTGTCGTTACCGCAGATTGATGAATCTGACATCACTTATGAAACCTGTCGGTCAGGAGGAAAAGGTGGGCAGAACGTCAACAAAGTAGAAACAGCAGTGCGAGCAATTTACAAACCTACCGGTCTTTCGGTTAAATGTTCTGACGAACGTTCCCAATCGCAGAACAAGTCTCTTGCAAGAGAACGACTGCTGGTGAAGCTCCGTGAGATAAACGAAAAAACTCTCGCCGATTCCCGGTCACGCCAATGGAGCAAACACGATAACATTGAACGTGGCAACCCAGTCAAAAAATTCTCAGGAGCATTGTGATTTTTCACATGCTGAATCGGCTTTTGATACAAGTGGAGTGTAATTTTGTACCGTAAATCAAAGAAATATTAAGCAATGAGAGAATTAGACCTTCATAAAGCAAAAACCGCTGACACATCAAAACAGAAGAATGATGCAAAGAATGCTAAACCCAAAAGCGTTCTGGAGGCGTTTGAGTATATCGTTGAACTTGCCGAAGATTCTAATCTCGACAGGGAATTTTTGGATAAAGCCTCGACTCATATAAAATTATTGCTGTCCGGTAAAAAAAGACAAAATCATATATTCTCTACAAATATAATAAGTTACACCTGTTTTACGAAAAAGGGCTTGTCATTTGAGGCGATGTGAAATTGGTAGCATTAAGCATCAAAAAGCCCTTAAAAGACATCTATACGAGTCTGTTTCATGCTGTATGAGATAAAAATAGTCCATTTCCTATCATGTCAAAGTTTT
Source organism: Bacteroidales bacterium (assembly GCA_910575615.1). Classification (GTDB taxonomy): domain Bacteria; phylum Bacteroidota; class Bacteroidia; order Bacteroidales; family Muribaculaceae; genus UBA7173. Next base: position 2,750 of record CAJTEX010000042.1, on the reverse strand, counting down.
ACCGGACAGCAATAATATAAAATATGCAGTCCGCAAATTGAAACTGACTGCCATGCAGGTGGTTTTGCTCGCCATGTTTGTTGACAGAGGCGAGGATAGCCGCATTATGATCTCGGAAATTGCCAAGTATGCCGGTTGTCGTACTACCAAGATACTGCGACTTTCCGACGACATAGATATTCTTGAATCCAAGCATTATCTTCGTGCGTCGCGGTGTCGCAAATCGTTAAGCTATCGTGTTCCCGGAGCCGTTCTGAAATCCTTGCGCAAGAATCAGCCATACATTCATGAAGAAGAACCGGTGGCTGATACTCAGACTTTCTTCGATAGATTCGACAAGCTGATGAACGAGAAAGATGATGATGAACTGACCCACGATTCCTTGAAGGAGCAGACAATGGATATGCTTGAGGAAATCAAGGATACTAAGTTTGCCACGGAGTTGCATCGCTGTGGTTTTGGTGATGAAGATACCCTGCTATTTGTCTTTATGGCCCATTTATTTGTGGAAAATAACGATGACAATATCGGGTTCCATGATATTGACGACCTATTCGATGATAATGAAATTCCGAGTTGGGTAAAACGGGAATTTCGCACCCGTGAATCAGAACTCTTTGAAAAAGAGCTTATCGAGAATGTCAATGAAGACGGCATGGCCCGTGCTGATGCCTTCAAACTGACCGATAAAGCTAAAGAGGAACTCCTTTGTGAGCTTAATATCAACGATGTAGGCAAATCGGTCAAAGGGCTTATAAAGGCAGATACTCTTGCAGAAAAGAATCTTATATACAACGCTTCTGAATGCGACCAGATAATGGAACTGTCTTCCATACTTTCAGAAAGCCGGTTCAACGCAGTGCAGACCCGTCTCCGCACAGCAGGCATGAGACCCGGATTCTGCTGTATCTTCTATGGCGCTCCCGGCACAGGTAAGACCGAGACTGTCTATCAGCTTGCACGGCAGACCGGTCGTGACATCATGCGCGTCGATGTTGATAAGATTAAGAGTTGCTGGGTAGGCGAAAGCGAGAAAAACATCAAGGCTCTTTTTGACCGTTACCGTAATATCTGCAAGAACTCAAAACTCGCACCGATACTGCTTTTCAATGAGGCTGACGCTGTGTTGGGTGTCAGAATGGAGGGGGCTGCACGCGCCGTTGACAAGATGGAGAACTCCATTCAGAACATAATACTTCAGGAAATGGAAACCCTCGAAGGCATTATGATAGCCACCACCAATCTGACCACCAATCTTGACAAAGCATTCGAGCGTCGCTTCCTTTATAAGATACGTTTCGACAAACCCGCTGTCGATTCACGGGCTAAGATTTGGCAGACAATGCTGCCTGACCTTTCCGAACACGACGCCCTTAACCTTGCCTCACAATTCGACCTCACTGGTGGAGAAATAGAAAACATTGCCCGCAAACATTCGGTCAATGCTATTCTGAAAGGCAATGATTCTGTTGATGTTCAGGAGATAATAAACTCATGCCGACATGAACGACTATCTCAGAACAATCGCCCCAAAGTCGGTTTCTAATATTTATAACACACAAAAACTCCCGTATAATCAACATGAATTATACGGGAGTTATCTTTATGGGACGAAAAGTGCGGCAAGCTCCGTCAATCTTCTATTGTATAATCCTTTATGCCATTTGCCTTTGTAGCGGCAGTGGGAGGTGTAGGACTTGAAGATGTTGCGGTCGCCACGCTTTAGCTTTTTAAGGACGGTGGACTTATTGACTACTCCGGAACCGCAGTTATAGGCGAGTGCGCCGAGAAGAACTGAGTCTTTGCCGTACTGGGAGTAAAGGGCGCAGAACTTGGCGAGGTCTTTACGGAGCAATGCGTCGGCCTGTGCCTCGGTAAGCTGACAGCCTCGGCGGTAGGGTTCGCCCGGCTGGACTTGATGACCGTACCCTACATAAGGCTTATCCATAGCTTTTGATAAGCCCTATTATCAAAAGTATAACGTTATCCAAAGCAATATTGACTATGAACATGTATATCATTGCACACCAATTTATCTTTAAGATAATATGTTTGGATAATATTAAACTATTGACATAATTTATGTGTTAAAATGATAAACTTCTAAAATTTACAGCCAAGACTACCTCAATTTCCTCTTTCGATGAACTCATCCGGAATTGTTCAAGACAAATGGATGAATCAGGCTATTCCCCCGGCTGCGTAAAAGTCCATATGCGCCGATGGATACTCCATGTGTTGCCTTACCTTAAAAAGATCGGAGCAACGGCTTATACTTGTGAGATTGGGAGGCGGTTCCTATTTGAGACACTTCCGACACTTACTCCGTCCGCACAAAGACGGTATAAGCGAAGTATCAGAATATTAGATGCATTTCTCCAAACCGGTAACATACCTAAACATGCCAAACGTGTCGCAGAACCCCCATTACCCGGCGAAATAGGAGCTGTCTGCAAAGAATTCCTTGTCTATAAGATAGGACAACGTTGCCGGCTTATTACCGTCGAGAATTATCAGAGACTTCTCTCATACTTTGTGACATCATTAAATGTCAATGGAAAGACCACTTTTGCCCAGATAGAAGAGTCCGACATCATTGCGTTTCTCAATGTGGAGGAATCGAAAAGCAGCCGTCTTAGTACCATGAGGCAATTCTACCGGTATGTATCTAAAAGGCATCCCGACATAAAGGATATGACATATATCTTTGAGTTCATGCATTCGACGAGAACAAGTAGATTGCCATCGAC
>CAJTEX010000041.1 GCA_910575615.1 Bacteroidales bacterium | reverse complement strand
CGTTCATATTGTCTAATGTTTTTATAATGAACGCTTTGGCGATTCATTTGTGCTTGATAATTCGATATATTAACTTAAGTTTCAACTACTTCTGTAATTTTTACCGAATCATTGTTATAAAATAGCTTCCTCCTTTTGTAAATGTGCATCGAGATATTAATGAGTTAAATGAACGCTCAAATACATAAAGGTCAGCAGGATTAAAAATCAGGTTTGTTTTTGAATCGTATTCATCTACGAAAACTATCTTCTTCTTGTGTAGCAGTGCTTCAAGAATATTATCTGTTTTCCTGTATGTTGATGAAGCGAATCCATTTGCCTTTATATAAAACTCATAAGCCTCGTTGTTATTCCCAGAATTAACGAAACAGTATTCTTCTGCGTTCTCCGAGTTTGGAATGTAAGGTAAAAGAAAAAATTTGAAATTACCACCTCTTTCTTGATCGAATCCAAGATAGAAGCCGTAGTTTGAACCATCATATCTTACCTGGCTCGATGAATCAGTACGGTTTTCAACACGTGCTGTTCCATCCCATCGACCGTATATTTTACGGAACTCATTGATTAAAGCTATTCGATAGTCGGAAACCCATTGCTTCATTTTAGCACGTGTAAGACCGATAATATAGTAATTGTCATTAAAAATGCGAATAATCCGGTCCTCGGATATATTCTCGTCTGGAGTAAGTCCGCTTTTAATAAAGACTGTTTTTAATTGCTCTCGGCGATTAAATGGAAATAGCAGTTCTGCGATAAATGGTTCGGCGTACTTATTTCGATTCGATGTACGTGTATACTTCGGAACAAAAAAGTACCCGTTATAAAAAGCCCATTCACTAAGATTATACCACATCATATCAAGAGACGGATTTAGATTGGCTAAATCTGTGGTGCCAATCTTTTCGCCATGACCTATGATATGATTTGTTGTCAAAAAGGTATTGACTTTAGGATAAAATGCTGCGGAACTTAAGTCGGAATCAAAACTTAAAGAGATGAAGAATAGAGATAGGAATGGAAATATTGTAGGTCTTGAGTTATCTTTAATTGTAGTACTTTCGCTAATTCTCAGTTTGAATTCTGTGAGGAATTGTTTCTTTGTCTTAATTGACATAAACAAGCGCATAAAATCAGCCCACACGTAAGCTCGGTGGTCGATTTGTTCGTTTTTGTTTGCTTCGATTAATTCGATCTCTCTATGAATTTTTTCGGATTTTAATCCAAGGCAAATAAGCTCTTCCTTATCAATGGACAAAAAGACCATCACGTCTTCGTTTTTGAAGAAGTGATCACACAACATATCGTTCCAGCTCGAATAGTTCATAGCCCAAAAAGGAACTTCCAAGTAGAGCTGACGGGCGACCAAACCCTTTTGCGGCTACAAGGAAGTTCCTTAATATGATGTATATAAGTTATTACTTACATAGATTGGCCTTTATCAGCGCAAGCGCAGTTTGGATTGCAAAGTTACGAATTTTTTTCGGGACTTTGGCTATTGTTGACAAAGTTAATAAACGGCATGGGCGAAAAACTGACACATCAAAGTTAAAAATCCTTGTCTTTGCCATAAATGTGCTCTGATTCAGGTTCGGCAGCCATGGAGAGTTCATCAGTTTCAGACTCGATAAAATATGAATGAGTCGGCCTGACAATGCAGTTATACAGTTGTTTAAGATACTCCTCTCTCCCTTTAACAGTTTTGATTTCACACTCCCATACTCGGATTACACGCCAACCAAGGGCTTTCAATTCCGTTTCGTTGCGAACATCTCTGGCAATATTGCGTTCAATCTTCTCTTTCCAGAATTCTACATTGGACTTTGGCAACTGAAAATACTTGCATCCCTCATGCCCATACCAAAAGCATCCGTTGACGAAAATGACGGTCTTGTATTTCGGCAGAACAATATCCGGATTCCCCGGTAGTTTTCTGACTTGAACACGGAAACGCATACCACGGGAGAAAAGATACTTGCGCACAATCATCTCCGGCTTCGTATCTTTCCATTTGATAGCCGCCATATTCCGGCTACGCTGTTCGGGTGTCTTAATATCAGTCATATTATTACAACAAAGTTAATAACAATATTGCTATTCGTCAACACATTAGTGTCAATTGAATTTTTTTTGTAATTTTGTGAAAGAATCCTCCCTCCGACCTCTTCAATGGATGTTTGAGTATCCCTGGATTGATATTTAATGGAATCTGACATTCAAAATATGACACCCGCTGGGATTGCTCAGTCATGGGATGGTCACTTTCATTTTAATAAGGCACAGAATGCTACTGAATTTTCAGATGAGAAACACGGTTTACGTTCTCCACAAATAGGTGCGCTTCATTCTATAATGTCTCATTTGGAATGTGGTGAAGACGAGAATGGCATAATTGTTATGCCTACTGGTACGGGTAAAACTGAAACTATGCTTTCTTTTATGGTGGCACATCAGTGCATTAGGACATTAGTAGTTGTACCATCAGATGCATTAAGATCCCAGATTGCCAAAAAGTATAGGACTCTTGGTATCCTTAAAAATATTGGAGTAGTTGATATAGAAACAAATTTACCTAAAGTTAAGGCAATTATGGGCCTTAAGCCATTCTCAGATTGGAAGGCTATCATGGAGCAGAATGTCATTGTAACAACAATGGCTTCAGTCGCAAAACTCGAAGAAAATATAGTGCGTAAATTGGCCTCAGAGATAGATTTTCTAATTATAGATGAAGCACATCATAGTAAGGCTGATACATGGTCTAATTTTATTTCGTTTTTCCTGGGTCGAAAAGTATTGCTTTTTACCGCAACACCCTTTAGAAATGACGGAAAACGTCTTGATGGTAAGATTCTGTTTAACTATTCACTCAGAAAAGCTCAGGAAGAGGGATACTATAAGCCGATAAAGTTCCATCCTATTATTAAATACAACAAGGATGACGGGGACCAGGCTATTGCAGAAGAAGCAACTAAAATTCTTCGCGAAGACCTTAAGAATGGATTTGACCATATCATGATGGCCAGATGTAAAGATCATAAAAGGGCAGAGGAAGTTTTTAAAATTTACGAACAATATACAGATTTGAGCCCTGTCCTAATTCATAGTGGGACTCCAAGGAAAAACGAGATAATGGCTCGCATTAACAATAGAGAGCATAAAATCGTAGTGTGTGTAAATATGTTGGGAGAGGGATATGATTTGCCACAACTCAAAATAGCTGCTGTTCATGATGAGCGTCAAAGCCTGCCGATTACACTGCAATTCATTGGTAGATTTACCAGAACTGCTCCAAATTTAGGAGCCGCAAGTTTTGTGACGAACATTGCGTATGCACCCATATCGCAAGAACTAAATCAACTTTACCAGCAGGATGCAGACTGGAATTTTTTATTACCACGTATTAGCGATGGCCGGACATCGGAAGAACAAAAGATAAACGATTTCATGCGAGAGTTTAAGGGCTCTCTAACAAAAGAAATCTCTATAGATGACATTCGACCGGCTCTTAGTGCAGAAGTATATTCTACAACCTCGAGAACAACAAACTGGGGAAACTGGGAAAAGGGACTTCCTGGAATCAAGCAATACCAATACAAAAGGTGGGCCTCCACTATGGATATGTTGGTTGTTGTCTTGGGACATACCTCAATGGTTGATTGGGGAACAGTCGGGAAAATGGAAAACCTTGGCTGGGACTTAATCGTAGTTTATTTTGATGCAAGAAATAGGCGGATTTATCTTAACTCCACAATGGGAATAAGAGGAGAGAGATTTTTAGACGCTATTTTCGGTAATGCAATTAAAGTTGATGGAGACAAGGTCTTTCGCATATTTCACGACATTAGGCGCTTAATGTTTACTACTGTAGGTGCACGTTTGCCTCATGGAAAAGACATTTCATTTCAGTCTTTTGTTGGTAGTAGTGTGTAAGATGGCTTAAGTGATGTTACCAGAGGAAAACTTGTAAAAAATAATTTCTTTGGGATTGGTTATCGAGATGGAGATAAGTGCAGTTTGGGATGTTCTCGTAAAGGCAAGATCTGGTCAAGAGAACGTGCTAACCTTTTCAAATTTAAACGGTGGTGTGATGAGATGGGTTCTCTTTTGGTTAACGAGTCAATTGACCCAGATAGCATCTTTAAAGGAACACTTAAGAGTTCACTAATCAAACTATACCCTAATATCAGACCGGTTAATTTTGATTGGGCTCCTGAGGTTTATGATGGTGGCGCCATCCTATTACAGTATGGAAACGTTTTCGTTTCTTTTGAGGATTGCACAATATCAATTGATGCCGAGAATTCGGATGAACGATACCTGTTCTTCACGATAGTCAATGATTCGTTTACGATTCGTGCAAAGAGTAGTCTTAAATCGAGTGGAGCTTTTTATGAATTGCTTTCACCGATGGACAAACCCGTATATTTTGTTCGAGGAAACGTGAGCGAAGGGATCGATGATTTTTTCAATCATTTTATCCCGGCTATATTTTATGCCGATGGCAGTGTTCTCTATGGCAATCATTTGGTTGATTCTCCAATAAATACGCCGAAATTTGCAAAAAATGATTTGCAGATTGAAGATTGGACTGGGGTAACTTTAAGCAAGGAATCTCAATGGTCTAAGCAACATGAGCTTCAGAAGGACTCTATTCAATATGTGTTCAGTAAGAAGATATGGGACAGACATCAGTTGATTATAGACGATGATGGGGCTGGAGAAATTGCAGATCTAATTGGATTCGATGAATCAGAAGAAGGGATAGAAATTACTCTATATCATCTTAAATTTGCATTAGGAGGAAAACCATCGGGTGACATAAACAATCTTTATCAAGTATGTGGACAAGCAGTAAAGTCCATTCGTTGGAAATACACTATGAGTCGACGTATTTTTGATAGCATACTTAAAAGAGATGAGAGTAAGCAATCGTCGGGAAGAGCATCTTCTATTCTAAAAGGCACACATGAAAACGTATTAAGGTTTCGAGAACAAGCATTAAATTCTAGAATGTTGAAGTTTCATGTTGTTATTGTGCAACCGGGGCTAAGTAAGGAAAAATGCTCAGAAGAAATACTAATACTTTTGGGTAACGTAAAGCAATTTCTTTTAGATGTTTCAGCAATAGACTTTAATGTCATCTGTAGCAAATAGAAAAATTTGTTTCCATTGATCAAAATGCTGGTATTACTAATTCCTATTCCGCATACGATGATAATAAATATGCTGTGTAATAAATGGGAAGAAGTTTAAACTTCGGTATAAAAACGCCCCGGCAAGAGGGGGAGTCTAGTCGGGGCGTCGGTCAAAGGGTTATGGGATAGTTAAGGCATGGTTATAGGCGGATGCAGGCGATGCAGCAGCCGGGGACTTGGTTGGTGGGAAGGGGTTGGCAGTCTTCGTCGGCGAAGTGGCGGAAGCCATGCGACTTGGCTGTTTGTTTCAGCCAGTGGATGAAGTGTTGGCTCGGTCCAGCCTCGCGGATGCTACGCGGTCATCTCAGCGCGGATGACCTCCTGTGTGCCTCGGAAACTGATGCGGATGATTATGAGGGTCATATCGGAGATTCCGAGATGGCTTTCGGAGCGTTCCCATAGGCGGAACTGAATGGTGCGGTCCTCGCCAAAGTAGTGGATGCAGGCTCCGACGGAGTTCCAGTCGAGAGTGGCATCATCGGGGTCGCTGCCGAATACTTCTGTGATATATGCGCGGAAGTGCTTTCAGCCAATCTCGGCTGCATTCGGCAAAGCTCAAGCAAGCTTGGCTTTGCGCTCATTGGCATGAGACGTCGAGGAAGAAGTCCACGATTGCGTCGCGGGTTGCAGATTTGATTTCTTGCATTGTCGGATAGGGAGTTAAAGGGTTAAACATGCGATTTTGCATCCGGGCACCTGATTCGGTGCGTCCGTGGAACCGTGGCTCTCGTCGGCGATGTGGCGGAATCCGTTAGTTTTTGCCGCATCGCGTAGCCATAAAGACACGGCATCGGCTTCTGCCTGAGCGTTCGTCACGAGTCCGGAGATATAGAACACGGAAACGATGACGGTCATGTCGGGGATTCCGAGATGTCCGTCAGAGCGTTCCCATAGACGGAACTCGAAGGCCCGGTTCTGTCCGTGGTATCGAGTGGTTGCGCCGACACAGTTCCAGTCAAGTGTGAGCTGGTCGGGAGTTACTGAATAGTTCTCTGCCATGAAAATAAAGAAGTCATAGTAGAAGGCCTTAATACTCATCTGAGCACCTGCCGAGATGGGATTGAAAGAATTTGATTGCATGAGATTTGGAAGTTTGAAGTTTACCAAAGGTGGTTGTTGGACTCAGGTGTCCAAGGGTCAGAGGGTCGGAAATAGACGTGGGTACGCTCAGCGCGTTTGCGGCGTTCGAGTCGGATAGTCATTCCTTTTATGCTGTCCTGCTCCTGACGGTTGCCCACCATCATCGCCTCTTCGCGGAGCATCATGTTACGGATGCCCTCAGCGTCGTAACTGATGCGCTCGTAACGGTAGAGCCATTCGACTTTCTGAAGATGGGTATTCTCTTGATTGAGATAGTAGCACCATATACCAAGCCCTATCGAAGTGAGGAATAATACAGAGAAAATGAGATATACCCATTTGGGGGGTGGCGAGCCACCACTGACCTGTGACAAGAGATTGCACTTTATAACGCAGGTCGCTTACTACATCATAGAGGGCCTTACGCTCCTTGGCAAACTCCTTACGGAAGCCTTCGTAGAGAGCATCCTTTACCTTTCCGTTGATATTATCGGTCAATATTTTGGCTACTCCATTTGAGAGGCTGTCCGGCAGGGCTGCAAGCATATTATTGACAGTCTCATTGGTTGAAGCTGACGGTAGTTTCTCATCAAGCAGCTTGCCGATGCTTTCGTTGGTCGCAACATTGTCGGGCAACTCAACCAGAATCTTCTGAGGACCAGAAGAAACGGGCGATGCTGTTTGCGATGGAGCCGGATCTGATACCAGCCGGGTGTCTATGCCTACAAGCATATCCTTATTCTCTTTCGCGGTTTTGAGAAGGTCGTCAATCTTCTCGTCTTGTTTCTTGACGAGTGAGTATAAATCTGCCATTACAGTGATCTTCCTTTCTTCTTTTTGGGTTTCTTTTTCATTCTGTTGATAAAGGATTGTTCCTCGGGGTCATAGCCGGGCCCAACCTGAAACAATCCTCCGATAGCCTGACATCCGGTTTCGATTATGCTCTCTACGACATTTGCCACAGGCGATTCCTTAACTTTTGTCGTTACAGAAATCGGTGCCGATTGCTGAGGCTGTGTCTCTCTTATCCCAGCGTTCTTGGCAAAGAATTTGTCAAGACGCTTGTAGGAGAAAGCACGGTCAATCTTCGAGCCGTTGAATGTAAAATCGTCGTCTGAGAAGCGTATGCCCTGCGGTTTGCCTGTGTCGCGGTCGTTGTAAAATTCGACTGTTATACCTGCCGGAGCGAGGCGGCGGCGGAACTCGTCCCACGATTTGCAGCGGTACATCGCCGCCTGAATCTTGGGCTTCATCTCGGCGATTGCATCCTCATACAGTTTCTTTTTCGGCGAAAAAGTCAGTCCGTATTTCAGTTTGATAGCCTTAGTCGCATCACGACTTTTGTCGAAATTATTACTTTCGTCGATGGCTTTACCGTGGAGATTGACGCGATTATAGACGATATGAAAGTGCGGAGAGCCGGTTTCGAGATGACGAACTATCAGATATTGCGTATCCCGGATGCCCATACATTCCATATATTCTTTAGCCAACTGAACCATAAACTCATCGGTGAGACGGGGCAAATCTACCCTGTCGAAACTCACGGCGATATGTCCGATGGGCTTGCTGATTCTCTTGTTAAGACTCGCCCCGATGTCGAAACTGTCCACAATTCGGCGGTAATCGTTGCCGAGAATCCCGTCGGAATCTATCACTCGCCAAGTATCGTCGGTGAACTGTTCCTTGTCGTGAAACTCACGCATAACGTAGCCAACAATATCGGCTGCGGCTCCTTTTGCGAGTATTTTTGCTATCATAACAATGAGGAATTTGAGGTTTTCAACTTGCCGAGTGTGGCTAAAATTCCATCGAGACAAGCCTCGGCTTTTCGCTTTGTCGAGGGCCATGCGTTAGCCTGACACGCCTTGACTTGAGCGTTCAGATTCTTGCCTTGATACATCAGTTCGCGTATCGCCTCGCGTTCAAAATCGGTGAGGCGACCGACAACCGAGAGCCGGAAGGCTGCGATTCTAAGCAGCTCGGCAATGCTGACACCGGCAGCCGCAGCTTTGGCTTTCACCTCACGCTCCTCCGCATCGGTAAAATTCACGGAGACTTTTCGGTCTCTCTTATCACTGGATTCTTTCTTTGGTCGCCCACGGAGTTTCACACCGGGAGCGTCCTGATTGAACTTTCTCATTCGTTGGGTTGGGGATGGTGACCGCAGGGAACAGAGAGCGTCCTTCGGGATGCGAGGGGTTTCGGCTGGGGAATTTTTTACCTCCCGAAACATACCCTTGCATCCCCAACTAATCCACTATCGTTTCTTAGTTGTGCGCTGACGATAACCGCTCCCTGCTGTCGGGTTAATACTAACGTTATTTAGTACTGAAGTAGGTACTGAGGTACCAACGTACCTTAGGTGGAAAGGTCGGACTACCGAACGGTCTATGGGTCGGAATGTCGTTAGACCTATGAGATGTCAGATAGAAATTTTTCATAGTTTACGCCAGATTTCGATGTCGTCGGCATATACTGTTAAATGCTCGACCAGGATGGCGTTGATATAGCTGCCGACAGTAGTGTCGCGGTCACCGAGGATGCGGGCGATGCGTTCAAGCTTCTCCCATACGCTGTCATCGATGTTTACCGGATGACGCTTTGACAGCTTTGACGGCACAAGATAGGTTGCCTTGAACTCGGCGAAGTCCGATTTGCGCTGTTGCTTGCCGATTCGCTGTTGCTTAGGTGGCTCGGTCGTGTCGGTTGCGGCTGTTGCTTCGGTTGCTGCCTGCGCGTTGTCAAACAGATTGTCGGCGTTGGCAGGTGTGGTGCTGTTAACAGTCTTGCCGCTGTTAACAGGATTGGTGGAGTTGATAGGGTTATCTGATTCCATAATAAAATCGGGATTAAGGGTTGATACTTTGGTTTCGGGTGCATCGGTCAACTCGGTTGACTTGGATGCAGGTGTTGACGGAGTTTTCTTCGCAGTCATTGTTTTTCAGTTTTTGAGGGTTGGTGAATAGTATCAGTATCCGGGTTATACCGTTCAACTGACACGAGAGTGAGTTGCAGGTCATCAATGAGTTTCTGTAACATCGGATTATTTTTAATCATGGCTTGCAGCACAGCTTGGTCAGGTTCGATTTGCAGGAGATAGTCTGCAATGTCAAGTCCTGCTGTCCGCTCGTTATCAGTGGCAACTTCTTCGAGGTAGTTGAAGATGCTTGCCTCGATACCGAGATTGTGGAGCAAACTAAGTTTCTGCTGCCACTGGTCGGTCGCGCCTATATCGGGATACAGGATTACCTGACGACCTCGGAGAACATGTAGTGCATCAGAATTGAAGCAACCGTTTTTCCCGCCGGAAGCGAGCCACACATATTCGGGCAGATAGTAAGCTGCCACAAGTGCGGTCTTTTCGCTTTCGACTATGGCAACAGGCTTGCCTCTGTTCATCGGCAAGAGATGTTCTCCGAAGAAGCACTGACGCAGAGTGAAGTCGGGCAGTCGGAGCAACGAATGAACCCATGTAACATGGTTGAACGGTTCCTTCACGCGCCTACCTGTCTCGGCATCGTAGAGCATCACCTTTCCGGTGCGGACGCTGCCATTGATGTCGGTTTGCCAAAACACGCATGACCCCGGCCAGTGCTTCGATGTGCCGACGCGATAATCTTTCATCAGCAGGAGAGCGTCCTCGGCTCCGAACTTGGAGCGGAGGAAAAGATAGAGGTTGTTCTTCTCATATCCGTGCAGAGTCTGTGCAACAGTCTCTGACGCGATGAAGGATGTTGGCTTTTGCTGCTCGGTCGGCTTGGCTCGCCATGCTGACTGAGTAGTGTAATCGCAGTGTAATGGCTTAGCCTCCGGATTACGCTCAAAGTATTCCTTTGGTGTAAGATGGTAACCGCAACTCTGTTCATGGTCGCATCTGCCGACATCATCAGGAAACGAGATTTGTTTCTCGGTGTCTATGTAGCGACTAAAACAGCGTTTCTTGTGGCACGAAGGGCAACAGTGACGGCTTCCGACCCCTTTATAGGGCTGGAGAATGAATCTATGATTATTCATAGCATTAATTATGAGATTTGTGTGGTGCAGTTTTTGCAGTTTCCGCAGTTTGCTTGACAAAACTGCCGGAACTGCGGAAGCTGCATGGAGTTAGAGTTTAAGATATTTGCCATGCGAGGACTTCTGGAATAATTTGCCAAGATTGTTTTTTAGGAATTCCATAAAGGTGCGCTCTACCATATCATTTGCCTTTGCTATGGCGATGCCTTCTCCGGTCTCAAATTCCAAAGGGAGTGCGCTGACTATTGCCAACTGTTGCGCGGTTAACGACAGTTCCTTGAGAATTGTCTGAACCTTAACAGCTGATTCCTTGAAATATTCGGCGAGAGAAATGGCCCGCTCAACAGATATGAGGTCAATCATATCCTTTCCGGCATCATTGCACGCCCAGCGCGCCATCTGAATTATCAGACAGAATCGTATGGCATAAATCTGGAGTTTGCAATAGATGCCGACGATAGTCTCATTCGGCTCACGGTCGCAGATGTCTGACAGCTCATGTTGCCACTTGAACAGACGCACCATAGCTTCCTCGGTAAACGGTATGCTTACCGGCACAATGTCGTTGTTTTCATCAACGGTACATTGCAATTCCATAAGCCTCGATAAAATGCACTGCCATTCAGCGGCCACATCGAATGTCGGTTGCTTCATCGACCACCGGGTAGAAGTTTCGTGGCGGAGCAGGACAAACAGGATGCGGTCAATAAAACCGTTGGCAGAGCGTTCACCTTTGGCGAGTTCGGAAAGAATACGTTTCTGCATCGTGCCGATTACCGATATAAACGGACGCTTGATGAAGATAGAGCTGCGCGAGCTTTTGCGGTCGGACATGGTGGGCTTTGCGCTGAACACCGACAGCCAGAATTGTTCCTCAGAGCCGTTGTTGTAACGGTTGAAGTTCTTGACCCATGCCGAGAGTTCATCTGACAAGAGACATAGACCACGGCGATTCTGCGAATGGACGAGACTCAGACCTTCCGGGGTAATATCAGACACAAGAAAACGATGGCGGACAGGTTCACGGGGGCAGACCTCAATACCTTTTTCTGCACGTTCCTTCCGGCTCATGTCAAGTTGATCCTGATATTCCAGATACTGTTTCTCGTAAATCCGGTTCTGCTCGTAGTCATGCTCCACAAACGGACGCATTGCAAAACTCAGCGGATGGCTCTTGTTGGCACCGGGTCTTCCGATGAGTGCCATATACACCAGCCCTCTTTCATTCGCGCAAGATGCGTGTTGCCTATCGCTACCGACACTGCCACCAGCATTGCCGCCGCCACATAATCGACAGGAAATCCATAGCAGTCGTTCACCTCCCTGATGATACGTTGTATTTTGGAGGGATAGAGGCTAATGGGAAATCCGCCGCCTGTGATTGCGGTGCAATGGTCAATGGCTGTGTCGAGCACGAGCTGAGGTGTAAACACATCGCTCATAGGCTAACGGCTCAATCGATTTCGTCCGCCGGGGCGCAGACCTTTGTTCATCTCGGCAACCATTTCATCATACTTCTCTTGCTGAGATTTCGGTTTGCCGGATGCCATATATTCCAAAAGCTCGCTTTTGATGAATCGCCATGCTTTGCCGCCGGGATTCTTATATGCCGGGATGATTCCGGCGCGAGCCTTTTCATAGAGATTGTTCTTGCACTCTCCGAGTAGTTTGCAGGCCTCCTTCGCAGTGATGAAAGGAGAACCGTCAGTTGATGGGGGAGCAAGTGCGTTGCGCAGCTCCCGTAGCTCATCTTGCAAGGCTGATACTCGCTCGATGAGATAGACTACCGCTTCGGGAAGTCTGTCGAAAGTCACGGGTGTTGTGAACATGAATGCAACCGAATCCTTAGGAAACCGCCGTGCCGACGCGGCACATCCGGGCTAAAGATTCGGTTGCAAATGTATAAGGAGATAAATAGGAGAACAATAAGTCCTAAAGAGCCTCAAAAACATCTCCAAACCCTCTCCAAAGCCTCTCCGATGGGGAAAACGACTTCTCCAGCAGGAGATTTATTGATATTGGTGAATTTTAACCGGCGAGAAGTTCGTTATCAAGGCATCTTGAATTTTTGCCTTTTTTCATCTGCCGGTCAATGAAATTATCAAATTCCTCTTCAGTCATGGGTTCATCATCTTCATCATCTTCCCCTTCATCATTAGAGTAGTCGTAGCTCTCGTTGTCCCATTCATCATCGTCATCGGGTCTTTCTTCGTCTTTGAACAGCGGAGGCATTCTCACTGGTCGATTTTCTGTTTGGATTGGAGTAATTGACTCAGTTTTCTCATGAGGAGTCTCGATTGTTTGAGCTACGGTTGCCGGTCCAGCGTCTTCAGAGATAAGACTTGCTTTTGTATTCTCGATTACTTCCGATTGTTGAACGTCGTTTGAAAGATGATACTGAAGTCATCTTGACTTTTTGAGTCTGTTAATGTGTTTAAGAAATATCACATGGAATGCCAGGAGATTCCACCCTTTCCAGCTGGAAACCGTTTTGTCGAAACGATTGAGCACGGATCGGAAAGAGTCCATCCAGGCATTTGTCCTCTCAATGCTATATCTGAGAGACAGGAGTTTTCTGTCCAAAAGATATTTCTCATCGTTTTTGGTATGATTGTTGAAATCTACATTAGCAATGACTCCGGCACTGTCACATTTTCTTCTGAAATCGTGACAGTCAAATCCGGCATCGGCATTGAGGAAAAGGCCGTCAATGGAAATTCCTGCGTTATCCATCATGCCAAAAATCTGGTCAAGCGACGTTCCAATCTCATGAACATCATGGTGCTTGCCGGATTTTGGCTCAGACATAGCCACCGGAATGCCCTGGCGGTCAGTAATAAATATGGCATTGGTGGTCTGAGCCGCTTTATGCGCTGCTCCACCTACTTCCTCTCCTCCGCGTCGTGCCACGGTATGGCTGCCGTCAAGGTCGGCACTGGAGAAGTCTATCATGTCGCGATTGCGTCCAAGCGGCGATTCCCAACTTTTTTGCCACGAACCGTCCTTGCACCACTGCCGAAACTTCCCAAAGATTGTTTTATAATGGAGGACTACTTCGGTGAATATCGCCATAGTGGGAATCATGTGCCATTGGCAGCCTGTCTTGAGCTTGTACAATATGCACTGGATGACCTCGCAAAGGTCTCCCTTGCATGTGTAGCCTCGTTTGGCGGTTGTCAGATACGGCAGGATTTCCATTCTTATGGTGTCTTTATCTATGAGTTCTATCAATTCAAGGAGTGTTTAGGTGTGTTTTTTCTCATTACACTTAACACTCCTTATTGTATTTTGTATGTTTAAA
>CAJTEX010000040.1 GCA_910575615.1 Bacteroidales bacterium | reverse complement strand
AGCCATATGTCGAAGCGGGTCTCACTTTTTTCATATCGTTCAATATCGAAGTTGTCTATCAGGACTTCGGGTAGGATGGCTCTGAGCAGTTGATCTGGTTTCATTGTGCAAAGATAACACTATACTCTTGATACTCTCTCCCGCCCACCGGAAAAATCCGCTGACCCAAGATATGCACCTATCGCTACACGCATAACAATCAATATTTCAGCTTGTTTGCGTGGGCGTGGTGACTTTTGTGGTGACTCGGAGGGGTATACTTGAATAAAAGACCGCTAACTCATTGAGAATTAGCGGTCTTTTGTGGTGCCACCAGCAATATAAATGTTAAATTATTATCAATCGGATTAAATTTAATTATATGCTAACATACTGATATTAAGCCGAATTAAACAATTTTCAATTTAGGCGGATAGCGGCTGTTTTAGAAATTATAGTGACTATTGTAGTGACTATTCAGGAAAAGTCACTAACTTTGCAGTGTCCGATTCATAAGGGAATCGAACCTTGGATTCTATGGCAAAATCTCTTTCCCGGTTCTTCATCCGCAAGCAGGACGAGAAGAACGAAATCGCAACTCTTTTCTTTAGGGTGCAGAACAAGAAACACAAAGTCGATACGCTCTTTTCCTCTCAGATACGTGTGAATGTTGCGGAGTGGAAAGAGGCTTTGTCGTGTCCTGAAAAATGGATGCGACATCAAAGGGCGAACTTCAATCTACACGACTCGCTCAATAGGATTGAACTGGTAGTAAAGTCGGAAGTCGAAGGCATGTCTTTCGACAAGTCGCATGTTGAGGCCGAAATCCTCTCTATAGCCAATCCGAAGAAAGCAGAAGCCATAATGAAAGCTAAGCGTGAAGAGGAGGAACGGCAACGCGAGGAAGAACGCATAAAGGAAGAGCAGGAACGTCTGATAAAGGAAGGCATCGATGCTGAACGCGCCAAAATATGGAATTTCATAGACCGATTTTGCAACGAAATCAAGAGCGGTGCCAGGCTTAATGGTCATGACAGATACGCGCCAGGCACTGTGAAGGCATGGAATAGCTTTCGGAAACTATATGACTTGTTTGACAGAAAGCATCGCTACACGTGGTATGATGTAGACCGTGCGTTCGTCACCAAATTCCTGAATTTTATGGAGAAGAAAGATTATATGGTGACTGCGCAGAATAAATATCTGGTCGATCTCCGTGCAATTATCAGCTACGCTTATGCAGACGGAATCCACAACAATGACCGTGCCCTGCAATATTTCGCAAAAAAGAAAATTGAAGAGAAAGATAAGGCTATCGAAATCTACCTTACCGAAGCAGAGCTTCAGGCATTGTATGAAATGCCACTGTCAGGCAAGCAGGAAGAGGTGCGCGATATATTTCTTGTCGGGTGCTACACCTGTCAGCGCGTGAGCGATTACAACGACATTGACAAGGATTGTTTCACCACTACAGCCAAAGGAACACCGGTAATACGCCTCATTCAGAAGAAAACCCGCAACGAGGTAAAGATTCCTATAATGAATCCCAACCTAAAGGCTATATGCGAAAAATACAACTACAATCTCCCTTATGTTGTTGACGTGATACTCAACCGCTACATAAAGGAGATTCTGAAGGAGTTGTCCGATAAAGTGCCCGACTTAGCCAAGATGGTAGTAACCAAACTTACTCAAAAGCAGAAGAAACTGGTGGAGGACGGCAAGCTCGTTGTCGAGCACAACGAAAAGGGAGAGGTGATAATGCCTCGCTACAAGTGCGTGACAACCCACACAGCCCGCCGTAGCGGAATCACCAACATGTACCTAACCCACAAATACTCCATCGTACAGATGATGCACGTCAGCGGCCACAAGACACAAAAGACCTTTATGGACTATATCAAACTCTCCTCGGACGAAATCGCCGACGAGATAGACGCAATCGCTAATGGCGCAAAATCCGAAGTATTTTGACTATTATTACTCGGAAACAGCTACAAATCAAAATATAAATTGTAATTTTGAATATGGAAACAAATAATTCACAGCTCGTAATCTATCAGGCGCCGGACGGAAATATGTCGATTGATGTGACAGTTCAGAATGATACCGTATGGCTGAGCCAAGGGCAGATGGCCGAACTCTTTGACAAAGATCAGTCAGTTATTGCCCGCCACATCTCTAATGTTTTCAAGGAAGGCGAGCTGGAGAAAGAGAGTAATATGCAAATTTTGCATAATACTCTGTCGAAGTACAAACCGACTCAGGTTTACAGCCTTGATGTTATTATCTCTGTTGGCTATCGCGTTAAATCCAAACGTGGTACTCAATTCCGCATCTGGGCAAATAAGATATTGAAGCAGTATCTTCTTCAAGGCTATGCCATAAACGAGCGGATAGCTGCACAGAAATATGACGAGCTTAGTCAGTTGGTGAAAGTGCTTGGCCGCACAATCCAAAATCAGGAAAGGCTTACGGAGGACAGCCGTTCATTGCTCGATATTGTTGTCGATTACACATACGCCCTCGACACTCTTGACCGCTACGACTATCAGGAACTGAAGATCGAGGACACCACCGGTAAAGAGTCGTTTCATGCCACTTACGAAAACGCCATGGAAGTCATCCGCGAGTTGCATGATAAATTCGGTGGCAGCACACTGTTCGGCAACGAAAAGGACGATTCCTTCAAAAGCTCCATCGGTCAGATTTACCAGACCTTCGGTGGCGTTGACCTATATCCCTCAGTGGAGGAAAAAGCTGCCATGCTCCTGTACCTTGTTACCAAAAACCACTCATTCAGCGACGGCAACAAGCGCATTGCCGCAACTCTATTCCTGTGGTTTCTCAACGGCAACGGCATTCTCTACAACGAAGACGGCACCAAGCGCATTGCCGACAACACCCTCGTCGCCCTTACCCTTATGATAGCAGAAAGCCGCACTGAGGAAAAGGACACAATGGTAAAAGTCATCGTCAACCTAATCAACAAGAACAACTGAGGATAAGACGAAACAACCCCCGAAATATGCACGGCTTAACGACTTCATGCCGAGGATTGACCTGTCGGTGCTGAATGATTATGTAACGGCTAATCTCTGCGCTGATTTTCTGCGCTCTTCACTGCGCTGATTTTCATACTCGTTTGGGACATTTGTCACACCTAATGTCGATTATTCTTTGTAACTTTGCATATGGCTACTCTCTCTAAAATATTGGTTTTGTGTGTAGGCTTTGCTCTCTCCAATAACTTATGGGCGCAAAGTCATATAGATTATGTGCAGACTGACACAAGTCCGCTCAAGATTGAGCGTGATGCACTTGGTGCAGTATATTATTGGATAGACAATAATGCGCTCGACCTTGACCGAGTGGATTATAGTGATTTATATGAAACCTATATGACACCAATTGAGGGTCAGTTATTTGAGGACTGTACTCAGCTATTCATTGAGGGGAAACTTCGATTGGAACCGGACTTTCTAAAGACATACTCTTACTCTTATTGGAGAGACAAAATTGATACACCTGTAAGCGGAGTGCTTGGCAATGATTTCAGGCGGATAGAGGTCTATTTCTATCCCGATGCTGTTAAGTCGGATTCGGTAACATACGTCGTAAAAGGCCGGACAAAGGTTAAGAAGAATGTCTGCGATTTCACAGGTGAAGTCAAAATCAAGAAAATCTATCACAAATATGAGCGTGACATCGACTCTCCCGATTGCTATTTGATAATCGCGGATTATACTCTAAAAGAAGATGTTACGCAAAAAGGTAGCGGAGAGTTTCGGGGTGTAATGGGTGCGTATGGCTATGTCACTGAAGATGCTCCCGGAGTAATACAGGTTAACAATATAGATCAGGACGGCGACGGATATATGAACCGTTCTTATGTAGGCACATGGCGGAGTTATAAGAATCCTGCGGTCGTCAAGCGTTGTATGTGGGGCGATAACCGTTTGCCATTCCGCTTTGATTTTGATATAGGAGCCGGAGAGATTGTTGTCAATCCCAAATACTCGTCTCCGGAATGGGATAATTTTATGCAATGGAAAGACCTTGATATTGTCGAACCCGAAAGCGGCGACAGCCGTGCAACATATAAAAATCCGTGGTGGTAATGAAGCTGACCGATAAACGATTTTGGATATTGCTTATTGTGATGGCGTATGCTTCTGTTGCGCCCGCACAAACAGTTTTCTCTGTGGAGAAAATAAGCGAAACAGAATATGTTAAAGCTGAAAGAGAGTGTTCGCGCTATAATGTCATTCCAGCTGATTCCATTGTCGACAATGATATTGTCTCTATGGTATTGAAGGAGTCGCAAGCTAAATTTGAACGTCTTGATTCTGCTTGGCAACAAGAAATAATTGGTATTTATGATAACCCGGATTTTGGTTTTAACAAACGATGTCTAACATTTCTGCCTGAACTGAAATTATATGGTTTCATTATCCCTGAATCGCCGCATGACGATGCAATATGGTGGTTTGATTCTGAGAACGGTAAGTATATCTGTCGCGCGGCTTGTCCCACGGCTGTAAATGCTAATGGGATTTATGTGTCGCAGGTCGGCTATGATTGTGACTGGCCTTTGGATTTGAGATTTTTTCGTCGCGATGGAAACTTCATATATGAATTTGAGTCATACAAGAATCTTCAATACAGTGGTGAAGGACCTTATTGTCAGGCCGAAGAATCCGGACTTAGCACTATCTTCTGGCATGACAACAATACGTTGTATCTGAAAACCATCGACCATAACCGACAAGAATCGGTATATCTAAAATTCAAAGTTCAGCAGACCGTCAGGGACATGCTTGAAAACGTAATGCCAAACGAAGCTGTTAGACCGGCTCCAATAAAGCAACAGCCATGAAGCGGTGGCAAAATAACCTATATATGGTCGGATTGCTTCTTATAGAAGCAATAATAATGCTTAACGCAGTTCCCAAAGCCAATGCTGATGAAATCAGTATGAAAATATCGTTGGGAATCGCGTTATTTTTAGCCATACTTGTAAGTTTGGCATTGTTGGTTAAAGGCAACCAAGGCAATTATAAGGCTATAATTCCAATCTTCATAGTTTGTGTCGCTACGTATATTCAAATTCTGTATTGTGCAGCATTCTATAGTTGGGGAGCCTCCGTCTGTATGACTTTGCCAATATTCCAACTGATATTGGGATATGCGATATTTAGGTATTCCAACGACATTGTTTCTTTATTTATTGGCTGCTCTAATCTGATGTTTTCGACTATATGGGCTAATCAATATCAAGGTTTCCTATGGTTTAATAATAAATCCAGCGACCTTGAAACTATAGCAGTGGCGAGTCTTTGTGCCGTTATCGGTGCTGTGATTGTGTTCACGGTGTCAGCCATTATGATAATGAAGTTCAAACATCAAAACGCCTGAGTATGAATTATGATCTAACAATCCAATATAAGGATGGCCGGGTAAGTATGAGATTCCTCGGCATTGATTTCTTTGCATTGGATAAAATTTTTGGAACTATGCCGATAAAAAGACTATCCAATTATTGCTTTGGAATTTTCAATCCGAAACAGGAAGAACCGATTTATATTCAGTCATCCGATGACAATATCGCTGAAATCATATCTGTACCGATTACGAACCTACACTCTCTATTGGTTTTTTCAGGAATATTCCGGATAGAGAAGATTTTTCAATATATAAGCTGGCTGTGGATTTCAATTATTTCTCGATACTTTATGACGATGATTGTATGCTTGTAATTGAGGGCAAATGCTCAGATAAAACGAGATTCCAATTCTTTAATCGTCTTTATCGTGAAATATGCGATACTCTTGAAAATGAGGATTGAATGTGATTATTAATAAAAAGCCATTCAAATGAAACTGACCGATAAACGATTTTGGATATATGAGGCATTTGCCATATTGTCAACGGCTTTGACAGTCGGACTAATGGAATTGATTGATAGATTCAGGTTGGATTCTGATGTCTTACCCATTTGTATCATAATGCTTACCACATATCTAATCGGACACGCTGTGGCTTGGAAGAGCAATAGGTCTTGCGCCTGGTTAAAACTTGGACTCACTACTTATTTGTTCTCCGCTGTCGCCTTAGCGGTCATTTTTGCAATCATATCAGTTATAGATTGGCTTGCAGCAACTGAAGTATCTGACGATGTATCTGCTGACGTTCATGTAGTTTTTTCAACTTTAGATTTAACATTGGTAATAATATTGATATGGAGTATTGTTTCATTTCTTCCGACGATGATTACCACATTTATAGCCTCTTTTTGTTTTAGAGCTAAGACAACGGAGGCAACAGGTATGGAGTTAAGGAGTATTTCACTTGAGTCAATTGGTGTGGATGGAATTGCCTATACCAAGAGTGAAGCTCTGAGAATAGCGGAGGAGTATTACAATTCTAATATCCCTATTCTTGGTGGTGACGTGTATTTCTTTAATAATGGCAACATTAAACCCACATACGACAATTGGTACTGTAATCGGAATAAATCTGAAACTTCGTATGAGTATGTTGCCCGAAGTTGTCAAGTTACCTGCGACTATATCAAAAAATATCCGGACAATGCTAATATCTTTTTCAGTATCGTTAAAGGACATATAGACGAATGAAATCTGACAGCAAAATATATCGGTTTTTCTTTGGACGGCGGGGGCAGAGGCACTTGCCATTCGGTGCTATGTTGCTGATTCTTGTGCCTTTTTTTATTGGGGGCCTATATTTCCAGAATCGCAAATACAATGCTCTGTCGGCAAATCCGGAACATACATCGACTGTGATTTCAGATATCGGCTATATAGGCAACAGTGGTCCTATAATACATTACAAATTTACAGTGAACGGTGTAACATATAAAGGTGGTATGCATGCCAATGGTTTTGCCGTTGGCGACAGCATAGGTGTGGTATATCAGAAAGACAATCCGGAGAATAATATGACGGTGTTTGAATATTATGATGGCCCGTCGTATGGTTCGGTCGCAATATTCGTCATCGCTGCGATTGTTCTGGCTCTATACCGATGGCGAAAAATCAATCGAAAATACAACGACAGCTGCCCGGAGTTGGATGGCACTGGAAGGTGTCGTATTTACCGCACCGACAAGGAATATATATTTGTTACGGTATATAATGTCACTGCGAGTCTTCCGATTAAATTCCTCACCATAGACTGTGGTAACGGAGAATTTGAGAATACTCTCATGGAAATATTCCATGCAAGTCTGCATGGCAAATATGTGGAGATGAAAAACGCAGAACTGATCAAAGCCATGAAGCAACGCTCATGGCGACAGCTTTGCCAACACTCCACAGGCGTGCTTCTGAAACACGACAGCCGCACTTTGGAGATTTTGCCCACCCGGAAAGCCACCGATGGCAAAGGTCTTGACTGGGATTATGACCGCGCCCTGTCTTTTGACCTTGACGGCG
The DNA here is from genome assembly GCA_910575615.1 of Bacteroidales bacterium. Taxonomy (GTDB): domain Bacteria; phylum Bacteroidota; class Bacteroidia; order Bacteroidales; family Muribaculaceae; genus UBA7173. The sequence goes on along the minus strand of CAJTEX010000040.1, from coordinate 7,609 downwards.
CGTCATGGAAAGACATCATAAACTCAACCCGAAAACTCCTTGAACACCATGATACTGACCGATAAACGATATAGCAATCAAATTTTTAAGCGCGTCTCATTCTGCAATGGTGGCATTGCCGTGTGGTGGACTAAAAAGAGATTTGAGCGATGTCGATTTCTTGGATGTGATTTTTCCGATGTCCTTGCAAGAGGGTGTCGATTTATAGAATGTGTTTGCAAAGGAGGTAAGTTACAACATTTCTCTATGGGTGGACGGACTTCTGTCTTGTTGTGGAAAACTGTCTATATGGGTTGCACTTTTGAAAATGTCAAATTAAGAAGTCTCGGAATTGCAGATTTCATTGGTTGTACGTTTATTAACTGCGACTTCAATACCACATTCATTGCCGCGTCATTTTCAAAGTGCAAATTTGTCGGAAAGATTTATGGATGCGTGTTTTGCGGGCCGAAGTTCGACAGCTATTATTATGGAAATAAATTATCATTTTTAGTGTCTAATAAAGGACGATTGGAGGATGTTGACTTTTCCGAAGCCAGCCTTACTGACGTAGATTTCCGCGGAGGTATTGATTTATCAAAGGTTCTGATGCCTCATACTACCATAAACAGGATGTGATTATGAAGATACAGGACGTTAAAAAGCATATTTTCTCCATCTTGGAGCCATTCGCCGCTGCTAACGGTTTCAAGATTCTCAGAGGTCGATTTGTGTTGAGTCGAAAAGTCGGCAGTCGTACTGATGGAATATTCTTTACTTATTGTTCATGGGGGGTTGAGGTAAACATATTTCCGTATGTCAGTGTGGACTATGGAGAGATAACTACAATCTGCAATGACTGTGGCTTTACTCTGAACCATTCTGCATTTATAAACCTTTTATTGCTTCAAAGAATAAAGCTGCAAGGATTTAATCCGGATTTAAGATGGAAAATGCAGGTTGCCAAAACAGACCGCTTTATTCTTTCAGACAATGAGTATGACGACTACAATCGGCTTGATATGGGGCTGTCTCCATTACTTCCTATTGCATTGGATTTTCTCTCTCAATATGACAGTATCGATTCAATAGACCGGCTATTCAATACTATGCCAATAGAACAATATAGTCCATATTGTTCCGGGCTTGACACTCATTGCATGGTAGGTTTAACTTCTGCCAAACTCTCCAAAAACGCTGATTACGAAAATATTAAACGAATGTATCAACGAATAGTGAAAAAAGAAGATTTCACAATCGAGATGAAATCCTCTTTTTCACGAATTGTTGCTTATCTTGAACAAATATGATACTGACCGATAAACGATTTTGGATATTTGAGGCTTTTGAAGCTTTTGTTTCAGTAGGAACAGGTTATAGTATGTTGTATATGGAATGGGGCATATACTATACGTTTATATTCCTATTATGTAGTTTGTTGAGTGGATTCATTGCATTTAAGTGGTTTAGGAAAAGTATTATCAGACTTTGTTTGTCGGTCTGGATAGCTAACAGCCTATCTGTTGCAATCTGTTTTCTTTTACCCAATCTAAATAAATCCACAACACATTCAGATTACCGGATATTATTTTTGATAATGTATTCGTTAATCTCAATTATCCCATATATTATTGTGACGAAAATTTATTCGCTTATTTCAAAACGACTATGACACATAAATTGGATGTATTTTGGATTGCGCGGGGAGCGTTGCTCGTTCTCATGGTCGGGTGTTGCTTGTCCGAGGGTTGGATTGAAGATACTGCACTGCTTGTCGGAACTTATGTGTTGTCGCTGTTATCGTTCAAAGTATTATTATCTTTTTTTGACCTTTGCGCGTTATTACTTTATGAATTAGAAATTTCACTATGAAAAATCAGCAAGATAACTTAGGCAGTCAGGATGGAAAGATTGATTTGAAGATGTGGATGGAGGAGCATCCGCAGGAATATGGCGAGTTTGCTGCGGCGATGGGCGAAGCGGACTCGCTGGAGGTGTTTTTGTTGGGTGCAGCAGCATTTCTTTCGTCGCGGGAGTTTCAGAAGCGATTGGAGAATATGATTGACCTTGACAATCTGGACTTGGATGAGCTTTTGAAGATTCTTCAAGAGTCGGATTTTGCTGAGAAGATATTTGGCGAACAGGCAGAAGGGAGCGAATGGGCTAAATACCGGTTGCCCTTTGCCGCATGGCTCAAATATGGACGCTCTTCTGAAATGATGATAGATAATATTGAGGAAGCGGCAGAGTCGATTGACAACAAACAGTACCAGTGGCAGCTTGCAAAGTTCATGAAGACATTTCTTGCGAGGGAGGTAGAGGATAAACGACGCTCGCGCAAGGATTTGAAGGAGTATCTTGATTATCGCATGAGTGTAGATAACGGCAACTTGGCTGATTGGGCGTTGGAGGGTATTGATGAGTCTAAACCGACTGCTAAAATTACAGAGAACGCAGAATTATCTCATGACCTTCTTCCCCTTTTGGCATCTCACGACAGTGAGATTGTTAAGCGCATTGGCAAATGGATAGAAACACATATCCGTGGCGTTGACATAGCGCACTTATATGTCGCACTTGTCGAGTCTGGCGAGCTGGATCCGTCAACACCTGTCAAACGATTTGTCGAGATATTATCCGCCACATTCCCTGAATGCAAAATCGTCGGCGAGCGTCAGGTGCAGAAGAGCGTAAACACGCTACAAGATTTATCTCCCAATCGTAAGCGATTTATCAAAGACGAGCCAGAACATCGCTTCGCTATTGACTCTATAAAGACCGATGTTTTACGAATTGACCCAGATGGAGTAGACTGAAATAGCCTCTTTTCAATTCGTTTGATTCGTTCTGTAGTTCGCGAACTGAACGAACAGCTAATTCTTCTTATTTCAGGAAATTCCGCTATACTTTTGCGCCATCGTTCCATTTCGGAGCGGTGGCGTTTCTGTCTTATGCCGCCAGTAGAAGCGTCGAACAATGTCGGCAATCAAAATAAAAATGCAAGATTTATTAGATATGCTCAATGAGGGTCGGGCCCATGTCAAGGTAGAGATGAACGCCGAAGACCTCAAAGCATTTTCGGAGGACTTGATCCGCCGCGCAAAGGATGAACTCGGCTCGATTGTCGAGGCAGCCAAGAAAGAACGTATGCTCACCAAAGCCGAGGTAAAGGAACTCTTTGGCGTATGCGATGCCACACTCTGGCACTGGGCAAATAAAGGTATCCTCAAACCTGTCAAGACCGGCAACAAGATTATGTACCCGGAATATGAGGTACGCAAAGCCCTCGGACAACGTAACATCAATATCTGAGCATCATGAAAGCGAATGGCTATTACAACCATCCACGCTTTCCGTTGGAAGCCGGATGTGGATTGATCGAGGAGGATAGCATTGCCTTTACCAGCGATTCCGGTAAAACTGCCGAAACTCCTTCTTTCCCTTTGGAGATATTTCCGAAAGCAATCCGCGACATAATAGAGGCTCTTGAGGAGTATGAGAACTATAATGTCGATTTCACTTCGGCTTCATTCCTTACAGTATTCGCGGCTGCTATGGGCAACACTTGGTCAGTCCGCTTCATGACAGGATGGGTAAGCCGACCGATAATCTACATGGTGCTTGTCGGCTCGCCGAGCTGTGGCAAGACACCTCCATTGCAACAGGCGGTCGCACCTCTTCTCAAACTCGACGGAGAGTATGACATGATCTACTGCAAGGAGATGGAAACCTACCGCCGATGGGAACGCATGTCGGCAAAGCAGCGTGAGAGACATTCTCTTCCTGAAGAAATGAAGATGCCTAAGCGAAAATGCCATGTAGTGGTTGACTCCACTGTAGAGGCTCTTATCGGAGCGTTGCGCGACAATCCGCGCGGAGTGCTGATTTACAAGGATGAGATAGATAGCCTTCTTTCCAATTTCAACCGCTACAATGGTTCGGACGAGGGCTACTTTCTCAGTCTGTTCAGCGGTACGCCTTTCAAGTACAGCCGAAAGTCAAACAACGAGCATATCTTCCTCGCCAATCCCTATTGTTCTATTATTGGCACTACACAGCCCGGTCGTTTGGGCGAACAGTTCGGCGGCAAGCGAATGATGAATGGCTTTTCATCCCGATTCCTGAAAGTCTATCCCGAAATTGACAAGATGCCATCGTGGAATGACACCGCCATGCCTGACGGCGTTCTTGAAGAATGGGGACGAATTATCCGAAAGGTGGTAGCCGCTACTCCTTCAACAGACCAAGAGGGAAAAGCAACCTCAATAGAGCTACTGTTTTCCCAAGAGTCGAAGCTCCGCATAATTCAGTGGAAAGACGAGGTCAATAACAAGGTCTATGCTGAAACAGATTCGGATGCTGTCAGGGCGTTGTGCGGCAAACTGGAAACTTATCTCGTCCGCTTCTGCCTGGTCATACAGATTATGCACTGTATCTGTGGAGAATCGGGCATGGATAAAATTGAACCGGGAACTGCCGAACTCGCCATCAGGCTCACCGAATATTTCAGAAACATGGAGAGCCGGATTGCACCGGAGATTGAAACCGGTATCCTTGACAACCGGTTCACCGAGTTACTCGGAAACCTCAGGGATTCGTTCACCACGGCAGAAGCTGTCCGGGAAGCCCTGCAACTCGGAATCTCGGAATCTTCGGTCAAGAGATTCCTAAGAGACGGAGGCCGAGGATTCGTGAAGAAAAAGTCACACGGTTGCTATCGCAAAATATGACCCATGCGCTGACACTATGAACTTTTGACATTATGACATTTTCGACCGAGGTCGAACTGACTGAGATACCCCGGTTGCTCACGCCTGATTTGGAGTATAAACCTTGCTTTGCAAGATATGCCGATTGTGTCCACAACGGCTATCCCGCCTCCCCCGAGGTGAGGGTCAATCCCGCTCGAAACTCGCAGTCTTTTATCTAATGATACATTGCCTGTGAACGATGATAGACTGAAAAATGAATGATGAAAAACTGAAAATCTGCGGTTGATATATTATCAAGCAACACATTTATCATGAACCGTGATACTTCGGTTAATCGGTCATCGTCACATTGGATAATCGATACATTGGATAATATGATAATGAGCCATTGGACAATAAGTCATCGGGTAATGGAGCATTGGATAATCAGACAATCGAGTCACTAAGATATTATATCATCAAGGTATCAGTTCCTCAAATCATCAAGCAATCATTACACCAAGTCATATAGTCTTCATTGTATCAGATATTCAATCAACCAATCTATCAAACCATAATATCTTAAAAAGTTAATCTCTATGCCGGATAAAAAATCCATCACTATAAAAATACGTGTCGATTCGCAGACCCACGCAGAAATGCAGTCAAGAGCCGACCGATACACCGACGGTAATCTGAGTGCGTTTGTACGTTGTGCCACACTCAAATATGAAGAGCAGCCGATGGCTGACCGAGACAATCCCCGTATGATTGCTTTGATCAAGTCCGCTATCAAGCTCATCGAAAGAACCGGCACCAACACCAATCAGGTTGCAAAGCACATCAACGAACAGCAGAAAATGAATCCTTACTCGTTGCGGGCGGCAGATCTTCTTCCCTTCGGTCAGTTTTGCGAGGGTACAGAAAAAATCCGGCAGATGCTGACATACCTCTATAACATGATAATTTCAGGAAAATGATAGTCAAGAAGCTCAACGATGTGTCCGGCGGCGGTTTCCCCGGCGCTCGATATAACGAGAAAAAGATTGCCGATGGTGTGGCATCCCTCATGGCGATGGAGAACGTCAGCGAAGCGTTGCGTCACAATGTAGATACGCTGCACCGCTTCGGCCTTGATGCCTCGGCTGAAGTCGAGAGGTATATGAAAGAAAACTCTAAGACCTACGGCAATACAAAGACAACACGTTTCCAGTTCCACGTGTCGGCCTCCGTGAAAGGACGCGCCATGTCGCCTGAAGAACTCACCGACTTCGCGCGAGAGCTTATGGTGGGTATGGGATATGCCCGTCAGCCGTATTTTGTTTACGCTCATCATGATACCGGCAACAACCATGTGCATATTCTCTCGACGAGAATCAAGCCTAACGGTTATGCCATTTCTGACCATCAGGACAGGCGCAGGCTTAACGAGTGTGCCAACCGCATACTATCTCCTGACATCAAGAAAGATATTGACCGAATTCTCGGCTACGACTACGAAACGGAGGGGCAGTTTGCCAATATCGTCAAGACTCATGGCTACAAGATAGAGAAATCGCTCGACGGCTACAGACTGTTCAAGTGTGGAGGCGACGCCGGGAATATCGCCATCGGCTACATTCTCAATCGAATCACCAGGAACAGCCCCAAGCGTAAAGATCGCGCTACGCAGCTTCGCGCTATAATCCGGAAATACAAGGGCGAGATAGCCGAGGGAAAATGTCAAAATGTCGATAATGTCAAAGTGTCAAAAGGTAAGAAGCGAAAGCCAGTAAAAGCAAAACTGAATACCGACATCCGCAAAATACTTGACAACCACGGCAAACCGTTGAGCGAGGAGAACTGCCAGCGCATACAGACTCTCATTGATGTTCTCAAGACAAAGTTTGGCATAGACATCAGTTTCCAGAAGGACAAGGACGGCAGGGTGAGAGGCTACAGTATAATCGACCATGCCGAAAAGATTGCCTTCGACGGCAGCAAGGTGATGAAACTGTCGGAGCTTATTGATTTCGCCATCAAACCACAAAGGAAACCGTCGCCGCTTGACGTGTACCGCGACCTGTTCACTGTCGAGGTGGGCAAAGACAGCAGAGGAAACTATATGCTCATCAATGTCAAAGACGGCTCGACGTACCGCAAACCAATCTCTCCGAGACAGTACGCATGGTATAACGGCGTGAAAGACGACGAGCGCGAAGATGTAGGCCTGACAATAGCGGCCACGATGTTCTCCGAGGAGATACTGACCGAATATCTCATACGCTATCCGATACACAACCATCAAGAGAGAATAAAAGGCATGGCCGTTGTCAAACATAGAAACGGCAACTATTGCCTCCGCGCTGCCTTGACTGACGGCTATATGCCTTTGATCGAATTAACTTCGGAGGAGGAAGCCAAGTTCCGCTCTCTACATGCCGATGAACAAGCAAGACAAGACTTCCTGATGTCAATAGCCATGCTGCATCTTACTCGAAAGGATGCCGAGGCGGTTAAAGAGAGGATAAAGCAGAATACCCAGTCCAAAGCCGGAGTCCGTATTCTCCCTTCCCGTCCACAGGACTACTCCCCGGAAATCTCGCAAGTGTTCACATTCAATCTTGCCAACGCACTATCTTCCCTCAATGTCAGTTCCGGCTCGTCCGCTTACAAGCGCGAGCACGAAGTCGGCAACCGCTCCCGCTACGATGACATCGACGACCGTCAGTCCGGCACCCGACTTACAATGTAAGAATGAAGTAGTGACTATCTCAGCGCACCACGCCGATAGTCACTATTATTTTGCAGAGAATTTAATTGGGTTTAGAATTAAACGGGGTCAGCGGATTTTTCCGGTGGGCGGAGGGTGATGTCAAGAGTATAGAGTGGCCAGTCTGAACATAAAGAACCTGATGTCGCCGACTCCCCGGAACTGTGTTCTGAACGCCTTGATTTTT
>CAJTEX010000039.1 GCA_910575615.1 Bacteroidales bacterium | reverse complement strand
ATGTTTGATTATGCTCCTACCCAATGAAACAACCGTAGCCACGCCAACCGCTGTTAGTGTGTATGTTTGGTTATGGTTGCAAATAATTGAAAATATAGGTATATCAGCCTTTTTCTCTTCGTAGGTAAGGCGGTCGTTCATAGGTCTTGTGGTTTTGTGTGGTCTTGTGACACAGGCGTTTCTCTGCCTGGCCTATGAATAACAACAACCGGCGACTGGAAAAGTCGCAGCCCCACTTTCGTCAGATGTTTAGAAACAGGGTCTCAAGCCAGATGCAGGCGATGCCGGCCACATATCCCAGCAGTGCCATCCAGGAGATGCGTTTCACATACCACATGAACTCGATTTTCTCGATGCCCATGGCGACCACTCCGGCGGCCGAACCGATGATGAGCAGCGATCCGCCCACCCCGGCGCAGAATGTGAGCAGGTGCCAGAACAGGCCGTCCTCGACGAAAAGGGCCATGTAGGCCGGGTCGGCGGCTGCTGAAATCATCTCGGGTGTGGCCACGGGATACATGTTCATGCAGGCGGCCACCAGCGGCACGTTGTCGACTATGGATGAAAGCACGCCGATGATGCCGTTTATGAGGTACACCTCGTGGAAGGTATCGTTGAGCCATGTGGCGAGGTTGGCCAGGATGCCTGCCTGCTGGAGCGCGCCGACGGCGAGGAGAATGCCGAGGAAGAAGAGTATGGTGGACATATCGATGTTTTTCACCACCTGGGAGATGCGTCCCTCGATCTTGCCGTCAAGGCGGTAGTGGTAGACAATCAGCTCGGTGATGAGCCAGAGGATGCCAAGCGAGAGAAGTATGCCCATGTATGGCGGCAGGTGGGTGACGGCCTTGAACACCGGCACGAACAGCAGTCCGGCCACACCGAGTATCAGGATTGTCACCGACAGCTTGTGGTGGTGGCGCGCCAGCTCGTAACCTACTCGCCGGTCTGATTCGTTGAGCGCTTCAACCGGGCCTGCGCTGACAAAACGGGTGGCGATGAGTGTGGGGATGATGACCGACACCAGCGAGGGGAGCAGGAGGTTGACGATGAGGTCGACAGACGAGACATAGTTTTTCATCCACAGCATTATGGTGGTGATGTCGCCGATGGGTGACCATGCTCCTCCGGCGTTGGCGGACAGCACGATGACACTGGCAAACATCCACCGCTCTTTCTGGTCGGAGAACATGCGGCGCAGCATCATGACCATAATGATGGTGGTGGTCATGTTGTCGAGGATGCTCGACAGGAAGAAGGCAACGAAAGCGAAAACCCACATCAGGCCGCGTTTGCTCTTGGCCTTTATGTGCTTGACGATGATGTTGAAACCCCCGTAACGGTCAATCAGCTCCACGATTGTCATCGCCCCGATTAGGAAGACGATGATTTCGCATGTGTCACCGAGAGCCTCGACCATGTCAGACTGCAGGTTGGGGTCATGGCCCAGCAGTGCGTAGGTGCCCCACAGCAGGCCGGCCATCATCAGGGCGAACGTGGCTTTGTTGATGTTGAAAACGTGTTCGAGGGCTATGCCGAGGTAGCCGAGCACGAACAAAACAATCATAAAGGTTATCATTTCCGTTCTATGGTATTTGATTTGAAGTATGTCAGGTAGGCTGGTGTCTTTCCTTTCAGTGAGACGCGTGTGAACGCACGCGTCTGTCCCCGTGGTCAATCGATGCGTGTTATTGACGCTCCGAGGAAGTTGAGTCGCTGGTCGATGTCTTCATATCCTCGGTCTATCTGCTCGATGTTGCCGATGATGCTGGTGCCTTTGGCAGACATCGCGGCAAGCAGCATGGCTATGCCGGCGCGGATGTCGGGCGAACTCATCTTGTTGCCTCGGAGGGTGAATTTGTGGTCGTGGCCAATTACCACAGCGCGGTGGGGGTCGCAGAGGATGATCTGGGCCCCCATCTCAATCAGGTCGTCGACAAAGAAGAGGCGGCTCTCAAACATCTTCTGGTGGATCAGTACGGTGCCACGGCATTGTGTGGCCACCACCAGCATCACGCTGAGCAAGTCGGGGGTCAGTCCGGGCCATGGAGCGTCGGCGATGGTCATTATCGAGCCGTCGAGCGCGGTGTCAATCACATAGCTCTCCTGTGCGGGGACAAAGATGTCGTCGCCGCGCTGCTCGAGCTTTATCCCCAGCCGCCGGAAGCTCTCGGGGATGATGCCGAGGTTGTCGTAACTGACATCCTTGATTGTGAGTGAACTGCGTGTGAGCGCGGCCATGCCGATGAAGCTGCCGACTTCTATCATGTCGGGCAGTATGCGGTGGGTGGCTCCCTTGGGTTCGTCTTTGAATCCCTTTATGGTCAGGAGGTTTGAGGCGACTCCTTCTATCTCGCATCCCATCTGTTGCAGCAGGTGGCAGAGCTGCTGGAGGTAGGGTTCGCAGGCTGCGTTGTATATTGTCGTCTCTCCCTCGGCGCATGTCGCGGCCATGATGATGTTGGCGGTGCCGGTGACCGATGCCTCGTCGAGGAGCATGTGGCATCCTTTGAGGCGTCTGCCCTCAGGCACAGTCAGCAGGTATGCGCGTTTGGGGGCTTCGTAGCTGTATTCTGCGCCGAGGTTGATGAATCCCTGGATGTGTGTGTCTACTTTGCGGCGGCCGATTTTGTCTCCTCCCGGCTTTGGGAAGTAGGCTTTGCCGAATCTGGCGAGCAGTGGGCCGACAAGCAACACAGAGCCGCGCAGGGCCGCGCAGCGTTTGATGAAGTCGTCGCTGTAAATGTATTCCCGGTCGATTTCATCGGCCTGGAAGGTGTATCGCCCTTTCTCGTGGCGCGTGACCTTCACCCCCATCAGCTGGAGCATGGCGATGAGGTTCTTGACATCCCTGATTTCGGGGATGTTTGATATTTCCACGGGGGAGGTTGTGAGCAAGACTGCGCTGATGACTTGCAGGGCTTCATTCTTTGCTCCCTGGGGGGTGATTTCTCCTTGGAGGGAATGGCCCCCCTCGATAACGAACGACGACATTCGGTTTATTGCGGGTTAGATGGTTTTCAGATATGTATTACTTCCGGGGTCAGGGTGACTCCGAAGACCGACTCCACCTGGCTGATGACTGCTTTTTCGAGCCTGACTACATCGGCCCCGGTGGCTTCACCAGACAGGTTGACGATAACGAGGGGCTGGGTCTGCCACAGGGCTGCTCCCCCTTCGGTGAAAGGCTTGCATCCGGCTTTGTCTATGAGCCATGCCGCCGACAGCTTGGCGGTGCCGCCGGGGAGCATATGATAGGGGAGGGGAGGGGCGGCGGGCCCGCTCTTCTCTTTCCAGCGTGAGATTATGGCTTCCAGCGTTTCGGCTGCCACCACGGGATTCTTGAAGAAGCTTCCGGCGCTTCCGGTTTCGGATGGGGCCGGGAGCTTTGAATCGCGGAGCGACATCACCGACTCTCTGACTGAGAGGGGTGAAATCCCTGCTTTCAGCAATTCGGTGATGTTGTATTGCTGCGGGTTGCCACGGTCAAGGCTATAGCGTTCACACAGGGTGTCATACAGCCCTTTGTATCCCAGCCGCAGGCGGGGGGTGGCCTGTAGCCTTAGGGTGACGCGGCAGACCACAAGCAGTTCGTCCGGCTCCTGGTGTTTGAAGATTGAGTCGCGGTAGCCGTACTGGCAGTCCTCTTTGGAGTAGGTGACAAACCGGTGGTTTTTGCGCGAGTAGCATGTGACAGAGTCTACGAGGTCGGCCAGTTCCACCCCGTAAGCACCGACATTCTGCACGGCGGCGCCTCCGATATGGCCCGGTATGCCCGACAGGTTCTCAAGTCCCCACAGTCCGAGCTGTGAGGCCGTATGGCAAAGGCCGTCAAGCACAACGGCGGCGTCGGCGGTCACGATGGCTTGGCCGTCGGGGGTCTTGTCGACGGTTATGGAGTCATTTGCCGGATGGATTACGGTGAGCGCGGGGGCTGGAGCCGTGAATAACATGTTGCTGCCGCCACCCAGCAGTACCGCCCTGTCGAGCAGCCCCCTGCGGTCAAGTTCGGGCAGGTCGTTCACGGGGTCGGAAAACTCGACGAGACGGCCACACATGGCCGGGAGGCCGAATGTGGTCATCTCTCTCAAGTCTGTGTTCTCGCGCAGTCTTATCATGTCAGGGCTGGCTTGTAATGGTTGTCGGCGGGCTTGTTCAGCCTCCGAAGTTGTCGTAATGGATGTTTTCGGGATCCACGCCGAGGCTGTCGAGCATCTTGTTGACGGCGGCGCTCATCGGGCCGGGGCCGCACATGTAGTATTCGATGTCTTCGGGCGACTCGTGGTCTTTGAGATATGTGTCGTGGATTACCTGATGAACGAATCCGGGGGTGTATTTCACGCCGGCCGCATCCGCCGCGGGATCGGGGCGGTCAAGGGCGAGATGGAATTTGAAGTTGGGGAATTCCTTCTCAAGCTGCAGGAAGTCGTCGAGATAGAATACCTCGTTGAGCGCGCGCGCTCCGTAGAAGTAGTTCATCTTGCGGTCGGTGGTCTTCAAGGTCTTTGTCATATGCATGATCTGGGCGCGAAGCGGGGCCATGCCTGCGCCGCCGCCTATCCACATCATCTCGTTCTTTGAGTCGAAAATGGGATGGAAGTCGCCATAGGGGCCGCTCATCAGCACCTTGTCGCCGGGCTTGAGGGTGAAGATGTAGCTCGACGCGATGCCGGGGTTGACATCCATGAATCCAACCTCGGGTTTGGGTTTGAAGGGGGGAGTGGCGATGCGGACAGTCAGCATGAAGCGGTCGCCCTCGGCGGGGTAGTTGGCCATCGAGTAGGCGCGGACGGTGGTCTCTGTATTGACGCATTTGAGGTCGAAGAGCCCGAATTTCTTCCAGGCCGGGAGGTATTCCTCTCCGATTGATGCCTTGTCGATGTCTTTGTCGTAGTCGATTTTGAAGGGGGGAATCTTTATCTGGGCGTATGAGCCTGGGATGAAGTTCATATGTTCCCCTTTGGGCAGGGCGACGATGAACTCCTTGATGAATGTGGCGACATTGTTGTTTGAGATTACCTCGCATTCATATTCTTTGATGTCAAGGACTGAGGCGGGAACCTTGATGTCGAGGTCGTTCTTTACCTTGACCTGGCAGGCCAGTCGCCAGTCGTCCTTTATCTCCTTGCGGGTGAAATGCACGGCTTCGGTGGGGAGTATCTCGCCCCCTCCGGCCGTCACCTGCACCTTGCACTGTCCGCAACTGCCCTTGCCGCCGCAGGCCGAGGGGAGGAAGACATCTCTGGTGGCCATGGCCGAGAGCAGAGGCACGCCGGAGGCCACCTCCACTTTCTTGTCGTTGTTGATTGTCACGGTCACGTTGCCTGAGCTGACCAGATATTTCTTGGCCACGAGGAGAATGACAACCAGCAGCAGGGTCATCACCAGGAAGATGCCGACTCCGCCGAGCACCGTGGGCCAAAGAGTTGATTGTAGTGATATCATTGTCGTTGTTAGTAACTGTTCGGAATAGGTTGGAATGACACGGCAGGGGTCAGAGCTTGATGCCGAGGAAACTCATGAATGCGATTCCCATCAGTGCGCACAGGATGAAGGTGATGCCGATGCCTCGCAGGGGAGCGGGGACGTTGGAGTAGGAGGCGACCCTCTCACGTATCGCGGCGATTGCGGTGATGGCCAGGAGCCATCCGATGCCCCAGCCGGCTCCGGCGCAGGTGGCGGTCCAGGCGTTGGCGAAACCTCTCTGCTGCATGAACAGCGAGCCGCCAAGGATGGCGCAGTTCACGGCGATCAGGGGGAGGAAGATGCCGAGAGAGGCGTAGAGTGAAGGGGAATACTTCTCGACTGCCATCTCTACGAGTTGTGTCATGGAGGCGATGACGGCGATGAACATAATCAGCGACAGGAAGCTGAGGTCCACGTCGGCGAATGTGTCGCCGAGCCAGACGAGCGCGCCGGCTTTCAGGACGTAGTTCTCAAGCAGGTAGTTTATGGGGAGGGTGACAATGAGCATGAATGTCACGGCCACGCCAAGTCCGAAGGCGGTCTTGACATTCTTGGAAACAGCCAGGAAAGAACACATTCCCAGGAAGTAGGCAAACACCATGTTGTCGACGAAAATCGACCGTATGAAAAGATTCAGGTTCTCCATTTCAGGTTGTTTTACTTTTGATTAGGAATGGCGGGTCATTTCTCCTGGAGGTCTTTGTTCCATGAGCGGTGTGCCCAGATTATGCAGGCGACTACGATGAGGGCCATCGGGGGGAGGATCATAAGGCCGTTGTTGACATATCCGGCCTCGTAGAAGCACTGCGGTATCACCTGGAACCCCATCAGTGTGCCGCTGCCGAGGAGTTCGCGGAAGAAACCCACGATGACGAGTATGATGGCGTAACCGATGCCGTTGCCAATCCCGTCGAGAAATGACGGCCAGGGCTTGTTGCCCATGGCGAATGCTTCGAGGCGTCCCATAAGGATGCAGTTGGTGATGATGAGGCCGATGAAGACCGACAACTGCTTGCTGACATCATATGCGTAGGCAAGCAGAAGCTGGTTGACCACGATGACCAGGGCGGCCACCACCACAAGCTGCACGATGATGCGGATGTTGGTGGGGATGGTGTTGCGTATCAGTGAGATGATCACATTGGAGAAAGCCAGCACGGCGATTACCGATATGCCCATGACCAGGGCCGGTTCGAGTTTCGCTGTTACGGCGAGGCAGGAGCATATTCCCAGCACCTGCACCACGACGGGGTTGTCCTTGGAGAAAGGATTGAAAAAAATCTGTTTGTTGCTAATCTTGTCAGCCATGACGGGATTTATATGGCGTTGTGTAATCGATTTCAGACTCAGAGTGAGGCTGCTTTTCTGGCGAGGTTGCGGTCGGCCTCGGCTTCAGCCCCGGCGATTGCCTGCTCGGTCTCGGCGATTGTCGCGCGGACGTTGATTTTCTCTCCGGGAGTGTGTGGTATGGTGTCGGCCTCGGTCATCACCCTGAAAGCTGTCTGAGGGTTGTCGGTGTCAATCTCGAATGTCATGACGGAGACTGAGGCGCGGCTCGTTTTGCCTGCGGCTGACTTCTCGAGCCAGGCGCGGTAGGGTGTGAGGCAGTTGTCAAACATGGCTCCGACTCCTTTTGAGGTGATGGTTCCTCCCGAGATGCCGTCGACATAATCGACATCGGGGCTGAGGGGCTTTTGGCCGGCTTTTACCACTTCTATGGGGTAGAAGTTGTCGCCTTTGAAAACCTGTCGTCCGGGAAACTGTCCGGTGAATGCCGGTTTGGTTATCTCGGCGCCAAGGCCGGGTGTCTCTCCCTGATGGTCGAAGAACGCGCCGTAGATTGTCGAGCCGTCGTCGTCAAACGCCACGTAGCCCCATATCGGGCCCCAGAGGCCCATTCCGGCCAGGGGAAGGATGTATTTGGTTCCGGCGTCGGGAAGCTTGCAGATGTAGACGGGGAGCAGGCGTTGGTCGGCGGGCTTTTGTGCCTCGGCCGCCACATCGATTGTGAATGCGTCCTGCGACCCTACTTCTTCTCCTTTGTCGTTTACCACGAGCTGGCTGACGATGTATTTGTCAAAGTCGGCAATCACGGATGAGCGGGTGGTGGCGATGTGTACCGCCTGCAGTATCTGGCTTTTCTTGTCGGCCTGGGCGTTTTCCTCCTGCCTCTCCTTGAGGGCCATGGATGTGAACGCCAGGACGGCTCCCACCACTATCACCATTATTGTGATGTAGGCGATGGTGTAGACGTTGCTTTGTTTGTTGATCATTTTTTCTTGGGCTATATGGCTTTGGTGTCAAGAAATATCAGGGTGTGACGGGCTCACTTGGCTGTTTTGGCGCGGGCCAGTCGGCGGCGCACGTTGGCCTCTACCACGCAGTAGTCAATCAGCGGCGCGAGGGCGTTCATGAGGAGGACGGCCAGCATGGCGCCTTCAGGATAGCCGTTGTTGTAGGTGCGGATAAGAATCGCTACCACTCCGACGAGGAATCCGTAGATGTATTTGCCGGTGTTCGTGCGGCAGGAGGTCACAGGGTCGGGGGCCATGAAGACGGCCGCGAATGCGAATCCGCCGAGGCACAGCTGCTCGCCGACGGTCAGGAACGACGCTGGATAGGTCGGGGTGGCGCACCAGTTGGCGATTAGGGCCATTGCCGCGCCTCCGGCGAACACCGAGAGTATTATGCGCCAGCTTGCTATGCCGGTGAAAAGCAGTATGAGCGCGCCGATGAGTATGCATAGGGTGGAAGTCTCGCCGAATGAACCAGGAATCAGGCCGAGGAACATGTGCCAGAGCGACACGGGGTCTCCGGCGATGTCGGTCATGGCGCTTGCCACTCCGGCTGCGTCAGATGCTCCGGATGTGGCCACCTGGCCAAGGGGTGTGGCGCATGTGAGCCCGTCGACGTCCCCGCCGAGGCCGAGAATATTGCCTGATGCCACGAAGACTTTGTCGCCGCTCATCTGGGCTGGGTAGGCGAAGAAGAGGAAGGCGCGTGTGACCAGGGCCACATTGAATATATTGTATCCGGTGCCTCCGAAGACCTCCTTGACGAAGATCACGGAGAAGGCGGTGGCCACGGCGATCATCCACAGCGGTGTCTCTATCGGGCATATCATCGGAATCAGGATTCCGGTGACGAGGAATCCCTCCTGTATCTCTTCTTTGCGCCATTGGGCGACGATGAACTCAATGCCGAGGCCTACCACATAGGCCACCACCAGTCGGGGAAGCACCGCCAGGAAACCGTAGAGCATCAGTTCCCAGAAAGGGAAAACCGAGGCCCCGGCTGCGAGCCAGTGCTGGTATCCGGCGTTGTACATGCCGAAAAGCAGGCAGGGTATGAGGGCGACTATGACAATGATCATGGTGCGCTTTGAGTCCATCGAGTCATGGATATGGACTCCTGACCGAGAGGTCTCGTTGGGCGTGAACAGGAATGTGTCTATGCCGTCGTAGACCGAACGGAACGCGTGGAGTCTGCCTCCCTCCTCAAAAGAGGGACGGGCCTTGTCCATCAGTTTTTTCAGTGCTTTCAACGTTATGTCGTTTTTTGTTGTTTGTCGGATTTGGTTTCTGTCATGACAGCTCCTTTCGGAGGTAGTCGAGTCCCTCGCGGACGATTTTCTGCAACTCGAGTTTGGAGGTGTCCACATACTCGGCGAGGGCGAAGTCTTCAGGGGCCACCTCGTAAATGCCGAGTTGCTCCATGCGGTCGATGTCTTTGGCGAGTATGGCCTTGATGAGGTATTCGGGCAGAATGTCCATCGGGAAGACTTTGTCATATTCGCCGCTCATGATCATGGCGCGACGTCCGCCGAGCAGGCGTGCGTCTGGCTTGAACAGCTTTCGTCTCAGGAAGTAGCCGGGGAATGTAGGGCTTGTGCTTTGCTTCCTTGGAGACAAGGATGCCCAGCCCATGAACTCGTCTGCGTCGTCTCCTTCAGGGATGACTGTCACCTGGCGGTAAGGGAAGCGCAGGTAGCCCTCTTCGCCGACGGCGACACCAGTGAGAACGTTCCCGGATATGACGCGTTTTTTACGTCCGTCATCGGTGATGTCGTTTTGCAGGATGGCTGACATCTCGGCCCCTATAACGGTCTCGACAAGCCGCGGGGTCTTGACCTCGGAGCCTGTGACCGCCACCGTGGTTGAGAAGTCGACGCTGCCGGTCAGGGCAAGGACGCCTATGCGGCGGAGTGTGGCCAGGTCGAGGCAGCCCACAGTCTCCCCCTTGTTGACGGGGTTTATGGCGGCTATCACTGTCCCGGCGTTGGATGCGGGGTGGGGGCCTTCGACATCCACCATCTCTGCTCCGTCTATGTCAGGAAGGGATGAGCCGGCGCGACGGCTGACATATACTTTGCCGTCGGTAAGGAGCGAGAGCAGCTTTGCTCCAGCCTTGAGGGTTTTTATCTCCTCCTGGGAGAAGGATGCCGGGTTCCACGCCAGGGGGGCAGAGTCGAATCCGGTGACGAATATGTCACGGAAACGCGTGTCGGCGGCGGGGACTATGTCATATGGTCTCTGGCGGAGCATTGCCCAGAGGCCCGAGGCGAGCATCGCGGCGCGTGCCGCTTTCTTGTCGGAGAGTATGCCGTCGGTGGATATTTTGGTCGGTTCGCCGCCGCCCTGCTCGATGACGACGCGCAGGATTTTGCGTCTTTCCCCCCTGACTACGGCTTTTATGGTGCCGGAGACGGGGCTGGTGACTTTCAGCCGTTCGTCGAGTTTGCTATGGAATATAGGCTGCCCGGCTTTCACCGTCTCTCCTTCTTTCAGTTCCATCTTGGGGACAAGGCCGGTGAAGTCATCGGGGACGATTGCCACCGTGGCGCATCGACATTCCGATGGGCTTGTGCCGTTGGCTATGCCGCCGGCGAGCTGGATGTCGAGGCCTTTCTTAACTTTGATTCCGATGCTCATTGATTTGTTATGGTGTGGTCTATGTTGTGTCGCGGTTGGTGTTTTTTTGTTTGTGAATGCGGCAGCCCGTTCTGTGGTGAATTACGGAAATATTTCCCTAATTGCCGATTTCGACCACAAAGGTAGTGATAATTTCTGTAACCCATTATTAATAAAATGAAAAATCGGATATTTTTTTTTGGACGGCATAATTTTTGGCTTTTGGCCCACGTTTAGGGAATGAATCGGCGAGTGGCCGTTTTTCACGTCTCTGACTTGAAAAGAGGAAGTTGGCTCCGATTCAAAAAATAATTCGGAAAAATTTTGTCAGTTGGAAAACAAATGATAATTTTGCAGAAAGCTTTTGCCATGGATTAAATCCAGTTAAAAAAGACCCGCTGTTATCACGTTCCCGACACAATCCTCCTCCCCCTCCACCGCGGAGCCGATTTGTGTCTACTTGCGGAGTAGATAAAAAGAACCATCAGGATGGCTGGTTCCTCTTACCGGCCGGCATCCTTCATCAAAAAGGAAAAAAACTATCATTATTTAACAAATTCAAATTAAAAAAAGTACTATCAAGTTATGGAAACTCAAAAGCCTAACGCTCCTCAGCGCAACAGCGCTGCCGTTAAGCCCGGTAGCAACGTTCGCGGAATCAAGAACGCATTCCTGGTCATCATCGCATGCTTCGTTGTAGCCGTGATCCTCTTCCTCTTCGTGTTCGGCAACCCCTCGCACTTCGATGCTGAAGGTTACGAAGGCGCCTCCATGTGGTTCGCTCCCGAAGAGTTCGCAAAAGCTCATCCCCTGGATCTCGTGGGCACCATCTTCAAGGGTGGTATCATCGTGCCTATCCTCCAGACCCTCTTCCTCACCGTTATCGTCCTCTCTGTAGAGCGCGCTATCGCCCTGAAGAGCGCCAAGGGTACCGGTTCTATCGCCAAGTTTGTCGCTGAAATCAAGAAGTGCCTCGCCAAGAATGACATCGCCGGCGCCCAGAATCTCTGCAAGAAGCAGAAAGGCTCTGTTGCCGCAGTCGTTTCCGCCGCCCTCAACCGCTACGCCGAGATGGACGCCAACACCGTCCTGACCAAGGAGCAGAAGATTGCCACCATCCAGAAGGAGGTTGAAGAGGCAACCGCTATCGAGATGCCCTCTCTCCAGCAGAACCTCCCCATCGTGGCTACCCTCACCACCCTCGGTACCCTCGTCGGTCTTCTCGGTACTGTGATCGGTATGATCAAGTCGTTCCAGGCCCTCTCCGCTTCCGGCGCTCCCGACTCGACCGAGCTGTCGACCGGTATCTCTGAGGCTCTTGTGAACACCGCCTTCGGTATCGCAACCGGTGCGTTCGCGGTAATCTCCTACAACTTCTACACCAACAAGATCGACAACCTGACCTACGCCATCGACGAAGTAGGTTTCTCTATCGTACAGTCTTTCGCCGCTACCCACTAATCCCTTGATTACTGGCTCTTAAATTAAGCAAAACCATTTAACGAACAAGTAAATCATGGGAAAAGTAAAAATTAAAAGAAAGAGTACCCTCATCGACATGACCGCGATGAGTGACGTTACCGTTCTTTTGCTTACTTTCTTCATGTTGACCTCGACCTTCCTTCAGAAGGAGCCGGTGACTGTGATTACCCCGTCCTCCGTCTCTGAAATCAAGGTGCCAACGGCTAATGTCGTCAATGTGCTTGTCAGCCCCAAGGGACAGATTTTCCTGTCAGTGTCGGGTGACGCAGACGCAGACAACGCCGAGCAGTGGGGTTCCGAGCCGCTCCGCAAGGAGGTTCTCAAAACGGCAGCTGCCAATTATGAGAAATATACCGGCAAGAAACTCGGAATTACCCCGATGGACATTGAGAAGTTTGCCAAGAACGCCTCTTTCGGTGTACCTCTTGAAAAAATGCACGAATTCCTGTCGCTCGACCAGACAAAGCAGGATGAGTGGCTTAGCGATCCTGAACGTGCCGACGTGGGTGTCCCCCTGAAGGATATCAACTATGTCGACCAGAACGGGACTCCCCTTGCCACCAACGAGTTCCAGATTTGGATGCGTGCTATCTATTCTTCGTCGAACCCCAACATTCATGACGCCATCCAGAAGGGTGAAGGCATCGCCGTAAAGGCAGACCGCGGGACCAAGTTTGAGACTATCCACCCCGTGCTCGACAACCTTCAGACCATCAAGATGAACAAATTCTCAGTCATGACTGCCCTTAAAACCGAAGCTGATTAATCATGGCACAGATAGAACAATCCGACGGCGGCAAGAAGAAAAAAGGCGCCCAGAAAAAAATGGCAATCCATGTCGATTTCACCCCGATGGTCGACATGAACATGCTTCTGATTACGTTCTTCATGCTGTGTACCACCATGATCAAGTCGCAGACCCTCTCTATCGCGCTTCCCACTAATGAGAAGCTCCAGCAGGAGGAGCTGCAGAAGGCTAAGGAATCTGAAGCTATCACCCTGATCCTCGACACCACTTATGATGACAAGGGAGGAATCAAGGACAACACCGTTTATTACTACACCGGCAAGCCCGAGACGGAATTCAACGGACAAGACCTTGTTTCATCCAACATCCAGGTGGCACGCTTTGAAGGAAACGAGGGTGCCCTCCTCAAGGGTATTCGTAAAATCCTTCACGACCGCAACAAAGACGTTCTTGACAAGGTAGAGGCCCAAAAGGATCGTTGGCGCCGGAAAGAAATCACCGACGACCAGTTCCAGGCCGAGGCCAAGAAAATCCGTAATGACGAGAACCTGACCCGTCCGGTG
This sequence comes from Bacteroidales bacterium, assembly GCA_910575615.1. Classification (GTDB taxonomy): domain Bacteria; phylum Bacteroidota; class Bacteroidia; order Bacteroidales; family Muribaculaceae; genus UBA7173. Next base: position 2,440 of record CAJTEX010000039.1, on the reverse strand, counting down.
GTCATCATCAAGCCTATGGAAGGTGCTTCCTGGGAAAGCGTGATTGCCGCCCTCGACGAGATGCAGATCAATCAGATTTCTCGTTACCAGATTGGCTCGCTCACCGATACCGACAAGGCCATGGTGTTTGCCACTCCCGAGTTCAAGAAGTCCCACAGCAACGACCAGCAGTGATGATTGTCTATATTTATTAACCAACTAAACAGACAGTAAAATGGCAAAAGATGTAGATCTTTCATCAAAAGAGTGGACTGACATTATATTCGAAGGCAAGAACAAAGATTTCGGTGCCTACGAATTGCGCAAGCACTCTGATGGCCGCCACAACCGCGCTATGCTCTTTACCATCATCGGTCTGGTGATAGTGCTGGTTGGCTCCTACTTCCTCGGAATGTACAACGACTACCGTCGCGAGCAGCATGAGCTTGAGCTGCAGGCTCAGCTCGAGCAGCAGCTAGCCCAGATGGAAGCCGAGGCTCCTGAGGAAACGCAGGAAGAAGAGGTCATCGAGGCTGTGCAGGAACCTGAGGCTGAAGAGGCTCTTCCCGAAGAGATTCTCAACACAATCAAGGATACTGAAATCGCCATTGCGGCTGACAACGAGGTTACCGAGGACATCACCTCAAAAGATGAGGTCCAGGAATCGACAGCTGCCGCAGGTGCGTCGACTTTCGACCAGGGTACTGACAACCTCGAGGTTGTGCGCACCCACAAGGACGAGATCATTGTAGAAGAGAAGAAACCCGAGCCTGTCAAGGAAGAGGTGTTTACTGCCGTAGAGCAGATGCCCCAGTTCCCTGGCGGTGAGGCTGAGCTTCTCAAGTATGTTGCCACCCACATCAAATATCCCACCATGGCTGCCGAGAACAACATCCAGGGCCGTGTGGTAGTGAAATTCGTTGTGAAGAAAGATGGTAACGTTGGTGATGTCGTGGTCCTCCGCGGCAAAGACCCCGATCTCGACAGGGAAGCAGTCCGCGTTGTGAAGACCCTGCCGAAATTCATTCCCGGCAAGATGAATGGCCAGGCTGTATCCGTATGGTACACCCTCCCCATCAACTTCAAGCTCCAGCAGTAATACTCTTCCCACGGCTCTATTACGGAGCGGAATTCAGTCCGGTGCAGGCCGACAGCCGATATGGCCGGATTTTGACAAGACATTACTCCCTTCCCCTTTTTGATAAGGCGGCGCTTCCCCGTTGAGGGGCAGCGCCGCTGTCTTTTTCAGCAGCATTTGGTATGAAAAAATCCGGTTTGAGCTTCGTGGGCTTAAACCGGAATGTAATTGGCGATTACCGTGCTTTCAGCTGTAGTTCAGCTTTTTCGTGGCGTTTATGTCGGTTGTCTCTTCAAGGAGGTTGCGGCTGAAAATCGCGCGGTGGAGCCGCTTGGCGATTCCTTGGCGGCGTTGGTATCCGCGTATGCTTTCAGTCGTGGGGTCGTAATCAGGACGATAGCAGCTTTTAGGGGATATGTAGCAGTAGCTTATCTCCTCGATTATGGCTGTGGCGGCTGATGTCTTGCGATTGACTTTCTCCACATTTTCCCTCGATGGGAGCAATGCCACGATACCACGTTTTCGGCATTCCTCTGCGATTGGGGTGATTATCTGTGACATGAAGTTGTCATAATCCTCGATGACGAAATCGTCATATGCTGTGTCTCCGAGTTTTTGAATGGGGCGGATTTGTATGACATCAATGTCGACTCCGTCGAACAGCTGCCAGAATCCTTCAAGCTCGTATTTGTTGAGGTTGTTGACGGTGTAGTTGACGCGCAGCCTGAAGTTCGGATGCTCCCTTTTGGTTTTTCCGAGGAGTCTGATGAGTTGGAGCAGTCGGTCAAATGAGGCTCCCTCCATCAGGAATTCATAGGTTTCGCGGGTAGTGGCATGTAAGGAGAGAGTGATTCCGTCAAGGCCTGCTTCTATTGCGTCTTCGAGGCTCCTTTCGTCTATGAGCTGTCCGTTTGTGGTGATTTCAACGTAGGGGACTCCCGCCTTCTTCCCAGCGGCGATCAGCTGAGGGAGCCCGCGGTATAGTGTTGGCTCGGCTCCACATCCGATTTGCATTTTAAGGGCTTTTGACATGACTTTGTCAGCCAGCCCTGAAATCTGCTCTGCTGTCATGGTGCCTTGTGGCGCTGGGCGGTTTGCAGGATCGCTGAAATAGCACATGCGGCATTTGAGATTGCATGCTATCACCGGGTCGATGAATATTCCGTAATACCTCATTCCACATAAGCGCGCGGCCGCGAGCATCATAAGCTTAAGGCGTGGATTCTTTAGGCCAATCAGTCGCTTGAAGGTATGGTAGAAGGGGTCAGCGGATTTTTCCGGTGGGCGGAGGGTGATGTCAAGAGTATAGAGTGGCCAGTCTGAACATAAAGAACCTGATGTCGCCGACTCCCCGGAACTGTGTTCTGAACGCCTTGATTTTTG
>CAJTEX010000038.1 GCA_910575615.1 Bacteroidales bacterium | reverse complement strand
TCAAACGGCTTATGTTTGAATCTTATCTCGCCTCAACAATTATTTCGACTTGCGGAAAATCTCCGCATCTCAAAATAATTCAGAAAATAAATCATCGGTTGGCTCAGTTAGCGGCTTAGCCAAGACTGAACAACCTCAAATTTTACCGAATCATTGAAGTTTAATGAACAAAAGAAATTATATCGTCAAAATGCTCTGATTCAGTCGGACATATGCAGCCTCCCCGATAGTCGTGGCCTTGATGTTATTTTAGTTCCCGATGAATGTGCTGAAATCATCTGTCATATACATAAGGCAATGGAGCGTCTTGCTCCTATGGGTGATGATTATAGAAGAAGTCTTTGGTTTGAGGTCAAGGGCAAGAGGTGGGAGTGGTACCGCTTGTAGGTATCTACCTATAAGAACCGTCATTATCTTTTATTGCTGTCCGGTAAAACTTTGACATGATAGGAAATGGACTATTTTTATCTCATACAGCATGAAACAGACTCGTATAGATGTCTTTTAAGGGCTTTTTGATGCTTAATGCTACCAATTTCACATCGCCTCAAATGACAAGCCCTTTTTCGTAAAACAGATGTAACTTATTATATTTGTAGAGAATATATGATTTTGTCTTTTTTTACCGGACAGCAATAATTATCTTTACATCACCGGAGATCCACATGACCATCATATATTCTGTGATAAGGAAGATTGTAATTCTCATCGCTGGTTCTTCGAAGATATGCTAATTGGAATATTCTCAAAAATAGAGAAATATGTTGTCGGGCTTGTTGATAACATCCTGTCTGCGCCCGAACAGTATAATTCGTATGTTGAGAAATATTTGAGTTACTATCGGAGAGAAGGGTTGATAAAGAGGTCGATCCTGAACTCATTGATTGCTGACAATCATTATGATGGGATTGATATACCTCGGGTAATCAACATCTATGAGAATCAGGTCGAGCCTACTCAGTTCTCCGAGATGACTCTCAGACGCTATATGCACTACTGGCGTATCGCATACGAAGCTGTATATGACAAGAAGCATGGAGATGATATTGAAGTATTCCGGCACTCAAGCAAAGGATATGAGATTAAAGAATATAATCTCGACTCTGAGAATGATTTCAGGAGATGGAAGACAGATGTCTCTCCCTATCATGGTTTTGATGTGGTGTATGCCAGAGTTCCCTTGTACCCCGAATTTGCCAATGGGCAATGGCATTTCTATATCGGTACCCACAGCTATTGGAATCTTGATGATTGCTTTAAGGCGGTCTTAGGATTGTCTGATGCGGGAATCTCGGTTGAATTGGGAGAAGTAGAACATATACTCGGAATCTTGAATGAGACTGACTATGTTGAGATTACTCCTTATGCATACAGATATATGCATGGCGATGACATCGGTAGTCAGACGAGGCTTCCCTATGCTGACGAAGTTGACAAGGATGTTATCAGGAAAATAATTGCAAACACTAAGTGGAATAAGATTGAGAGTGTAAGCCCTCTCGCTTAACAACTTATAAATTAGATAAGTTATGAAAATTCAATATGCATCTGACCTTCATCTGGAGTTTCATGAAAACAGCCGCTGGCTGAAAGATAATCCGATCATCCCGGTGGGTGAAGTGCTCGTATTAGCCGGAGACATCGGCTATCTTGGTGATGACAACTACTGCCTACATCCATTCTGGGACTGGTGTGCAGACTCATTCCGTCAGACTATTGTCATTCCTGGCAACCATGAGCTATACAAGAGTTTTGACATAAACGAGTTTCATGAAGGGTGGCAGCTTGAAATCCGTCCTAATGTCAAAGCCTGCTATAACTGTATGGTCCCGCTGTCGGCTGATATTGACCTTATTGCTTCGACACTCTGGGCGAAGATACATCTATGGGATGAATATCAGACCGAACGCGGCGTGACTGACTTCCACCGAATCCGGAATGGACAGTCCGGCTCTCGGCGCAGCGTTTCAATGAGGAGCATGATCGGTGCCGCGAGTTCATCGAAAGAAGCGTGACAGCAAGCCACGCCAAGCATATCATTGTGGCCACTCATCATGTGCCATCTTTTGAACTGATGTCTGACGAGTTCAAAGGAAGCCCTATTAACGGTGCATTCACCTCTGAACTTGGCGACTTCATCGCCGGCAGCCGTATCGACTACTGGATCTATGGTCATTCGCACCGAAACATAAACAAAACAATTGGCAACACCCAATGTGTATGCAATCAGCTCGGTTATATTTTCCAAGGCGAGCAAAAGGGCTACCTTAGGGATGCCATAATTGAAATCAACGACAATGAACTTCAAATTTGATGCAAGTCGGGTATTCTTCACATCAGATACCCATTTCAACCATATGAATATAATCAGCTACTGCCAGCGTCCGTTTCGTGACATTCACGAAATGAACGAGACAATCATAGCGAACTGGAACAATGCAGTCGCACCGGATGATATAGTGTTTCATCTCGGCGACTTCTGTCTTGGAGGTGCCAACGAGTGGAACAGGATTCTTGACCGTCTAAATGGCAGAATCTATCTCATTCTCGGCAACCATGACCTAAAGAATATCAGGCAGGGTTTCATATATAGGTTTGAACACGTTGCAATGTCAATGTGCATACATATAGGGAAAAAGAAAATCTACCTGAATCACTTTCCTTATCTGTGCTTTGAGGGAGGCTATCACAACGATGTCTGGCAACTGTTCGGTCATGTGCATACCCGCCCATCGAACACCGGGATTGACGCCGGACGACTTCAGTACCTCTTCCCGACACAGCTTGATGTCGGTGTAGACAACAATAATTTCACGCCTCTGTCTTTCGATGAGGTACGACACAAGATTCAAAGGCAGATCGAATCGAACTAAGTATTTACCTTCTCGGCGGCGTCTCGTTTGCGAACAAGACGCCGTTGTCTTTCAGTTTATAAGTTTCCCGATTTGTCCTTCAATCTGGGTAGATGGCAGTTTTGATGACGCCGTCGGCGCGTTTGGCGAAGAGGTCGTAAGCTTCCTGGATGCGGCTTAGTGGGTAGCGGTGGGTTATCAGATGGGTTGTATCAATCTTGCCTTCGGAAATCATCTGTATGATTTTGTCGCAGTCGCAAGCATCGACGCCGCCGGTCTTGAACGTCAGGTTCTTGCCATACATCCACGGCAGCGGCAATATCTGTTCCTTTTCGTATAGTGCGACAATCGTGACGATGGCATTGGGACGGGCACAACGCCATGCAAGCTCAAAAGTATCCTCGCCTCCGGCAACTTCAATGACGCGGTCGGCACCACGATCCTCTGTCAATGACTTAAGTACTTCAAGGCATTTTGTTGGCTCTAATACCTTGACATTCGGATAATGCTGGCGTACGAAATGCCGACGGCTCTTGTCAGCCTCGCAAACGACTATCTTATGTGGCTGATATAGCTGCACACATTCCAAAGTGCATAACCCTGTCGGTCCGGCACCGATAATCAGAACCGTATCTTCCTCCGAAATTTCCGAAATCTTGGCAGCCCAATAACCGGTGGCGAGAATATCGCCGACAAACAGAGCCTGTTCATCGCTCACGTTGTTGGGAATCGGAGTAAGGCCATTATCGGCGTATGGCACGCGGACATATTCCGCCTGACCGCCGTCGATGCGGCATCCAAACCTCCAGCCACCTGAAGTGCAGTTGTTCACATACCCTCGTTTGCAATAGAAGCACTCGCCGCAGAATGTCTCTACATTTACGGCAACCCTATCGCCGGGCTTGACCTTAGTGACTTCCGAACCGACGGACTCTACGACTCCAACCAGTTCATGCCCAACGGTAATGCCGACCTCCGCCTGAGGTACAGCCCCATGCCGAATATGGAGGTCCGACGAGCAGATACTCGAAAGAGCAACCCTCACTACGGCATCTTTTTGGTTCAAAATTTCCGGCTTTGGTTTCTCAATCAGCTCAAACCGCCCCGGCGCAATATATGTCAAAGCTTTCATCTCAAATTTTATTCTATATCCAGTGGCAGGAGGTTGTCATTATTGAAACGGTCAAAGTCAGACTGGAAAAGCTTATCCTGAATGACGCGATATTTCTCAAACTCAGTTTCAGCGTATTCTTTAGCTTGTTCGGCTGATACATGTCCGGCATCAGTCAGAACGGGACGGTCGGTAAGATCAAGAAACCTATCAATACGCTTAGCCCAGTCCTCCATTGTCATAGGGATATGACGCTTTGCCATATCTTCCGCCAAGTCAAGGAATGAGTTGACAATCCGGCCCATATCCTCCAGCTCACTCTCTTTGAGATAATTTTTGGCGATACTTACGTCAGGCTTAACAATCTTCCCGTTGGGAGCATTTTCCCATGTTGTGAGACCCATATGCTCCTTTTCGGCATTAGCCCGGTCAATTATCAGCTCAGCGGCAGTATGACCATGCACAGCGTAGTGCATCTTATTCTGCACCTTCTTAAAGAATAGTCTTGTGGTAGGGGCATCTCTGTTGTAGTCAATGGCAGTAGCATAGATGTCAGTCAGCTTTTGATAGAAACGCCGCTCGCTTAGACGTATCTCGCGGATTTCAGCCAACAGATGCTCGAAATAGTCCTCGCCTATAAACGATCCGTTCTCCATGCGCTTCTTGTCAATCACATATCCCCTGATAGCAAACTGACGCAAAATAAACGTACACCACTGCCGGAACTGCGTGGCACGAGTACTGTTCACGCGATACCCGACACTGATAATGGCATCGAGATTATAGAACTTTAGCTTCCTGTTCACCTCTCGCTCTCCCTCGTTTTGAACTACCGAGAAATTCTCGGTAGTTGCCTCCTGAGTCAACTCGCCGGTCTCGTATATATTCTTCAGATGCAGGCCGATATTGTCGGTGGAGCAATCAAACAACTGAGCCATAGCCTTCTGCGTACACCACACAGATTCCTTATGGTACACAACCTGCACACCATCCTCCTTCCCCTCAATCTGAAAGATCAGGAACTCCGCAGTGCTATTTCGTATCTCAAACTTCTTCGCCATAATGGTCGCAAATAAGTTAAAAAGTCGTATTAATAATATTGTTTCTTACAGTCTGTTCAAGCATAAACTCCGACGGCTTAAACCTGTCAACATCCTGAAGACCGATAGCCGTCTGTCAAGCATCATCCTTCCCTTTCTGCTCCGGTTTTCTGCACATGGCAATCTATCCCGTATATACCAAATGTTATAAAAATACAAGAAGCTGTTTAATAGAAAGAATAGTTATTCTTTGCGTTAAGGAAAAGAATGTATGATTTGAGAACATCCGAAAATGAAACATTAAACCCTGAGATATGCATAGACATATCAGTATGATATTCAGAGTTTAATTTTTCGAGAATAATAGATATGTACAAAGGGTCATCATAGTCGAATAGTGATGTGAAATCAGGTTCTACATTACGGATAATTCGAGGCATCCGCACGAATGCGTTGAGGAAACTCTGAAGGCATCCTTCCAAAGGATAACAATTATCTATGAAAAATTTGTAATCATAGAAATGTGATTGCTTGGAGAACTCTAGGAATTTTTGAGGAGTTAGGATTTCATAGACTCCACCATCATGCGAATGATCAGGAGCATAGATTAGTCTTCTTTGAGAATTGATGTAGCACATGAAAAAATTTGGAGTAAGTGCAAGTGCACTTTCGAAAAGAGAACGCCAGTTTCCAGAAGCACCTACCACTACGTCAATTGAGAAGGGCACATATGGACGAATCTTTTCACTAAGCTTTTGTAAATTACGAGTAGTAACTACAACTTTCTGTGTTTCATCACTATTAAAACGATGAAACAATACCCCTTTTGTCTTATCCGCATGAATGAGCGAAAACGTATTTTTATTGCTAGCATTGGCAAAAGTATATTGTATATTCTTAGCCAACGAATTAACTGCTCGGTATATTTCGTTAATCTTTATAGCCATTTTCGTGAAAAAAATTATATAGTGCTTCTGCTATGCCTTTCGCTGCCAGAAAAGGAACCCCATTTCCAATAGTTTTAAATGCGTCGGACAATGAGACATCTTCAGGAATAACGAATGTCGCAGGGAGCGATTGTATTGCTAAAGCCTCTGCCACTGATATTCTGCGTGGCAAATATGGATGTATGTGGACTTCGTTATTTCCATATGCGGCAGTTGGAGAATACCGCCAGCGATGAAGGCGCTTATAGCATTTCTTCGAAACGTCTCCTTCATCTATGGATGTGAAACGTGTAATACCTGCACGCGGTTTAAAGAACATATTGGCATTAGGATGATTCATAACATCATTCTTCTCCCACCAGTGTTGAATCGTTAAATCTTCAATAACATCATTTGGCATGGTTGTTATTGATTGTTCTTTATATGCTGTTTGCGTTGGCCAAGGATTGCAAAGAACGTCTCGGGAATATTTCTTACTACTTTCCCAGTTAAACTTATGTTCAAAATCTTTTTGAGATTTGATCTTAAGTTTAGTGGCCAGGTGTTTGCTAATTCCGATGAGTATTATCCTCTCTCTATCCTGCGGCGCACCATATTCGATAGAATTTATAAGCTGCTCGGTTAGATAATAATTGGCATTACGTAATTGTTCTTTTAAAGTTTCAAAAAAAGCACGGTGTTTTGCGGTTCGATATAGTCCTTTTACATTCTCAAATAGAAAGAAGTCAGGTTTGGATTGACAAATAATGGAAACATAGGTCCCGGACAATTTTCCATTTTCACCATGTCTGCCTCGATTTTTACCAGCTACGGAAAAATCGGGGCATGGAGGGCCACCAATAATTCCAGTGAGATTCTCAGCTTTACTTTGCGACATTAATCGATTGAACGCTTTAATGTTTTCTTTTTCGAGAACTTGTGCAACATCTCCTATGAAGTGGCCATAGATGGGTTCTTCAATGCCCATATTGGCTCTTGCAAAGCGGTAAATATGGTTAAATGGCCTATGAAATTCATTTACATAGGCTACTTTATAGAAGTTGGTTAACTCAAATCCGAGATCGAGGAAACCCGCACCTGAAAAGAATGAAAAAATATTGATTGGCATATTAGTCTTCTATAAATATTAAAGAGTTAGAGCAAATTGTTAGTGGTAGGTTATTCCGGACGAATAGATTGAGGAAAATTATTGTTTTATTTAGATATTGATGTAAATCAATATCTAAGGTATCAAATCCATTGATAAACTTTCTTCCTGAATTTGTTTCAACAATAGCTACATTCATATTCGGAATTGCAACAAGTTTCCCCTTTATGATTTGGCTACTGTCTGCTCCATCCTGAAAAGAAGGACAAAGATGGCGACAATTACAAAACTTACAGTTCTCATTAGCTGAACAAAGGTCAATTGGCTCTGAAGTTGTTTTGAAATTAATATTATTAATCAGACTCTGAGCATTAGACAGAACATCGTCTTTATTAACAGGTAATCTGTTGATGGTATAGTAATTGGAATTTCTGTCAATAATTGCTAACCTTTGAACTTTTATGCCAAACGTTTCTTCAAACATTAAGGCATAAAGTGAGAGTTGAGTAATATATTCTTCTTTAATGTTGCCGAATTCGTCATGCACTTTACCGGTCTTATAATCGATTATCTCAGCACCGTCACTTAAAGAGGATACTGAATCAATATGCCCGATAAGAATATTGCCCAATTTCACTTTTTTCTCAGGGCCAAAAGGGTTACTCTGCCCGTACTGACTTCCAGAAATAACTTCCGGAGTTATAGATTGAGCAATATTCCAGATTTCATTACATAACTTAAAATCTGCTAAAATGAGATTCTTAAGAGTGGGAAATTGTGCTTTAATCTCTGACTCTTTTTCTTGGATCAGTTCTTTCCATTTCAATTTAAATTCCTCGCGGGAATTTATGAATCCAAGCCTGCGAAGTTCGAGCATTTTGTGCGAAATAGTTCCCAAAATTGCATTTGATGTCGGAGGTGTTTTCAGCGAATATGGAACAGATTTCGAAAGAATAGTGTACAACATGCATCCTTTCTTCGAGTTTAGGAAAGAACTTGGAGAAAGGATGCTTATAGGCTTAATATATTCAGCTAGTTTCTTAATATGTGGGATATTATCCATTGCGCACTTTTGAGATTATAACCTCGTAGCAGTTTCCTAATCGTCGAAGTAGATTAAAAGAATCTATGGTCGCAACATTATCCACCGAAACGCCAAGTTCATAACATGTATCGTTAAGAATCTCGTTTGTTTCGTCATTGTTCCACAGGGGATGGACACCTATAATATAGACTCCGTTTACTTTGATATAGGGCAAATAGTCCCAGGATGATAAATCGGCTTCTTCTTCGAGTTCAAAATTATCATCTCTGAAGAAACTCTTATATAGAGTTTTGAGCAGGTCGAAAGTAGACTGTCTCCAAGTAATTAGCTCCGGGTAGTTATAGTTACCAGTTATACCAATGTTATAGTTCTCATCGGTCAGGTAGCGTAGTAGGGACATTCCGAGTCTCCAGTCAAGGAGACCGTGATACGGCATATTACTATAATTAGAAAGACATTCATAACATGATGAGTCGCAAATTTTAGAGTGCGATTCGCTTATCATGTTATCAAACATGGAGCCTTTCTTCGGATTTAGTATTTGGTCTACATAATCCTCAAAATATTTGTAAAGATGCACAACAAATCCACTACCATGCATCAATTCATCAGATAGCACGATTTGTCCCACGTTTCCGGCCTTTTGCGGTTCGACAACGTCAATTTCAACGGGATCAATATCAAGATTTGCTGCCAATGCTCTTTGGAGGATAAAAGCCAGAGAATAGTATGCAGCTCTAACGCCTTGAGAATCGAACCTAAGAACTTTTCGCCCGTTGATTTCATTGAACTGAAATGGATTAAGAGCTATGCCGGCAACCTCTGAAGCTGGTTTAAGTTTGAAAACGTTAGTGATTTTCTGTGCAGCAAGTCGAATATTCTCAAGAGTTACATCTCGCTTCTTTTGGAATTTTGATACATAATCATTCCCGTTATGTTTAATTTCGGCGCGAGACTCTATGCTTTGAGAAGTATTTGAAGGCACAGGATTAGCTATCCATAACGGGACGCGAGAGTAAATTGTGCCCCATTGTGGCTGTATGTATGTGGCATCACAATATCCTCCCTCGATGTCGTTATCAGAAATTCTCCATGTAAAATCTTTCTTTGCAATAGAGATTTCATAACGTTTATCTCGTACTGTAGATGGAGTTTCCGAAGTATTACTTTCCGATACTACTCCGCGACGTTTGACAGACGTGTCAGAATCAGATTGGCGGTTATCGCCTGGTGTTAAATCTGTGATAAACGCAGCGGGGGTGCGGAGCTTAATGTGTTCAACTGGGCTTCCGCAGTATTCACAAGTTTCTTCTTCATCTCGGCTTAGCGCAATATCTTCGTTAAGCGAATTTGGTTCAACAGTCTTAAAGAATGGGCAACCGGGCCGAGAACATTTTAAAAGTTCCCTTTCCATTGTAAATGCGCGGACGTGGTTTCCACCGCGTGTCTTAAGTATTCCGTTCTCAACAATGAGTGATGCGGGGGAAAATCCTATAGAGGTAAAGACTGATTTATCTTTGGTTATTTGACTACCCGGAGAGAAGGCAGTAATAGCCATCTGTAAATCGCTCGATACTGATGATAAATCATGTTGACGCTGTGAGGTGTACTCCATCAATTTGGTATACATTTTACGATTACGAGTTGGCATGCCATACATCGGCAAGATGCCTCCTTCGGCTAAGCATTCAGCTAAATCATCTGATGTGATTTCAGGGTTGCCAACAACTTCATCGATCATCTTTACCAACTCTGTACGTACGTGGGTGACAAGACGGCCGATAAATTCCGGATTCTCAGTAATTACATTCGCAATGCTGAACAACACCTCGTCATGTGAAGTCAGCCAATTAGAAATATGTTGGCGATACAATGACCAACCGTTCTTTAGTCCAAATTCTCCGTGGGTGCTACCGTCTAACCTCTCTGAAAGGGAGCGGAACGCATAATATAGAATTTCTTTATCATATAGACGTTGGGCGATTTCGTATGCGTCCATAGAAAGAAACGGCGTAGGTGGTTTATCTCCTGTTATTTGGTGGGGATTGTGGAAGAAGTGTTCATCATGACTACGACCTCGACATAATGTTAAGATCATAGAATATGATTGTCCGCGTCGACCACCTCGGCCAACACGTTGCTGATAATTGAAGCGTTGAGGTGGCATATTGGCAAGCATTACAGCTTGTAATGCACCTATATCTACGCCGACCTCCATAGTCGTTGTAACGCTAAGAATATCAATCCCTTTAACTCGTTTAAGAAGCTCTTCATCTTGGACGTTCTCAGCTATGATAAAATCGCGGAAGTGTCTTTGACGCTCAGCTTGATTGTCTGTCTGCCCTGTTAATTCTTCACAGTGGAGGCGCAAAGGCTTTCTGTTCTCGACTTGGTTAACAAGCAAGTAATTAGAATCCCATACTTTCTTTAATTCTATTCTATTAGGATTACTGAGAGGACGATAGCAACCAGAACAAATTCCACCGGAAAGATGCAAGTGGTTTTTCTTGCAGTGAGGACATTGGTATATAACACCATCTTCAGGTGCTCTACGGATAACCAGTGTATCGCAGTTGATGAAGAAATTTGGATTACCGGAATTGGTAAGACAAATCGCCATGGCTTCTCCTAAAGGATTGCAACAATCTTCTTTTCGACGTGCATTTACAATCGGTATTCGATGTAGGTTTGCACATTTATCAAGATAACGTCGTACTGGATGTTTTCTCGGTAGGTCAGTGAATCTCATTGGCCGATTATTATTTGCGCCAGTGAGATCATATATGTTTGGGGTATATCTAAATCGCTCACCCAATAATCGAGTGACTGTATCAACAATCTCTCGAAGAATATTTGGTGTAATTGGGAGATTATGTGACGATATAACGTTACGTAAATCTGCGTCGGTCAATTGTACACATACAGTGCCGATTCCAGACGACTCTAATCCGTAATATAATCTGCCAAAGAAAAGATTGCTTATTTGGGCTTTAATCGCCGGTAGTGAGCGTTCTTTGAACTCGGATAGAATTTCATTATTGGCTCGATATTTTGGAATGTCGAACCAAGGTACTTGCTTAATTTTTTGAACTTCCCAATCACATCCTGCTGGATTCACACCAAGTTCAAAAAATCTCGAGTATAACTGCGAGTCAAATACATTTGTAGATGAAATGACATCCGAGAATTTCGTATATGTTTTGAGTGTATTGAGCTGTTTTTGTTTTGTTTCTAATTTATTACGGAGGCCGTTTATCATACTCTGCAACGAGGAATTGCCCACTCCTTCCAAAGTATTAATATTATTCTGGATCTCTGTGATTTCAGCCTGGCAAGCAGAAATTTCCTCAGAATTGGAATTGACACACGCTTCAAGGAAAAGCTCTCTCATTAAATCGAGGAATTGTTCACGCTCAATTCCATTTGCAATTGATGCTGCGTCCTCTCGACTATCAGAAAACGTAACGAGCTTAGGGGTGTTTACCGTTGGAATTTGGTTAAACAGTTCCTTGGCATATATTTGAGTAGATTTAGCAAAACCAGCCCTAAAACCTCGAATCGCAGCCGGGCGGGATTTTGATTTACCTCTGTCTGCTCCACAACAAGGGCAATGCGTGGGAAGCGCTGGAGAGTTTGCAAGTTGATGGATTGGTGTCACATCAACTTCATACAAATAGCCATTTACATAATTCTCTAAATCTGGTGTATGACCTCTTTTAAGTTCTCCAGAGAACTTATTTATGTGGTAGCGCTCCCACCGACAATCGTAGGGGGTTGTGGTATTAGCAGAGCCTAGAGACATTCGATGTTTCATGTTTACATCCAGGTCAGTAAGATGCTTATAGATGTCAAATTCTTCTGTGCCAAACGTTTCATCTAAAGAATCAACAGGCCAGAAAATAGCATAGTCTTCATATGAACGTCTATCTACGATTGGCTGTGTTGATTGTTCGGGCAATGCCTCTATATTGCTTGAATTTGGTAATATATAATTTGTCGTGCCATAATCATCTACTGCGCGTTTGCCACCGTAGAAAACAGCACCACAATTTTCGCAATACAACAATTCCAACACTCGTTTATCATCCAGCTCGTCAACAAGCTTTGGCTCATTGTGTAGTCGACCGACTGGCCTATTGATAGACCAGTCACATGTGTCGATTGTCGCCCAAAGCCCACCAACGTTTTTATAGAAGAAATGAAAACGTAAGCGAGGTATATTCACTGGTCTTTTGAGTTTACCCTTGTAAATATCAAAAAGGCCTCTGGCGACGATTAAACCCTCGCCGGCCATTCGTTTCATTCCAATATCATCCAAATCTTCAAAAAGATTGAGGAAATATTGATCAAGGATGTTGTTATCTTCTGGGTTTTCTGCAAACGGAATAGCTCGATTTGCCCCATATTCACCGCAGTTAAACACGTCGTTGAGCCGTTTTGCTAACGCGAGTTCTCGTGAGTTTAGAATATTGAGGAAACGTTCTATGACATTGGTTGAATTATCGATTATTCCGAATTGGTCCGACAGTTTATCTGACATTTTGGATAGGACAGAGGAAACTTCTGGATTATCTAAATTGTCGAATAATTCAGGCTTTTCGGCGAATAGCGAACCCAACTGAATAAATGGTTCAACAGGTAACTTGGAATGGCTCGAATCTTCATCCGATAAATCAACTCCACGACCTTCAACAATATTTTTATTAGAGAAGTCGCGACCAAAAAATTCTTTCAGGAATTTTATACTTTGGATGCCTTCCTCGCCTGTAGTATCCAAAGACGCAGACGAAGAAAGAATACGTAATTGCTTACTGTTCGGAGTCAGCCCAAGACGACTTAGGACAAGACGAAGGAGATAAGCAATTTCCGTTCCGGAGGTTCCGCGATTAAGGTGTAATTCATCAATAATAAGATGAAAAATCCTTTTAGGATTTTCTTTATCTGTTTCACCTTCTAACCAAGCTCGTGTTTTATCAAAAATGGCTGCTTCCTCAGTACGCATAAGCATGATAGCCAACATCGAGTAGTTGGTTATCAAAATGTCTGGAGGCGTTTCCTGAATATCGAAACGCGACCGCATTTCAGCAGAGGCAGTATCATTTTTGCCAAAGGCACGTTTAAAAGTATATTGAAGGTCGGCCCTGTTCTTTTTCTCTTCTTCTGTCGGGGCTGAGTCAACCCATTGCTGTATCCGTAGCGTTTGTTTTTCAAGATCTATCATAGCATCTTTCAAACGCTGTTTCATTCGATCCCGACGTACTTTTAATCCTTTCTCAACATCGGGGTTATTTGACCTTTCAAATAGTCCCGAAACAGGAGTTGAGCTATTATATTGCCCAAAAAATATACGATGTCCCTTTAGCGAATGATTTCCGTTTTCAAAGAAATCATGAATTTCATCGCTATCAAGAGCCTTGCGAAGTCGAGTCATCTGATCTTCGACAAGCGCATTCATCGGATATATAATCAATCCACGTAAAGCCGGAATATGTCCGTCATTAACTGGCCTCTGGAGAACTTCATCAGTTATATGCCCTAAATTTCTTTCGTCAAATGAAAGAAAATTTGATTCTGGCAAACGTGATTTATTCCACCAGTCATTAATTTTGTAATGCTCGGTATCGCTTTTGGGAGTCCATTCGGCTTCCGCTTCATTAATTATATCGGCAAATAATGGTAACAGAAATGACTCCGTTTTACCAGAACCGGTACCGGATGTGATGATTGAATCGATGCTTGAAGATGCTTGTTGAAGCATCTGAAATTGGTGATGATATAAGGGAAAGTTCCCTTGCATAAGACCTCTTAATAAGAAATCTTTGAATAAATTTAAAGCGTTATTATTAAGTCCTGGAAGGTCTTCCGTTGTTAACGATGAAACACGAATATAATCATTACCCCTATTGACGTATGCATATGGAGGCAATGGTTCAATCCAAACTTCTCTACTAAGAACCTGGTCGGTTCTTAACAGTCGTTCTCGTTCCGATTCAAAACTTTCGAAATCAGCGATGTCTTCTTTGAATCGCGTACCGAAAGCAGTTTTCGTATAAAGGATGTAGTTGTCCTTTATCTTCTCGAATGACCGGACAGGATTAAGCAGGAATTTACTCATAATTGTTTGAGTTTGGATAAAATTTCTTTCGGATCAATCTTATCTAACAGAGGGTTGACAATTAGTCTATATGAATTATTGCCACCATCTGAGTCTTGTGGCTCGGCATTAATAAGGGATAATGCACGATTATATAACAATGGCAATTTAACTTGCGATGGCATAGTAAGCGTGTACGAATCACTGTCAAACCTTATAATTGAAGCATTTGAAAATGAGGCACCAATAAGATGTGACCAATACTTGTTTATCGGATACTGGATGCCTTCATCCCAAAGTATAGTAGCTTCGCTGGGAAGTCCAAAGAAGTAACTAATGACATCATGAGTCCTATCAATTTTTTCTACATCAGTAACGATAATATCTTTATTCGGAATAAACCTGTTCTTTTCTTTGAATAGATGAGCGAGTTTACTGTAGTCTATTTTCCTGAATAAGGAGACGTTTTCATATACTAATTCGGAAGGATATTGTCTAACCTGGTCGGTATAATCATCAGCCGAACCTAAGCGTTTGATTAGCGCATTAGTATAGATGCATTTTTGGAAGTAAAGCTTAGCTTGTGAAGCGACTCTTTCAATGTCGGAAATATCTTGAGCCCAAAGAATAATCCGTTGTGGGAAAAGTGGGTTTTCCGGTTGAGTTATGTCTACCTTTACATTATTAGAGGCGCAGACCTTAATGAGATGTTCAATAAAGCCGGGGGTTCGCGCTCCAGTAACAAGGAATTTAAAATTTTGTTCCGTACATTTATATGACGTTACGCACCCAGATGTTTTCTTAAAATTGGGCGGCAGCCAAATAATTGTTGGTTTATTAACAGCAATGACGTATTTACCGTCTCGATAAGTATAATTGAGATAACCAAGCGAGGAATAGTATTCCAAGATATGGTTAATTTCATATTTGTTTCCAACAGATACTTCGTCAATAACATTATTGGCGAAAAGAACAAGTATGAAATCTTTAATATCACTTTTAGAGATATTTGGCTGTGATGAAATTCCATAAAGAATATAATCATTTGCCAAATATTTCGAGTTCCTTATAATAGGTGGTTCTCCCGACTTCATGTTTAATTTGAGAAGTTCAACGTTTACATTCATGTAAATTGTATCGTTGATTTGTAAGCCGGTCACTAATGGATTCTCTATAGATTCATCACCAAATATATCAAAAGAAATTTCTTGATAGTCGCTATCTTTGATTAAGGAGAAGTCAACAAATCGAAATTTCGAATATGATAAAGGCTGGTCATTACAAAAGATCTGATATGTCTTATCTTTTGCAAAATAATGCTGAATAACAGGGAAAATCCATTTCTGTGAGTTGGCATCGTATTTGATGTCAAATGAGTATCTATTAGATCCATCAATTGATACAGCCCGAACCGAATCGGTACTGATGTCTATACCCGAAATGTCAAAATAGATTGGGAATGTTGATGGTACAAGATATGTGTTCTCAACCTTGCCGAGAACTATTGTATTGGAGATTTTAAGTGATTTACTTTTTTTGAAAGAGAGCTTAGAATCATCCACTAATGCACTTTGCGCATTTTCGATATAGAACATGTGATATGCGCTACTTAAAGCAGGTAAAGGTAGTTCAGTTGCCTTGTTGTTCGAAAGCCAGTTATGATAGCGCTCTTGAGAAAGTATTTCAGTTGATATCATTATAACAATGATTCGGTAAAATTTGAGGTTGTTCATCCTAGGCTAAGCCGCTAACTGAGCCAACCGATGATTTATTTTCTGAATTATTTTTAGATGCGGAGATTTTCCGTAG
>CAJTEX010000037.1 GCA_910575615.1 Bacteroidales bacterium | reverse complement strand
GGTCCCGAACTGGCCCACGGCAGGATAGAGACGAGAACCTACCGCGTATATGACGGACTGGACATTATCGCAGACAAGAAGAAATGGGGCGGAAACATGACAATCATAGAATATGAGTCATCCACAGTCAAAAAGTCTACGGGGGTGCACACTTCAGAAAAACGCTTGTACGTCAGCAGTATGCCCACGGATACTCCGCAGCCCGGCTCCATCGTGCGCAACCACTGGTCGATAGAATGCATGCACTGGGGGCTGGACCACAATCTTCAGCAGGACAATATAAAACGCAAGTCGGCAAGAGCCGCCCGAAACCTCGACACCATACAGAGAATCGTTTACTCGGTGTTCTCAATATGGAAAGGACTTCGCAAAAAGCAATCGGATAAGAATAAAGGCATGGCCGAACTGATCAGGCATATCTCGATGAGCTTTACCCGACTAATGCGATTTTTAAGCCAAAAATGAAAAAAAATAAGATTTTAACGAAGAGATAAACGGCTGAAATACAGACACAACAGATTACCCGCTTCGGGCTGAAGCGGGTAAGGGCAGGTATACGCTTTATTTTATCTTAAATGAAAAAGCCGTGCTTAATACCCCTATTTTGTTTCCTTGTCGGCATTCCCAACGCTTCCATGAACTCGCCTTTCTTTCGTCTGAACCAATTGACATGCGAAACGCCGTCTATGTTGAGTTCAAAATTTCCTTCTGTGCTCTGTTTGAGTGAACAAACCGCACCGTCAACTTTAAAATGCTGGTTGAACTCACGGGAATATAGTTCACCTTTAATGGTGGCGTCTTTGAATATGCATAGTTTTCTAATGACGGCATCGCCAAAGTGCAGAGAATCACGCAGGAACTTTATTGTCGGTATCAGTTTATCCACGTATGGGAAATAACGTTTGACGAAATCCACGAACTCGGACAACTTGCGGTTCTGCTGTTCGTATGCGCTTTTCATTTCCTGTATCTGTTTGGCATGCCGTTCCTCATGTTGTAGAACTTCATTTTCAAGTTCATAAATGCGGTTTTGCAATGCTGCATTTTGCCTTTCCAAAGTCTTAACCTTATTACTGCCGAAAAGAGAACCTACACTTTCCGCTATGTGGGTGGCTGCGGTCGTGGCTACCCCTTTCAGCTTCTCGGTCTGCACCTCTTTCTTGGCTCGCCTGAGTTCTTCCTGTACTATTTCTTTGCTGTCTTGGAGCAGCCCTATGTCTGTTCGTAACTGTCCCGTCTGCTGCATCAGGTCACGGTAATACTGCCGTGTGGATATATGCTTAGCTTCCGACCCGTCAATGCCACGTTGCAGCCCGTATCTGCTCATGGTTTGTGCATAGGTGTCCTGATAGGATTTGAGTTTGGCTCGTGTCATAATCTCATCGGCACACAATCGGGCTGTGCTGGTCGGTTTCTTGCGGTATTGTCACCTTCACCGTAATCGCAGCGGCAGTCACATGGGTATGCTCCAGATTCATCCATATGGGAAATGTCGAATTCACGACAACGCACAGGTGAGACAGCAGATTGTGCCGGTCAACAGCCGAGTGCAGGGGTATGTCAAGGAAATTCGTTTCCGCGAATACCAGCAGGTAAAAAAAGGTGACACTCTCGTGATAATAGATGACGCAGACATACACCTCGACCTCGCGAGGGCCAGGGCTGATTACCAAAACGCAATGGCCGGGCGAGATGTCGCCGACAGAGCTGTTGTCGCCGCGTCGGCCAATGTCGCGGTAAGCGACGCCTCAATAACCGAGGCTAAAGTGCTGATGGATCTGGCCCGTTATGAGAAGCTGCTTTCTCACAGGATGCGGTGACCAAACAACAGTATGATGTCGCCAGAACCGACTACGAGGCGAAGAAAGCCCGGTATGAGACTCTCGCCAGACAACGCTCCGCGACATCTTCGGCAGCCGATGTGAGCCGCCAACGCATCTCTCAGTCGGAAGCCGGCATCGAACTTGCCAAGGCTATGGTGGATATTGCCAAGCTTAACCTGAGCTACACCGTGATTGTCTCCCCTTGTGACGGGTACACCTCAAGAAAGGAAATCCAGGAAGGGCAGCTTGTGCAACACGGCCAGACACTGCTCGACATTGTCGACACCAGCGACATCTGGATTGACGCCAATTACAAGGAGACGCAGCTCCGCCATATCCAGCCGGGGAGCAAGGTGTCAATCAAAGTTGACGCATTCCCAGATATTGACTTCGAGGGTGAAGTCTCTGGGATTTCCACTGCTACCGGGACATCGCTAGCACTTATCCCACAAGACAATTCAGCCGGCAACTTCGTGAAAGTGCGCCAGCGTGTGCCCGTGAGGAGTGACTTTGCCGGAGACAACAGCCCGGAAAATCTGTCACGGCTGAGAGCCGGGATGAATGTCGAATGCAGTGTGAAGTATTGACATGGCAGACTGGCATGCTCCGCAGGTACCGTTTGACATACCGGAGGTCCCTGATTACATTCCGCGACGGCTCAAGCCGTATCTGTTCATACTATTTGTGTTAATCATCCAGTTTTCCGGAGGAGTGTATCTTGCGGCAGCCATAGACATGGTAGGCACCACGGCTCTTATGCAGGAAGACATTCTGATGGCCGGATATGCCTCCATTGTGGGCCTGGCCATCAACTTCGCGGTCATATTCCGGATAAAGTTCAGGTTCTCCACTCGGTTGCAGTTGCTGGTATCAGCCGCGGTACTGATCGCAGCCAATGTGATATGCGCCCACACAACCAGCGTGCCTCTGCTGGTTGGCACCTGTTTTGTCGCAGGCTGGTTCAGGATGCAGGCCACATTCGCCTGCAACTCCACCATCCAGCTCTGGCTCCCCCCGGTAAGGGACATGGCTGTGTTTTTCTGCTATGTCTACATCATAGTCGACATTGTGATTCAGCTGAGTGGCATCGCAACGGTGTACACGGCTTTCCATTTTGAATGGCAGTACATACACTGGATCATGTCAGGACTGCTGGCCCTGCTGATGTTGATGGTGATGATTCTCTTTAAGCCGGTACGCGGCCCTATGTTCATCCCACTGCTGGGGATAGACTGGATCGGGGCAGCCTTGTGGTCTGGCTTCATGCTGTCATTCACATTCATATGTGTGTATGGCGACTTCTATGACTGGTGGGAATCTTCCGAGATTGTCATCGCTTCGGCTCTTTGCATTACTTTCCTGGGATTGAACCTGTGGCGGGCGACATTCCTACATCATCCATATGTGTCATTGCAGGCGTTGAGAAACCGCAATGTTGTCCGCGCAAGCTGTGTGTACCTTGTGTTTTTCACGTTGATAGCGACAGAGCATGTGTTTGAACACAGTTATGCCGCCCATATACTCGGCTTTGACGAGACAAATATGATTGACCTGAACTGGTATGTTTTTGCTGGCATTGTTGCTGGATGTGGTTTCACCTATCTCACTTTTGCAAGACGCAAATGGAGATACAGGCATTGCTTTCGCGCTCGCGTCGGTGTATCTCGCCAACTTCTATTTCCTCATCGACTACGGGGTGGAGAAGGAGATGTTGTTTGTCCCCCTTTTCATAAGAGGCGCTGCCGCGGTGATCATCTCCATTGTTTTCCTCACCTCCATAGTGCAGAGCGGGTTGCCGTTCCAGGTGTTTCCGCAGGCGTTGACCGTGAATGGTTTCACAGGCGCAGTGATGGGAGCCACATTGGGGCCGGCGCTCATAGGGGAGTTTCTGCAACACACAATGGCAAAGAATGTTGCATTGTTGAGCGCGCCTCTTTCCGATTTTATTCCGGAGGCCGCCAATGTCCCGATTGGCAACCTTTATGGGATGGTGCAGGCTCAGGCCCTCGTGGTCTCGATGAAAGAAATCTTCGGATGGCTGTTGATAGCCTCGCTGGTGTTGGTAATCATAATAGGCGTAAGCTACGGGCCGGTGCGGCCATTCGCCATATTCCCCAAATGGGGCACTATCAGGCGCGTGTTCAAACATGTGGTAAGAACCATTCCCGCCCGTTGAGCATCGGCATCCGACTTAAACTGTAAAATAAGACACCCCGCCATGACCTGATGAAACAGGCTCTTGGCGGGGCTTTTCTTTATGTTTTGCTGTAAGGTTTTCTGACGGCGGAAATCACATCTCCGTTTCCTCCTCGTCGTTCTCAATGAAAGGGAGCGACAGACGCTCGGCCTGGGCGATACGCCGGTTGCGCCAGCACTTGCGGCAGACGGCGATGTACCGGTCATCGCCTCCGATTTCAACCTGCTCCCCTTCGGTTATTATGTCGCCATTGGCATCAATACGGGCATTGACGATTGTCTTGTGGCCGCAAGTGCATGTCGATTTGATTTCGTCAATCGTGTCGGCGATCTCAAACAGACGTTTTGAGCCTTCAAACAGATGGGTCTTGAAATCTGTGCGCAAGCCGTAACAAATCACATTTGATCCGAAATCGTCTACAATCATAGACAGCTGGTCTATCTGGCGGGCACTGAGGAATTGCGCCTCGTCGACCAGGAACCAGTCAACCACCTCCCCTATCTCCTTGAAATAGCTCTTAGCGAAGGCATACAGGTCTGTCTCAGGATAAATCCATTGGCATCGGCGCTCTATGCCGATTCTGGAGCGTATCACGCTCTCTCCTTCCCTGGTGTCTATGGCCGGCTTCATACAGAGGTAGCGCATCTTGCGCTCCTCAAAATTATAAGCGGTTGTCAGGAGCATGGCGGTTTTGGCAGACCCCATGGTGCCATAGCGGAAATACAGTTTGCCTTTGCGGTGCATTTGTGGAATGGTATGATTAAAATTGATGTCTTTTTCGGTTGCGAAATTAGCCATAATATTCCAATCATATGTGATGGCGGAAGATAAAGTTTTCAACATTTTTCGTAAATTTGCACTTGTTAAACCGAATGATATGACAGCTGAAGAGAAACTCGCCGGTGATGCCCCTCTCCTGTTTGATTCCTGGGACAGGGAACATCTCTGGCATCCATATACTTCCACAATAAATCCGCTGCCGACCTACAAGGTGGTATCGGCCAAAGGCAACAGATTGCAGCTGGCCGACGGACGCGAACTGATAGACGGGATGTCTTCCTGGTGGTGTGCCTGCCACGGTTACAACCATCCAGTCCTTAACGAGGCTGTCGAGCGGCAACTCAAATCGATGAGCCATGTGATGTTTGGCGGCATCACACATGAGCCGGCCATAGAGCTGGGAAAGAGGCTTCTTGCGATAGCCCCCCCGTCCATGCACAACATCTTTTATGCCGATTCCGGCTCGGTGGCGGTGGAGGTTGCCATGAAGATGGCAGTCCAGGCCGCGGTAAGCAAGGGAGGCTCCCACCTGAAGACAAATTTCGCCACAATCCGGTCGGGCTATCACGGCGACACCTGGAACGCGATGAGTGTGTGTGATCCTGTGACAGGCATGCACGGCGCGTTCGGCAGCGCCCTCCCCGTTAGATACTTCGTGCCACAGCCTCAGAGCCGTTTTGACGGCGAATGGAATCCGGCAGACATACATCCACTTGAAAAGCTCCTTGAGGAGAAACACCAGGAAATTGCCGCCATCATACTTGAGCCGGTGGTCCAGGGAGCCGGAGGCATGTGGTTTTACCATCCCGAATACCTGCGCCAGGCCCGCGCACTGTGTGACCGCCATGGTGTCTATCTTATATTCGATGAGATAGCCACCGGATTCTGGCGAACAGGGAAAAGGTTCGCCTGGGAGCATGCCGGGGTCGAACCAGACATAATGTGTGTCGGGAAATGCCTCACCGGCGGTTACATGACAATGGCGGCGGTATTGACAACAAAGGATGTCGCCGACACGATTTCGCGTGGAGAGGCCGGAGTGATGATGCATGGCCCGACGTTCATGGCCAACCCGCTCGCCTGCGCGGTGGCTTGCGCGTCTATCGACCTGCTGAAATCCAACGACACCGCCGGAACCGTGAACGCAATGGAGACCGCGATGAAAGAGCTGCTGGCCCCGGCCCGACAGCTCGCCTGCGTGGCTGATGTCAGAGTCCTCGGCTCAATAGGAGTGGTGGAGGTCAAGGAGCCAGTTGATGTCGGACGATTCCAGAAAGAATGTGTCGACAGGGGCATCTGGGTAAGGCCTTTCGGCAGAAATGTCTATGTGATGCCTCCATATGTGACCCCGATGGAAGATCTCGCCGTTCTGTGTGAAGAGATGGTCGGGATTCTCCGCGACAGTGAAAAATGACCTGGTTGTTTGTTATTATCTTAAGCCGCCATATATGACGGCACCGATGATTCAACTTCAACCTAAACTGAATGTAAATGGACTTTTCGGAACACCTTGACAATCTCCGCCACGAAGGGAATTACCGTGAATTGCCACGGATGACAACCGGTGATGTGATAGATTTCTCCACAAATGATTACCTTGGGCTTGGTGGTGACTCTGAGTTACAGGCCAGCTTTTTCGCCGACCCGGCATCATTGAAAGTGCCGATGACCTCGTCGGCGTCGCGGCTGTTGGCGTCACGCCAGATTGAATACGACAACCTGGAAGTTGCATTGAGGCTGCTTTACTCCAAACGCCGAGGCGACGACACGGGAGCGCTTCTGTTCAATTCCGGCTATCACGCAAACACCGGCCTGATTCCCGCCGTTGCATCAAAAGGGACATATATCATTGCCGACCGTCTTGTCCACGCCTCGATAATCGACGGCATCGTGTTGTCCAAGGCTCCGTTTTCCCGGTTCCGCCACAATGATTACGGCCATCTGCGGGAGTTGCTGGCAAAGCACTCTCCCGACCACAAGAACATACTGGTGATTGTGGAGAGCGTCTACTCTATGGATGGCGACAGGGCCGACATCGAGGCATTGCTCGGGTTGCGCCGGGAGTTCCCGAATGTGTCGCTGTATGTCGACGAGGCGCATGCCTTTGGTGTGCTGGGGCCTCGCGGCCTTGGACTGGTGGCCGAATCATCCGCCCCCTGGGAAGTGGATTTCACAATCGGCACATTCGGCAAGGCCGGAGCATCCATGGGTGCTTTCGCCATCACATCGGCGCGCACCAGGGAATACCTGATCAACACCGCGCGCAGTTTCATATTCTCGACAGTTTTGCCTCCTATGCAGATAGCGTGGACCCGTTTCACCCTGTCGCGCCTGCTTCATGGCGACGGACTGAGGGAGCGGCTTGGGCAGTTGGCGCAACAACTCAACAATGTGTTGAGCCAGTTCTCTGTTATTCCGATTGAAGTATCACATATCCAACCGCTCATAATCGGAGACCCCAAAGAGGCGGTCGAGCTATCGTCGCGCCTGCTTTTCTATGGAATAAAGGCGTTGCCAATCCGAAAGCCGACAGTCCCGGCCGGTACTGACAGGTTGCGTTTCTCTCTGTCGGCGGCCATGACCGATGAGGACCTCCGTGTGCTGAACCGGGCTTTGCGAGATTTGTTGCCGATAATCAATCCGCAGCCTTGACCCAGGACAGAGGCCTAAGGGTTCACGCCAATTATTTATCACTATGTTGACAAACAGCCTTCATCTCAATGGAAAAGGTATTTCTCGGTGACACTGGTCACAACTCATTGATAATCTTGTTTCTCGGGTGGGGATTCAGTCCTGACTCGTTTGCCGGCATCCGCAAACCCGGCTTCGACATCCTGTCAGTCAGAGGATATGAAGGGCTGTCGGGCAACATGATCGATGAGGAAATCAGAGCATTCCTGAAAGAAAGAGACTCCGCATATTCAGAAGTGGTAGTGATCGCCTGGTCCTTCGGGGTAAAGGCCGCTGCGGCATTCCTTGAGAACACGACAATTCCGGTGACGCTGAGCCTGGCGGTGAATGGCACGGAATATCATATAGACAATGACAGAGGTATTCCACGGGCGATTTTCAAAGGGACATTGGAAGGTTTGTCTGACAGGACATTCGAGAAATTCAGGTTGCGTTGTGCCGGTTCGCGGGCTAAGTTGCGACAGCTGGATGTCGACGGGAACACCAATGACATCGATGCCTTGCGGCGTGAACTTGAATGGTTCGCCTCGTTGCCGCCAGTGCCGCCAGCCCGACGATATTCAATCTGGGACAAGGTGGTTATCGGCGAGAATGACCGGATTTTCCCAGTGAACAATCAGACAAAAGCCTGGGAGGGATATGATATCTTTGTCATACCCGGCATGGAGCATGTGCCCGACTTCCAGTGGCTTGTTGACACATTCATAGTGGACAAGACAAAAGTCGCAGACAAATTCACCACCGCGCTGGACTCATACACCGAAAACGCGGTGGCGCAACAGGCCACAGCCCGGAAACTGTTTGACAAATTTGTCAGTGTATTCCACAATTCCGAGCCTGAAAGAGCAACGGGCAAGCTTTCTTTGCTCGAACTCGGGTATGGCGACGGCACTTTCACCCGCACTTACCTGCGTAGTCTGTCTCCAAGGTGTGAAGCCGTGACATTGTCTGACATTGGTCGTTGCGCTGACAGTTCATGGGTGACAGATGAAATACCACCGCATTGCGATGTCAATTTGGAGATTCTGCGAGGTGACGCCGAATCAGAGGAGTTTCAGGAAACTGCTATCAAAGGCAATTCACGCGACCTGATTTTTTCCGCCTCAATGTTCCAATGGCTCAACTCCCCACGCCAGATGCTGAAAAGATGTGCTGCCGCGTTACGCCATGGCGGCATAATAGCATTGTCATTCTATGGCCCGGAGACGCTGAGAGAAATAAGCGCGACTGTGGGGAGCGGTCTCAAATATCCCTCTCCTGACTGGATGAGGCGCGTCGCCGAGGAATCTGGCCTTCGCATCGAGGCGATGGATGTCGAGGAAGAGACCATACATTTCGACACTCCGGCTGACGCCTTGCGACATTTGCGCCTCACCGGAGTGAACGCCCTTCCGGGCAACCACTCCCCTGCCAGAACCCGCGTGCTGTTGAGAAACTGGCCATTGACATCCGACGGCCATGCGACATTGACATTCCAGCCTGTCTATATGATTCTTTCCAAGCCATATGCCGAGGCTTGAATCATTCCCAATAATGCATAGATTATGAAATACTTCGTCTCTGGCATACACACAGATGCAGGCAAATCATACTGCACCGGATGGTATGCACGCCAATTGATGGACAATGGCAAATCGGTCATAACACAGAAATTCATACAGACCGGAAATCTCTCGATATCAGAAGACATCGAGACACATCGTCGCCTGATGGGAACAGGACTTATGCCGGAAGACACCACCCCTCTCGACATATCGCAAGCTCCAATCAACGGGGAGTCAATCACTGCGCCATTGATTTTCACCCACCCGTGCTCCCCCCAGCTGGCAGCCCGTCTTGACAACCGCGACATACCACTCGAAATCATTGACAAAGCTTCGGCCGAACTGGAGAGGCGTTACGACATCGTCCTTGTCGAGGGCGCAGGCGGCCTGATGGTGCCGATCACGGATGACTTCCTTACGATAGACTACATCTCGTCACGCAATCTCCCGTTGATTATGGTCGTCAACTCCTCGCTGGGGTCGATAAACCATGCCCTGCTCTCTTTTGAGGCAATCAAGAACCGGAATATTGAAATGCCGATTGTCCTCTACAACACATATTTCGACACTGACATATTGATTGCCGAGGACACATACGCTTTCATATCCCGCTATCTTTCCCGGCACTTTCCCGGCACCTCAATCATAAAGGTGCCGAAGCTTTGAGACTTGGCAGCATCAGAACCCAACAGGACACTCCGCAGGATTGAAACATTCATCGCTTGAGCAATGAATCCCGACATCACGCACATAAATACCATCCTTTAGCAATCTGAAAGTCAATCCTTTGCAAATAAATCCACAAAAAAATTTCAGCAGTTGAAACTTTCAGGATTGAATATGCACCTAACGAAGCAAAACAAACTCAATATGAAAAGTCCTCCAATAAACGAAAGGGAGTTTGCTTCGCTAATACAAGAGAACTCCCGAATCATCAACAAGGTCTGCTACTTCTACGCGACCGACAAAATGCCATTTGGAGATCTGCGGCAAGAAATCTACGTCAACATCTGGCTTGGATTAAGTCAATTCAGAGGTGACAGCAAAATATCAACCTGGATTTATCGCGTTGCGGTAAACTCTGCCCTGATGACCATACGCTCATCCAAACCTCGACCCGACACAGTTTCGTTAGACTTCGGCCTGCTGGATGTATCAACCGAAGTCGATGATGCCCAACGAGAGAATCTTCAAACCTTGCAGTCCTTGATTAACCGGCTTGAAGATATAGAGAAGGCTATCATTCTTCTTTGGCTTGACGAATATACCTACGATGAAATTACCGAGACCCTCGGAATGAAACGCAACACTGTTGCCGTGAAAATTCACCGAATCAAAGAAAAACTCTCCAAACAGATATAATATGCAACTCGACGAACTCAAAAAAAGTATGTCAACGCTGGACCAACTCCTCGCCAAGACCAACACCGACATAAAAATCAATGTGTCAACTTCCGAAACCGCGAAGTCCAAGATACTCAAAAAATTCCGTCAGGGATTCACCTCATGCCTTATCATTGCGTTTGTCTTCATCGCAATGGCCATCGGCAACCAGTCTTCCCTTTCGTTTCCCAACTACCTTAAAATAGGTATGGCCGTTTGCCTGTTGGCAGCAGCTGTATGGTATCTATTCATGTTCCGCTATCTCAAAAAGATAGATATTGCAGCCCTACCGCCCGCGCAACTATTCTCAAAAACGACGATCCTCAAATTGATGGTCATATCATCGGAGGCATTCTTCGGAATCTGTCTGGCAATATTCTTCACTCTGCTCTTTCAGGCCGCATGGGTATATAATCCCATAGGTTTTTGGGCAATGGTTGCCACAATAACTTTTGCTATTATCTATGGCATCGTCCACATATGGCCTCAATACATAAAATTGTTCCGCGACCTTAACTCCATCAAATAATCAACATTTACTCATCCCTAAATCCGCTCTGATCAAGCGGATTTTTTGTGTCATTCCTGTTGCCATCTGCGCGACGATAGCTTCAATAAAAAGAGCTGCTCTGACCTCATATATATAACTTCGCATACTTCACGGGCATACACAACCAACTGCAAATGAAGCTACCAAATATTGAATGCATTCCTCTCCTGAACATCTCTTGAATAAGTAAATCATAATTCATATATCTTCTCTCTGTCGATGAGCAACATTGTCTGATTTTTATTGCTGTCCGGTAAAACTTTGACATGATAGGAAATGGACTATTTTTATCTCATACAGCATGAAACAGACTCGTATAGATGTCTTTTAAGGGCTTTTTGATGCTTAATGCTACCAATTTCACATCGCCTCAAATGACAAGCCCTTTTTCGTAAAACAGGTGTAACTTATTATATTTGTAGAGAATATATGATTTTGTCTTTTTTTACCGGACAGCAATATCTGATTTTATTCGTAACTTTGGCCTTGAATAACGAAATGGTTTCTGTATGAAAAACAAACTTACAATTGCGTTGGTATTTCTGTCTATATGGGGTTTCTCCACAGGCTTCATATATGTTCTTGGGCTGATTCTTGACCGGAGCACATTCAAAAATTGGGGATATATCATACTCTTGGGTTTTTCTTGCGCTTTTTTTGGCATCTATGGTTCTATAATTGGCGACAAGATCAGAAAGCAATTCAACAAGAAATCTTAATTGTTTGGCAATGCGCTGAGAAGATATAACCCTCTCAATCGTTGCGTCCTTGGCAGTCCCTGTGGGTATGGTCAGAAGTCGACACCAACCCTGACGGAAAGCTGAGGATGCAACGTTTTCTCATCATTCCATCTGTAGCCTCTTAAATTCATCCCGATGCCGAAGTTGACATTGCTTTTGCGGCCTAAATTGAGTCTATAACCCACAGTTGGAGATAGATACAATCTGTAATCGCCCAAAATCACTCCACCGACACGGATATCGCCATACAAGGGAATTTTCCCAAACGTCCAATCTGTTCTCGCATGGATATACAAGGGGAAACTGAATCCGGAATTATGATGGACCGGATGATGACGTTCAAACATCAAACCTGCGCCCAAAAAGTAGTGATTGTTGAACTGGTAACCATGAGATGTGGAAACCCCATAATACACTGTCGTTGTATTGTCTCCGTAACCACCTTGTTGGAATGATAAATCAACGTTTGCATCCACAAATCCCCTGTAGCCTTTTTGAGGTTCACCTGCTGTCACAGCGAGCGGAAATATCAACAAAGCCAACAGATGGAATAATTGTTTGACATTTTTCATATTGCACATATATACATAGATACGCTACCATAACAACGCTCAATTCACTAAATTATTGTACAATCCACATCTTACAACGAGCCGGGTTTTTCCTTCTCAAAAAAAGGAAACATTGTTGAAGTAACGACACATATCAGCGCCAAGCTGCTACTGCATATCGGATTTCTTGTCTCAATCCCGACATAATACACCGAAACAAGACTATATCCGCCTGAATTTATTGCAAGTTTTTCAGACTTGTTATTACCGTTTCTCATAAGCACTTGGCCATATCCGAGAAAGAAAAAAGCACCGACTATCGTGTTGATAATCAGTGCTTCTCTCTGCGGAGCGACCGAGATTCGAACTCGGGATACCCTTTTGGGGTATACACGCTTTCCAGAAGTAGCGTAGCCTCTCCAAGTAACTGTTAATAAGGGACTTATTTCAGTGTTCTATCTTGCGCAAGTGATGCGCAAGTTGTTTTACAACGCAAAGATACGAAATTTTTCTCAATACTCAATAAGAAATCTTCTTGTTTCTTACTTTTTTTCCTCATACTCAATACCATTGCGGAGAAGCAACTCTTTGAGTCGGAAAATTTCAAACTGCAATTCGTACTTTTCTTTCATATACTTGTCGCGTTCACTTCGGACTGCATCAAGTTCGGCGCATACTTTGTCATATCGTTTGCGCCACTCCGAGGACTCGCTTGTTTCTGCGTTTCTCGCACCGTCGGACTCCGAAGTACATTTTTCTACTATATCCAATAGCTTTTTCAATACCTCGGGGTTGTTGATGTCTATTTGCGAGAACTTGTTGTGGCTTCCAATACTTCGGTCGGGCAAAGTATCTTCATCAACCTCATATTGCGAGAGGTCGGTATTCGGAAATACCGCCTGTAAATCTTGCACCCTATCGTCAGGGAAAGGATTGCGCCATTTTTCAACGCTTGAAAGAAAACCTTGCGACAATTTCAACTTGTCTGCGAGCTCTTTCTGCGTGATGTTGTGGTCACTCCGCAATTTTTGAAAGTCATATCTTGCCATAACTTTAAGATGTTTTAGTAATTTTCACGCAATATAATTACTAATATTGCGTAATATTTAGTACATTTGCAACTAAACTACCTTTACATCGTTTAGCCAATAACTAAATCCGATATGCAAAGGTAACAATTATTGCCTATTATTACAAATATATTGGTGCAATAATTTTCTTCTTGAATGTTAAAATTACTAAACTTTCAAAATAATACAATATGACTCTTAAAGAACTCTACCAACAAGCCAAAGAGCAACCAAGCCCGGCGCAGGTGTTCATAGCAGAGATTGCAGAAGCAACCTGCCGTGAACTATCAACCGTGCGTCAATGGCTTTCGGGTGTTCAGGTACCGAATGCCAAAGCAAAAGAACGTATTTCTGCAATCCTTAATGTACCTGTCGATGAACTATTTCCGGCAGACGAGGTCGGAAACGTACCCTCTAACGAAGAACCGACATGACAGCAAAGGAGCCTCTGGTAGTCCTTACTGCCAAATATTCAATCAAGGAAACGTGCGAGCTGCTGCAAATTCACCGCGACTCGCTATATAAGTACACCCATAACACCTGCGAGATTAAATGCGGTTGGCATCGACGCGGTGGCAGAGCCGTTAAGTATTATCTCGGCAGCGAAATACTCAAATTCTGGAACAAGCAAATCTGAATATGAATACCAACAACGATATAAAGCATCGGGAGGCAGGGCAGCTCAATGCCTTTCTCGACACCCTCACCTACTGGGAGAGGGTCGAGTTCGTAACCGCCGTTATACGCCGCTTCAAGGTGAAACGGCAAACCTTCTTCAACTGGAAATGTATGGCCTGCCGCATACCTGCGGAGGCCAAAGAGATAATAGAGAGCGAGGCCGGGCACACTATTTTTGTGCCGGACGAGCCGGAAATGTGTGCCGCCCGATGATTGAAACAAGACCTACCTGTGACCCCGAGGGTGTATTTTCGGTTAAGAGAACTTGTGCCGAACTTGGCGTGTGTCACAAGACTTTACGAAAACTGCGCTCCCTCGGCCTGATTGAACCTGTCAATCCCGGCAACCGGGCGCGCCTCAAATACACCGGCAGGGCGATAATCGACTGCTGGGATAAAGCGAGCAGATTATGATTAGCGAAACTACCGTACAACGTGTGAGGGAGCTTGACATCGCAGATGTTGTCAAGCCTTACACGGAACTCCGGCGCCACGGCTCGGAGTTTTTCGGGCTGTGCCCGTTCCATTCCGAAAGAACAGCCTCTTTCTCCGTATCTCCGGCAAAGAACCTTTGCTACTGCCACAGCTGCCGCAAGGGCGGCGACGGCATACAGTTCACAATGGAGAAAGAGGGGCTGGACTTCTACGGGGCGGTCGAGTTTTTGGCCCGTAGCCACAACATCACCATAGAATACACCAGGACGGAGCAGAACGAGGAACAGCTGCAAGCCGCCAAAAAGCGTGAGGCTCTTTTTGCGGTGTTGTCGGCGGCGCATCAATTCTTCACCTCACAGCTCCGTCTGCAAATGGACGACGAGGCGAGAGCGGCCAGGAATTATACTTACAGCAGGTGGAACGAGGAATTTTGCGACACCTCCGGCATAGGCTATGCCCCGAAGGACAGCCGCGCATTTATCGACTACTGCAAAAGCAGAGCCTTGCCCGAGGATCTGCTTTTCCAGTCGGGGCTGCTGCGGCGCTCGGAGGACGGCAGAGCCTATGCGATGTTCCGCGAGCGAGTGATGATACCCATACGCGACCGCATCGGGCGTGTCGTGGCGTTCACCGGGCGGTACTTCGGCAAGAGCAAGAAGACCGCCAAGTATATGAACTCCATTAACTCGGACATCTTCACTAAGAGCGATACCGTGTTCGGACTCGACAGGGCGAGCCGTTGCCGCGAGGCCGGGCTGTTCAACATCGTGGAGGGTGCGCCCGACGTGCTGCGCTTGCAGTCGGTCGGGATATTGAACACCGTAGCCACCCTCGGAACGGCGTGGAGCGACAGGCAGTTCGAGCAACTGAAAAAGCATACCCGGTCGCTATGCTTTATCCCGGACTCCGACCCTCCGAAAGAGGGTGAGCCTTACGGCCCCGGCTTCGTCGCCGTAATGGATAACGGCAAACGTGCCGTGCAGCTCGGCTTCGATGTCACGGTAAGGCAGCTCCCTGCCGACTTCCGCGACGTGTATGTGCCGCTGTTCGATTTTGAAATCGAAGCCCTCGAAGCCGACGGCATAAGCGACTGTGAGCGGCGGAGGAAGATAGCCACCGTCGGCAAACAGGACGCCGACAGCTATATCCTCTCCAAAGAGATCTATTCCTCGATTGAGGAAAAGCCCTTTGTCGTGTGGCTCGCGGAGAAACGCTTCGCCACCGCCGACTCCCTCGTGGAGCAGCGCAAGTGCGTGGCCGAGATAGCGGAGCTTCTGCGACACGTCAAAGATGCGCTCGTA
Organism: Bacteroidales bacterium; assembly: GCA_910575615.1. Taxonomy (GTDB): domain Bacteria; phylum Bacteroidota; class Bacteroidia; order Bacteroidales; family Muribaculaceae; genus UBA7173. Next base: position 322 of record CAJTEX010000037.1, on the reverse strand, counting down.
CTCGATACCTGCATCGAGCAGCTTGCAAAGATGCACGGCAAGGTGAAGCTGTGGCGCGACGCGCTGACCCGTTCCAAAGGGGAGGCGCGGCAGAAAGCCGCTGCATCGCCGAAGAATGAACGGGAGCGCGACATCGAGCTTCTGCGCCAGTACAACCTCACCATACGCGACAACTGCTATTTCACTTTCGACGGCGACGACGAGCCGTGGAAAAACTCAGTGAATTTGCCCCTCGGTTGACCAGATAAATTGCCCCCCGGAAAATCATTTAAATTGACCCCCGTCCGGTCAAGCAAATTACCCCCCGGAAAAAGTCTTTACG
>CAJTEX010000036.1 GCA_910575615.1 Bacteroidales bacterium | reverse complement strand
GACTTTTTCCGGGGGGTAATTTGCTTGACCGGACGGGGGTCAATTTAAATGATTTTCCGGGGGGCAATTTATCTGGTCAACCGAGGGGCAAATTCACTGAGTTTTTCCAGGATATCGAGTTGAAGTATGGTGTCACCAAGGCCAACCGTGAGGTGTATTTCAAATCTTCCGAGACATTCCCCTGCAACAACTGCAACCAGTATGACTGGTTTGTGGAAAAGAAGTTCCTCGGCGACGTGAAGTTCACACTGGTGGTCGATCTCGACAAGGATTGCTACTCAGCCACATTGCTCCCGTTTGTGCCGCATCCCAACGCCAAGACCACTGACGTATCCTTGTCGACAGGCTTCTTTGATTCATACGAGGCGGCATCCGGGATATTGGGGGCGACAACTCCCGAATTCAAGGGGGCTGCGGTCAACGGGCCGGTCAAGTATATGAAATACAATGTGGCCACAGCGTCGGTCGATGTTCAGGCGTCAAACAGTTCCACCATACAGCAGTCGGGCTATTCGGTTGGCTACGAACTGTACTGGAACCGCGAGATGAGTACTGTGTATTCCGGGAATCCCGGGGTGATTTACTTCAACCTCCAGGGCATCGAGATGCGCGGCGAGCTGACCCCGGGTGTCTACATCAGGCAACAGGGAACGTCGGCTACCAAGGTGGTTGTCAGATGACTGTATGGCCGGTAGGAAATCCAGCATAAAATCACACAAACCCTAAAACACGAAAGGAGGCATCGCCTGGTGGCGGTGCCTCCCGTTTATTTCGTTTGCTGAGGTCGATGTGTTACTCCTCGGCGGATGGATTACTGACCGAGTGCGCTCTTGACCTTGTCTGCGGCAGACTGGGCCGCGTCGGCGGTCTTCTGCTTTGCAGTCTTGGCTGCGGCTGCAGCCTTGTCCTTTACCTCGTCGGCAGCAGCTGCGGCTTTCTCCTTGCCATTCTCGACAGCAGTCTTGGCTGCGTCAGCGGCCTTGTCTTTCAGGGAGTCGGCCTTCTCGGCTACCGAGCTGACAGTGCTGTCGGCCTTGGCCTCAAGCTGGTCGAATATGTTGACTGCGGTGGGATCTTTGGTCTGCACTACCGGGGCTACCTCGTTGAGGTAGGCATGGGCGGCGGTGTCGTTGCCCTCCTTCACCAGTTTGGCAGCATAATCTTTTGCCTGCTGCACATAAATCTTGAGACTGTCGGGATCTGAGCAATTCTCGATTTTAGCCTTGATTGCGGCGCCCTCATCCGTGGCTTCTTTTTCAGTAGTCTTGGAGGAGCAGGATGTCACGAGGACTGCGGCAACCGCCAATGACGAAAAGAATAACTTTTTCATAAAATAGTGGAAATTACGTTCAGAAACCATAACGCCCACCTGTTTGAAAAAGTTCATCTTTCCGGCATCAACCGCATTTTGAGGTCCCGCAGGATGTGCAGATGAGACAACCCTCCTGGTATATGAGCGACTCCTGCCCGCAGTTGGGGCATCGCTGGCCCGAGGCCTGGGTGCCGTTGGGCAAGTATTTCTTCAATGCGCGCTCGACCCCCATCTTCCATGTGTTGATGCTCTGGGAGTCAAGTTCCAGTCCGGAGACGAGTTTCAGAACCTGGTCGATGGGCATACCGTAGCGCAACACCCCAGAGATGAGTTTGGCGTAGTTCCAGTATTCGGGATTGAACTTGTCTGAAAGCCCCTCGATTGTGGTCTTGTAGCCGCGCTTGTTGACAAACTGGAAGTCGTACCGCTTGGTGCCGTCAGGGTTCATGGCCTTGATGATTTTGCCATGGTTGACGGATTTCGGGCAGAATATGCCATCCTCGTCATCTGCCAGACCGGTGAAGATTTCATAGGGACGGCCGTTCATCAGTCCGACAAAGGCAATCCATTTCTCCTTGTTGTTCTGGAATCGCACCACGTCGGCTTCAAGCTCGTTAGGACGCTTTATTACGTGGGGATGGATTTCGCCGGGGGACTGCTGCGGCTCTGTTTTTTTCTTTTTCTCGATTGAGAGCAGCACACCGGAGCGGGAGCCGTCGCGGTAGACGGTGCATCCCTTGCATCCCGACCGCCACGCCTCGACATACAGACGGTTGACAAGTTCCTCAGATACATCCGACGGCAGGTTGATGGTCACGGAGATGGAGTGGTCGACCCATTTCTGGACTCGGCCCTGCATCTTGACCTTCTCGAGCCAGTCGATGTCGTTGGATGTCGCCCCGGCGTATGGCGAGCGGGCTACAAGCTGGTCAAGCTCCTCCTGGGTGTAGTCGTGGCGTTGCTCGATGCCGTTTATCCTCATCCAGTCGAGGAATTTGGGATGATACACGATGTATTCCTCGAAAGCGTCGCCGTTCTCATCCACGAAGTCGACACGCACGTCGGTATCTGACGGGTTGACCTTGCGTCGGCGTTTGTAGACGGGGAGGAAGACAGGCTCGATGCCCGAAGTGGTGCGCGTCATCAGGCTCGTGGTGCCGGTGGGGGCAATGGTGAGACAGGCAATATTGCGTCGTCCTGATTTCTGCATACGCTCCCAGAGCGAGGGCTGCGCCTCTTTCAGACGCATGAGGAAGGGGTTGTCTTTCTCGCGTGATGCGTCGAAAATCTCAAACGCGCCACGTTCCTCGGCCATTGTCACCGAAGCGCCGTAGGCCGCCAGAGCGAGCTGTTTGTGTACCTCCTCTGAGAAAGCCGTCGCCTCGGGTGTGCCGTAACGCAGGCCCATCGCGGCAATCATGTCGCCCTCGGCGGTGGTGCCTACGCCGGTGCGTCGTCCCATGAGGGTCTTGCGCTTTATCTTCTCCCACAGATGGCGTTCAGGGCCGCGCACCTCGATGGTCTCGGGGTCGGAGTCGATTTTTTCAAGAATCCGGTCGATTTTCTCCATCTCGAGGTCGATGATGTCATCCATGATGCGCTGCGCCTTGGCCACATGCTCTCCGAACAGGTTGAAATCAAACTCAGCTTCCGGGGTGAAGGGGTTCTTCACATATGAGTAGAGGTTGATGGCCAGCAGGCGACAGGAATCGTAAGGGCAGAGGGGAATCTCGCCGCAGGGATTGGTGGAGATGGTGCGGAAGCCGAGGTCGGCGTAGCAGTCGGGCACTGATTCGCGGGCAATGGTGTCCCAGAACAGCACGCCAGGCTCGGCCGACTTCCATGCGTTGTGGATTATCTTTCCCCAGAAAGCCTTCGCGTCGATTTCCTTGACAATCTCAGGCTCGGCGGCGTCGACCGGGAATTGCTGGCGGTAGGGTTTCCCCTCTGTGGCGGCCTCCATGAAAGCGTCGTCGATTCTCACAGAGACGTTGGCTCCGGTGACTTTTCCTTCAGTCATCTTCGCGTCAACGAAAGCCTCCGAGTCGGGGTGTTTTACAGAGACGGTGAGCATCAGCGCCCCGCGACGGCCATCCTGGGCCACCTCGCGGGTGGAGTTGGAGTAACGCTCCATGAACGGCACCAGGCCGGTCGATGTCAGCGCCGAGTTTTTTACGGGAGTGCCCTTGGGACGTATGTGGCTCAGGTCATGGCCAACACCGCCACGGCGTTTCATCAGCTGCACCTGCTCTTCGTCGATGCGGATGATGCCTCCGTATGAGTCAGGGGTGCCGTCGAGCCCGATAACGAAGCAGTTTGACAGCGAGCTGACCTGGAAATCGTTGCCGATGCCGGTCATTGGGCTGCCCTGAGGCACGATGTAGCGGAAATCTTTCATATATGAGAAGATTTCGTCGTGGCTCATTGGGTTGGGATATTTCTGTTCGACACGCGCGAGCTCCGAGGCTATGCGGTGGTGCATGTCGTCAGGGGTCTGCTCGTAGATGTTGCCAAAGGAGTCTTTGAGGGCGTACTTGCTGACCCAGACACGGGCCGCCAGTTCGTCGCCATTGAAATATTTCAATGACGCGTCGTAAGCTTCATCGTAGCTGTAAATAGGTTTTTCCACAATCAACAGAGAGGGTTTATCCGGTTATAGATGGGTTTTGTGTAATCTTGTGTCAAATCAATGCAAACTTCGGAAAATTTACGGAATCCGCCAAATCCGGCAGGTTAAATCGGCCTGAGTGTTGATAAGTTTTTTGGGGGGACAAGAGTCACCCCGCCTGCGTGGCGCAGACGGGGTGAGACATTGCCATAAGGAGGATTGGACTGGGTCAATCTGTTGTGGTTTTGGAGGCTTCCCAGTCTTCGGCAAACTGGTTGAGAATCTGGCGTATGTTGGTGCCGAGACGTACATAGTCGGCCTCGTTGAGGTTGGCGAGCGATACCCTTATGCTCCAGGCCGGCCCGTCGAATCCGTCGCCGTTGAGCACCACGCAGCCTGTTTCAGACGCCAGTCGGAAGACGAATGCCAGCGGGCTGTAAGTCTTCTCCATGTAGCGGGCGAACTCCTCTCCATGGAGCCTGCGCGCCCATACCATCATGTCTATCTCCGAGTAGTAGTCGGCCCTGAGCGGGTCAGCGGGCATCTGGAATCCGAAGCTCTTCCACAATGCCTCGTATCGGTCGTGGATGAGCTTGATCATCCGGGTGTGGTATGTGCCGTCGCTGTCGATGAGCGCCCCGAGCGCGAACAGCGACATCTGTATCTGTTGCGGGGTCGACAGTCCGGCGGTATGGTTGAGGGCGATGAGTCTGCTCTCGGCCACCATACGGTCTATGAATTTCAGGGAGTCGACATCGATGGTCAGCGACTGGTATCTCTTGGCGAGGGCTGCTTTCTTGTCGGCGGGCAGACGGGAAATCAACCTGTCGAAGATGTTGTCGCGGCTAACGGCGGTCAGGGCGATGCGCCATCCAGTGGCCCCGAAATATTTCGAGAATGAGTAACACGACATCGCGTTGAACGGCAGCTCGGCAATCAGGCTGCGGTAGCCGTCGACGAATGTGCCATACACGTCGTCGGTGAGGATCATCAGGTCGGGATTGGCCTTCACCACCTCTTTCAGCGCCTCCACCGTCTGGCTGTCGATGGCGTAGCTGGGCGGGTTGGAGGGGTTGGTGACAAAAAGCATCTTGTATCTCGGGTCTTTGAGCTTCATGATGTCGTCGGGGTTGTATTGCCAGGTGTGCATGCCGTCGGGTGTCATGCCGTCGGCTTTGACATTTAACATCGTGTAGTCAAATTCCTTAAGCTCGGGGATTTCGAGATATGGGGTGAACACCGGCACCATTATGGCTATCGAGTCACCTTTGTCGAGCAGGAAGTTGCGCTTCAGCACATCGAAGCAGTAACACATTCCGGCGGTTGAGCCTTCGACGGCAAAAAGATCGAAGGTGGTGTCGGCAGGCTGGTTGCCGGCGCAGATGGCCCAGTCGAGATAGCGGCGGCAGATTGTCTCGGTGTATTGCAGGATGCGCGGCGGGGTAGGGTACTCGTGGCCGACGATGCCTCCGGCCCATTCCTCGACAAGTCCGTCGGAGTCGGCAGACAGCTCCATCAGGCAATATTCATAGGCTTTGGCGAGGAAGCTGACACCGGGCAGGGTGGAGTTGTCGCGCAGCCATGTCTGGAATCTTACCGAGATTCCCTCTTTCTGCGGCACTCCGGCTATCCCCTCGGCCATGGCGAAATCGCGGCGGCACTCGGTCATCGCGAATTGGCCAAGCGCGAAAAAGGCGTCGCGCGCCTGGTCGCCTACCCAGTTGGGGTTGCCTCGGCCGGCGTTGAGCATCGTGTTGGCTGATTTTTTCACTTTCTCGTTGGCCATGGCTATGATGTGTCCTTTCAGCTCGAATGGGGAGAGTTTTGACAGTTCCTGGTCTAAAGGGGAGTTGATTAGGTTGTCCATACTGTATATAGTGTGAGGTTGTTACTTGTTACAACTTCAAAACAACAGACTGCCAATATTGGTTCTGCCTTCATCATCCTGGCGCGTTCATGAGTAGGGGTGAAAAATCTCTCCCCTGACGGCAGCTGTATGATGAGGTTTGGAAAATATGAACTAACTTTGCAGGCAAGTAAAACTTGCAACCCAACTATCCATTTTTACTGAAATGAGAGACTATTGGACCGGGCGCCGCACCATCAGGCGCTATTCCGACCGGGCAGTGCCCGACGAACTGCTGTCAGAGCTGCTGGAAAAGGCGGCCCACGCTCCGACCACCGGCAACATGCAGCTTTATTCGGCGGTTGTTACGCGCGACGAGGAGGGGAAACGCCGCCTCGCTCCGGCGCATTTCAACCAGCCTCAGGTTGTCGGCGCTCAGGCCGTGATTACGGTGTGTGCTGATTTCCATCGGTTTTCGCGGTGGTGTGAGGAGCGCGATGCAGAGCCGTGTTATGACAATCTGCAATCCTTTATGGCTGCGGTGATTGACGCGATTGCCTTCGCGCAACAGTTTAACACCTTGGCCGAGCAGGCCGGGCTCGGAGTGTGCTGGCTCGGCACCACCACCTACAACGCGCGCGAGATAGCTGATGCGCTTGAGCTTCCCCGCCTTGTCGTGCCGGTGATTACGCTCACTGTGGGCTATCCCGGTGAAGAGGGGGTGGATGTCGGCCGTCTGCCTGTCGAGGCGATAATTCATAAAGGCAAGTATCATCCTTATACTGCCGAAGGCATTGACGCGCTCTATGGCGAGAAGGAGTCGCGCGATGATTCCAGGAGGTTTGTCGAGGAGAACGGCAAACAGACGCTCGCGCAGGTTTTTACCGACATCCGTTATCCCAGGGCTAACAATGAGCTTTTCTCTGTAAAGTTCCTTGAGTTTCTCGCCGAGTCGGGCTTCCTGAAGAGATGATGGCTGTTTGTAGTCCTACACCCTAATAAACCCAAGGCGGCGTGAATTTGATTCGCGCCGCCTTGGGTTTATGGGCTACAGCCTGCCGTTGGTGTCAGGCGAGTATTGCTTTCTCTATCGAGGCCACATCTTCCTGGAGCTGCTTCTCGTAGGGGAGGCGCTCCTCGATGTTCTTGCAGCCGTGAATCACTGTCGCATAGTTGCGCGACAGGCGTGCGCCGATTGCGGTAAGCGACATCTTGGCATATTTCTTGGCCATGTACATCACCATCTGACGCGCGTCAGACACCTCGCGCTTGCGGGTCTTGGCAAACAGCAGGTCTGAGTCGATTTTGTAGTGGCTGGCCACACCCTGGGCGATCATCTCGAAATTGATTGATGCCTTTTTGTGGAGCTTGACCACATTGTTCATCACATGGCGCGCAAGGTCGACGGTCACCTCCCGGTTTAGCACGGTGGCGTGGGCGAGAAGCGAGACGACGATGCCTTCAAGCTCGCGCACGGAGTTGGTGACATTCTCGGCGATGAAATCCATCACTTCCGGAGCCAGCGAGAGGCCGTCTTGCTCAGATTTGAGTTGAAGCACCATGCGGCGCAGTGCCAGGTCGGGCTTCTCAAGCTCGACGGTCATGCCCCATTTGAAACGGGAAATCAGTCGGGCGGTCATGCCTTTCAGCTGTGTGGGGCAGCAGTCGCTCGACAGGATTATCTGTTTCTGGTTCTGGTGGAGATGGTTGAAGATATGGAAGAATGTGTTCTGGGTCTTGTCTTTGTCAACCAGGTCCTGTATGTCATCGATGATGAGGGTGTCAATGCTCTGGTAGAAATTGATGAACTCGTTGACCTTTCCGTTGCGGGCGGCCACGGTGAACTGGCTCTCGAACAATCGGGCGCTCACATACAATATGCGGGCAAGAGGATTATGCTCCTTTATCTTGATGCCGATGGCCTGGATGAGGTGGGTCTTGCCGACACCAGTTGGGCCGAATACGAAAAGCGGGTTGAAGGTCTTGAGTTTTGGGTCGTTGGCTATGGCCTCGCCAATCGCGCGGGCGATTTTGTTAGAGGTGGAGCTGCAATAGTTCTCGAATGTGTAGCGCGGATTGAGCTGCGAATCGAAAGTGGCGGCTACCGGAGTCTGGAAAAGACCGTGTCCCTGGCGGCTGAGAACTGGAGACGACGAGAGTCCACCCTCGGTGATTGCTGTCTCGGGGTGGTTGCTGATCTGGTTGAATTTGTAAAAGAGTTTCACCCCTTCGCCATAGACACGGCGGAGGGTAGGGCCGAGCAATGAGAGATAGTTGTTCTCGATGTACTCGGAACAGAAAGGTGACGGAACGGCAAGCGTCAGCTTTCCGTCCTCAAAGCCCAGCGAGGCAATCGGCTCGAACCAGGCGCGGAACTGCTCTTCCGGAAGGTTGTCACGTAAAATGGTGCGACATTCCTCCCAGAGCTGTTGGTGGGATTTCTGCATAGTTTGAAACTCAGTCTGAAATTGTCTTTTCCACTACAAAATTCGGATTAAATTTTCAAAAAAACAAACCCCTTTTCTCTTGGAAATTTCAGAGGGATTTAAAGGCGACTGTTTTTCAGTATTTTATCTATGTGCATAAACTGACGCTTTAAATATTTTTCGCAAAAGGGTTGTAATCAGGCAGATGTCTTTTTGGGTAAGTTTGAAAGATTTGGCCCGGTGTTATCTAACTGCCACGAAACTATGTTTTTAATGCAAAACTGCAAATAAAAGAGCAGACGGCGTTATTCGGAATCATTCCTGATAACGTCGTCTGGCCTTTTGTTGTCGGCGGATGATGCCGCAGCCCCCCTTATTCGGAGGCTGCAGCGTCGTGCAGGTCAATCTTTGTCAGTTTGAAAAGTGGTGCGCCCTGGGTATCGTAGAGGGTTACGCTGTCAGTGCCGTCGGGCCGTGCGGTCTCCACTGATTCCAGCGCGAGCAGGAATTCAGTCTCCCGGGAGTCAGGGGGGCAGGCCATGCGCGTGGTGGCAAGCTTCAGTATCTGCAACGAGGTGGTCTTGTCAGGGTCGATGAACAGCTCTCCGTTGAAGATGTTGCATCCGGTGGTGCCGTGGATTTTCAGGTCGGTGGTGTCGAAGGTCATCGTGGCCTCATCCTCCTGGACCAGAGGAGTGCCGTTTAGTTCGGTGACTTTCCAGGCCCCGTTTAGGAAGTCCATGTTGTGCCTGCGCAACACGAGGATTGTGCGGCCTGTCGAATCTTTGAGGTCGAGCATTATTTCATGTTTGTCCTGGCGCGCGGCATATGATGAGACATCGTCAAGGGCCAGGTTGATGAGGTATTGGTATTGGTCATCCTGACACATTTTCATTGTCGATATCATGTTTGAGAACTTAAGGGTGTGGCTTGTTCCCACGGCGAGGTCGCCGTTTATGTAGTTGCAGCCGTTGTTGCCGTAAAAACGTTTGGCGGCAAGGTCGAATGTCACATATGGGCGTTCCTCGCCAGAGACGGCGTTGCCTCTCACCGACTTGATTGTCCATTCGCCGTTGAGCGAGAAATCTTCGATGGCGGGGACGTTCAGGAGGTCTTTGGAGCCTTCCTCGGATGTGGCGGCGTGTTTGTGGGTGTTGTCATTGCATATGACAGTGGTCTCCACCGCCTCCCTGTCGGGAGTGAGCTGCGGGTCTTTTTTCTTTTTTGATTTCTTGTTCTTTGACTGGCTGTTCTTTCCGTCGTTTTTCGGGGGGGTAAGTTTCTTGTCGTTCTTTTTGTCTGCCGGTCCGGAAGATTGGGTTGTGTCCTTTTGGCCGCTGACAACCACCTGGCGACCGTCGGCGAGGGTCACGACCCTGCCTTCTGAGCCAGAAACCCCTGACTTCTGGAGTGAGCCGCAGCCGGTTAGCGCCACCGCGCATAGTGCTGAAAGTGTTGCAAGCTTTAGGGAATGTTGGATTTTCATGAATGATGTCTTTATAGAATTTGTTTTTTATGTTTCAAATAGTAGGACAGGTGAGTATGGAGAGCAGGCGGAGGGAGAGACTCTGTGGTTATACCATCCTACAAAACTAACAATTTTTTTCTAAACTTGGACATCTGTGATATTGATATTTTTGCTATATTTGCAAAAAATTAGGGACGACAATTTTCCCGGTGTCTCTTTCTCCAGGCAAACCTATTTAATAACATGAACAAATTTAATAACATGAACAAATTCCCGTCAAGGATCTTATCCTCTGCAAGGGACTTCCTTGCATCTATCGCTGTGTGTGGCGCTGCCATTGCTCCGGCTCATATGGAGGCTGCCGCCCCGTCTGTGCTTGCGGAGTTTCCTTCCGATTCAGTGGTCAATTACCACGGTTTTCCTCTGGGGGCCGATGTCGGCTGGCTTACCGAGCTTGAGGCAGGTGGAGAGAAATTCTTTGATTCAGAAGGCAACCAGGCAGACTGCATGCGGTTGCTGAAGGAAGAGTGTGGTGTCAACGCCATACGCCTGCGTGTGTGGGTGAATCCAGAGGGAGGATGGAACGGCAAGGAGGATGTATTGCTCAAGTCAAGGCGTGCCCAGCAACTCAACCTCCCCTTGATGATTGACTTCCACTTCTCCGACTCATGGGCGGATCCCAGCCAGCAGCGGATGCCGAAGGCATGGGAAGAGTACTCGCTGCCGCAGCTTACGGAAGCGGTGGCAGCCCATGTCACGGATGTGCTTTCGGCCCTCAAGGAGGCTGGAATTGATGTGAAGTGGGTGCAGGTGGGCAACGAGGTGCCCAACGGTATGATGCTTCCCGCCGGAGCGGTCAAGGACCAGGACGCCCATCATTTCCCCGAACTCTTCGAGGCCGGATACAAAGCCTCAAAGGCTGTCTATCCCGACACCCCGGTGATATTGCATATCGACCGGGGAAACAATGAGGAGCTTTACACCTGGTTCTTCGACCTTATGGAGAAAAACAATGTCAACTATGACATGATGGGCATGTCGTTCTACCCCTGGCCGTATGACAAATGGGAAGAGCAGACAGACGAGCTTATCGCCAACATCAAGCGTGTGAAGGAGCGTTATGGCAAGCCGGTCATGATATGCGAGATTGGTCTCCACTATGACATGGACCGCGAATGCGCCGAGATGCTGACCCGCCTGCTTGACGAGTACAAGGCCAGCAAGTCATTCGAGGGCATTTTCTACTGGGAGCCCGAAGCCCCTGCGGGCTACAACGGCGGCTACGACAAGAGCTGCTTCAAGGAGGGACGTCCCACAAAGGCCCTTTCGCCATTCAAGAACTTCAAACCAAATAACTGATTACCTTAATTAAATCATGCAAACAAAGATCAACTCCCTTTTCAAGGAGAAATTCGGCCAAGAGGGTGTCGTCTACGCCTCAGCCGGTCGTATCAACCTCATAGGCGAGCATACCGATTACAACGGCGGATTCGTTTTCCCCGGAGCCATCGACAAGATAATCATGGCTGAGATTGCCCCCAACGCCACCGACATGGTGCGCGTGTTCTCAGTCGACATCAACGAGTACGCCGAGTTCGGCCTCAAAGAGGAAGACGCGCCGACCCAGCAGTGGGCCCGCTACATTTTCGGCATCTGCCGCGAAATCATCAAGCGTGGTGGCAAGGTTGAAGGCTTCGACGCGGTTTTCGCCGGCAATGTGCCCCTCGGCGCAGGACTCAGCTCCTCGGCCGCCCTTGAGAGCTGCTTCGCATTCGCCCTCAATGACCTTTTCAACGGCAACACGATCGACAAATTCGAGCTTGCCCGCATCGGACAGTCGACCGAACACAACTATTGCGGCGTGAACTGCGGCATCATGGACCAGTTCGCTTCTGTCTTCGGCAAAAAAGACAACCTGATGCGTCTCGACTGCCGTTCGATGGAATTTGAATACTTCCCCTTCAAGGCCGACGGATACAAGCTTGTGCTGCTCGACTCCAAGGTCAAGCATGCCCTTGTCGACTCCCCCTACAACAAACGCCGCCAGAGCTGCGAGCGTGTGGCAAAGACCCTCGGTGTGGAGACTCTCCGCGACGCGACTATGGAGATGCTCAACGGGGTGCGAAGCGACATCACCGCTGAAGACTACTTCCGCGCGAAATTCGTCATCGAGGAGAAAAATCGCGTGCTTGCCGTCTGCGACGCGCTTGTCAAGGGAGACGTCGAGACTGTCGGTGCCAAGATGTATGAGACCCACGACGGCCTGTCGAAGGACTACGAGGTGAGCTGTGTCGAGCTTGACTATCTCAACGACATCGCCCGCGAGTGCGGCGTGACCGGCTCGCGCATCATGGGTGGCGGCTTCGGCGGCTGCACCATCAACCTGGTAAAGGATGAACTGTATGACAACTTCATCGCCACGGCCAAAGAGAAATTCAAGGCCAAGTATGGCCATGAGCCGGTGGTGATACCTGTCATCATCTCCGACGGCGCCCACAAGGTGTCAGAGTAAAGCACATCCCCCACATGCTCCTTCTCTTTCTCGATTCTCCAGACTGACTTGTACAACTACAGTAAATGATAATAGCACAAATGAAACCTACACTCTTTGTTCTCGCTGCCGGAATGGGCAGCCGTTACGGCGGCCTCAAGCAGCTCGATCCTCTCGGCCCCAATGGTGAAACGATCATGGACTACTCCATCTACGATGCGTTGCAGGCCGGATTCGGCAAGGTTGTTTTCGTGATTCGCAAGGATTTCGAGAATGACTTCCGCGAGAAGATTCTGTCAAAATATGAAGGACATGTCCCTGTGGAGGTTGTCTTCCAGTCAACCGACAAGCTCCCCGAGGGTTTCACTTGCCCCGAAGACCGCACAAAACCCTGGGGAACCAACCACGCTGTGCTGATGGGTAAGGAGGTGATCAACGAACCATTCGCGGTCATCAATGCCGACGATTTCTACGGTCGCGACGCTTTCAAGGTGATTGCCGATGAGCTCAACCGTCCCCGCGACCGCAAGGGCGACTACTGCATGGTCGGTTTCCGTGTGGGCAACACGATGACCGAGAATGGATCGGTAGCCCGTGGTGTGTGTTCGACAGCCGACGGCAACCTGACAGGTGTGGTGGAGCGCACCGCGATCTCATATGCCCCCGATGGCCGCATCGTGTTCACCGATGAGAATGGTTTGGAGCAGACCCTCGACCCGATGACTCCCGTGTCGATGAACCTCTGGGGATTCACTCCCGATTACTTCGAGTTCTCCGACCGCGAGTTCCGCAAGTTTCTTGAGAAGGACATCAACACCCCAAAGGCTGAATTCTTCATCCCCCTGTGTATCGACACCCTCATCAAGAACGGCGAAGCCACAATCAAGGTGCTTGACACCGATTCCCGCTGGTTTGGTGTGACCTACGCCGCCGACCGTCCCGGCGTGGTGGAGAAGTTTGCCGAGCTCCACAAAAACGGCACTTATCCCGATAAGTTGTTCTAAAACCTGAACGCAACAATGAAACCCGCAATACTTGTCACCGGCGGTACCGGCTACATCGGCTCCCACACTGTGGTGGAGCTGCAGAAGGCCGGTTATCCGGTGGTCATCATCGACAATCTCTCAAACTCCAACCGCGAGGTTCTTGACGGCATCGAGCGCATCACAGGCATCCGCCCGGAATTCGTCGAAGCCGACTGCACTGACCTGACCGCTGTCAAGATCCTCTTTGACACATATCCCGACATCAAGGGTATCATCAACTTCGCCGCCTCCAAGGCGGTAGGGGAGTCGATGCAGAAGCCGTTGCTCTACTACCGCAACAACCTCAACACCCTGATGAACCTGCTTGACATGATGGGAAAACATGATGTCAAGGGCATCGTCTTCTCATCATCCTGCACCGTTTACGGAGAGCCTGACGTGAATCCCGTCACAGAGGAATCTCCCATCAAGAAGGCCACCTCCCCCTATGGCAACACCAAGCAGATTTCCGAGGAGATCATCACTGACGTTATCAACGCGGGCGCTCCGTTCAAGAGCGTGCTGCTGCGTTACTTCAACCCGGTAGGCGCCCATCCCTCGGCTGAAATCGGCGAGTTGCCCAACGGAGTGCCCCAGAACCTGGTGCCGTTCCTGACTCAGGCCGCTATGGGCATTCGCAAGGAGCTGAGTGTGTTCGGCAATGATTACAACACCCCCGACGGATCATGTATCCGTGACTACATCGATGTCGTGGACCTGGCCAAGGCCCATGTGATCGCCGTGGAGCGTATGCTTGAAGACAAATCCGACGAGAAGGTGGAAATCTTCAATCTCGGCACAGGCAACGGTATGAGTGTGCTGGGGCTTATCAATGCCTTTGAACGCGCCACCGGAGTGAAGGTCCCCCACAAGATTGCTCCCCGCCGTGCGGGCGACATTGAGAAGGTCTGGGCCAATCCCGAACGTGCCAACAATGTGTTGGGCTGGGTGGCTTCAACCCCCATCGAGGAGACCCTGCGCAACGCGTGGACATGGCAGTGCAAGCTCCGCGAACGCGGTGTGATGTGATTCGCCATTTCTAAGAAATTTTCATAATAAATAAATATGACAGGCGGGGTGAGTGATGGCGTGGCGGCATCTTCATGATGCGGCGCTGTCCTCCTCCGCCGGTTATAATCTTGCCATTCATCTTGTCAATGTTGAGGAATATCAGGAAATATATCGCAGTCGCGACTTTCGCGCTTTCGTTGTCATACGCGTTTTCAGCCTCTGCGCTGAGCGTGAAGGATGAGGTGCTCGGTAATCCGGAAAAGGCCGGAGGTGTGTATTACGCATATCCCGGGCCGGCCGACTCGCTGGCCGTCGCCCCGGATGGATATGAGCCATTTTACATCTCTCATTACGGACGCCACGGCTCGCGTTACCTGATTTCCGACGAGGATTATACCCGGGTGTTGTCTCACTTCCTTAAGGCAGACTCCCTTGGCTTGCTGACTGATGCGGGCCAGGATGTCCTGATGCGGCTTTGGGAGGTGTGGAAAGAGGCCGACGGCAGGGGAGGGGAGCTAACCCCGCTTGGCGCACGTCAGCACAAGGGTATCGCCCGGAGGATGTTACAGAACTATCCCGCTGTGTTCCGAGACAGCGCGGAGATAACAGCGCGCTCGACACAGGTGATGCGCTGCGCCCATTCCATGATGGCATTCTGTGAGGGTCTCAAAGAGCTTGACCCCTCTTTGGTCATCCCGAAAGAGTCCTCAAAACGATGGATGAGTCATCTCTGCTGGTGGACACCTCAGGCTGCGGAGTGGAATTCCGACCGAGGCCCGTGGAAAGAGACATATGATACATTCGAGAAAGAAAACATCAATCCCGACCGTCTTGTGGGCAGCCTCTTCACAGCCACAGAGACTCTCCCTTTGAACCCGGCTGAACTGATGTGGGGGCTCTATTGGGTTGCTGTCGACATGCAGAACATGGAGACTCCCGTTTCATTCTTCTACGTGTTCACCCCCGAGGAGCTGTATGCCCTCTGGCGCGTCAACAATCTGTCGTTCTACATCCATAACGCCTCTTATCCTATGTCGCAGGGGCTGATTGTCGCCAATGCCCGCAATCTTCTCGACAACATCATACTGACCGCCGACGAGTATATCGCGGAGGGGAAACACGGAGCAACGCTGCGTTTCGGACATGACGGCAACATAACCCCGCTGGCAGCCTTGATGAAATTCAACGGTTTTTGCGGCGAGGAGTCTGATCCGGAAAAGGTAGAGGAGGCATGGGCCAACTTCAAAGTCACTCCGATGGCCTCCAATATGCAGGCAGTGTTCTTCCGTCCGGTTGCCGGGGAAGGAGACATCCTGGTGAAGTTCATGATGAACGAGAATGATGTCATGCTTCCGATTGAGTCTTCAATTGCTCCCTTCTACACCTGGACCGCTGCCCGCGAGTTCCTGAAATCACAGGCCGATGACGCTACGGCCATAATCGTCCGTTCCCAACAATGACGCTTAATCCTATGGAGTCTCCGATAGGAGTTTTCGATTCAGGCTATGGAGGCCTGACCATACTCAGGGAAATGAGAAGACTGCTTCCTCAGTATGATTATCTTTATCTGGGCGACAATGCCCGCGCCCCTTATGGGTCGCGCTCGTTTGACATCGTCTACAGGTTCACGCTGCAGGCTGTCAACGAACTGTTCTCGCGTGGATGCCGACTGGTGATTCTGGCCTGCAACACCGCCTCGGCCAAGGCCCTGCGCACCATACAGCAGAATGACCTGCCGGTAATCGATCCCTCGAGGCGTGTCCTCGGGGTGATACGTCCGACGGTGGAGGCTCTTGGCGGCCTGACACGCAGTGGCCATGTCGGACTTTTCGCTACACCGGGCACAGTGCGCAGCGATTCCTATCGACTTGAAGTGGAAAAGCTTTTTCCCGGCATGACCCTCACAGGCCATGCTTGCCCTATGTGGGTGCCGTTGGTGGAAAACAACGAGGCTGACAAGCCGGGAGCCGACTATTTCGTAAGGCAGGATGCCGATGCGTTGATGACTGCTGACCCGGCCATAGACACCGTGATTCTCGGCTGCACCCATTACCCTATTCTCTATGATAAGATAAGGAAAGCGCTCCCGGCCGGTGTGAATCTCATCGCGCAGGGGGATATCGTGGCCGCCTCACTGGCCGACTATCTTCGCCGCCATCCCGAGGTGGAGTCCACATTGTCGCGTGGCGCCACATCCTCATTCCTCACCACCGAAAGCGCTGCCACCTTCTCCCCGATGGCCTCCCTCTTCCTCCAGACACCCGTCGCCGCCACCCAGATAACCCTGTCGTGAAATGCACGTTGCCATTATCACGATATTGTCTTTGGCCGGTATCTTATCATGTCTGGCCTTATTTAAAAAATAAATACGTAACTTTGCGGAAGTTAAACACTGCCCAATAGCACAAAAATAATAAACGAGTAATGAACGGCTCAAACTAAAAAATTTCGGTCCGGTTTCAGATATACAATGATTCGGTAAAAATTACCGAAGTAGTTGAAACTTAAGTTAATATATCGAATTGTCAAATACAACTGAATCGCCAAAGCGTTCATTATAAAAATCTTAGCGTATGAACGTATTGGCG
>CAJTEX010000035.1 GCA_910575615.1 Bacteroidales bacterium | reverse complement strand
GGCAGCATATAAAATTCTTTCACGTCCCTTGCGGCTTTGCCGATGCACCAGCACATCAACATATTAAACTTCATGCCCGATTTCCGGCTGATTTTCACAAGGCGTGACACGTTGAGTGTCTTAAAGAACGTCACCATTGGCATAGTTGCGTTCATCCACATTTCAAAGGCGTATGCCCGGCTGGTTTCTTGGGGATTTACTTCTTTCATACTTAATGCTATTTTCATTTAATGAATCAGGTAGCAAAAGTAGGAGAAGCGTTTGACCCCGGATAGAACAAACGGGACATTTATACGGGATTGGTGAACAAATCGGAATATGGATTTGATACTTTCAGCAAAGACACGGGCGTATATCCGCAGAATTTCTTGAACTCCCGGATAAAGTGCGACTGGTCGGCATAGCCGCTGGCGTATGCTATTTGTGCCTGATTAATTTCTTTGCCCGCTTGATGCTGCATCTGCGCCAAAGCCTTTTGGAAGCGGACGATACGGGTATATTCTTTGGGATTGATACCTACAAATGAATGAAACAACCGCTCGAACTGCTTTTTGCTCAGGCAGGCAATGGAAGATAATTCGTTTACAGAGATTTGCGGAGTGATATATATTCGCTGTATGGCGGCATCTATTCTTTTAACTTTGTATGTGGTATTAGCTAAATTATCGGCAATTTGTGACACCAGCCATTTTTCTATATAGCTTATGCAAATAGAATTATTCTCACAGTCGAATATTCGTGTAGCCAGTTCATTCAAACTTTTGTTTTCAATATCATAGCCCGAAACTTCCCGGTTGTAAAAAAGGGATGTCGGTATGTTCAGAAACATACTCATGGCGTGGGGCTGGAACACGACCACTATCATTTCTGTATTGCCGTCAGCATACAAATGGGATGAGAAATTAACTTGTCCGCTGATGGTCAGTTTGTGTTGTGTAACATTCAGTTCAGGGATATATAACGGTGTTTGTTTATGGAAGATGATTTGAGGGCAACCGATAGGATAAGTCAGGGTATTCAAAAACTGGTTACTTTTGAATACCCAATAATATCTCACGTAAGGTTGCAATAGCTTACATGGTCTGTAAAAATCGAATTCCTCTTGAATCATTTTACAAAGATAGTAATTTCATATTGATAGCTAAGTGGACATTTGCAACTATTTATCCTCTTGAATATAAAACGACTACCTAAAACGACTGCACCATTATAAATGATACAGTCGTTTCAATTATAAGAATTTAGTTTTCAAGTCTGTTAAGTAATACTTGTCTTTGTTCTAAAGTTCCGAATGTACGATTACAACATGATTGACAATGAAATTGTCAGTAAAAATGCGTTCATTTACCGAATTACGTATCTGTAATGTGTATCTTGGGTATGTAACAGAATTATTCCCTCTGTTGTTCCCACTTGGCATACATCTCCCTTGAAAGTTTCACAATCTCCCGGCTCAGTTTCACAAGGTCGATGGTATGTTTCTCCAACTTGTAGAGCAACGCCATCGCCTTCTTCTCCGAAAAGTGGATGCGCAACTCTTTAACGACCTGATTGTAGTTCGTACCGATGGCACGGAATTGGGCGTGGAAGTCCGACAGTTTGGTGTAGTAGTCCACCAGCGTCTTGTCCACTTTCAGCACCTTGAACTTCTGCCCGAAGAAATGCGCCTTGAGAAAGACGGCTTTCGCATACACGTTCGATTCCTCGTACATCGTCAGGAATCTGTTTCATTCCACATCGTCGAAGCGCACCATCACGCAGTGCGTCTTCGGGTTCAATTTGGGATTTCTCCCGTACTTGCTCTTCTTTTTCATTCTTCTTATTCTTTTAATTTTATGGCTTGTCCATTGTTTAATCTTTGATTAAGGAACCCCGAAATTATCCGACTGCGGAGGATAATTCTGCCCACGGCGGTGCAAGGGTTTTCAGTTACTCCGGAACATCCGAGTAACTGAAAACATACCTTGCCATGTTCATGTGAACATCCGAACTGATAATCAGAAGATTGAAAAATCGGATTAGGATAAGTAGTACACTATAAGTACACTACGAAAGACGGATCTCATATAAATATCGGTGCCGGTCTATACCGATATACAAGAACTGTTTTATCCGTCAGTACCCATATTGGGCTTTATTGCCGTGCAGTTATACTGTCAGTAAAACAATAATGACCGGCAACATTGTTTTTGAGAGAAACAAAAGTAACGCAAAGTAGCGCAATCGTTACGCAAAGTAGCGCAAAATCAGATTCTTACAAATCTTTTCGGGAGCTATCATCGTTTAACTTGCACAGAGGCTCAGATGACAAGGCCGATGAACCGAAGACCACATGAACGGTAATTCCCACATGGCAAGTGTCATTAACGGTATCATCCATTGCCATGAGTGTCTGGCAACAGGCAGTACGCCTCCTTCATGTTCATTATCATCTGCATTCAGGTGTGTATGAGTGATAAAGTGAGTCTGTTACTGAATGAGTGAAAGTGTGATAGAATGACAAAGTGACAACACACTCCTGCACTCAGCGTATAATGAACAGAAATGAGACTATTGCCGAATGATAACAATGCCACACCAATGACCACATTATAATAAGACCGGTCTTGTGAGTCAACAGGTGTGCCTTCGACCCGGACACGGCTATCAAGCCGGGCGAACAACAGGGAGCAGAAACTCCCGACCATACAATCCCTATTAAATAATTATCAAATCGCAAGAATTATGAGCGAACCAGTTTTCGTTGCCTTTGCCACACAGAAAGGTGGCGCGGGCAAGTCAACCCTTACTGCGCTTACGGCGAGTTACCTCTATTATCTGGAGGGGGTGGATGTTCTGGTCATTGACTGTGATGACCGCCAGCATTCCCAAAAAGATTATCGGGAAAACGACCTTGCCGTTACCGGAGAAAATCCATATCTCAAAAGGCTGTGCCAAAACTTCTACAAGAAATTTGGGAAAAAGGCATACGAGATTATACTCTCCAATCCCGCCGAGGCAGCAAAAGTCGCCGTTGACAGAATTGAAGAAGGCGCAACCCCCGATGTCGTGTTTTTTGACATCACAGGAACTGTGAACGACCTCGAAATCGTGAAACTGCTTTCTGTCATGGACTATCTGTTTGTACCCATCACTCCCGACACGGCCGACATGAAAAGTTCAATACGTTTCGCGAGCCATGTGGTTAACAGCATGATCACCACAGGCAAATCCAAAATCAAGGACATATACCTTGTATGGAACCGGGTGCCGTCCAAAGCCAAGACACGGCTGTGTGAAATTATCGACGGCTATCTTGACGAACTCGGACTACATTCGCTGAACACCGTACTCAGCAACAGTTCAAGATTTTTCAAGGATGGTGCCACTATCGGCAGGACGGGTATATTCCGCTCCACTATGCTGCCTCCCGACCGCCAGCTTCTGAAAGGGAGCAATCTCCCTGAACTCGTATCCGAGATACGGCAGATAATAAAAGTCTGAGGCTATGGCAAAAAAGGATATAACAAGTGGATTCGACAACAGTGACGCGCAGGATTTCCTTGAAGGATACCGGGAGGACGCCATGCCGACATACCGCAAAGCCAAGAAAGATTCTGCCACTGAATCGCCTCCCTCGCAGGAGATAAAGGAGGAACTGGCAAGAATACCGGTCAATCCGGAGCGCACGAAAGAGGAGGAGGAATATCTGCGGACATTCGTAGAAACCTGCCCGGTTGACGCCTTTAATAAGCAAGGTCGTCAGGTAATGGTGATAAATGATTTCCGCAGGAAGATTCTGAAAATTCAGGCTTTGTTCAATGAGGATCTCTCCATAGCGCAGTATGTGCATAATGTGCTTGCACAGCATTTCAAGGATGTAGAACCTATATTGAACAGCCTTTATCAAAAAAGTAAGCAATTCTAAAAAACAAAGTTTATGAGCAATCTAAAATATTGTGACCTCCGCCCATGCGCGAAGGCAACCGATGAAGTCAACACCGACTTCCCAAAAGAGGAGGAACTTACCGCATATCGTGATGAATTCCTCGCCCCGTATACCGTAGGAGCAAGAAAAGGAATATTTGTTCCCCGTGAACTTGTCAACAAACTTGCGAAAACGGTAGCACTGTTCGACAACCGTGACCTCACAATCGGGGCATACGTGACCAATATAATAATCTCCCACCTCGTAGCCAACCGTGATGTCATCAATGAACTGACAGACCGAGGCTCAAAAACTGTGACACTATGAACATAGTATGGATTATTCTGGCCGCGTTCGTACTGATTAACACAGCGGTCATTATCGCAATAGCGAAGATGAAGACTGACACATTCCCCAAAAGTGTCAGAGAGCGTCTGCTCAATAATATGGATAAGCTGGAGAAAGGGTTGAAAGAACTCTCTCAAAATTCCATACAGGCAGATGCTACCCCGGATAGCCATCGGGATACCATATCCGAAGTTCAGGAACCAACGCCGTATGCAAGTGGTATTGACTTCCCGGAACTTGAACAGACTCTGAGAACCGGTATGGCAGAGAACATATACAGAGATGTGTACCTGCGGGAACCGGTCGATATTTTCAGGGCATCTCAAGGTAAGGCTGTGTTTATCCGCCCCGAATACCACCACCGTATAATGCTGCTTCTCAATGCCGATAATGGGAAATGTACAACGTTTATCGGGTTCTTGGACAACGTGCTGTCGGAACACTTCAATCTCAATTCCGAGAGTATAAACAGTTATTGCTGTCCGGTAAAAAAAGACAAAATCATATATTCTCTACAAATATAATAAGTTACACCTGTTTTACGAAAAAGGGCTTGTCATTTGAGGCGATGTGAAATTGGTAGCATTAAGCATCAAAAAGCCCTTAAAAGACATCTATACGAGTCTGTTTCATGCTGTATGAGATAAAAATAGTCCATTTCCTATCATGTCAAAGTTTTACCGGACAGCAATAATAAACAGTATCATCTCCTCCCGGTATAAAAATCCCGATATCCTATGAGCGGACTGGAAATATTCTTAGCCGGAGGCATACTGCTCTGCAATGCGGTACTTGTAGGCTCTGTTGTATTGGAGCGCAAACGTAAGCCATTGTCGCAGGGTAAAGAGATAATACCCGATTCCGCTGGAGCAATGACAGACCCGGAAAAATCAGCTCAGGCAGAAAACAAATCCGGTGTGGGACGAAGCAACTTTGACATAGACAGACTTGAAGCCCGGATGCTGAAAGTGCTGGAAGATACAGTAAAGGATACTCTTCCCGTTTTAGTCGGGAGTATGCTCGGTGATGTAAGACTACAAGATGTGGAATTTGCAGATGATAAAACGGACGCACAGGACTCCGATGAATACAAACCGCATTTCACCCCGTTGTCCTCAGATGAAACAGAGCTGGCATTCGGCACAGATATTCGGGATGTGGACGATATGTACCCGTCTGCCCCGATGGCAACGGGTACATCAATCGAAGAACTGGAAGATGCCGTGAATACGGCTGTCAACCCTAATTCCACAACGGAACAACAGGTTAAAGCCGGCAAATTGCTTGCGGAAATAAAGGATACTGAACTGTTCGACCGTATTGCCTCTGTGAATGATGACATCGACCGTCGGGTGAATCTCTGTATCAGAATGAGCATCAAAGCTGATATTGAAGCAAATAACAATACCCCAACACCACCGAAGACAGTCAGAAAATCAATGTCGGTAAAAATAACAACCGATGACCCTGACAACTTCAATCCTGCCGATATGTTACC
The DNA here is from genome assembly GCA_910575615.1 of Bacteroidales bacterium. Taxonomy (GTDB): domain Bacteria; phylum Bacteroidota; class Bacteroidia; order Bacteroidales; family Muribaculaceae; genus UBA7173. The sequence goes on along the minus strand of CAJTEX010000035.1, from coordinate 11,804 downwards.
GTAACCGGCAAACCACTGATCCACGTCCGAAAGGGCAAAAAATCCAACCCAATTTTCCAAACCCGAAGTGTGGGCTGCTCCCGTCCGTGGAGCGGTCGGGGGCAACCTATGCTTCAAAAACTGAAACAAAAGCATGAAAAAGACTATCAAGAATTATTGCTGTCCGGTAAAACTTTGACATGATAGGAAATGGACTATTTTTATCTCATACAGCATGAAACAGACTCGTATAGATGTCTTTTAAGGGCTTTTTGATGCTTAATGCTACCAATTTCACATCGCCTCAAATGACAAGCCCTTTTTCGTAAAACAGGTGTAACTTATTATATTTGTAGAGAATATATGATTTTGTCTTTTTTTACCGGACAGCAATAATCAAGAATCTCAAAAACAAGTATCTCATCTTCAAATGCCGCCTCATGGTGGCTCTCCTCGCCGGAATTCTCGGCGGACTCCGCGCGGCTGCCGCCGGCAACGGTCTGAGCGGTATCAACGAGGCTACCTCAATGGTAACCAGCTACTTCGACCCCGGCACCAAACTCATCTATGCCATCGGAGCTGTTGTCGGTCTTATCGGCGGCATAAAGGTCTATTCCAAATGGTCGAGCGGTGACCCGGATACCAGCAAGACCGCCGCGTCGTGGTTCGGAGCGTGTATCTTCCTGATTGTCGCTGCTACGATTCTCCGCTCATTCTTCCTCTAACTCATCCGAAAATGGAATATCCTATCAATAAAGGTATTGGCAGGAGTGTGGAATACAAGGGTCTGAAGGCGCAGTATCTGTTCATTTTCGCCGGAGGCTTGCTCGCCTTGTTCGTGGTGTTCGTCATAATGTATATCGCCGGTCTGTCCCAATGGTTCTGTATCGGGTTCGGTGTCACAGCCGCCTCAGCCCTTGTCTGGCTCACCTTCCATCTTAACGCCAAATATGGTGAACACGGACTGATGAAACTCTCCGCAGTGAAATATCATCCGCGCTATATCATCAACCGCCTGCGTATCAACCGCATGATAAAACATAAGAAAAAATGAGAAACACTCTTAAAGCCACAACGCTGGAAAGCAAACTGCCGTTGCTCGCCGTGGAACACGGCTGCATCATCTCGAAGGACGCCGATATAACGGTGGCCTTTGAGGTCAGCCTCCCGGAACTGTTCACTGTAACATCGCAGGAATACGAAGCGATGCACGCCGCATGGTGCAAGGCTATCAAAGTATTGCCGCATTATTCAGTGGCACACAAGCAGGACTGGTTCGTGTCGGAAAACTACAAGCCGGAACTGCAAAAAGATAATTTGAGTTTTCTTGACCGCAGTTTTGAACGTCACTTCAACGAGCGTCCGTATCTGGCGCACAAGTGCTACCTGTTCCTGACAAAGACCACAAAGGAGCGTATGCGCCAGCAATCCAATTTCTCCACTCTTTGCCGTGGGCGTATAACTCCGAAGGAACTCAATCACGAAATGGTTGTCAAGTTCATGGAGTCGGTGGAACAGTTCGAGCGCATCATCAATGACACCGGCTATATAACGCTGCGCCGTCTTTCTGATGATGAGCTGACAGGCACTGAAAAAGAATCGGGGCTTATCGAAAAATATATGTCACTCTCTTTGGAGGATGTGACCTGTCTGGAAGATATAGACCTCGATGCCCGTCAGATGCGTATCGGCGACAAGATGCTGTGCCTTCACACGCTGTCAGACACGGATGATCTGCCCGGAAAGGTCAGCACTGATAACCGTTATGAGCGGTTATCGACTGACCGCTCGGATTGCAGATTGAGCTTCGCCTCTCCCGTTGGTCTGCTTCTGCCGTGCAACCATATCTACAACCAGTATATACTGATTTATTGCTGTCCGGTAAAAAAAGACAAAATCATATATTCTCTACAAATATAATAAGTTACACCTGTTTTACGAAAAAGGGCTTGTCATTTGAGGCGATGTGAAATTGGTAGCATTAAGCATCAAAAAGCCCTTAAAAGACATCTATACGAGTCTGTTTCATGCTGTATGAGATAAAAATAGTCCATTTCCTATCATGTCAAAGTTTTACCGGACAGCAATAATACTGATTGAAGACCACGACGAGAATCTGGCGAAGTTTGAAAAGACCGCCCGCAACATGAACTCGCTGAGCCGCTACTCACGCTCAAATGCAATTAACAAAGAGTGGATAGACCGCTATCTGAATGAGGCTCACAGCTATGGCCTTACCTCTGTGCGCTGCCACTGCAATATAATGGCGTGGAGCGATGACGCGGAGGAACTGCGCCGGATTAAAAATGATGTCGGAAGTCAGTTAGCGACTATGGGTTGTATGCCCCGACACAACACCATCGACTGCCCGACACTGTTCTGGTCAGCGATGCCCGGCAATGAGGCAGACTTCCCAGCCGAGGAAAGTTTCTATACTTTCATCGAACCTGCCGTATGCTTCTTCACCGCTGAAACCAACTATCGCAGCAGCCTGTCACCATTCGGAATAAAGATGGTAGATAGACTGACCGGCAAACCTATCCATCTGGATATATCCGACGAGCCGATGAAACGCGGCATCACCACCAACCGCAACAAGTTCATACTGGGCCCGTCGGGTAGCGGAAAGTCGTTCTTTACCAACCATCTGGTGCGCCAATATTATGAGCAGGGCGCGCATATCCTCCTGATTGACACCGGCAATTCATACGAAGGGCTGTGCAATCTGATCCACAACAAGACGCACGGCGAGGACGGTATCTATTATACCTACACCGAGGAAAAGCCGATTTCTTTCAATCCGTTTTTCACAGATGACGGGGTGTTCGATGTGGAGAAGAAAGACTCGATCAAGACCCTGCTGCTGACGCTGTGGAAGTCGGAGGATGACCGCGTGACAAAGACCGAATCCGGTGAGCTTGGCTCAGCGTTGTCGATGTTCCTTGAAAAAATGGCTAAGGATAAGAATATAGTGCCATGCTTCGACGCTTTTTTGAGTTTATGCGCGACGATTACCGCGCTGAAATGGCACAGCGTCCTATCCCCATATACAAACAGGATTTCGACATCGACAACTTCCTGACAACCCTGCGACAGTATTACCACGGCGGCCGGTTTGACTTCCTGCTGAACTCCAAAGAGAATATCGACCTGCTGAACAAACGTTTCGTCGTGTTCGAGATAGACGCAATACGCGACAACAAAGACCTGTTTCCTGTGGTGACAATCATCATCATGGAAGCCTTCATCAATAAGATGCGCCGACTGAAAGGCGTGCGAAAACTTCTTATATGCGAGGAGGCTTGGAAGGCGTTATCAACCGCAAATATGGCTGAGTATATGCGCTATATGTTCAAGACTGTGCGCAAATATTTCGGCGAGGCTGTGGTGGTGACTCAGGAAGTGGACGATATTATCTCGTCACCGATTGTAAAGGAGACCATCATCAACAACTCCGACTGTAAAATCCTTCTGGATCAGCGGAAATATATGAACCGCTTTGACCAGATACAGGAGCTGCTCGGTCTGACCGACAAGGAAAAGGCGCAGATACTCAGTATCAATATGGCTAACAGCCCCAACCGGCTCTACAAAGAGGTATGGATCGGGCTGGGCGGAACGCAGTCCGCCGTCTATGCCACGGAGGTGTCACCGGAGGAATACCTGTGTTACACTACCGAGGAAACGGAGAAAATTCAAGTCCTTGACCGCGCCCGTCAGCTCGGCGGTGACATCGAAGCCGCAATAAAACAGCTTGCCAACGAAAGGAGAGAGAAATAATGTATGAAAGAGAAATACATACTATTCAGACTTGCGGCAGGTATTGGCGCATTGTGCGTCCGCCTCCTGCTTTCCGCGCTATGGCTCATATCAGCCATGACAAGAATAATTGTGGGCATGGCTCACAGAATCAGATAAAGACCACAAAATCCAAAACAAAAAATGAGACAATTGAAATTATTATTTCCACTGATTGTCCTGTGCCTTATGTTAGGCACGGGCAGGGCAAACGCCCAATGGACGGTCATCGACCCGTCCAACATCGCCCAAAGCATCGTAAACTCTTCAAAGTCACTCGTTCAGGAATCGCAGACAGCAACCCATATGGTCAAGTCGTTTCAGGAAACGGTGAAAATCTACCAACAGGCGAAGAAGTATTACGACGCTCTCCAGTCGGTCAACAACCTCGTCCGTGATGCCCGCAAGGTGCAGCAGACAGTCCTGATGCTCGGCGACATCTCCGGCTACTATGTCAATAATTTCAAGAAGATGCTGACCGACCCGAACTTTACATCAGGCGAGCTGTCTGCAATCGCCTCCGGCTACACCCGGCTGCTTGAAGAAGCCAACGGGGTGCTGGGCGACTTGAAACAGGTCGTAAATATCTCAACGTTAAGCATGACCGACAAAGACCGTATGGATGTAGTCGATGACTGCTACAAGGAGATGAAAAGGCTGAAGAACCTGACGGCATACTACACCAACAAGAATATCAGCGTGTCATATCTGCGTGCCAAAAAGAAAGCTGATACACAGCGTGTAGTGGCTCTCTATGGCGACGGCTCTGAAAAATACTGGTGATGCCTATGTTGTGCGCTATTGATTTTTCAAATCTCCACACCATACTCCGGTCGCTCTATGACGAGATGATGCCGTTGTGCAGCGATATGGCTGGTGTGGCTCAGGGAATTGCCGGATTAGGCGCGCTGTTCTATATCGCCTACCGTGTATGGCAGTCGCTGGCAAATGCTTCGCCGATAGATGTGTTTCCGCTGTTGCGTCCATTCGTGATTGGCTTCTGTATAATGTTCCTCCCGACAGTAGTTCTGGGTACCATCAACTCAGTAATGTCGCCAATCGTGCAAGGCACGGCTTCGATGCTCGAAGGGCAGACGCTCGACATGAAGAAGTACCGCGAGGAGAAAGACCGGCTGGAGTATGAGGCTATGATGCGTGACCCGTCAACCGCCTACCTTGTCGATGATGCCGAGTTTGACCGTCAGATAGACGAACTCGGAGTGACTGAGGTCGGCACAGCCGCCGGAATGTATATCGAGCGCGGAATGTATAAGGTGAAAAAGGCAATCCAGAATTTCTTTCGTGAACTGCTGGAGATGCTCTTTCAGGCTGCGTCGCTCACAATCGACACAATCCGCACTTTCTTCCTGATAGTTCTGGCAATACTGGGGCCGATTTCATTCGCCCTCTCGGTGTGGGACGGTTTCCACAACACACTGGTGCAATGGATTTGCCGATACATACAGACCTATCTGTGGCTGCCGGTGGCAGACCTGTTTTCGACAATACTGGCGAAAATACAGGTGCTGATGCTTCAGAACGACATTTCGGAACTGACCAATAATCCGAGTGTTGACCTTGACGGCTCAAACACAGCTTATTGCCTGTTTATGATCATCGGTATAATCGGTTATTTCACCATCCCCACCGTGGCAGGCTGGATTATTCAGGCCGGCGGCATGGGTAGCTACAACCGCAATGTCAACAATGCCGCCATGACCGGCGGCTCATGGGCCGGCAGCATCGCCGGTGGCGTAGCAGGTAATGTCGCTGGTCGAGCTGGAAAACTCCTTAAATAAAGTAATAGTTCATAGTTACGAGTGACGAGGTTCACTTCATCACTCCTAACTATGACTTAAAACCTGATAAAAATGGAATTTAAGTCATTAAAAAACATCGAAACCTCTTTTCGGCAAATAAGGCTGTTCGGCATAGTGATGGTGTCGCTGTGCGCCTTCATCGCCGTCGGCTCTGTGGCTCTATCCCTGAGCTTCGCCGAAAAACAGAGGGAGAAAATCTATGTCCTCGACAACGGCAAGAGCCTGATGCTCGCGCTGTCGCAGGATATGGAGCAGAACCGTCCGGCGGAGGCACGGGAACACGTGCGCCGCTTTCACGAACTGTTCTTCACTCTGTCGCCAGACAAGTCGGCGATTGAACACAACATCAACCGCGCCATGTCACTGGCAGACAAGAGTGCCTACAACTACTACTCCGATTATGTCGAGAAGGGGTACTACAACCGCATCATCGCCGGAAACATCACTCTGGTCTTGCAGGTGGACAGCGTAGTAGCTGACTTCAACGACTATCCCTACAACGTAAGAACCTACGCCCGGCAGATGATTATCCGTCAGAGCAATGTGACAGAGCGCAGCCTGATTACGCAGTGCCGCCTTGTCAACACAGGACGCTCCGATGACAACCCCAACGGCTTCATGATCGAAGGTCTGACAATTTTAGAGAACAAAGATTTGATAACCACAAAACGAACTTTATCCCAATGAGTATAAGACAGAAAATTCAAACCGTCGTGTCACCCTTATATAATAAGGTGTGGCACGGACCGAAGGGGCGACTTGCCGCCGGAATCCGCAAAGTCTGTGACGATATGCCCCATAAACAACGCCTTATGGTCGTGACCGGGCTTCTCACGGCATTCATACTGATTGCCTTCTTCGTCTTCGGTCACGCCTGCTACAAGATGGGAGCAAATCACGCCTATCAGCAGGATTCCCAATTCATAGAAATGCTGACGGAGCATGATTCCTCCGCTTTTATCCAAAGCAAGAAAAAGGCTTACGAAGATTATATGGAAGGTATTGACATTCAATCAGACACAATAGCCCATGAAACTGCTCGATGACCTCAAAGCGAAGCTCACGCCCAAGACCCAGGCAGAACGTGAGCGACTGAAAAGACTGGCAGTATATACGCTGCTCACACTTTCATGCCTCGTATGTATATGGCTTATATTCGCTCCAAGCGACGAGGATGACACCGTAAAGGGCAAAGCCAATACAGAACTGCCCGACGGCACAACCGAGGGGATGCCAAAGACCAAGATTGCCGCCTATGAACAGGAGGATATGCAGAAGGAGAAGGCTCAGAGCGACAGCACCATCAATGCCGTTACTCTCCAGCTCGATACCGTGACTGCCCCGGTACAACCCGCTGTTCCTGACGAAATCCAGAACTCGGCAAATGCCTATCAGCAGGCTCAGGCTTCATTGCAGGACTTCTATGTGCCGGATTACAACGAGCCGGCGCAGGTCGCCGAGTTGCAGGCGAGAATTGACGAGCTGGAAATGCAGAACGCGATGGCACAGCCGCAGACTCAACAGCCCGATGAGTTGGAACTTCTCGAAAGGTCGTATCAGCTTGCCGCTCAATACATGGGTAACGGCAATGGCGGCAACTATCCACCTCCCCAACAAGACGAGAAAGGCAAACGCAATGTGCAGCCGGTACAGAATGTGACGCACAATGTGGTATCGACATTGAGTGCCGCCACTAACGAGCGAGGCTTCAACACATCGGTGGGCATGAAACGGTCGGTCGGCAAGAATACGATTGCCGCCGTCATAGCCGGAAACCAGTCCGTCACCAACGGGCAGTCAGTAAAACTGAGAACCTCCGAACCGATGTGGATAGGCAACAGGCTTATACCCCGGAACACTACTGTGGTGGGAGCCGCACGATTGCAGGATGAGCGTCTTGAGATTGAGATTACCTCGGTTGAGACTAACGGTTCGATCTACGAGGTGGAACTGAAAGTCTATGACTCCGACGGTCAGGAGGGTATCAATATCCCCAACTCAATGGAGTCGGATGCCCTTCACGAAATCGGTGCCAACATGGGCAGTACGATGGGCCGCTCAATCAACATCTCTACCGATGCGGGAGCGCAGATAGCCTCCGATGTGGGTCGCGGTCTCATCAACGGCGTAAGTCAGTATCTCACAAAGAAGATGCGCACTGTCAAGGTGCATCTTAAATCCGGGTACAGGGTAATGCTTTACCAGCCCGAAAACAATTAAAAACCACAAAATCCAACGTAATTTTTTATGAAACTGAAAACATTTATTCTCTCAGCCATCGCCGTCATCGGCATGGCAACCCCGGCTTTTGCCAAGACAAACAAAGTAAATAACACCGAAAACAACATGTCTTCCAACACTGAACAGGTCGCCACTCAGGTAGCCGAAAACGACATGAACGTGTACGGAGTCAACTACACCGACGGCGACAAATTCGACGGTCTGACCCGTAAGGTCGGTTTCGACCGCATGATTCCCCCTCACGCTCTGGAGGTCTGCTACAATAAGACTACCCATATCATCTTCCCGGCTGAAATCACCTATGTCGATTTAGGCAACGAGAACCTTGTGGCAGGTCTCGCTGACGGTGCAAAGAATGTGCTTCGTGTCAAATCGGCTTTCAAGTCGTTCAAGCAGGAGACCAACCTGTCGGTAATCACCGATGATGGGAGCTACTACACCTTCAATGTCAAATTTGCGAAAGAGCCTCTGCTTCTGAGCATTGAGATGACAGATTTTCTCCATGACGGCGAGGCTGTCAATCGTCCTAACAACGCTCAGGAGATATATCTCGAAAAATTGGGCAGTGAGTCCCCGATGCTTGTCAAACTGATTATGAAGTCAATTTACAAGCAGAACAAGCGCGAGATCAAGCATATAGGCTCAAAGCGTTTCGGGGTGCAGTTCCTTCTGAAATCCATCTATGCCAACAACGGGCTTCTCTACTTTCACACTGAACTTAAAAACACCTCCAACATTCCTTTCGATGTCGATTATGTGAGCTTCAAGATTGTGGATAAGAAGGTTATCAAACGAACTGCCATGCAGGAGCAGGTATTGGAACCGCTCCGCGCCCAGAACTATGTGACGGTAGTACACGGAAAATCCTCCGAAAGAACAGTCTTCGCACTGGACAAATTCACTATCCCCGACGACAAGCAGCTTATTATTGAAATCGCCGAGAAAGAAGGCGGTCGCCATCAGTCCTTTGTGGTCGAGAACGAGGATATTGTGAGAGCCAACGTAATTGACGAACTTTCAATCCAATAACCTATGAGAAAAGCGATAATAATAATCGCTGCCATGCTCACCCTCTTTGGAGGGCGGGCAATGGCCCAGCGATGCCTCCCCGGAATGTCTGCCGTGGAAATAAAGGCGAATATGGCAGACGGTTTTTATACCGGCAAATCCCGCGACTGCGGTTATGACCTCGGAATATTCTATTCTGTATTTACAGGGAGTCACGGCAATACATGGTCTTTCGGTGGTGAATATCTACAGACCTATAAGCCATACGGCGCGAAAGGTCGTATCCCGGTGGCGCAGTTCACAGGAGAGGCAGGATATAATCTCCATATACTCAGTGATTACTCGATGACATTCCACCTTTATGGCGGCATATCCGCTCTCGGTGGTTACGAAACAGTGAATTGGGGAAAGTCGGTTTTATCCGACGGTTCTACGCTCCATGACGGCGACAACTTCATCTATGGTGGTGCGCTGAATTTGCGGGCTGAGTTCTATCTGTCTGATAAAGCCGCCCTGACCGCCAATGTCAAAGGCCGGTTCACTTTCGGGAGCGATGTTCAGATATACCATACAACATACGGTGTCGGTGTGAAATTCATAATCGAGTAATGGCTATGAGATACTCTGAAAAAGACATCCGCAATATTCCTCTTACGGAATTTATGGCGGCTCTCGGAGAGAAGCCTGTAAAGTCTTTCGAGGATATGAAACTGTATTATGCCCCGCAACGCGATGACCCGGAGCCGATGCTTGTAGTCGATACCAATACAAACCGATGGTATGACCATGCCATTGACCAGAGTGGTGACATCGTAGACCTTGCAGCGTTGAAGATGAATCCCAATCTCTACAAGGATCCGCGCGATTTCATACTCAAATACATGAACGAGTATGAACAGGGTAAGGAGTTGTCGGCAATGGCTCGCCGCCCGCAACAGCCGACTATTATCAACCTCGACATAAAGAAGGTGAAACTTACCGACTTTATGAAGGCTCTCGGTCAGGAACACCCGGTTGCTGCTGACGGTAACCTCCGCATCTACAATGCTCCATACGATACCAATCCGGGTCCCACGATGGTAATCAACACCGAGACAAATTTATGGCGTGATACCAAGTCGGGCGCATATGGCGGAATCTATGACCTCGCGTATGAGCTGACAGGCTCGTGCAATATGTCGGAACTGAACAGGTATATAGCGGCTCAGATGTCAGCGATACGGAAGGTTGAAGTCAGACAGGAGCCGGAAATATCAAAGCCGAAACGTGGTATGCGCCTATGAATATAGATGACATTAAGCAGATTTCGCTTGTCGATTTCCTGCACCACCTCGGCTACGAGCCGACGGGGCGCGACAGCAAAGGTTTGTGGTTCTATGCCCCGTACCGCAACGAGAGAAAGCCATCGTTTCATGTCAATCCTCGGAAAAATGTATGGTTCGATTTTGGTAGCGGAGCCGGAGGCGACATCTTCACGCTTGCCGGAGAACTGTTCAACTCTACCGACTTCATCCGACAGGCGGAGTACATTGCCGAAAAAATGCGGATGCCGGTATCACGACCTTACAAACCTGAGCCATTTATTGAGCAGCCGACCTTTGAGGACGTGAAAATCTCCAAATTGGTATCGCCGGCATTGCTGAAATATCTCGCCGACAGAGGTATTCCCCGTAACATCGCCCAGCGGTGGTGTGTGCAGGTCGATTACAGACTTCACGGCAAAGACTACTATGCCATAGGTTTTGAGAATAATGCACATGGTTTTGAACTTCGCAATTCCTTCTATAAGGGGTCGTACCCGCCCAAGCACATAACTCACATCGCAGAGGGTAATGCCCGGTGCAACGTGTTTGAGGGCTTCATCGACTTTCTTTCGGCGGAACGCCTCGGATTGAATGACGGCAATGACAGTGTTGTGCTTAACTCCGTGGCGAATGTCGGCAAAGCAATCCCGACTTTGGCGGAATACCCGCTGATACTGTGCTATCTCGACAACGATACCGCCGGGCGTGCCGCAGTAGCCAGACTGCGCCGCGAGTTCGGCGACAGGGTGAGCGACAAATCCGCGCTTTATCCCGACCACAAGGATCTGAACGATTACCTACAATCGCTCAACCCCAAGAAATCAACAAAACTAAAATTCTAAACAGACACAAAAATGAAAAAGACAAATAAAAAATCATTTGGCGTTATCGCCATTCTCTCCCTTGTAATCGCTGCCGTATGCAGCCTCACATCATGCTCCGACGACCTCGATGTGCAGCAGTCCTATCCCTTCACAGTGGAAGTCATGCCATACGCTGACAAAATCGCCAAAGGGCAGACTGTCGAACTGCGCTTCGAGATAAAGCCGGAAGGCAACTATGCCAACACCCTCTACACAATCCGCTACTTCCAGTATGACGGAGAAGGCTCGCTCAGACTCGTTGACGGCCCGGTGCTGGTCAACAACGACCGTGTGCTTCTTGAAAGCAAGACTTTCCGCCTGAACTACACTGCCCAGTCCTCCGAGGCAGTGAAATTCGGGATATGGCTCGAAGACAACTTTGGGTCAACACCGTGGCAGCAGACCTTCGAGTTCAACAGCAAAGACAGCGATGATGACGGCGGCAAAACACCCGGCATTATTAGCCCCGTCAATCCCGGAACCATAACACCCATCGGCTTATGAAGAAACTACTGATATTCTTCATGGCGTTAGTGACCCTCGCGGTCACTTCGCCAACCTTTGCCGCAAAGAGGTCAATTATGGAGCTGCCGCTCTTTGAGCGGGCAGTCCTAATAATCAAAAAGTTTGAAACGCTCCATAAGCCAAAACACTGGCCTTATTATCAAAAGTATAACGTTATCCAAAGTAATGATATAAAAAGCTTCTATACTCATGGTTATACATTGGATTTTGGATGTTATTCTTGTGATAATAAATCAGCCCTTACATTGTCAAAACATATAGAGAAA
>CAJTEX010000034.1 GCA_910575615.1 Bacteroidales bacterium | reverse complement strand
ATAAAATTACTAAGAATTATGACTTCGGATATGCTGGATTCAAAGAATTTCGCCAACATATATCATCGTTGACTCAAAGCAACCGTTACTTATCACACATAATTTTGATGCGGTTGCCCTGCTTAATCCCCTGCGGGTCATTATATTTGCAGACTAATCAACCAACCAGCAATCATGAAAGCCCGATTTGTCAGAATTACAGCCGCCACAGCCGTGGCGTTGATGTTGGCCTCGGCCCAGCAGGCCAGCGCCCAGTTATGGCAGGCCGCCAGCCAGTTGCAGAGCCTGATTTCCCCCGCCCTGTCGGGCTCGGGAAGATACAAAGGCTCGGCCGAGGTGATGGGAGTGGCCGGCATAGGCTCGTCAAAGCTCAACCATGTCGAGATTTCAACCTCGCAGGGCTACCAGTACACCGACTGGTTCTACATGGGGGCCGGACTCGGGGTAGACATCGTCAGGTCTTCGGCAAGCGGCGAGATTCCCTCGCCCGACGCAGGTTATTCCTCAGGCTGGAACGGCTGGGGCAGCTCGCCCCGTTACGGCGACAAGAAGACAGGGGTGATGATACCGGTATTCACCGACTTCCGTTTCAACATACCCACCGGCAAATCCCCCTCGGCGGCCTCGCTGTTTGTCGACCTGCGCCTCGGCGCCACATGGCTTGTCGGCAACCGCTACCTGCGCACCGATGACGGATGGCTGTCAAACAACACCAACTTCTATTTCCGCCCGGCAATTGGCGCGCGCATTCCCGTCAACAGCCGTAATCCCCGCCAGGCTGTAAACATCGGTGTGGCCTACCTGCTGATTACCTCGGGCAACAATTACTGGTATTACGACCACTCGGTGACGCTCAGCGCCATCGGAGCCACCGTCTCGTTTGAATGGTGACCCGCGCCGGGGAGCAGGCGCAGACTCATTTGCGCGTTGTGCCGAAAAATTTGCATCGCCCGGTGTTTTTCTTGCCGGTGTGGGGATGCAGCAGCTTCAGCGAGTTTGGGTCCATCACCGGGAACGACAGCCTGCCCCGTCCCACTCGGACGGTGGCCGTGTCGCCCTGGCGGGCCTTGTCGTAAAGGGCCTTTTTGACATATATCTGCTTGTGTTTGCCGTCGGGGAGGGCCACCTTGAGGTAATAGACCTGGTAAGGGGCGCCACGGGTGTAGACGCGGCGTGAGACACGGCGGGTCTTGTAGCGGGTCTTGCGCAACCGCTGGTCTATGATTACCTTTTCCTCGGGTAGCGAGGAGAAATCAGTGGGGTAGTAGTTGCCCATCAGCACCGCCGCTGACAGCACGATGGCTGACACCACCAGGTGGATGGGGTAGTTGATGTAAAACTTGCTTGTGCCGGTGAGCCTGCCCCAAGCCCGGTGAAGCACCGTCCCGGTGGCGGCGGCCACTACCGCCACGATTCCGAAGAATATCCTGAAATCGATGAGGGTGGTCTCGATCATCCCTGCCACTCCCCCTGCCAGCAAGAACAGGATGGAGACGCCCATACCCAAGGCAATCCACCTCATCACAATCTTTGCGTTTGTTTTTGCCATTTCCATTGTGAATTTACGGCGCAAAATTACTAATTTTGTGTGACTTTATGACCGCAGTCAGGCCCATGCTGTCTCCTTGCCGGTCAATCTATGTGTGATTACGTTATCAATCAATCATTTATCAATCGCAATAATACAATGAAGAAGATTTTCCTTTCTCTTTCCCTCGCTCTGGCTGCCATTTTTGGCGGTCAGCAGGCCCAGGCCCAGTTCAAGCTCGGCAAGGCTCTCGACGGAGCCAAGAAGGGTGTGCAGGCCCTGACGCTCACCGACGAGCAGATGGCCGCTTATGTAAAAGAGTCTGTCGACTGGATGGACAAGCACAATCCCGTCCCCGGAGAGGATGACCCCTACACCCAGCGTCTGCGCCGCCTCACCGAGGGCCTCACCGAGGTTGACGGCATACCCTTGAATTTCAAGGTGTATGATGTGATCGATGTCAACGCCTTCGCCTGCCCCGACGGCAGCGTCAGGGTCTTCTCCTCGCTGATGGATATAATGAGCGACGACGAGCTGCTGGGAATCATCGGCCATGAAATCGGCCATGTGGCCAAACGCCACTCCAAGAAGGCTTTCAAGACCGAACTGCTCACCGGCGCGCTCAAGGATGGCATCGCCTCGACCGGCGGCACCGCCCAGGCCCTCAGCGAGTCTGTGCTGGGCGACATGGGCCAGGCCCTCGTAGGCGCGAAGTTCTCACAGAAACAGGAGAAGGAAGCCGATGATTACGGCTATGAGTTCCTCAAGAGCCACGGCAAGAACCCCTGGGGCATGGTGATGTCGTTTGAGAAGTTCCTCGAGCTTGAAGGAAATTCAGGCGGCAACAGCAGCTACTACCAGAAGATGTTCTCCTCCCACCCCGAGACCAAAGACCGCATCAAGCGTCTCTCCGAGCGTGCCCAGAAAGACGGCATCGCCCGTCCGGAGTGACACAGCCGCCATATATTCGCAATGAAAACAAATACGGGGTCTCGAACCGAGACCCCGTATTTGTTTTCAGGTGACTGGCGTGTTGACTTCCAGCCTGTCACTTGTAATTCTCTGCCTGCTGGCGGATGGACTCGAAGAGGCGCACATCCACGTCGGTGAGGGCGCGGTGGCGGCGGGCCATCATGCGCGACGCTATGTCGAGGAATTTCTCCATCGGCAGGTCGGTGAAGCCCTGCGCGCCCCCCTCGCTGAACGAGGCGATGAAGTTGCGCGGGAAGCCCGAGCCGTGGATGTTGACCCCGACCCCGACCACGGTGGCGGTGTTGAACATCGTGTTGATGCCAGCCTTTGAGTGGTCGCCCATGATGAGGCCGCAGAACTGCAGGCCGGTCTTGAGGAAGCGGTGGCGGGGATAGTTCCAGAGCTTTATCTCGGTGTAGTCGTTCTTGAGGTTTGAGGCCACGCATCCGGCGCCGAGGTTACACCATTCACCGATGACGGCGTTGCCAAGGAATCCGTCGTGGGCCTTGTTGGAGTAGCCGAGCATCACCACATTGTTAAGCTCGCCGCCGACCTTGCACCAGGGGCCAAGCGTGGTGCCGGGATAAATCTTCGACCCCATGTTGACGGTCGAATGCTCACCCAGGGCGATTGGCCCGCGCAGGCATGAACCCTCCATGATCTCCACGTCGCGTCCCACATATATCGGGCCGTGGGAGACATTCAGCACCACACCCTCCACGATGGCACCGCTCTCGATATAGATCAGGTCGGGGTCGCCGATCACCGTGTTGCTGCGCGGTATCGACTGCCCCTCGCGTCCACGGGTGAGGAATTCGAAATCATCCTCTATCTTGCGCGCGTTGAGCTGGAAGATGTCATACAGAAACTCCACTGTGTCTACCTTGGAGTCATACCTGAGCGGGGCGGTCACCTCGCCGTCCCCCACGCAGGTGGCCACCGTCACCTCCTGGCCGCGCGCCGTGGTGGCGGTCAGTGTCTGGCCAGGTTTCAGTTCCCCGACAGCCTTGGCGAGCTGCTCCTCGGGGACAACGCTTGAGGTGACGACTATGTCGCCCGGGCCGGGCTGTGTCGAGGGGTATTTCTCACGGAGGTATTCCTCTGTCTGGTAATGGTATTCGCCTGGGAGATACATCTCCCACTTCTGGCGTATGGTGTTGATGCCGACAAGCAGGTCGGCCACCGGCCTGGTATAGGTGAGCGGCAAAAGGTTGACATGTGTCTCGGGGATGTCCCGGAGTATTATCCTGCG
This sequence comes from Bacteroidales bacterium, assembly GCA_910575615.1. Classification (GTDB taxonomy): domain Bacteria; phylum Bacteroidota; class Bacteroidia; order Bacteroidales; family Muribaculaceae; genus UBA7173. Next base: position 15,590 of record CAJTEX010000034.1, on the reverse strand, counting down.
CGTTGTCATGACTGATTATGTATGGTGTGAGGTTCTTTTTTATATTTACAACAAAAGTATTACTTTTGCAAAAGAAAAGCAAATTTTAAACCGATGAATTACCTGCCAACCTCCATTGATGGAGTATATATCATTGAACCCAAGCGGTTTGGCGATTCCCGAGGCTACTTTATGGAGACCTTCAGGCTCGATGAGTTCCATGCCAACGTCGACCCAGGCGTGGAGTTTGTGCAATGCAACGAGTCAGTGTCGACCCGGGGGGTGCTTCGCGGGCTCCATTTCCAGAAAGGAGAGTTCTCCCAGGCCAAGCTGGTCAGGGTGTCGCAGGGCGCGGTCATCGATGTCGCCGTCGACATCCGCAAGGGGTCTCCGACATTCGGGCGGCATGTCGCCGTGGAGCTGTCGGCCGAAAACGCCCGCATGCTCTACATACCGCGTCATTTCGCCCACGGATTCATCGTCATCTCCGAGACCGCTCAGTTTCAATACATGGTCGACAACACCTATGCCCCGCAGGCCGAGGCGACATTGCGCTTCGACGATCCGGAGGTAGGCATCCAATGGCCGCTCCCGGCCTCACAGCTCAATCTCTCGGAGAAAGACCTCCGGGGGCTTTCGCTGTCGGAGATACGCGCCCTCCTTTGAGAATATCAACCATCGCCGCCGCCGGTTTGTTCCCGGCTTGCCGGCGAATTTAGCCACACGGCATACCTCACATCGCTGCCCCGTCATTTCAGCCGCCGGCTGAAATGACGGGGCAGCTTCATCCTGGGCCATACGCGCCAACCATTATCCGGCATTTATATTTCCATAATCCCCACAATTTTCCATAGATATTTGTTTATTAACAAGATTTAACAAATTGGGGGGATTTCTACACTTTTTAGTACTTTTGCGCGTGTTTGATTTTCTTTTGTTTTCACAAAACGCCGTCGACTCCCTTATTGGCGGCATTATCGACACATCCGCCTGACATATCCTCTACCTGAAAACACAGTCCGGAAACCAGATATCACATAAACCTACACATACTTGCATTTCGATGAAAAAGTTAACCACATTGATTCTTGCATTGGTCCTCCTCATTCCTGTCTCGGTGTCAGCCAAGAAGGCGAGCGGAGGGGAAGTCCCTCAGTACCAGATAGAGGGTGCCGGAATGACATCACAGAGCGCGCAGCAGGTGCTGGTGACCATCATCACAAAGAAAAAAGACAACGTCAAGGACATCGACCTGGAGAAAGCCGCCGTCCACGGAGTGCTTTTCCGTGACTACGACGACGCGACCAACGCCGGATTCGGCTCCGTGGCCTCATACAAGGCGATCATGGGGTCACCCACGGCCGAGGCGGAGTATGCCGACTTCTTCAAGCCCTTCTTTGCCAACGGCGACTTCGAGAACTATTGCCAGCTGGTTGGCGAAAGCCGCCGTGTGGTGAAGGCCGGGAAAGAGTGGAAGGTGTCTGCCATCGTCAGGGTCAACACCCAGACGCTCAAGAAAGACCTCAGAAAACAGGGTATGATCAAAAATCTCGGCTCAGGATGGTAGTAAGACATTTCATTGCCGGGCTGATTGCCGCCGCATGCTCGGTGGCCGCATCGGCGCAGATCAACCAAGTGACCCGCCTTCCCCAGGTGGGGGCCTCCGAGAAGCAGGCCGACTATACCTCGGCCGGTTCAGGATTCTGGATGGCCGCCGAAGCCTCGGCCGCATATTCGTGCCGTCTTTTCAACTCCAACTTCGGCTACACCGAAATTGACGCCGTGGCCGGTTACCGTTTCAACGAATATGTCCGTGTGGGCCTGGGACTTGGCGCGCGCTACTATTTCGACAACAACAAAGTGCGCTCGACCCTCTCGGAGTGGGCTTTCCCGATATTCCTCAATATCAGGGGCAACTTCATCCCCACCCGCTACCGCGACGTGGTGCCGTATTACTCGTTTGACATCGGCGGCACCGTGAGGGACGGTTTCATGTTGCGCCCCACAGTGGGGCTGCGCGTGGGGCTGGAGCGTTCGGCCTTCCTGGTCGGACTGGGCTATGTGGGCCAGGACCTCTCGACATACTCCCGCGACAACCTGAGGAAGACCCGCAGGTTTGTCAACTTCATAACCCTGAAGCTTGGATACGAGTTCTGACACCCCTTAATATCGAAAACCTATGGGATTCAAAAAATCATACCTGCCGGCGGCTTGCCTCGCGGCTGTGTTGCTCATGGCCGGATGCCGCGGCCACAAAGAGGTGAGCGGCACATGGCCTAACTACGAGTTCGGAACCTCCTACGTCAATGCCTCCCCCTCGGGAGAGGTCACCCTGCGTTCATGGGGCAGCGGGCCCAACAAGTCAGAGGCGATAGAGGCCGCCATGAAAAACGCCGTCAATGATGTCATCTTCAAGGGCATCAAGGGGGGCAAGGGCTACATGAGCCAACCGATAGTGACCGAGGTCAACGCCCGTGAGAGATATGCCGCATATTTCGACCGCTTCTTCGCCGACGGCGGGGAATACAAGAGGTTTGTGAAAGAGACCTCGGGCAGCGACATGTCGCGCACCAAATCAAAGAGCGACGGACGCGAGAACTTCGGTGTGACCGTCACAATAGACCGCCCGGCCCTGGTAAGGCAGCTCAGAGAAGACAATGTAATAAACAACCGATAAATTTGCCATGACACTCAGAAAATTAGTTTTGTCAGCCGCGGCAGCCATCACGGCTTCGCTCACCCTCAACGCCGGCGCGCCTCCCACGGTGACGTTCCTTCCCGACAAGACATGGTGCAACGCCAACAACTATGTCGACCGCTCGGAGCGCAACGGCAAGACACGCATCACCGAGAAATATGACGAGGCTTTCCTCAACTCCGACCTAAAGAATGTGGTAGTGCAGCTCAATGCCCTCATGAGAGACAACGGACTGCCCGCCAAGGAGTATGGCACATCCTCCGAGCTTGACGACGAGGAGGAGGGTGAGGAGGACGCATACGGCAACGACTCCCAGTCGGGCGTCTCGATGGACGCCACTGACTATGAGATGCTGCTCAGCAAGCTGCGTCCCGACATCATCATCAAAATCGGATGGGATGTCCACACCGTGGGCTTCAATTACACCCTCTCTTACCGTCTTGAGGCCATTGACTCCTATTCAGGCAAGAGTGTGGCCCAGGTGACCGCCGAGACCCCATCGCTGAAAACCACCGTGCCTGTGGCCGCGGCCCTGAAAAACTCGGCCACCGAATACATGCCCGCGTTCATCAGCCGCCTGCAGGATCATTTCGACGACCTCCAGGAGAATGGCCGCGAAATCACCCTCGCCTGCCGCATCGGCAACAACGGCAGCGGCATCAACTTCAACTCGGAGTTCAACGGCAAGGAGCTGTCGACCATTATCAGCGACTGGGTCAACGACAATGCCGTCAACCATGCATACAGCACCCGCAACTCGAGCCGCAACCGCATCAACTTCGAGCAGGTGCGCATCCCCTTCAAAGACGCCGCCGGGCGTGTGATGCAGGCCAAGGAGTTTGTCGACCAGCTGAAACGTTACCTCCGCTCAACCTGCGGCCTCAAATCAGAGAACACCACCAAGGGTCTCGGCTCGGGCCGTCTCTACGACATCTGCCAGTGACCCAATTCATCCAGCTTATGAACAAGATATTGAAATCAATCCTGGGCGTCCTCATCCTGGTGCCGTCTATGGCAAGTGCCCAGGGGGAATGCAGCATAGATGTCTCCGTGGCCGACATCTCCAAGGGTGAGGTTGTCCCCGAGGCCATCAATCAGCGCCAAGGAAGAAGCCACCGACTCGCTCGTCCAGAAGTACATGCGCAGCTCGCTCTACACCGTCATCCTCAACTCCGAGACGATGAACCAGTATTACGAGGAGGAGACAAAGAAGGGTGAGAACGCCGACGAGCTGATGTCTATGGTGAAAGGCTTTGCCAAGACTGACCAGAAGAAGGCCGCCAATGACTCCACGAGCGGCTCGCTCTTCTCGCTGCCCGCGGAGGTGTTCCCGACAATCGAGATTCCCAACCAGTTCAACGACCACAACCTCGCCTGGCGTGTCATCAACTTCGACTCCATCAAGGCTACCGTGACCGCCGACGAGCTGGAGAAGTACGCCCCCGCCAAGAAGAAGGGTGGATTCGGCAAGTTCGCCAAGAGCATGGCCGGAATGGAGACCAAGGGTGACGACAACAACGCAGATTTCGACAAGTATGCCCCTGCCGTTCTCAACAAGTTCTTCATGGACAACGATGTCGCCCCCTCGCTCATAGCCAAATGGTATGACTACACCTCCGAGGGTGAGCAGCACTGGGGCCTGGCCACTCTCACTGACCGTGGCAACTACAACTTCTCGCCCGACGACATCGCGAAGGCTGCCGAGGATTTCAGCCTCCGCGCGAAAATCGAGCAGACCGCCTTTGACATGATCAGCAACACTTACGTGATGGCTGTCAACCTGCGTTTCCGCTCATACCAGGCGGTCGTGGCCGAGGCTGCGGCCCTCGCCAAGGGTATCGGCTCTCAGTTTGGCGGCATCGGCTCGCTGGCCGCGCAGGCTGCCTCCACGGCCGCGTCGGCTGCTGCCGGCGACGGTTACACCGTGCAGGCTGTCAGCCACCTCTACCGCCTGAAATGGAACGACGACATAAACCAGAAATTCGCTGTCGACATCTATGGCAAGAACGCCACCATCGAGGACCTGGTGAAGGCCGGCATCTGCGAGCTTGAGTTCGTGGGCACTGAGAAGGCTTCGAGCAACATCCGCCAGAGCCTCCTGTCGAGCTCCCCGATTAGCTCGCTGGTGAAACGCGCCACCGCACGCGCCATCGACGGGGCCATCATCAAGCTGCAGAACAACCACGAGGAGTTCCGCACGGTGCTTCCCATCATCGGTGGAGACGGCGAGAAGCTCTACGCAGCCATCGGCACCAAGGAGGGCCTCAACGAGAAGGATGAGTATGAAATCCTCGAGGCCCAGGAGGACGCCAACGGCAAGCGCACTTACAAGGCTGTCGGCACCGTCAAGGCTGTCCCCGGCACCATCTGGAACAATGCCTATGGAGCCGAGGAGGAGGTTGCCAGCAACCCCAAGGCCTCTGATGAGGAGAAGGCGGCCGTAAGCTATGGATACACACAGTTCAAAGGCAAGAAAGGTGACTTCCGGGGCTACTACCTCCGCCTCAAGAAGAAGAAGTAAACCACACGCGCCGGTAAATCCGGTAAAGTCTGGCCTCCAACGCAGCAGGCCCAGGCCTGCATCACGACAGTCCGGCGATTTTCGCCGGGCTGTTTTTTATCCCCTGTTTCGCCAATCTTTCCCTGTTTTGTCGTAATTTTGCAAAAACAATTGCGTCATGAGCCATACCATTACCGACATGCAAGAGAAGAATCCCCCTGTTTTCCGCGAAATCTCCCCCGATGAAATCTCCAGGCTTGAGGCCCGCGGTTGCCGTTGCGGCGACTGGAGCCGGGTCAGGGTGGAGGAGCCGTTTGACACAGGCTGCTACCGCAATGTGGAGTTTTCAGGCGACATCCTGCTGGGATGCGCCGGTGGCATGACCGTCGAGGCGGTAGGCGGGATTCCGCGCCGTTGCGGCATATATGACTCGGTGGTCTCCGGCTGCTCTGTGGGGCGGTCGGTGCTGATTTCCGGCGTCAGGGGTGGCCTGCTCAACCTCGACATAGCCCAGGGGGCGGTCATAGACTCTGTCTACTCAATCGTATGCCGGGGCGAGACCGCTTTCGGCAACGATGTCAAGGTAAATGTCATGAGCGAGACCGGAGGGCGGGAGGTCGCCATCAGCGCCGCCCTGGGCGCGCCGCTGGCCTACATGATGGCTTTTTACCGCCACAGCGCGTCGCTTTCAAAGGCTCTTGACGGCATGGCTGCCCGCCTCGCCTCGCAGAGGAGGAGAGACAGGGGGTATGTCGGGGCTGGCGCGCGTGTAGTCGATTGCGGCGAAATCACCGATGTCTGGATTGGCGACGGCGCGAGGCTGCGCAGTGTGACGAGGCTCACAAACGGCACTGTCGGACGTGCCGTGGTGGGTTGCGGGGTCATCGCCCGCGACTTCATAATCCAGGACGGGGCGACGGTCGACACCGGAGCCAGGCTGCAGGGTTGCCTCGTGGGGCATTGCGCCGAGGTTTCCTCGGGATTCACAGCCCATGACACGCTTGTGTTCACCAACAGCCGCCTGGAAAACGGCGAGTCTGCCGCGGCGTTCTGCGGGCCGTTCACCACCACGATGCACAAGTCGACCCTCCTCATCGGGGGGCTGTTCTCATTCTTCAACGCCGGGTCGGGCACCAACCAGAGCAACCACCTCTACAAGCTCGGCCCGATGCACCAGGGGGTGCTTGCCCGTGGGTGCAAGACCGGAAGCGACAGTTATGTCATGTGGCCGGCGGCTGCCGGGCCATTCACCACCATCACAGGCCGCCATTACCACCACCCCGACACCCGCCGGTTTCCGTTCTCATACCTCGTCAATGACCCCTCGGTTGACGCGGGAGGCGCGTCGGTGCTGATTCCCGGCGCAGCGGTAGGGTCGGTGGGCCTGGCGCGCGATGTCGACAAATGGCCGTCGCGGATAGGGGGAGCCGCCGAGGAGGATGCCGTTGACTTCAGCTGGCTGTCGCCATACACGGCCCAGGGGCTGCTCGCCGGGCTGGCGGTGCTGAAAGCGTCGGAGTCTTCACAGGAGACGTTCATTGCCGTCACGGGGGCCGTGATACCGCGCAAGAGCCTCGCCAAGGGTGTGGCCAACTACACCCTGCTGCTCAAGCTGTTTCTTGCCGGGGTGATGCGCAGGAAAATTCTCGCCATCGCCGCCACCAATCCCGAAATCACCCCCGCCTCGCTGCTCGAAAGGCTGCGGGAGAGGCCCTCGGCCAAAGGAAGCGGGGGATGGGTCGACATGGCCGGACTGCTTGCTCCCCGCGAGGCTGTCGACGCGCTGTCCGCCGAGATTGTGTCTGACGGGGACATGTCAATTGATGAGGCCTGCCGCCGGTTTGACCGTATCAAAGGGGATTATGCCTCATATTCATGGAGCTGGGTGTGGCACAACATGCAGGGTGTGGCCGGGGAGGATTTCAGTGCGCTTTCCACAGCCGGCCTCATCAGGATTCTCTCCGAGGGGGCTGAGGCCGCCGCCACGCTTGAGGAGATGTTTGTCAGGGACGCGGCCAAGGAGTATGATGTGGATAAGGCTTCGCTCGGTTTCGGCATAGATGCCGGGGATGACCTCCGGGAGATACACGATGATTTCGGGAGGGTGAGAGGCGAGCTTTCGGGGCAGCGTTTCCTTGCTCAGCTCCATCGGCGGGTGGAGATATTCCGCGGGTCGATACGCAACATCGTAACCCTGCTTGAGAGCCCCTCTGGAGGGGGGTGAGGCAGAAAAATGAAATTTTTTTAAAAATTCTTGCTGAAAAATTTGGTGGATTGAAAAACTCGTCGTAACTTTGCACTCGCAAACGACAAGGGACAACAACCTTGAAAGTTGCAAGAAATAGTTCCCTGAAATTCTCTCAAAGGTCTATTACCTCAACTGGTGCGGTAGTTCAGCTGGTTAGAATACCTGCCTGTCACGCAGGGGGTCGCGAGTTCGAGTCTCGTCCGCACCGCTGGAGAGAGAGGAGAAGGAGTAGTGTTTGCCCTTAGGGGCTGCATTGCTCCTTCTTTTTTTGTATTCCTCCCAGGTTGCCTACCGGTCAAGGCAGGCGGTTCAATCCCATACCCCATAATCCAATCCCGAGATGAAAGCCATCCTCAGATATATGTTGCTGACACTGCTGCCCGCGCTGCTGGCGGCAGGCTGCTCCGGTTCGAGGGAGTTCCGGCTCGATGCCGCCTCTGATGATATCGGCACCCAGAATGTGACCCTGATTTATTACGCCGACGGTTCGTACCGCGTGGAGAGCGTCCCCGCCATCGACGGCCAGTTCTCGCTGACATCCTCCCTGTCGGCCCCGACATATGTCGAGGTCTACACCTCGGGCGGCTCGTTGCTCGGAGAGTTCATAGTGGAGGGGGGAGACCATATCGAGGCCCGGTTCTCGGCCATGAATCCTGAAAACATCTCAGTGAAGGGCAACAAGGATGCCGAGCTGCTGGCGGAATTCCTGAAAGAGAACCGCCAGCTTGTCGAGGGGGATGATGCCGACGGGCTAAACAGGGCTGTTGAGGCTTTTGTGAGGGAGAATCCCAAGCGGTTTGTCTCCACGGTGCTGCTCACCCGCTATTTCACCGTGGAAGGTTACGAGGAGAAGGCCATGGAGCTTGTCAGCCTTATTCCCGAGAAATACCGCCAGGGAGGATTCACCGAGGGGTTCGAGCAGATGCTCGATGTTTCGCTCGCCTCAGACACCCTGTCGCTGAGCGATGTCAGGGCTTTCTCGACGGGCGACACCGCTGTGGTGTTCACTCCGGCCGGCGCGCGTCTCAACCTGGTGATGCTCACCGACAATGACACCCGTGCCGCCGACTCGATAAAGACGATGCTTGCCGCCCTGCGTGCCGGCGCGCCCCGCGAGGAGACATTGCGGATAGTGGATTTCGGGTGTGACCGCGACACATTGCAGTGGAAAGCCACCCTGCGGTCGCTCACCGACGATTATCCCGCCGGGGTGACGCGCCTGTGGCTCAACGGCGGGATGGCCACCGACGGGATTTCCCAGGCCGCTCCCACGACCATCCCTTACTTCATACTGACCGACTCTACCGGTCGGCTGCTGCACCGCAGTCCGTCTGTGTCGGCCACCCGCGCGGCGTTCGGCAGGCTGCGCAAGACGCTTCCCGGCACCTGACTCAGGTCGCCGGTTCCCTCTAATCCTCCAAAATCCATCACACACAATGCTCGTAAAGGTCTGCGGCGCGGCCCTGCAAGGTATCGACGCCATAAACATCTCGATAGAGGCTCTCGTTGAGCCGGGTTTCTCGATTACGCTGGTCGGAATGCCCGACAAAGCGGTCAAGGAGAGCATACAGAGGGTGGAGTCGGCTGTCAGCCACAGCGGGCTTGACTTCCCGCGCCGCAAGATACTTGTCAACATGGCTCCCGCCGAGGTCAAGAAGGAGGGGGCTGCCTACGACCTGCCCCTCGCCATAGGGATTCTCGCCGCCGACAAGAAGCTCCCCGCCGAGCGGCTCGGGGAATACATGGTAATGGGGGAATTGTCGCTCGACGGCTCGCTGCTGCCTATAAAGGGGGTGTTGCCAATGGCGATACTGGCGCGCAAGATGGGGCTGAAAGGATTCATACTTCCCGCCGCCAATGCCACCGAGGCCGCCGTGGTCAACAACCTCGAGGTCTTCGGGGCCTCGTCGCTCAGCGAGGTCATCGGCCATCTGTCAGGGCAGTCTCTGATCAGTCCCACCGAGGTGGACACCCGGGGGGAGTTCGGCAAGGCGATTGAGGATTTCCCGTTTGACTTCGCGGAGGTGAAGGGGCAGCAGAGCGTCAAAAGGGCGTTCGAGGTGGCGTGTGCCGGAGGCCACAACATACTGCTGGTCGGTCCTCCCGGGTCGGGAAAGTCGATGATGGCCAAACGCCTCCCCTCCATACTGCCCCCTCTGACTCTGCACGAGGCCCTTGAGACAACCAAAATCCATTCCGTGGCCGGAAACCTGAAAGGAGGGTCGAGGCTGATGAGCCACCGACCTTTCCGCGCGCCACACCATACCATATCCAACGTGGCCCTTGTCGGGGGCGGCTCGAATCCTATGCCGGGTGAGATTTCGCTGGCCCATAACGGCATTTTGTTTCTCGACGAGTTCCCGGAGTTCAGCCGCACAGCCCTCGAGGTGATGCGTCAGCCCCTTGAAGACCGCAGCATCACCGTGGCCAGGGCGAAATACACCCTCCAGTATCCCGCCAGTTTCATGCTTGTGGCCTCTATGAATCCCTGCCCGTGTGGCTATTACACCCATCCGACCAAGGAATGCACCTGCACAGGCTCGCAGGTGCAGCGTTATCTCGGGCGCATCTCCGGCCCGCTGCTCGACCGCATCGACCTGCAGGTCGAGATACAGCCCGTGCCGTTCAATGAACTGCAGGGGGCGCCCGACGGTGAAAGCTCCGAGGCGATACGCCGTCGCGTGATCGCCGCCCGCGCCATCCAGCAGGAGCGATACAAAGAGTCGGCCGGAATCTATTGCAACGCACAGATGAACTCAAGGATGATAGCCCGGTGGGCCTCCCCCGAGCCAGAGGCGATGAAGATACTTGAGCAGACGATGACCCGGTTTGACATGTCGGCCCGCGCCTATGACCGCATCCTGAAGGTGGCGCGCACCATAGCCGACCTCGACGCGGCGGCCTCAGCCTCCGCCGCCCCATTTGATCCAGCCTCCGCCGTCGACTCCCCGATCACCGCCCTCCATATGCGCGAGGCTGTCTCCTACCGCAACCTCGACCGCGCGACCTGGGGCCTCAAGCTCTGAAGCCGCCCATTTTGCCCTGCTCTCCTCTTCTCTTTTCGGGCTTGCGCCCTCACACGGCGCCAAAGCAAAGCGAGGAGCAACCAGGAGGAAAAGGAGAAAAAGCAAAAAAAGCCCTTTGGGGCAGTGGGAGGGCGCAAGCCCGAAAAAACTGCCCGAAAGAAGAAACCGACCAGAAACCAATAACCCAATTAATCCCAAAAGCCACCGCAATATGGAGCGAGCCCCGGATGATTTCCGCCATCATAGCCACAGGCGCAAGCGGAGCCATGACTATCGCGAGCCGTGGAAATACCATATAACGATAATGAAGGCCCCGGGTTGCCCGCCGTTCGGGCGGCTTACAGGCGATCTTGCTTTGGCAAGCCGCAACCCTGACAATGTCAAGGTAGCCCTCAGCAGGCTGGGGTTTCTGATTGCGGCGGAGGTCAGGGCCATTCCGCGCCTGACCCCGGAGGTGGAGGTTTACCAGTATGTGGTGATGCCCGACCATGTGCATATATTGCTCAGGGTGAAGGAGGCCATGGAGAAACCGTTGGGATATGTGATAGGTAATCTCACGGGGAGGATAGGGAGACAGTGGAGGGCCGTTTGCGGCGACCCCGGGGCTGAAATCTTCGAGGAGGGATTCAATGACCGCATCATATATCCCCACCGCAGCCTCGACGCGGTATTCAGATACATACGCCATAATCCCTACCGTCTGGCTGTCAGGCAGTGCAGGCCCGGTTTTTTCACCCGGGCAAGGAACATCGTGATAGACGGGAAGGGCTATGACGCATACGGCAACATGTTTCTTCTGAGGAATCCTTTCAAGAGTTGCGTGGTGGTACACAGGGCCGACAGCGAGGCCGTCAGGGCTGAGAAGATGGCGGGATGGCTCCATGTGGCGGCCAACGGTGGGGTGCTTGTCTCCCCTTTCATATCCCCAGCCGAGAAGGCAGTCAGGAGGATGGCTGAGGAAGCCGGGGGAAAAATCATATTGATCATGAATGAGGCCATGACGGGGAGGTTCAAGCCGTCGGGTCATGACTTCGAGCTTTGTGTGGCCGGGAGGCTGCTGATGATATCCACCGCTACCGCCACCGGCGACAAGCCGTCGAGAGGGGAGTGCCTGGCCATGAACCGCCTCGCCGCCTCTTTGGCCTGGGGGTGACCTCCGGGCTATGTCTGCGGCGACAATTGCGCCCGTCCCCTGACAGTGATACCGCCACTGTCAGGGGACGGGCTTCCCATATGTATCATACGCGACAGTATGGGTGCGCTTATTGCAGCGTTTAGGTGCTTAAAATCAGATATTTATGTTGTAACTTTGCATCGCCAAGCCAAGCAACATCCTTACACACGTCTTTACCTTCATAACAATTGAATTCTTCTTATTAAAAACCTAATATACCATCTTATTTAATGGAACCAATCGGACAGCTCATAAAGGAGGAACTCACAGCCCAGGAACGTTCGGTGTCGTGGTTTGCCCGCAAACTGTGTATCGACCGGTCGAACGTCTACCGCCTTTTCCAGAAAAACAGTATCGACACGTCATTGCTCACGCGCATTTCCATGGTGCTTAACAAGGATTTTTTCCTGATGCTGTCAGACAACATACAGAAGAGGCGAAGTTTGCAGCAGTAGTGTGGAAACAATGCTACATATCAGCTACTTAGGTGAAAAACTTTTGCCGTAACTTTGTCCTGATATAAATTCGCCGGGCTGTATCAGGCCGGAAGCATCCCAAAAAAATATCAATCCACATTAATAATTTATTAAAAAGTTTTATGAACAAAGGTTTATTGAAAATCGCACTTCTTTCGGTTGTGTGTGGCTCGATGCCTGTCGCGTTCACTTCATGTAAGGACTACGACGACGACATCAACCGCCTCAACAAAGAAGTCGCTGAGAACAAGACTGCGATTGACAACATTTCGCAGCAGGTCTCACAGGGTGGTGTGATTACGTCTGTCGCTCCTTCGGCTGATGGCAAAGGGATTGTCATCACCGTTGAGAAAAACGGCAAGCCCGAAAGCTTCACTATCAAGAACGGCGAGAACGGCAAGGATGCCACCATGTGGACCATCGACGCCGAAGGCTACTGGTGTGAGAATGGTGTCCGCACCTCCTACAAGGCTGTGGGCGAGCAGGGCAAACCCGGCGAGGACGGCAAACCCGGCGCCACCGGAAACCCCGGCGATTACTACAAGCCCAACGCCGAAGGATACTTCGACCTCTATACATGGGACGCTTCCAAGGGTGAGTACATACTCAAGCAGAAGAACGCTGTCTCCTACGCTACCGCCAACGACCACGTAACCGCTGTGGTCACCCCCAACGATGTCTTCCTCTTCGGTGTCGAAGGCTCTGAGGGCGTGATTGTCCTGGCCAAGACCGGCGCTCTCCGCGGCCTCGTGTTCAAGCCCGACTTCTACTACCAGGGCATCGAGGCCATGGACGCCGCCACCTTCAAGTTCGACGCTCTCAAGATCAACGCTGTCAACGCCGACGGCAACTTCGGCAAGGACGCTCCCGTCAAGGGCAACGAGGTCAGCATGACCCCCGCACTGGTGGCCAACTACTACCTCAACCCCTCCAGCGCCAACATCGACAACATCTTCGACCTCAGCTTCATCACCGAAGATCTCGAATATGCCCGCAGCGCTTCCTCTGTCACCGCCAAGATCTTTGATCGCTCGGCCAAGGATGGCATCCTGACCGTGAAGGCCAACCTCCAGGGCGACATCAAGGCCATCGCCGAGGATGACATGGTGACCGTGCTGGCTCTCCAGGCCCGTCTCAACGAGAAGGCCGCCGCCAACGACACCGTCATCACCTCTGACTACGCCGCTGTCAAGGCTTCTTACTACACCGACATCGACCTGGCTGTTCCCGCCAACGCAGTTGGTGTTACTCTCAACAACCCCGCCAAGCCCAACCACTGGTGGACAACCGCAGAGGAGGCCATCAACGCTCCCGCCGCCCTCCAGATCGCATGGAACAACGCCGAGGGTCTCGACATCTCGAAGTACATCCAGGCCGACTACACCAACTCCAAGGGCAACCATATGGCATGGGCCAAGCCTGTCAACGAGTACGGTTTCAAATATGAATACGCCCTGGTGGGTTACACCGACGGTAACAACAACACTTCCCAGTCTGCTCACGCCGCCCTCAATCCCGCCAACAACGCCATCGTTCGCGCTCAGATGCCTACCGAGCAGGGTAAGGCTCAGCCTTGGGGTGCTTCGCAGAACAAGGCAAGCCTTGGCCGTCTGCCCCTGGTACGTGTCTGCCTCGTAGACACCGTTACCGCCAGCCGTCCCGTAGCAGCTGTCGCTTACGTGAAACTTGAAATCGTTGAACCCGGTGCCGTAGCTCCCGAAGATGCCATCACTCCCGTGGACTTCGACTTTGGCCGCGCTTACACCGTAAGCTGCTCTGAGTCTCCTGAGGTATTCACCCTTACATGGGCCCAGATTGAAGCCAAGGTTCTTGCTGCCCTCAATATGTCGAAGGCTACATTCGAGAAGAACTATGAGCTTCGTCTTGACGGCAAGACCGCTGCCGAGCCTGATGATGCTCAGCAGGTGACCATCGCAGCTAACAAAACTATCGTTGAAGTACCTGCTGGTCAGGAGCATGGTGTTGTGACCAAGAAGCCCGATCCCACCCTGCCCCAGGGTACTGAGGTTATCTCCTGGTCTCTCCCCGCTAACTTCGTTTACGAGTACTTCACCGGTACAACCAAGCCCAAAGACATCAGCGTAGTGATTGTTTACGATGGTAAGCCCGGCACCGCTTATGCCAAGAACCATGTGGCCATCACACTTAAGTGGACTCCCTCGCCTCTGAATGTCAATCCTTCAGCAGCCGTTGATGACAACAGCAAGATTGCCGAGCTGTGGTTCACCTACAACTCACCGACATCTGCTGCCAATGGTGGCCTCAAGCAGGAAACTCACCTCAACGTCGCTGTTCCCGTCGGCTCGTTCACAGACGACTCCAAGTGTACTTTCGTTAACAAGCTGCTCTATCCCTTCGTAGGTAACAAGGTTGGTATCACCGGCCTTGATGCGACTACCTATCCCGCATTTGTCAACCCCAAAGCCACTTTCGCTTTCGTTGACATCGAACAGGCTTCCAAGGTTGCTACCGGTATGTCTGGTGCAAATTACACCCTCGGTCATTCAGCTAATGGTCTTGACCTGACCGCTACTCTGAATGGTAGAATGCAGACCGTCGCAACCATCAATCCTGCGACATGGGAAGTTTCCTTCAACGAGAATAGCACCTACGCTAAAGACCTTCTCAACTACAAGGCTGCCAACCAGACATATCTTGTGGACAACAAGGAAGTCAGCGGTCTTGACAAGAACATGACTCTGACTGCTACTATCGGTATTTCCGCTCTCAACAGCTGCGACAAGCCCATCAAGGACTTCACCAACAATACCTACAACGTACGCTTCCTCCGTCCTGTTACTGTCGAAATGAAGGGTAACCCTGTCCTCAAAGACGGTGTTGACAACGGTTCTTCAATGCAGGTTGCAAATTACATCAGCTTTATTGACTGGCGTGACATTGCATTCACCGATGCTAACAAGTACCTCCTCTACTACGGTGTAGAAGGTGTCGTGGTCGGTGAACTCGATCCCATCAATGGTACTGTTGTCGAGGCTACCGCAGCAGACATTACTGAATATGTTACCACCAACCTCAACGGTGGAACCCTCGGTAAGACCAAGCTCAGCAGCATTCTTCCTGATATCCGCCTGACTTACAACAAGGCCAACCCGATTTCGCTTACCAACATCGGTACTCTTACCTACTACAATGCAGGTAACGTCCTTGGTTACGCGTTTAACATTCAGGTTCCCTTCGTTGTGAAATACAAGTGGGGCTATGTTGAGTGCTTCCTCACCGTGAAGATCGATCCTACCATCGGTCAGTCATGAATGACATCCCCTTGTTAATTCAATAAATCAATGGGGCAGGGGCGTATCAGATACGTCCCTGTCTTTCTTTTTGAATTATTACTGTCCGCTAAACTTTTTTTGAGCGATTGAAAAATTAGGGCTGGCACCTATTGCAGGAGTCAGCCCTAAATGGTTATTTTGGTGTCGCCAAACAATCCATGAATAACCATGAGTA
>CAJTEX010000033.1 GCA_910575615.1 Bacteroidales bacterium | reverse complement strand
CCTCCCGAAGTTCCTGAAAACTGCTGAGGGGGCTTGTCAAATACAAAAAGTAAGCCCAACTTCTGCCGTTCAGGAAGTTGGACTCGCCTTTTTATGATTTAGCGGACAGTAATATTTTTGAATAATATGAAATCTTTATCAGCTGTATTGCCGGGTCTGGCCCTGGCAGCCATAATCCTCGTCGGATGCGGGGGAAAGAAGGGGGAAGTCCCCGCCCTCCCGGAGGAGAACCGTATGTCACTTACCCTCCAGGACACCACCATCACTGTGGGTCTTGTGAATGATTTTATGAACCGTATTGTAGAGCGTGACACCAAATCAGCCGCCGCGATGCTCTACACGGTCGATTTAGACGACCCTGACGGGGAGCCTTACCCCCTGACTGAGGAGCAGCTCTCTGAAATCGACTGCATGCTCTCGATGCCCGTCACCGGATATGAGATCGCGGAATATGTGTTCGACACCGCCGCATCAAACGAGGTCAGGTGCAAGGTGACCGTCAGCGACCGTTTCACCACCAACTGGTATTTCAAGCCTGTCCGCTACCTCGGCGACTGGTATCTCTGCATCAAGGACTCATCGCAGGGCGACCGCCCGCTCAACTCAGAGCAGGCAGAAATCGCCCGCTGACATTCTCTTTGGTCGCGGCTCGGGCCGCCCACGTATCATAATTCTCCCCCAGGGGAGATTCAATAAACCCCGGGATGACGAAAGGAAGCCTCAACGAGGCGGCTCCACGTCATCCCGGGGTCTCTTGTGTTCAGGTCATCGGGCGGGGAGGAAAACAAAGACAGGATGAGCCGTCTGCCACGGCCCACCCTGTCGGGATGTGAATATGCAGGTATGTTATTTGACGCGGAACTTCAGAGTGGAGTTGCCTGAGGCGTTCCTGGCCACACCGATGTAGATGCCGCCGGCGAGGCTGCCGGTGGTGACCTTGTCGTTTCCGGCAAGCACTTTCACGCCTGACACGTTGTAGACCTCGATTGAAGAGCCTTCGGCGCTGAGCGCGCTGCCGTCGAATGTGAGGGCAGCGGTATCGTTGGCGACCACCTGTGAGAGGCCGCTCATGGGCAGCACAGTGATATGACACTTGGCGGTCTGTCCCTGGATGCTGACAGTGATGTCGCTCTCTCCGGCCGCGAGACCCTTGACAACCAGGAGAAGGCCGTCATCGGCAAGGAACATGTCGGTCATCTCGATGACTGACTCGTCATAGTCGCAGGTGAAATCCTCGAAGAGGCTTTCGGAGATTTCCGTGCCGTAGATGGTCACGTTGACCGCCACCTCTTCATCTACCTCGATCGAGGCTGACTGGGGATTGATGACCATGAGTATGCTCTCGAAATAGAGCGCGGGAGATGCGGCGGATGTAAGGGCCCAGGGTGACTCGGCTTCATATCCGTAGGGGAAGCCAAGCTGCTCCTTGAAGAAGTCGAGGCCAAGCTCGGAAGCGTCGACCGACTTTCCTTCGGTGGTGTCGGGTTCATCGGCAATTGCGCTCTCGACCACGGGGAGGGTCGAGATGACATAGTTGTTACGGATGCTCTTGTCTGCGGGGAAAGGTTCGCCGTAGATGGGTTCCCATGTGGTTTGGTCGTAATCCTCCTCCTCGGCGTAGTTGGCGCGGGTGTAGCCCACCACGCGGTGAACGGTGTTGTTCTCGGCGGGATAAGCTCCCTCCACAGCCTCGGGGGCGGTGATGGAGGTGAGGTTGATGAAGTTGCCATGGATGACGGGTGTCACCTCTGCGCCATCCTCCTCGACGGAGAAGTTGAAGTATGAGCCGGCGATACCGCCAACTTTTGCGCCACCTCCCCAACGGAGGTTTTCAGTGGCGGTGAGTGTGCCCTCCACATGGTTGTTGGTGAAAGGCACCATGGCCGCTGTCCCGACGATGCCGCCGATGGTGTTCTTTCCGGTGATGTCGGCCTTGACGTGGCAGTTCACAGCGCCGTTGCCGTAGCTGCCCACTGAGCCGAGGATGCCGCCCACCTCGGAACCGCCGGCGATGGTTCCGGAGAACGCGCAGGCCGACACGGAGGAGCTGGTGGTGGTGGAGTTGACGATGCCGCCCACGCTGCTCTCCGGGGCATTGATGCTGCCGTCAAACGAGCATGCGCTGATTGAGCTGTATGAAACGGCGGTTCCGACGATGCCGCCCACATCCTCGGTGGCGTCTACGGTTGAGTTGTAGATGTGGACGTTTGTCACCATTCCCGACGCGAGACGGCCCACGAGCAGTCCCTGGTTGTCGTTGGTGGCGGTCAGGGAGGCATTGTAGAGTTTCAGGTCTTTCACGATGCCCTTGGTGGGGAGTCCTTCCTCAGACGCGTCACCGGTGACGGAGGGGATGAGGGCCATCCCGTCAAGGGTGAGGTTGCTGATGAGGTGGCCCCGGCCGTCGAGGTTTCCGGTGAAAGTAAAGCTGGAGGGGGACACCACGGTGCCGTCGGCATCGATGTCGGCCACCACGGCGTAGCAAGCTGAGGGAGCAGACTTGATCTGCATGAGGCCGCCGACGGTGGAAATCTCATAGGGATTCTCGGCTGTGCCGTCTCCGACTTCGAAGAGGGTCAGCGGGAGGTCATAGTAGGTTGTGGTGTACAGCCAGTTGCCGGGGATGCGGTTTACATATATCACGGCGAGTTTGGGATTCTCCCCGCTGGGGTTTATCAGTGACACCGAGGTGATTTGCCCCTTCTCGTCATCCGGGCCAAGGTTGAGCAGGGTGCCCTTGTCGGGGTTGGCGCTGATCACCGAGAACTCCTCCTGGTTGCCGGAGCCGGTCTCGAAGCGGCGTTTCATCAACACCATGTATTCGTGGTCGGCGTCGAGGTTGAAGAGATAGGGGTTGAACACTTCGGCTGCGGAATATATGCTGGCGTAGTCGATGCGCTGCCCCATGTTTATGTCATCTACCTTGACAATATCGCCTTCGGGGGATGCGAACACGACATATACATGGCAGTCGTCGTTGTCATCCGAGAATCCCTTGCTCTGGGGGATGGTGTAGAGGTATGAATCGCCCGAGGGGATGCGGTTGACAAGCGTGTTCATGTTGTAGAGGGTGCTTCCATCATTGAAGGCGTAGGGGATGGTGTTCTCCACGGTGCCGTCAAGGATGTTGACAAACTGGAAGGTGTATGTGTCATCGTCGCTCTTTATGAACATCACCTGGGGCGCGTGGCCTGGAATGTCGGCCATGAAATATCCACCCTCGGTGCCATGTGTGATGTCATATTTTTTGGTCGCGGTGACATACTCTCCTTTCTTTGCTCCGTCATAGACCTCGTAGTCATAGAGGTATGAGTCGCCTCCCTGCTGTGAATGGGCGCGGGTCACATAGAGCAGCGGGGTGCCGTCAGTGTTGCGGGCCATGTCGATGTCGCCGTCATACATGAATGTGCCGACATAGAGGAAGCAGAGGTTGTCGTCTGACGCGTCGAGCGGCAGGCGGGTAGTGCTGTAATGGTCGATGGTCGACGCGAACGAGCTTGCCGGGGCATAGATGTCGACAATCAGCTCATTGTCAGGGGTGGGTGTTTCGACGGTGTAATCATACGGGTCGAGATACCAGCTGTATTTCAGTCGGTTCACAGAGAAATAGGGAATGCCGTCTTTCTGGGTGGCCAGGAAAGGGACTGCGTCGACTCCGGCGAGGGTCACACCAGGAATCCTGAGGTCGAGCACCGGCGATATGCCTCCCGAGTATCCGGCTTTCTTGTAAGTCACGAAACGGTAGTCCATCACGTTGGGCACATCCCCGACCATCGGGGTCTCGGTGTCATCCTCGGTGTGGAATGTGATGTAGAAGTTCTCGCTCCATTCATCCTGGGATGTGTTTATGGCCGAGACATAATATCCGTCAACGGCCTGTATGCACTCTGAGGTCGCTCCTTCGGCGAGGTCTTTGACAGAATACACACAGGTCCGGTAGTTGTTGGAATAGTAGGTGGTGTTGGTGGCCACGTCGACCATCACCTCGTAATATGTGTCATAGTTGAAGAACTTCTGGGTGATGGTCGGACCGATGCTGACTTGCGCCACACGGGTCTCATCCTCCTGGAGTTCGATGTTGTCACGCACAGAGCCGATTTTCGAAAAAGTGGCGTCATAGATGTCAAAGCTGAATCCGGAAATCTGACCGTCGGTATAGATGTAATCACCGGTGTAATACCAAGTCTCATTCTTCGGACCGTCAAGATAGCCGATCAGAGGCGCCGAGGGGAGGAGGTTCTCGGCCAGGCTTCTGAATGCACCGACATTGATGTCGTCCCCGCCGTTGTCCTTGAAATCGGTGATTGCGGGAGCGAAGAGCCGCGAATTGGCCTGCTCGGCCCTTGACTTAGGCGCGAACGGGAAGAGTTCGGCTCCTTTTTTAGTGGCGTCGACACGTGGGTTCGCCGCCAGAGCCGGTAGCGCCAGTGAGGCGCTGACGGCTGCAATAAGGATTTTCTTCATAATAACACTTTATTTTATAATGATTGGCCGCTTGCAGGTATGAGGGTGAATTCCTCAAGAGACCATAATTGATTGAAACCGATAATGATTATGAGTGTAAAACGTTGGTGCTTATGGCGGAGTGATTGTGAAAGATATAAACCGACGCACAAAACGATAAGGATTAAAACTTCAATCCTCTGCAAAGTTATACTTTTTTTCACAAATCTCAAAATAATTATACAATAAACAAATGGCAGGTCAGATGTGGTATCCACCCGCTGAGTGGTCTTGGCGTATGGTAGAGACATGGGCGGGTCATCATGTGATGCCACACCGTGTCTGGAGGGTTGAAGGTTCAATGATTGAAAGGCAATGACAAGGAGGCGGCAGGCGCGGGGCATTGTCTCACTCTTTTTTGGTGGTTTGGTGGGATTTGCGTAACTTTGCGCTTATTATTGTCAATTCCGACCATGAATATTTCATACAACTGGTTAAAAGAATATATCGACTTCGACCTCTCGCCGGCCGAACTGACCCAGGCGCTGACATCGCTGGGGCTGGAGTGTGACGCCTTCGAGGAGGTGGAGTCAATCCGCGGCGGCCTGCGCGGGGTAGTCATCGGCAAAGTTCTCACCTGCGAGGAGCATCCCAACAGCGACCATCTGCACATCACCACCGTAGACCTCGGAGGCGAGGCCCCGGTGCAGATCGTGTGTGGCGCGCCCAATGTGGCCGCCGGACAGACTGTGGTCGTCGCCACCGTGGGGGCCACCCTCTATCCCGCCGGAGAGGAGAAGGGTTTCCAGATCAAGAAATCAAAAATCCGTGGCGTGGAGTCGCTCGGCATGATATGCGCCGAGGATGAAATCGGAGTAGGGGAGTCACATGACGGCATCATCGTCATCGACCGCGAGGTTGCCCCCGGCACCCCCGCCGCCGAGTTTTACGGGCTGACCTCAGACTACGTGCTGGAGGTTGACCTGACCCCCAACCGCATAGACGGCGCGAGCCACTACGGCGTGGCCCGCGACCTCAACGCATACCTCACCCGCCATCTCAAGGATGGCAACCTGCGCCGCCCGACGGTCGACGGTTTCACGCTCGACAGCCCCGAGGGGGGAGTCACAGTGGAGGTCGACGACATCCATGGCGCGCCCCGCTACTCGGGCGTGACGATAAAGGGGGTGAAGGTGGCCGAGTCACCCAAGTGGCTCCGCGACAAGCTCGCGGCCATCGGCATGCACCCCATCAACAACGTAGTCGACATCACCAACTACATCCTCCACGGAATGGGGCAGCCGCTCCATTGCTTCGACCTGGCCAAAATCCAGGGTGGGAAAATCGTGGTCAGGACCTGCCCGTCAGGCACCAGGTTCACCACCCTCGACGGCGTGGAGCGTGAGCTTGACCAGGCCGACCTGATGATATGCGACGCCGAGAAGCCGATGTGTATCGCCGGCGTGTTCGGCGGTCTCGATTCGGGTGTCACCGCGCAGACCACCGACATCTTCCTCGAGAGCGCCTGCTTCAACCCCACCCGTGTGCGCAAGACAGCCCGCCGCCACGGTCTCTCGACCGACGCGTCGTTCCGCTACGAACGCGGCTGCGACATCAATGCCACCATCTACTGTCTCAAGCTCGCCGCCCTTATGGTCAAGGAGCTGGCAGGGGGCGAGATCACCGGCCCCGTGGTCGACATCTACCCCGCTCCGGTCGAGTGCTTCCCCGTGGAGCTTTCCTACCAGTACCTGCGCGGACTTGTCGGCAAGGAAATCACCAACGCCGAAATCAACGCCATACTCCGTTCGCTCGAAATCGAGGTGGCGGCGATGACCGACGCTGACGGTCAGCCCGTCGGCGATGAGGCCCGCGCAGCCATGGCATCCCTCAAGGTGCCTACCTACCGTTTCGACGTGCGCCGTCCCTGCGACATCGTGGAGGAGGTGTTGCGCGTCTACGGCTACAACAACGTGGAGTATTCCACCACGGTCCACTCCTCGCTCCAGTTCAAGAGCCTGGCCGACCAGGCCGACGACCTGCGCCGCCTCATCTCGGAGCAGCTCACCGCCCTCGGGTTCAACGAGATTCTCAACAACTCCCTGACCTCGGGAGGATATTACGCCGGACTGACAAGCTATCCCGCCGAAAACTGTGTCAAGCTCCTCAACCCGCTCAGCACCGACCTTGACGTGATGCGCCAGACACTCCTTTTCGGAGGCCTGGAGTCAATCGCCCACAATGTCAACCGCCGCAGCGCCGACCTGGCCATGTATGAGTTCGGACAGGTCTATCGCCTCGACCCCGCAGCCGCCTCCACCGCCGAGGCCCCGCTCGCCCCGTTCGGCGAGAAGGGACGCGTCGCGCTGTGGCTCACCGGCAACCTGCGCCGCGCCAACTGGGCCCGTCAGGCCGAAGAGGCCACATACTTCGACCTCAAGGCATGCGTGGCCAACATCCTGGCTCGTCTCGGCCTGGCCAATGACGGCCTGCGCCTCGAGACCCTTGCGGGCGACGCAGTCCCCGACATCTTCGCCGCCGCCCAGGCCGTGAAGACCCGTTCGGGTAAGCTCCTGGGCCATCTGGGCATCCTCTCGCGCAAGCTGCTGGCCGCCGCCGACATCAAGCAGGAGGTTGTCTATGCCGAGCTTGAATGGGACGAGCTGGTGAAGATGGCCGTCAAGGCCAAAGTGGAGTTCATCCCCCTGCCCAAGACCCAGCCTGTCAAGCGCGACCTCGCCCTGCTGGTCGACACCTCGGTGACCATGGCGCGAATCGAGGAGACCGTCCGCCAGGCCGAGCGCAAACTGCTGCGCGACATCGAGCTTTTCGATGTCTACGAGGGGAAGAACCTCCCCACCGGGAAGAAGAGCTACGCCATCTCGATGACCCTCCAGGATGACGAGAAGACCCTGCAGGAGAAGCAAATCGACAACTCCATGAACCGCATCATCGACGCGCTGAAGAAAAACCTCGGCGCCGAGTTGCGTTAAACTCCAGAAAATACAATCCAAATCAATAATCGCCGTCACGGCGGCATCCAAGATAAAAACCACAAATGGGAAGAGCATTTGAATACCGCAAGGCCCGCAAGCTCAAACGCTGGGGCAACATGTCGAAAACATTTACCCGCATAGGCAAGGAAATCACCATCGCCGTGAAGGCTTCCGGGCCCGACCCCGCCAACAACCCCCGCCTGCGTGCGCTGCTCCAGAACGCGCGCGCCGAGAACATGCCCAAGGACACCGTCGAGCGCGCCATCAAGAAGGCCACCGACAAGGACGCCAAGGACTACAAGGAGCTGACCTACGAGGGATACGGACCCCACGGCATCGCCATTTTCGTGGAGGCGGCCACCGACAACAACACCCGCACCGTGGCCAACGTGCGCTCTTACTTCACCAAGCATGGCGGAAGCCTCGGCACACAGGGCTCGCTGACATTCCTCTTCGACCACAAGGCTGTGCTGAAAATCCAGGCCAAGCCTGATGTGGAGCTTGAGGAGCTCGAGCTGGAACTCATCGACTGCGGCGTGGAGGAACTTGAGGCCGACGACGAGGGAGCGGTGGTACTCACAGGTGCGTTCGAGGATTACGCCAATATCCAGAAATACCTTGAGGAGAACGGCTACGAAATCCTCTCCACCGAGTTTGTGCGCGTCCCCAACGATGTCAAGGAACTCACCGCCGAGCAGCGCGAGGGCATCGAGAAGCTCCTCGAGAAGCTTGAGGAGGATGACGACGTGACCCAGGTCTTCCACAACATGAAGGAGGAAGACACCGAGGAATAATCCCCCTTGCCCCCGACATCCCACACTCTTATTATGGAGTAGGTCTCACGCAGATTTCACGCTGATACGCGGATTTCTCGCGGATTGAATTTGGATTCAGGGGGAGGTCTCACAGATTACACAGATTACACAGATGCCATCCGGGACGAAAATCCATCCGGATGGCATCTGTGTAATCTGTGTAATCTGTGAGACCCCTTTAATAATCTTGATTAATCTTGCTCCTTTCTATAATAATCTGCGGGAAATCCGCGTATCTGCGGAATCTGCGTGAGACCCGCCGGGAGCGAAGCGGCCTGCGAGGGAGTGGGCCAGTAGATGGTTGGGATTAGCGAAAAAAGTATTAACTTTGTATTCATGATAAAAGAGTTTCTCTCCGGTGCCTGGCGTTGGACCAGGCGTTACATAACGCTGCCGCTGCTGATAGCGGTGGCCTACATCGTGTTTGTGTTGTTCTTCAACGAGAACTCCTACTTCAAGAGCATGGAGTACCAACAGGAAATCGACCGCCTGGAGGCCGAAATCAAGGAGAACAATGACACGATGGTCTATTACCACCGTCTCAACACCTCGCTGTCGTCAAGCCCCGAGGAGCTGGAGCGCATAGTCCGCGAACAATACCACATGCAGCGTCCCAACGAGGATGTGTATGTCATAGAATAAGACTGAGTCATGAGCAAGAACAATCCTAAACAGCCCCGATACACCCTGGAGGAGCTTCAGGGGAAGGCCCCATCTACCGCCATGGTGATTCTCGCCACGGTAGGACTGCTGACAATCGCCCTCGGCACATTGTTGCCGATCTTCGGCGTCAAGCTTGGCCCGCAGGCCGTGGGGTGGTGGAAATATGTGTATGCCGCCGGGGCGCTGTGTTTCCTCGTGGGGAAACTCTTCTCCCCCTACACCGGGACGCATCCCCGGGTGAAGCGTCTCTACCGCATAGAGTCGTGGAGCGCGGTGTTTTTCTGCGTGGCGGCGTTTTTCCTCTTCTGGGGGACAGACACGCTGCGTGATGTCTGGGCGTTCACCCTGGCGGGTGGCGCGCTGCTGATTTTCACCACGATCGCCATACCGCGTGTGATCAAGAAAGAACTAAAGCGTAACGACGGGGAATGAAGACAGCACTTATAGGATACGGCAAGATGGGGCATGCCGTTGAGAAAATCGCCCTCTCGCGTGGACATGAGATTGTGTGTGTCATAGACTCGGGTGAGGAGGCCAAATTCTCCTCGCCGGAGTTTCTCTCGGCCGATGTGGCCATTGAGTTCACCACCCCCTCGACGGCGGTGGACAACTTCCGTCGTGTCATCGGGGCGGGAATCCCCCTGGTCTCAGGCACCACGGCTTGGCTCGACCGCCTCGACGAGGTGAAAGCCATGCTCAAGGATGCCCCGCAGGGGCTTTTCTGGACCTCCAACTTCTCAATCGGGGTGGCCCTCTTCAAGAAAATCATATCGCAGGCCACCGCCCTGATGGACGGTTACCCCGAGTACCGCCCGGCGATGAAGGAAATCCACCATATCCACAAGCTCGACCATCCGTCGGGCACAGCCGTCTCAACGGCTGAGACCCTTATCGCGGCCTCCTCCTCAATCACCCGTTGGACGGAGGATGAGGCTGAGGCTGCCGCCGATTCGTCGGCGCTGCTCATCGGCCATGAGCGGGAGGGGGAGGTGCCGGGCACCCATATCGTCACCTGGACATCGCCGGTAGATGCCATCACCGTCGAGCATCGCGCGTTCTCGCGCGAGGGCTTCGCCTTCGGGGCTGTGAAGGCCGCTGAATGGATGGTGGCCAACCATCCCCGTGGCCTCCTCTCGATGCCCGACCTGCTGGGCTTCTGAAATCCGCAGATACGCAGATTAATCGCAGATAATATGGGTCGCTTCGCTCCCGGGGAGGTCTCGCAGATTTCACAGATTCCACAGATTGAAGTCGCTTCGTCCCCAATAGGATTTAAAGGATTGATACAGATTCCCATGACTGTGATTCTATGATTGAGATTGATGACACGGATTTAAACAGCTTGACGGTGAATCCGTAGGATTCATTAATTATTAGCCCCGGGTTGGCGCGCGGGAGTCCCTTGTGGGCGACCAAGCGGTAACCCGGGGTTGTTGTCATCAGGCGTAGGATTCTGAAAGAATCTTTTATAGATGTCGCCTTGTGAAGGTGAGGTGTTGTCATCCGGATGGCCTCTGTGTAATCTGTGAAATCTGTGAGCCAATCCCCATAATCCCGATAAATCTTATTTCATCCAAATCATCCGCAGATACGCAAGATTTGTCGCAGATAATATGGGTCGTTTCGTTTTCGAGGAATTTTGTGGCTGTTTGTTTGGTGGTTTGGTGTATTTGTTGTAATTTTGCCGCTGTTTTAGGAAATGGATTGGCAAAAGGATAAAACGGCCAATCTGATGGTAAACTACAATTTCAAGGTTCTTCACTATGAATGCATCAGAATTCATGGCCGAATTAGGCCGACGATTCCCCAACGAACCCGAGTATCTCCAGGCTGTGGAGGAGGTGGTCACCTCGATTGAGGATGTGTACAACGAATATCCAGCCTTTGAGCGTCACAACCTTATCGAACGGCTCTGCATGCCCGACAGGGTGGTGTCGTTCAGGGTCAGCTGGGTGGATGACAAGGGGCGTGTGCGCAACAACATGGGTTACCGTGTGCAGCACAACAATGCCATCGGCCCTTACAAGGGGGGCATACGCTTCCATTCGTCGGTCAACCTCTCGATTCTGAAATTCCTCGCATTCGAGCAGACATTCAAGAACTCCCTGACCACCCTGGCGATGGGCGGTGCAAAAGGTGGTTCAGACTTCTCCCCCCGTGGCAAGAGCGACATGGAGGTGATGCGCTTCTGCCAGGCGTTCATCACCGAGCTTTACCGCAACCTCGGCCCTGAGACAGATGTCCCTGCGGGGGATATCGGTGTGGGAGGCCGCGAAGTAGGGTACATGTTCGGATGGTACAAGAAGATGACCCGCGAGTTCACCGGCACATTCACCGGCAAAGGGATGGACTTCGGCGGCTCGCTGATGCGTCCCGAGGCCACCGGCTACGGCAATGTGTATTTCCTCCTCAACATGCTCGCCACCAAGGGGATTGACATCAAGGGGAAGCGCGTGGCCATCTCAGGGTCGGGCAATGTGGCCCTCTACACCGCCAAGAAGCTGCTTGAGCTGGGCGCGGTGCCGGTGTCGATGAGCGACTCCGACGGCTCGATATACCTCCCCGAGGGGATGACCGGCGAGCAGTTTGACCGCATATTCGAACTGAAGATGGCCTACCGTGGCCGCATCCGCGAGTTTGCCGAGGAGACCGATGGATGTCAGTATTTCCCCGGCGAACGGCCCTGGAAGCATGTCAAGTGTGACATCGCCATGCCGTCGGCCACCCAGAACGAGATTGACGGCGACGACGCCCGCGCGCTGCTCGCCCAGGGTTGTCTGGCCGTCAGCGAAGGGGCCAACATGCCCTCCACCCGCGAGGCTGTGCATGAGTTCCTGAAGGCCCGCATCCTTTACGCGCCGGGCAAGGCCGCCAATGCCGGGGGTGTCTCCGTGTCAGGCCTGGAGATGGCTCAGAACGCCCAGATGCTTTCCTGGACCGCCGAGGAGGTCGATGACAGGCTGCGCTCGATAATGAAAGATATCCACAGCCAGTGTGAGGCCTATGGCCGTGAGGCCGACGGCTACATCAACTATGTGAAGGGAGCCAACACGGCGGGCTTCATGAAGGTGGCCCGCGCGATGGTTGCCGAGGGCATATACTGATAGGATTCCCTGCCTCTGCGGCAAAGGGCCCCCACACGACAAATCGAAATGAAACAGGGGCGTCGATGGTCATCGACGCCCCTGCGAGCAAAGTAAAGTTGTCGTTTATTATTTAACGAGTGCTTTACAAGTATGTCTTAGCGGATGGCTACCTTTTCAACCTTGTTGCCCTGAACGCGGATGTAGAGACCGTTCTCGGGGTTGGCTACGCGCTGGCCCTGGAGGTTGTAGTAAACCACGGGGGCGTTTGCGTCAACGTCGGCCTCTACGGCTGCAACGCCAGACTGCTGGAGCTTGTAGGCAACGGGGAGCTTGAACTGGGCGGGGTCGGTGTTCTTGCCGGGAGCGATGTTGTTGTAGAACGTGTCGTTTTTGGAGTTCCAGTTCTGGGCCACGAAGCAATCGGTGTTCTTGGTGCTGGTCAGACGGATGTTGTCACCCTCGAAGGCGGCGGTCCAGTAGCAGCCGTCGTTCAGCTCGGTGTAGAGCTGGAAAGAGGTGAAGTGAGAGTCATCCATGCCGTAGTAGCGGTTGTATTTGTCCATCATTGTGGCCTGGCCGTTATCGACGGTGATTGTCATTGCGTCTTCCTCGTTGTAGGTGATGATGTCGCCGTTCATGACAGCTTCGACATCGAGGAACATCTGGCCGTAGGAGTATGATTCACGGATGGGGCAGGCGATTTTGCCGTCAACGACGAAGATGTATTTGCCAGACTCGAAAGTGGTGGCCTTGGTGAAAGTAGCGCCGGTGACGGGCTCTATGGGCTCAACATCGCCGGTCTCGCTCTTCACGACCATCTTGGTGATGCGGAAGTTCTGCTGGAAAGTGAGGGTGACGGAGCTGACAGCCTCGTTGTTGGTCCATGTCATGGCTGAAGCGGCGGTCATCTTGGCTTCGCCGACGGAAGCGTTGACCGTGCCACCGGCTTTGCCGTTGGAGCCGGCGAACTCGATGGAGCCGAAAGTCACGCCGGCGGGGGCGGTGATGGTCATGGTGTTGCCGTCTGTCCCGGTCTTGCCATAGAGGCGGATGGTCTGCTGCTGTTTTTCGGGGGCAGCGGTCGACATGGCCCAGTAGTAAGCGGGGTCAGAGGATGCTCCTCCCTTTGTGAAAGAGAAGGAGTAGCCGTCGATTTCGAGAGAGTTGACAGGCTGATAATGCTTGGCTTGGCCATTGTCTGTGTCTCCATTGGTGCCGGCGGGACGCTCCTCGACGAGTGTGCCCTGGAAGTTTGTCGCGTTGTTGACATCGAGGGTGGTTTCGGTTGCGGACGCGATTGAAGCCACACCTGCGAGGCAGAGTGCAGAGAGTAAAAGTTTCTTCATACGGTTGAAATTTGTTGAATTTAAGATTAATCTGTTTTGAATTTTCAGGGTTTTAAGGGACAGAAGTGGCCCGGGCCCTGAAATGGACGGTAAAATTACTGCAAATTTTTAACATGGCATAACTTTCGGTGGTGTTTAATAACATGTTTTATGGCAAAGTTTTCAAAATGGGTGAGCTTGTGTCGCTGTTTTGTCTACGATTAAGAAGTGAGGGAGAATATTCTGTCTGATATGGCCAATGGGCAGGCTTGTCATGACGGTGGAAAATGACTAATTTTGCAATCCGTAACAGCCCCCCCCGTGGTGGCGCTGTTGTTTACCAATCGATTCACCTATATTATATATATGAGAGAGAGACCCGCAAGACTGC
Organism: Bacteroidales bacterium; assembly: GCA_910575615.1. Classification (GTDB taxonomy): domain Bacteria; phylum Bacteroidota; class Bacteroidia; order Bacteroidales; family Muribaculaceae; genus UBA7173. The sequence continues at coordinate 7,311 of CAJTEX010000033.1, read as the reverse complement.
GCGGAGCGGCCCTGCTCCTGATTGCCATTATCGTGTCGGTGATGCTGCCCGGGCGTGTGGCCGCGCAGATTGTCGATGTCCCCTCGGAGCAGCACATCAACACCGACTCCCTCAAGCGCGCCTTTGCCGACCAGCATTATTACTTCGGGCTTTACAAGGACAATTATTTCATCTTCGGGCCTCCGGTCAACAAGACCCCCGACAAGACCAACACCAACATCAAGTTTCAGATTTCCATCGCCCAGAAGCTGACGAAGTCGACGCTGCCCTGGGGCACTTACCTCTACCTGTTTTACACTCAGAAGGTGTTCTGGAATGTGCTGGAGAACTCGATGCCGATGACCGACCTCAACTTCAATCCCGGAATCGGCCTTACCAAGCCGCTTTTCGTCAAAGACCGCTTCATCGGCAAGCTCAACCTGATACTCGAGCATGAGAGCAATGGCCGCGACGGCGAGGAGAGCCGTTCGTGGAACAAGGTGAGCTTCGGCGGCAGCATCATGGTCGACCCCAATTTCGTCGTGTCGGGAAAGTTCTGGATTCCGATCATCGACGGTGTCAACAACAGGGACATCCTCAAATATTGCGGCATATACCAGGTGGGGTGGCAGTTTCAGTCGTCAGACCGCAAGTTGTCGCTGGGGGTGACGCTGACGCGCAGAGCGAAGGGGATATTCAACTACAACACCTGTGTGGAAGCCGCATGGCGCTGGTCGGTCAAGTCCAACCAGTATCTTTTCCTGCAGTATTACAACGGCTACGGCGAGGGGCTGCTGGCCTACAAGACCTATTCCTCCCATATCCGCGTGGGTATTGTCATCAAGCCGACCCTCTTCTCTGAGTTCTGACCCACGCGCGTAGCGCGGGGCGCCATTTCGGCCTGGAGCCTATCGGCCATAATAATCGTGGGGCGGGATTTGTTCACGGCCGGATTTTGTGACAGGAGCGAGTGTTACGTTTGTAACATCCGTGTTACAAAATATATGCTTAAGAACATATGTTTTATTGGAGATGGTGGTGAAATATTGTCGTTGTCAGTGGTGAAATGGTGAGATTGTAAAGCTAATGGGAGCGATATGGGGTGGTTGTGTGATGCTAATAATCTGATAATTAGGTGTTTTAATGTTGGTGTTGATAGTGTTACGATGTTGGAAAATAAAATGTAACAATAGTGTATAATATTGCTCTGCGTTTAACTAGTTGTAAATTAGGCTTTTATATTCGATAAAAAATTTTTTTCTTGAAAAATCAGAAAAAATATGCGAAAAAATTTGGAAATTCAAAAAATGTCTGTACCTTTGCATCGTAGTCGCAAAGTTGTTACAAACGCGACTCAAACCTCAGACATAAAACTTCAACTATTACGATTATGAGCCAGAATTTCCAAACCAAGCTTTTAGATCTTCAGAGCAATCTTCTGAATTTCGCTTACCTGCTTACATCAAACCGCGACGACGCGTATGACCTGCTGCAGGACACCACCCTCAAGGCCCTCGACAATGAAGACAAATATGTCGAGAATGTCAATTTCAAAGGATGGGTGTTCACCATCATGCGCAACATCTTCATCAACAACTACCGCAAGGTGGTGCGCTCGGCCACGATCATCGACCAGACCGAGGACCTCTACCACCTCAACCTTCCCCAGGAGTCGGGCCTGGAGACCCCCGAGGGCACAGTTGCCGCCGGAGAGATCTCTGCCGCCATCAACTCCTTCTCCGACGAGTACCGCGTGCCTTTCACAATGCACGTGGCCGGCTACAAGTACAACGAAATCGCCGAGAAGATGAACCTTCCCCTCGGCACCGTCAAGAGCCGTATCTTCTTCGCCCGCAAGCGCCTCCAGGAGATGCTCAAAGACTACCGCTGAAACCTGCACAGGCGCATGAAGCCTGGGTCAGCCCGGCTGACCATCTGAAAAAGAGATTCTTCACTCTGCTCTACTCAACACCTCATCATTGTAATAGACAACTACGCGGCGGGCTGAGCACCCCGGAGCAAGAAACACCCCCACAGCTTGGCGGCACGCTTCGACCGGAAGGCCGATGACGTGCCGCTCCGCTTTTGTGGCTGTCTGGCTGCGTGTGTCGCCGGCATGTAGATGAAAACAACCGGCCTGTGACTGCGGGGGCAATCACAGGCCGGTCGTTATATGAATCCAATGGATTCCTTATCGGTTTCAGAGGTTGGGATTGATCTTTGACCAGTCGGAGATTGGGGGTATGATGCCCAGCGAGATCACCTCGTCGCGGAGCTTGCAGAGATGGTGGTAGCTCTGGTCAAGCTCCTTGTGCTCCTCGGGAGTGCCGGTGAGAGGCTTGACGGTCACGCCATTCTTGTCGACGGTCGTCTCCATCGCCATCATAATATGGTTGTACTCTCCATTGTTGACATAAGTGCCGACGGGCCAAGTGAAGGGCGCGCCACCCATGGCTGCGGCAATCATCTCGATAGAGAGGTAGGCCGGGCTCTGGAACGACGAGCGACCGCGCAGGTCGATGATGTTCTTGCCCCCCTGCACGACGCGCTGGCGGATTTCCTCCCAGGCCTGCTGGGGGAGTGCCTTGGTGCCTATCAGCTCAGACAGCGGCTGTCCGGCCACGGTGGTGGTAGAGGCGAAGACCGCCATCTGCTCGCCATGTCCGCCATAAGTGCGGGAGTTCTGGATTTGGTCGGCGGGGATGTTGAAATATTTGGCCAGCTCGGAGCGCAGACGTGTTGAGTCGAGGGCGGCGAGGGTCGACACCTGCGAGGGTTTCAGGCCAGAGTAGATAAGGGTGACCAGTCCGGTGATGTCGGCGGGGTTGAACACCACCACCACATGTTTCACGTCGGGGCAATAAGCCTTGATGTCCTTGCCCAGCTGCTCGGCGATCTCGGAGTTGCCGCGCAGCAGGTCCTCGCGGGTCATGCCGGCCTTTCGGGCAGCTCCGCCGGATGATACGATGTATTTCGCACCGGTGAAAGCTTCCTTGATGTCGGAAGTGAAGGTGAGGTTGAGGCCCTTGAAGCCGCAGTGGGCGATTTCCTCGGCCACACCCTCAAGCCCCGGGGCGTATGTGTCGTAAAGGCAGATGTTGGGGGTGAGGCGCATCATAGCCGCGGTCTGGGCCATATTTGAGCCGATCATGCCGGCAGCGCCGACAATCACGAGCTTTTCATCAGTCAGAAAGTCCATAAGTCAGTTGTTTAAAGATTTCATAGGGTAAACAAACAAGCGCGTCAAAAGTTAACCCTGAAAAGAAATTTTGACAGGAAGAAAAAAAGATGTAATTTTACAGGCTTCAATCAACCGCAGGGGATGCCGCGCCGCGCGTCATTCCCTGAAAATATGCTTTGACCATGAATTTCCACAGATTAACCCTTATGGCGGCAGCGACATTCGCTGTCGCGGCCATCTCGGCCACTGAACCTTCGGGTTATTATTCCTCATGCGAGGGTAAGACCGGAAAGGCTCTGCTTCAGCATCTTGAGACTGTAATCGGCAACCACACGGTGGTCAGCTACAAAAACCTCTACACCGTTTATGACGACTCAGACCGTCATCCCGACGGCACGATATGGGACATGTACTCGACCAAGAACTGGGGCAAGAACTTCGGTTCGGCCAAGTGTGCCAACTTCTCGGTGGTGGGCGACTGCATAAACAAAGAGCATTCATTCCCCAAGAGCTGGTTTGACGACAAGTCGCCGATGATGTCTGACGCGTTTCATATCTACCCGACAGACGGAAAGGTCAACGGGCAGCGCAGCAATTACCCATATGGCGAATGCGCCAACGGCACATTCCTCCCCTCGAATGGGAGTGTACGCCCGCTTGGCAAGCTCGGGGCCTCCACTTTCCCGGGATATTCCGGCACGGTGTTCGAGCCTGACGACCAGTACAAAGGTGACTTCGCCCGTTCATATTTCTATATGGCCGCCCGCTACAACTCCAGAATCTCGACATGGCACAAAGACATGATGGCGGGCAACAACTATCCGTGCTTCTCCACATGGGCCCTGAACCTGCTGCTGAAATGGCACCGCCAGGATCCTGTCAGCGACAAGGAGACCGCGCGCAACGACGCCGTGTATGGCCACCAGCACAACCGCAACCCGTTCATCGACCATCCCGAGCTTGTGGAATTCATCTGGGGAGACAAGGTCGGGCAGCCCTGGAGCCTCTCTTTGGGCAACGAGCCTAAGTTTGTCACCCCAGTCGACAACTCCACCCTCGACCTTGGGCTGACGGCTGTGAATGTAGCCAAATCGGTCGATGTCACTGTCTCGGGCGTGAACATCGACGGGGATGTCTCGGTCACTGTCTCCGGCCAGGGGTTCTCGGCCACACCCTCGGCCCTCGACACTGATGCCGTGAATGGCCAGGGAGCCACCCTCACCATAAAATATGAAAGCCCCGCCGTCGGCAAAGCCAACGGCAAGGCGGTGATTGCCTCGGGCGATGTCTCCGTGACCCTCAACCTGCTGGCCGAGGCTGTCGACGGGCTCCCCGTGATGGGCGCGACATATGTCTCATCTGACGCGTTCACCGCCAACTGGGTCAACATCGACGGCCCGGGGGCGCGCTACACCCTCGACGTGCGCCGTGGCGACATGTCAATCGACGGGTATCCCCGCAGCGTTGACGCGGCCCCGGGCAGCTACCGCGTTGATGACCTGGAGCCTGAGACCGCATACACCTACACCGTTTCAAGCCCTACGCTTGTGTCGAAGACAATCAGCGTGACCACCTCGGCCCCCATCCCGTCGGTGACATTCCTCTACGACGGGGAGCTTGAGTTCACGGCTTTCCCCGGCGAACCCTCAGAGGTCGCCGAGGTGCTGGCTGAAATCGACAACATCCCCGGCGATGTGACAATCTCCGTGACCGCCCCCTTCGAGTTGTCGCTCGACAAGCAGTCGTGGGGCCAGAGCGTGATACTCTCCCCCGGCGCAGACCGTTTCTATATGCGTCTTTACTCAGCCACCGAGGGTGTGTTCACCACCTCGCTGGTGGCCTCGGCCGATGGTTACTATTATGATGACGTGGATGTCGAGGGCACAGTCACTCCCGTGGGGGCCTCTTTCGTCGAGGATTTCGAAAAGCAGATTCCCGAAGGGCAGGGCAATGGTTACGACGCGCTGACCTATGAGGGCACGGCCACGACATGGGCCACCGACCAGGCCTACTTCGAGTATGCCGGCTCAAACTCATACCCCCACACCGGCAACCAGGCCGTCCGCTTCAACAAGTCGGGCAACCGCCATATCACTATGCTCAAAGACAAAGCCAACGGCATGGGCACCGTCCGCTTCTGGGCGCGTCCATGGAGCAACGACACAGGCGACTGCGCTTTCAAGGTGTCTGTGTCGGCCGACCATGGCGAGACTTGGGAGAAGGCCGGTGAGGTTACAGTCAAGGCAAACGGTTCGGCTAACGCCTACGCCGAATACTCCGTGACGGTCAACCGCCCCGGCGCGCTCCGTCTCAAAGTGGAGCAGACCGGCGGCGCGCGCTGCATGCTCGATGACCTCTCCATCTCAGACTATGCCTCATCCGGCCTGCAGCTCACCCCCGAGGGTCACGCCTACCACAGCTGGGACGCTTACAGCCTCGACGGGCAGCTGGTGATCGAGAACACCGACCAGGCCAACATCTTCTCGGTTTATTCCATCGATGGCCGCGAGATGTTTGCGGGCAAGGTCGCCGCCGGCTCTGAGACGCTGGCCCTCCCCGCCGGGCTTTACATAGTGAATGTCTGCGACTTCTCGCGCCGCGTGCTTGTGAAATAAAAATGATATGAACAGGAAAGATTTCGAGATAATGGCTCCCGTGGGGAGCTACGAGAGCCTCAGGTCGGCCATCAACGCCGGGGCCGACGCCGTCTACTTCGGTGTCGAAGGGCTCAACATGCGTTCACGGTCGAGTGTCAACTTCACCCTCGACGACCTGCGCCGCATTGCCGCCATATGCGACGAGAACGGGGTCAAGTCATATCTGACGGTCAACACCATAATATATGACGAGGACATGGAGAAGATGCGGGCCATCATCGACGCGGTCGCCTGTTCGGGCATATCGGCCATCATCGCCTCAGACATGGCGGCGATACTCTACGCCCGGTCGAAAGGGGTGGAGGTGCATATCTCCACCCAGCTCAGCGTCTCCAACACCGAGACCCTGCGATATTACGCGCAGTTTGCCGACGTGGTGGTGCTCGCCCGCGAGCTCAACCTCGACCAGGTGAAGGCAATCCATGAGGCGATAATCCGCGACGACATCCGAGGCCCGCGCGGCGAGCTGGTGAGGATAGAGATGTTCTGCCACGGGGCGTTGTGCATGGCCGTCTCCGGAAAATGCTACCTCAGCCTCCATCAGATGAACTCCTCGGCCAACCGTGGGGCATGCACCCAGATCTGCCGCCGGGGCTACATCGTCACCGACCGCGAGACCGGCGACCAGCTCGATGTCGAGAACAAATACATAATGTCGCCCAAAGACCTCCGCACGATACATTTCCTCAACAAGATGGCCGATGCCGGGGTAAGGGTGTTCAAAATCGAGGGGCGCGCCCGCGGGCCCGAGTATGTCGACATCGCCGTGCGCTGTTACAGCGAGGCCCTGGAGGCCCTTTGCGACGGCACCTACACCGACGAGCGCATCGCCGGCTGGGAGAATGAGCTGGCGAAAATCTTCAACCGTGGATTCTGGGACGGCTATTACCTCGGCCAGCGGCTCGGGGAGTGGTCGAGCAAATACGGCTCATCGGCCACGCGCGTAAAGGAGTACCGCGCCAAGGGGGTGAGGTATTTCTCCAAACTCGGCGTGGCGGAGTTCTATATGGAGGCAGGGGAGCTTCATCCCGGCGACGAGGTGGTGATCACTGGGCCGACCACCGGCACCATCATCCTCACCCTGGATGAGATACGCGTCGACCTCAAGCCGGTCGACACCGTGGTCAAGGGGCAGTCGTTCTCAATCGCCGTTCCCTCCAAGGTCAGGCCCTCCGACAAGCTATACTTCTGGCGTCCGCTCGACTGACACGACCGGTGAGGCATTTCATCTGCCTTTTGCCGTAGTTACCGAATATATAATGCATAAACGCGCAACTTGCTTTTTACAAGCTTGTTGCGCGTTTTTGCCGTTTACCGATTTTGTTACCCGGTATTGCAAACATCTTTCACGGGGATGTAATTTTGCGGCAGTTTCAAAATTATTACTGTCCGCTAAATCATAAAAAGGCGAGTCCAACTTCCTGAACGGCAGAAGTTGGGCTTACTTTTTGTATTTGACAAGCCCCCTCAGCAGTTTTCAGGAACTTCGGGAGG
>CAJTEX010000032.1 GCA_910575615.1 Bacteroidales bacterium | reverse complement strand
AAATCTTAATTATCAACACGCCATCAGAAACCCCCAGACCCTATTGTCAACCCCTGTAAAAACTGTCCAAAAATCACAGGTTATCAATGGGGGGCAATTTAAATAATCCATAGGGGGTCAATTTGTTGAGAATATCCATCTTACCCTCGACGAGTTGGTGGGGCGGCTTACCATCGCTATCTTGGTCTCGGTGGTGAAAGGGAGCCGGTCGATGGTCGGCGCGCCACCGGCTGACGGGTCATATTGAGAAGCGTCGTAACGGTTGTAGGTGTGGTATCTCACCTCGGAAGCCATTCTGAACGCGTCGGTCATCCGTTCCCTGAAATATGTCACCGAGAGGCGGTTGCCCATGTATGACACATCCCCGCTGACCTCCCATTTGAAGTTGCGGGCCGCTTTCAGGTCATAGTTGACGCGGTCATCGATGATAGTCATAACATTGACGGTGCGCCACTGCTCATTGTCATGGTAATAGTTGAGCTGCACCTCGTCGGTGTAGAGCAGGTCGGGATATAGATATGCCGCCACAGGCATCTTGGTGTGCAGCCCGGCTCCACCCCCTATTTCAAACACCAGCGGCTCTGAGGCCACGGAGAGATAGGGGAGGGTCCATTTCAGGTTGGCGCGCGGGTCGAGATACACGCGCCCCGACAGGTAGTATGCCCCGTCGAGACCGAGAAGCTGGGTCTCGCGCAGGCCGAGCTGCAGATGGAGCGTGTGGTCGCCGAGCCTTATCTCAGACTCATTCTCGACATACGCCGACAGCTGCTGCATCGCCGGGATGTCGTCAAACGGGCGCGGGCGGCTGTTGTTGCCGGCGGTCAGCGGGCGGGTGAGGTCATAGACCTGGCCCCGGCCGAAATTTTTAGAGAGGTTCCACTCCATTCCGGCCTTGAGCCATCCCGACGTGATGTCGCCGAGACGGTAGCGGAAACGGGAGGCGAATTTGGCGAACGCCGAAAACGGCTTGCCATACACGTCGTAGTCGGCCAGATACAGCATCGGCAGGAACCCCACATAGTTGGCTCCCGGCGAGGTTGACACCGGCATCGGGTAGAGGCGTGTCGAGGCCACAGTCTTCTGCTGGCGCAGATGCTCGTCGGCGTAGCTTAGGCCTGTGGTCAGGCTGAGGGAGTTGAGAAATCCTCCTTTGCGCGAGAGCAGCACCAGCGTGTTGTTCCAGGTGAAGCTGTTTATGTCGTTGGTGTAATAATCGACCGTGTTGTTCACCGTCAGGTCGGGGTCGTTTTTGTCGCGCTCGAATGTGCCGGTGTAGTTGAGCGACGTGTCCCAGGTCAGGTCGTTGCCTGCCACCTGTCGCTTGAGGTTGCTGCGCGCCGATACTGTGGCGCGTTTGAAGTTCTGGCGGTTGTCGCGCGGATCGATGCGTGAGTCGAGGTAGTCGGCCGAGAGGTTGACGGTCCAGCCCGGCGCAGGCATGGCGAAGCCTTTCCCGACATAGAAAAGATGGCTCTGCATGTCGGCCTTGAAACGGGCCTCAAGCCCTGAGACCCCCTGTTTGCGCTTTATCTTGACCAGCCCGGAGGTGAGGTCGCCATATTCGACCGACGGGATTCCCCTGACGATTTCAACGCTCTCTATGTCATCTGTCGAGATGGAGCGCATGTCGACCCCCTTGCCGGTGGTGAGCCGTCCCGCGCGATTTGAGTCGGCGGTCGACTGCATTTCGGCCGAAGTGTTGACAGGCACGCCGTCAATCACGAATGAAGTCCCGAGCGAAGATGTGTCATAACCGTCGGGGGCAGCCTGCTGTGCCTGACGCAGGTTTATCAGGTTGGCGCTCCCCATGTCAGGGTCTTTTGAGATGAACCCCGGCAGCAGCTCCACAAGGTCGGTGAAGCTTGACGGCTGCAGGTGGGCCATCGCCTGGCGGTCGATGACCGAGGCCGCCGTCACACCCCGGCTTTCGCGGGCGGTGACAACCACCTCGCCGAGTTCTTTCCCTTTCATTTCGGCCATCTCCTTCTCGCGCCGGTCGAGGTCGGCCAGCAGTATCGAGTCGATACGGGCGATGGAGTCAAGCGAGTCTGCCGTGGTCTTGGGGGTGGATACCACGTCATTCCCCTCCTTGGTGGTGGAGAACATCGCGGGCATGGCTGCCAGCAGCAATGCGGAGATGACTGGATATCTTACTGAACTCACTCGGTATGGCGGTTGATTACTATGCAAAGTTACGGCTAAAATTTGGTTATTTGTTTGATATTCAGTAAAATACCTAAAAATGGGTATTTGTTCCAACCTTATTGTGGCGCATTTGGAGACACAGGGCCATATATTATACCCAAAAGTGAGTATAAACAATAAAGGCCCCGCATGTCATCTGACATGCGGGGCCTTTATTTGTGGTGTCCGGTAATCAGAAGCCGGAACGTGGATTATTCGTAGATAAGCTCGACATCGTCGAGATACATGACAGAGGGGCCGCCGGTGAAGTAGTCACCCATCTTCGACGCTGAAGCGACCATCACGATGTTAGACGGGCGTACATCTGTGCGCTTGTAGTCGATGGGGATTACCACTTCGACAAGGCCGTCGCCGGGGGTCGCCTCGGTGAACACATGTTCACCATATGCGATTACCTGATTACCATTCTTGTCGAAGAGGGAGCGGTCTGATGACTTAGTCTTCACGATGACGGGCCATTTTTCTCCCTTGTAATCAGACTTTGTGTTGTCGACGAGCGCGATATAGACAATACCTCTGTCCATGTCACCCTCAGCCACCCCGTCAGGGTTGTTGTTGTCGACATCAGTTACAGCGGCAGGGGTATATTTGACCCACACTCGCAACGCTTTCGGGCGGGCGGTGAAGCTGCGTCCCCAGCCGAGTACGCCATCGGTACCATCTGTCTCCAGGTATTTGCCGATGAAGATGTTTCCGGCGGCGAATTTGCCTATGGGTTTGCCGAACAGCGTAATACCGACGAACTGGCTGCAAAGTTTCGCTGAATACTTTCCGTTATGGTGGAAATCTTCGGCTTTCTCAGTGATGTTTTTATCCATTGTGATCGAGCCGTGGTTTCCGCTGTCCCAGTAGAAATCAGAGGGAGATACTCCCGGAATCAGTACATTCTTCTCATTGGGGTCAGTGCTCCAGTCCTCAAAGCTTGCATTGGGAAGCTGGGGCTCACCCTCGGTGGTGAATTCCTGGATGACGTTGGAGTCGAATCCGTCGCAATATGCGGCAGCCTCGTATCCGGTAGCGGGTTCAAGCCCGGTGAGGGTCACCGTGTAGCTGTTGCCATCGGTGATTTCAGCTGCGACCTTGGTCCACTGCTGGGTGCCTTTCTTGCGGAACATGATTCCCCAGTTGGCGGCATCGTCGCGGAGAATCGAGCCGCCGACCACTGCCGAGCGGGAGGTGATGGTAAGTGCTTCGGGATCGATGTCCTGTATCATCACCTTGGCATTGGTTGGCATCACGCGCATCGAGGCGTTGGCTGTGCGCCCATTCGCGTCGGTGGCTGTGACGGCAATCTGATAGTCACCCTCGGGGAGGCTGTTGAGAAACTGCTTCTCGAAGTTGAGCTTAAGCTCAGAGAATCCGGTGTCGGCATGGGTCTCGTAGGTGAAGTTGATGCCGGCAGCCTCAAGCACAGACTTGATGTTGTCGTTCATTCCGAACAGCTCGAAGTCGTCACCGCCGAGTCCGGCGATGGTGGCGAAAGCGTCGCTCTTAACCACGACCTCGGTAAGACCGGTGGCGGCGGCAATCCAAAGCGAGCGGCGGGGCAGCTCGCCTACCATTCCAGCCACAGGCTCGGAGAGATTGAAGCTAACGCCGGAAATCGAGGGGGGAGTGGTGATTTCGAATGTGTCCTCGACCTCGATTTCGGTCTCGTCCACCTCGATTGTGATCCAGGCTCCACCGATTTGCTCCTCCTCCTGGTCGGTATGCTTGACGATGAGGTGGTATTCGGTGGCGCGGGCCACATTCTCGAGTTTGCCGGTGTATTCAAACGCGCTGCCATTGGTGGCAAGTGTGCCGCGCAGGGTGTAGACCAGGTCTTTCGACCGCGAGTTGGTCATATAGTATGCCTTGGCCTGCTGGTCGACCTTCTCCTGGGTGAATGTCAGCATGCCGTCGCGGGTGCCGGTGGCCTTGTCGTGGCCTACCTCCATGGTTATGTCGGTAAGCAGCTGGGTCACCTTCTCGTCATACTCGACCGACACCAGGGTGTTGGCGATTTTGCAGTCGATGTTGACTTGCACGGCAGAGCCTTTGGTGATGTCAAACTCCTCGCGTCCGGTGAAATAACGGTCGTCCCACGATGCAGACACTGAGTCGCCGGCCCAAGCCTCGGCCACATAGTGGCCCGACAGGAGCTTGATGCCGGTGGCCGGCACCTCATCTATGCCGTTGTATTTCTTGACGGCCCCTCCGGCGTTGGAAATCCAGATGAGGGTCTTTTGGGCGAGTTCGTCGTTGGTCTGGCCGGCGCGAGTATTGACCACCACGTCGGAGTTGACGGTGGCCTTGAGCATAAGGCGTCCTTCTCCGTCGCCATCCTCGGCGGGACGGAATGTGTCGGAGCAGCTTGTGAGCGCTGCGATTCCCAGGAGGGATGCTCCGAAAACAAGATATTTTTTCATTGCGTTATCCTCCTTCTTTTAAGATTTGAACTTGAGTTCTTTGACTTTCTGGTTGCCCTTTTGGTCAATCACAGTAAGCCTGAATGTATGGTCGTTGCCTGGGTAGATATTGAGCAGGGGCACGAATGGCGCGATGTCAAATGTGACTTCTGTATGACCGATTACTTCATTTCCAACAGGGAAATGGAAAGTGCCGCTGAGGGCTTCTTCAAGATTGCCTGGATAAGCGAGGTCGAATGAAGGAGCCAGACCGATTGAAGGATCTTCAAGCACACCGGCAAGAGCGTCAGAAATGATGTCAACTTTAAGGTTGGCGATACCTTCTGAAGATGTAATGACCACTGCGGCAGGTTTGGAACCATCCTGGGGGAACTGGGTCGCATCATTTTCTCCGTCAAGGTTGAGCGATGTGCTGGTGAAGTCAATCGACCAGTCGGAGGGCTTGGGCTCGTCGGGTCCGGGACCAGGGCCGGGACCGGGCTCCTCTTCGTCGAAGTTCTCGTCGCCGGGACGGCCGGTGTTGTCGAGGTTGTCCTCATACCAGTCGTAATCGCTCTCGATGGGGGCATCCTCAATCACCGAGCTGTCGACGATGATGCTCTGGCCGTCGTTGGTGACGGTGCCCACCTCTTCGGGGGGGAGGTTGTCGTTGCCGGTCAGGCCGAATGTGATTTTGCGGTGCTGCCCCTTGGCCACATTGTCGAGGGTCTTGGTGAAAGTCTCGGTGTGGCCCATGATTGAGGCTGAGAAGTCGAGACGGAGGGTCTCGAGGTCTTTGAGGGCTGCGAAATATCCCGAACGGGTCTCGGCGGGGGTGAAATCGAGCGAGTTGTTGCCTTCGGAGGTGACTTTCACGGTCACTTCGTCGGGATTGTCAAACGCGGCCATCAGTTTGTCGGAGAACTTTACCGACACGCGGATGTTGGCCAGGGTGCAGACCACGGTCTGAACTGTGGTCACCTTGTCGGCCTCGATGGTGAATGCCTGCGAGCCTTCGAAGTAGGGGGCGTTCCATGCGGCGGGCTCCACTTCGTGGGAACGGACAGTGACGGTGTAGTCGCCAGCGGCGAAGGTGGGCAGTTCGGGCATCGTGGTGTATGTCCAGCGGCTCACCTGCTGGCCGTTTTTGTCTTCAACGGTCACGATGAAGTTTGAGAGGTCGACAGTGGCGCGTGAGGCGGGGGCCATCGCCTTGACCGACGAGGGCCTGGCTCCGGCGTTGTCGTTCACGTCGGTCTCTGCGCCGTCAACCTCTACCCCGAGGGTCGAGGTCTTCAACTGACCCCGGCCATTGACAGCCGGATCCGGATTCCAGGAGTCGCACGCCGAGAACCCGGCCATTGCGGCAGCTGAAAGTAGGATGGAAAATATCTTGGTTTTCATATCTTAAGGGTTGGCGTGTTGATTAATAGTTGAGTTTGATGTCATCGATATAGAGCGATGAACCGGTGTAGCGTCCGTATTTTTTTGTAAACTCAGGCTTGTCAAGCCAATCGTTATTGTTTTGACTCTCCACATCTTTATAACCGCTTGACAGGAATCCAAGCTGCAAAGTGACACCTGCATTGCCTGGAACAGCGTACGCATCTGAAAGGTCAAGTCTCATTTGTGTATACTCTCCTGTTGCGGGAAGGTCCAACGTTTTTTCTGCAAGTACAGTGCCGGATGCATCAAGCACCTTCACGAAAGCCTTGCCAAAATCGGCAGAGTTCTTAGCACGGTATTTGTACCAGAATTCGATGTTTTTGGGGCGATGGCCGTAGACGATGCCATAGTCAGGTGATTTTGTTGAGGAGTTATAGGCTCCAAGATAAAGCTGACCGACTGTGACATGCTTGGAATTGGTCCAAAATGCTTGGGCTGCATTACCTTTTCCCCATCCAACGGTCTCTATTATTGCGGCAGAAGAACCTCCATGGACGCTTCCAGTTTCCTGTCGAGTTCCGGAAAAAGCGCAATAAGACATGCCGTCTCTGTTTGAACTCAAATTGCTTTCGTTGCTGCCACCCTCAGATGTCGTGAGCTGGTTCATTGTGCCCCATACGGCGGAAGTAGCTGATGCTCCGGGGAATTCTATCCACCAATATTGTGTCGCTCCGTCGGTGCGCGACCAGGTCTCCATGTCGGAGTTTTCGAGCTGGGCGCCAATCTCGGTGGTGAAGGTGTAGACGCTTGACAGGATGCCGTCGCATGTGGCGCGCACCTGGTAGGTCTTGCCTCCGGTCAGGCCCTTGACGAGGAAACGGTTGTCGGCGAGCTTGGAAGAGGTGGCTGCGCTCCAGGTCTGGCCGTTGTCGGCTGAAATCTCGAAGCTTACATTCTCAGGCTGCTCGGCCGAGCGGGAAGCGGCCCGGCGGCGGGCGGTGGTTGCCCCGGCCTTGTAGCGGAGGTCAAGGGCGGCCTGCCAGCCGTAGATACCATTCTCGACGGCGGTCAGCGAGTAGGGGCTGGGCTCATGGGCGGCGGTGAAGTCAACCTTGAGGGCACCAAGGGTGAGTCGCAGGGTGAGGTCGTCGGCCGAAGAGGGGACGGTGGCCACCACATGGTAGGTGCCGGTCGAGCGTGATACCAGTTCACAGGAGGTGATGGGGCAGTTGTCCCATGTGTTGCGCTCGTTCTTTGCCTGGAGGGTCAGGCCGTCTACGCTTGTGGCGTTAGTCTCGATGTCAAAGGCCAGGGTGGTGTCCCATTCGTAGATGGGGGAGACTGAGGCGACGGCGAGGGTGGTTGTCACAGCCTCGACCGAGAAGCTTATGGGCGCTTCTGCCACGCGGGAGTTCTTGTCGCGTACCTGCAGGGTGAAGGTCGATGTGTTGTCGCCCTCTTGGAGGTATGTGATGTTGGAAAGCAGCGCGGTGAAGTCGACCATCGCCATCTTCTCGGGCTTGGTCGTTCCGAGGATGTTGAGGCCGAGCCCCTTCATCAAGGCGATGGCGGAGGCGTCGCCGCCTACGAGGTCAATCTCCTTGGGCCAGCCCTGTGACTCGAGGTAGGCCGAGGATGTGGTCAACACCAGTCCGTCGATTCCGGCCTGGGCGATGGCGGTGACTTTGGCGGTCTTCTCTGAGGGCTGTCCCTGCATCACTGTCCAGGAGTCGCCCGAAGTGAATCCCTCGCTGTTGAGGCGGGGGGCGGGGGCGTTGAGGATTGCGTCGCTGAGGTCGATTTCCACGGTCTCCATGTCGGTCATGTCATCATAGGTGAGCGTGAGGAATCCGTCGCCGGCCTCGCCTCCGTTGATGTCGAATTTGAGCAGGTAGCTGTGGCGCGCCTCGGCTGTGAAGCTTTTGGGTTCGAGGGTGGCGGTTGTGCCGTTCTGCTTGGTGATGGTGATGGATGCTGTCACCTGGCCGGGGGCGAGGTAGACAGAGCGGGTCTCCCCATCGGGGTAGGCGATTTCATTGCCAAGCTCAGACCTCAGGGTCAGGGAGTAGGAGGCGAAGTAGTCGCGGAACATGTCTGACATCTCCACCCTCACCATCGAGTTGGCGAGCGATGCTGTGACGCTCACGGGGGTTGTGCGGTTCTCCTCTACCGTGAGGGTCGAGCTTCCGTAATAGTAGGGTGATTCAAATCCCTCGGTCTCAAGCGAGCCATACCAGGCTTCGAGGGTGTATTTCCCGACAGGGACTGTGACAGGGTCGCTGAATTCGGCTGCTGATGCCCATTCACGGGCGAAGGAGCCTGACTCGGATGTGAGTTTCAGCGACAGGTCGGAAGCTGAAACCGACTGCGCCTCGGCGCGGGATGCGGGGGAAGCCTGCTTGTTGGAGGCGGAGGCCACGACATCTTTGTCGAGGTTGACCGCCACAAGGAGCTTGCCGTCCATGTCGGTTGTCGGACGGTAGTCGTCGCAAGATGCCATCGAGCTTGCCAGCCCGAGACCTCCGGCAGCGCCCAGGAGTCCGATCAGAAGTTGTTTCTTCATACCTTTTATTATATGTAAAATACTATATTTACTTAATCAGTGCAGATGCCAATCGAGGAAATGCGTAATGTGTGGCAATAACAGTCTATTAAGCCAAAATCAAGGCAAAATTACAAAAAAAAGTCTAAAACTTGGTTGCAAATGTATTAATTTTCTCAAAAAGGAGAAGAAAAAAAGCCTGACGGCCAATGAGGGCTGTCAGGCTTGTGGTTTTTTTGACACGGTTTTGTGTCATTGCGGAGTGCTTCCTCCCGGCTTGCGGGGCTTGCCGTAGTAGCGGCGTTTGCCTTTGTTGCCGGCAGGGCGTCTGTCCTCGCCGTTGTTTTTGTCGTCGGACTGCTGGTTGTTGCCTTTGTTTCGGTTGTCGGGACGGTTGTTGCCCTTTTTGTCGGAGCGCGCGGGGCGGTCTGAGGCCGGACGTGGGGAGGATGCGGGTCTGTTCTCGGCGGCGATTTTTATTTTCAGGGTCGATTCCACGCGTGCGAAGGCCCTGCGGTCGCGGGGGGAGACGAGGGTCACGGCCTCGCCGTCGGCGTTGGCACGGGCCGTGCGGCCCACACGGTGGACGTAATCCTCAGGCTCGCGGGGAACATCGTAGTTGACCACGAGCATCACCTCGTCGATGTCGATGCCTCGGGCGAGCAGGTCGGTGGCCACGATTACCTCGATGCGTCCGCTGCGGAATCCCCTGATGGTCTCCTCGCGTTGCTGCTGGTCGAGGTCGGAATGGATTTCGGCGGCTTTGATGCCGCTGCGGCGCAGGTCGCGGGTGAGGTCGCGCACGCCATGCTTTGAGGCGGCGAACACTATCACCCTCTCTCCCCGGCGTTTCTTGAGGATGTCGGTCAGTGTGCGCTGCTTGTCATCCTCGTAGCAGAAGATGGCCGACTGTTTGATTTTCTCGACAGGGCGCGAGGGGGCAATTTTCACCTCCACGGGGTCGTTGAGCAGCGACTGGGCGAGCTTGCGGATTTTGGGGGGCATAGTGGCCGAGAACAGCAGGGTCTGGCGTTCCTTGGGGAGGAGTTTGGCTATGGCCATGATGTCGTCGTAGAAGCCCATGTCGAGCATGCGGTCGGCTTCGTCAAGCACGAAATACCTGACTTTTGACAGGTCTATGCCTCCAATCTGCAAGAGGGCCTGGAGGCGGCCCGGGGTGGCGATGACCACGTCGGCCCCCGCTTTCATGCCTTTCTGCTGGCGGGCGAACCCGGCTCCGTCGGTGCCGCCGTAGACGGCGATGCTCGACAGGGGGAGGTAGTAGCTGAACCCGTCCATCTGGCGTTCGATTTGCTGGGCCAGCTCGCGTGTCGGGGCCATCACAATGCAGTTGACGAATCCGTCGGCCTCGGGCAGCTCGGCCAGGAGGTCGATGACGGGAAGGAGGTATGCGGCGGTCTTGCCGGTGCCGGTCTGGGCAATGGCTATAAGGTCGCGACGGTCGAGCACCACGGGGATGGCTTGTTCCTGTATAGGGGTGCATTCCTCGAAGTGCATCGCGTAAAGCGCGTCGAGCAGGTCGTCGCTCAAATCAAAGTCTTCAAATAACATAGCCGCAAAGTTACGAATTTTTCACATAAAAATATTTGCTTTTCATAATAAAACTGGGGCGAGGCCGTTAATCAGATAGCGTCTTCCGGAATTGGAGCCGCTGCCTTACATTTGCCTAAACCATCAATTTATCCGTTTCAAAGATGAAAAAAGGACTCATATCGCTGTCAGTTCTCTTGGGGGCCGCCGTCATGGCCCAGGCCAAGGGCCCGGCAGATCCCGTGCTGATGACAGTCGGAGGAAAGCCGGTCACTCTCAGCGAATTTGAATATCTTTATCACAAAAACAACGCGCAGCA
Organism: Bacteroidales bacterium; assembly: GCA_910575615.1. Lineage (GTDB taxonomy): Bacteria > Bacteroidota > Bacteroidia > Bacteroidales > Muribaculaceae > UBA7173. Next base: position 13,244 of record CAJTEX010000032.1, on the reverse strand, counting down.
GTCTACCCCCCAGGACATCGAGGAGTATCTCAAGCTCTTCATCCCCTACCGCCAGAAGGTGGCGGCGGCCGAGGACATGGGGCTTGACAAGGCGCCGGCGTTTGAAAAGGAGTTTGACACATACCGCCGCGACCTGGCGGCCCCCTATATGGTGGACAAGGCTGTCGAGGACAGCATCCTCGCCGCCCAGTATGAGAGGATGAAGGAGGAGGTGGATGTGAGCCACATCATGGTCTTCTTCCAGTCGCCCGGCAAGACCATGGAGCAGAAAAAGGCGCTCATGGACTCGCTGCTCACCTGCATCGAGGCTGGCGAGCCTTTCGACTCCCTGGCTATGAAGTATTCGGGCGACGCCAACTCGGCCCGCAACGGCGGCCGCATGGGCTACATCATGGCCAACCGTTTCCCGGCGGCGTTTGAGGATGCGGCCTACACGGTGGCTGTCGGCGGCCATTCCGGCGTGATTGCGTCACCTGTGGGTTACCATATAGTAAAGGTGAATGACCGCCGCCCGGCCCGTGGGCAGGTGCTGGTGGAGCATATCCTCCGTCTCACCCGTGGCAAATCGCCCGAGGAGGCGCAGGCCCAGAAGCATTACATCGACTCTCTCTACACGATGGTGAAAAACGGCGCGAGCTTCGAGGCTGTCGCCGCTGCCGAGTCGGAGGATCCCGGATCGGCTTCCCAGGGTGGTCGTCTCCCCTGGTTCGGCGCGGGCCAGATGGTGCCCCAGTTTGAGGAGGTCGCCTTCTCGCTGGCCGACAGCACGATTTCCGAACCGTTCGAGACCGCTTACGGCTACCATATCATCAGGCGTCTTGCCGGAAAGGGGATAGAGCCTTTCGAGCAGGCTAGGACCGCCATCGCCAACGCGATTTCACGTGACGAGCGCGGCCAGCTCCCCGCCAAGCGCCGCATCGCGCAGCTCAGGAAGGAGTATGGCGCGAAGGCTGAGACCAAGGCCCTCGACAAGCTCAGGAAGCAGATTGAGGCCGCCGGCGGTGTTGACTCCGCCATGCTGGCCTCGATGCAGGCTTCGGATATGGTTGTGGCCCGCATCGGCAAGGAGAAACTCCCCCTTTCAGATATTATGGCCCAGGAGCTTCCCAATGGTTTCGCCGGAGACGCGTCGCAACAGGTGACACAGCTTGACGAGGCTGTCGACCGCTACCTTGACGCTGCGGTCATCGAGACCAAGCAGCGCAACCTGATGACTGAGGAACCCTCATACCGCAACCTGGTCAACGAGTACCGCGACGGTATGCTGATGTTCGAGATTCAGGATCGCAATGTGTGGTCAAAGGCTAAGTCTGACCAGGCTGGCCTGGAGGCTTTCTTCCAGTCCCACAAAGACAATTACCGCTGGGACAGCCCGCGCTTCAAGTCGCGCATTATCTTCGCCGGGTCTGACTCTCTTCTCTCCGAAGTTAACGATTACCTCAAGGCCAACCCTGTGGCCGCCGACTCCCTCGCGACCGTGCTTAAAAAGCAGTTCGGCAAGGATGTCAAGGTTGAGCGGGTGCTGGCCGCCAAGGGTGAGAACGCGATTACCGACTACCTCGGTTTCGGCGGTGAGAAGCCTGCGGCGCAGGGTCGCTGGAAAGCCTATGAGGCATATCAGCCCAAACTCATCGACCAGCCGGAAGAGGCTGCCGACGTGCGCGGGTTGGTCATCACTGACTATCAGGATTACCTGCTGGCTCAGTGGCTTGAGGAGCTTGACAAGAAATATCCGGCGGTTGTCGACCGCAAGGTTCTCGGCAAAGCCAAGTAAAACCGGCTGCAGTCCATCAGCCAATGCCTGAGGGCAAAGACACAGCCCGGGCGGATTCAACAGCGAATCCGCCCGGGCTGTGTCTTGCCAGACTGGGTATCAAGGGCAGGGGGAGGGGATGAAATGGTGGTGAGACGTGCATTCGTGGACGGTGTGGTCCACAATCAGATGGCGCGTGGCCATCCCTGAAATCACGCTCATCTCGTGGGAGACAAGCAGGATGGTGGTTGAGATGGGCAGTCCTTTGAGCAGGTCGTAAAGACGGCCTTCAAAGCGCTTGTCGATGTAGCTGAGCGGTTCGTCGAGCACGAGTATGGAGGGGTTGGAGATGAGGGCGCGTCCCAGCAGGGCGCGTTGTAGCTGGCCGCCCGAGAGCGTTCCTATGGTCTGTCTGGCATGTGGCTGGAGGTCTATGAGGGCCAGAGTCTCGTCGACGCGTTTCTTCAAGTTCTCTTTGGTCACACCCTTCTCAGAGAGCAGCCCGGAGGCAACCACCTCCTCGACAGTTATCGGGAACCGGGAGTCGATCATGTTTTTCTGCGGTAGGTATCCGATCGGCAGTCTTTCGGAGACAGCTCCGTCAGGGTTCAGGTAGTCTACCTTGCCCGAGGTGGGTTTGAGCAGTTTCAGGATGATTCTGAGCAGGGTGGTCTTCCCTCCTCCGTTGGGGCCGGTGATGGCGATGAAATCCCCACGGTTCACAGTGAGGTTCACCGCGTCGAGTATTTCGCGGCGTTCCCATCTCATGCCGACCTCCGAAAGCCGTATGGCCGGCGCGCCAACTTCTCTCGGCAATGCCGTCTGGAGGGGTGTCATTGGGGAGTATATGTTCATTTCTGAGTTGTGTCGTTGTTGTTGTCGTTGTCTGCCGTCCCGGCGATTGCATCGGCGGCTTTGTTTATCGCTTCCTCGATGTTCTCCGACAGGGGGGCGATGGTGACGGGGTGCAATCCAGTGGCGTCTGTCACTGTTTCTGCCTGCCGGCTGTCATATTCCCTCTGGTAGAAGAACACCATCGGTTTCTCGTGCCTGGCCAGGTCGAGCCGTTCTTTCAGTCCGGTGATTGACGACTCCTTGTGCTCGTTGCCTATCGCCAGCTGGTGCAGTCCATAGTCGCGGGCGAAGTAGCTGAGCGAAGGGTGCCATACCAGGATTGTCCTGCCTTTTGTGGGGGCCAGGCGGATGGATGTCGCCATGTCGAGGGAGTCAAGGTGATGGTCGAGGCTGTCAAGCCGCGATTTGAAATAAAGGCTGTCGGCAGGGGATGCCGCCAACAGGGCCTCGTATGTTCCACGGGCCATTGTCCGGGCGTTTCGCAAGGAGGTCCATATATGCGGGTCGTAATTCCCGTGTGGCTCGTGTGGATGGCTGTGGCCGTCATCCCCGTGGTCATGGGTGCCCTCTATCAGCTTGATTGAGCCATTCAGGGGGGTGATTCTGATTCCCGGGTTTGATGAGCTGATTGCCTCGGCCACCTTTTCCTCGAAAGGGAGCAGGCCTGTGGTCAGCATCAGTTCGGCGTTAGAGGCTTTGCGCAGTTGTGCCATCGACGGCTCGAATGTCTCTGGGTCGGCCGATGCCGGAGCGAGGCATTCGACTGTCACCCTGTCGCCACCGATTCTGTCGACGAAGTATTTCAGCGGCGGGATGGTGACCACGACCCGTGGCAGCTCCTCTTTATTGGCGGGCTCTGCCTGCTTTCCGTTGCCGGAGCATCCGCTTGCCAGTATGGCGGCGAGGAAAGCGATGGTCGGACACTGGGGAATCCTCGCCGTCATTGATTGTAGACTATCGTGTGGAGAATCATAGCGAAGGCCGTGGGCTCGGGTAGTGGGGAGGATGACATGAGCATCATCGCCACCTCGGGCAGCCCCGCGCGATAGGGTGGCTGCCAGTAGGGGAAATCTTCGAGTGGAGTCATCCCGCACCTCTTATAGAATGAAATCCTGGAGTCGGCAAACTCCGAAGCACCCGGCAACTCCACCTCGAGAACCAGAGGCCGGGTCGCTGCCATGGCGAGCGCGGCCTTTATTGCCTCCGCTCCGCATCCTTGGTTGCGGTAGCGGTGTGAGACAGCGAAATGCTCGCAATACAGGGCACCGGGGAGATTCCACAGGGTTATAAATCCTATCGTTTCCGAATTGTGTTGTAAAACATAAAAATTAAAAATGGGGTCTCCGGTTTCTATCCGACGGAGGATGTCGGTCCACTCGCGACGCTCCTCTTCTGGGAATGCGCTGTGGTATAAATCTTTGATTTCTAATGGTATATCGGTGGGATGTGTTATCTTCTCAAGATTGATTTCCATATTTCATCTAATTCGTATGACACTACAAATTTACTGTTTTTTTTCAAAATAAGCCCCAAAAACCGATTGCAATCTGAAAAATCAAACGAAATAAATTTGGGTTTTAAGATGTTTATTGCTAAATTTGTGTCGAAATGCGGTTGAGAGAATTAAGCGGAAACAAAAATCTTCCTAAGATTCTGCCGTGTTGACCCATCCAAGGAAATATTAAACTTAACCGATAATTACCATGGCCCGATTACAAATTGACAAGCTGGACACCAAAATACTCCAGATGCTGGTAGACAACGGAAGGAAGCCTTTCCTCGAAATCGCCCGCGAGTGTGGCGTCAGCGGTGCGGCGATTCATCAGCGTATCGCCAAGCTGCAGGCAACCAATATCCTTGAAGGTTCGCGCGCTCTCATCAAGCCCACCACCCTGGGATATGACACATGTGCTTTTGTCGGAATCTATCTCAAGGAAGCCGCGTCGTTTGACGAAATCATCGAGAAGCTCTACACCGTTCCTGAAGTGACCGAAGTGCATTTCACCACCGGCCAGTATGACATGCTTGTCAAGCTGTATGCCCGTGACAACGAACACCTCCTCCATCTCATCCACGACAAGCTCCAGCCGATGGGTATGCTTCGCACCGAGACCATCGTCTCATTCCGCGAGGTGTTCTCCCGCGCGCTTCCTGTCGAGAATAAGGAATGATTTGCTGCCCCGTCTACGGTCTTTGGCTGTTGAGGCGTGGAACACATATCGGAGTCGCCCTCCCGCTGCCGTCAAGGCTGCTGGAGAGGTGACTCCGTCGTTTGCGGGCGTGGCTGTCACAGGTTGTTTTCAGCCACCCGTGACTTGCGCCGGTCGAGGATGATTTTCACGAATGACTCGGGGAGTCTCACATTGTAGAGGTCGAGAGCCTCGTCAAAGAGAGGGGCGATTTCCTCATCGGTGAATCCGGCGATGCCGCAGCCGATGCGTGTGACGTAGAATGTGGTCTGATCCCATTCGCGGGCCAGGTCAATGAAGTCGTCGACATAGGGCTTAATGGTTTCTACTCCACCCTGCATTGTCGGGATGGCGTAGGATTGTCCCTGCATTCCCACTCCCTGCCCCTTTTTCGCCCCGAACAGCCTCATAGCGGTGCGGGCGGCTCCTCCGGCGTGGATTCCCTGCAGGTTGCTTCCGAACACAAACACCTCGTCCTGGCCGAGGGATGTGATATTCTCAGGTGTGTAGTTGTAGTTCTTCATAAAAATGTCTCGTATAATAAGATTAAAGGACGTATTGTGATAAAGAAAAAAAGCTCCTGAAATTCAGGAGCTTTAGTTGTCTTGGAGGGATTCGAACCCCCACAGGCGGAACCAGAATCCGACGTGCTACCATTACACCACAAGACAATCTTGTTTCAACCTTTCGGCGGCTCCGCTGAGCCGGTTGGTGTGGTTGTTGTCGTTTGACGTGTGCAAAGGTAGGGACTATTTTTGAACTGGCAAAATTTTTTGGTGATTTTTTTCAAAAAAAACGATTTTTCTCTGTTTTTCTCTGAAATTTCCTCTTCGGGCATCATTGGGGAGGGTGTTTTCATCAGAATTCCTTACCTTTGCAGTGACCCCTCTCCAGGAATCCATATGCTTTAATTGATTATGCGCTGTCTGCTATATTTGGTCATACTGTTTGTAATAACCGGATGCTCATATTCGGAGGCGCGCCACGACCGGCAGCTCGACGAGGCCCAGTCGTTGATGAGCAGTGACGCGGAAGCGGCATTGGGGCAGTTGAACGCTCTTGACATATCCCGTTTTGAGGATTCGGCTACGATGGCGCGGTGGGCGTTGCTTTACAGCGAGGCGATGGCCGCCAACGGGGTGTATGCCCCCACCGACACCATATCATGTATCGCTGTAGATTATTACACCAGACATGACGATGAGGCCAGTCTTGCCAGGGTCAATGCCGCGAGACAGCGCATGGCATCATTCTCCGGCGACGAGCGTCAGCGCCTGTCGGTCTTCACGGCAATGTATTTCGCCAAGGAAAGGGAGTTCAGGTTGTACCAGGAGAGGGCCAGCAAGGAAAGATACTTGTGTGCCGCATTGGTGTTGTTGCTGTCATGCACGTTCGTGATATTGTGGCAGCGTCAGAGGCTGCGTGTTGACCGATTGCGTAATGAGGCCCTGGTGGCCGAAGCCTCTTTGTTGCGGGAGGATGTCATGAGGCGCGATTCCGACTGTTCAGCCTTGGAATCAAAACTGGTCGGAATCTTGGAGAACCGTTTCAAGGCCATGGATGAGCTTTGCGGCACTTACTATGAGTCGCAGGGGACGAAGGTGGAGCGCAAGGCAATCGCCGACAAGGTGAAATCTCAGATAGAGGCATTGAAAGGGGATGATGTGATGTTCTCCGAAATGGAGCGATGCGTCAATGATTGCCGGAAAAATCTGCTCGACCATCTGAAAGAGGAGTGGCCCGCCATGAAGCCCGAGGAATACCGGCTGATGGTCTACCTTGCGTGTCGACTCTCCAACAGGTCGATCGCGTTGCTCATAGGGGAAAGCCTGGATGTGGTCTACAAACGTAAATCGCGTCTGAAATCCAAAATATCGTCGTTGGAAACGCCGCATTCCGGTCTGTTTATGTCTGTTTTCTGACCGAGACAGGCCGCGGTCAGGATTTCTTGGCTCTGCAAAGCTGTATATGTCTGATTGCCAATCTTCTGCTTGGCGGGAATGTCAGACTCTTTTTTTGGAGATATGAGCCGTTGGAGTGTAATTTTGTGACAAAAAACAGTTGTCATAAATTACATTATCATGCGTATCGTCATCACAGTCATCAATATTGTTTTGATTTGCGTGGTATGCCTCGCCGAGGTGCCATCCGCTCAAGAAGAAGTGTCGGATTCCCTGTCGCGTCAACTGCAGGAAGTGGTCGTGACTGCCGACATCCCCGCCAAGCGGCTGTCGGGAAACACAGTCATATACACTGTGGTCGGCTCCAGCCTGCAGAATATAGGCACAGCACTCGACGTGCTGGCCCAGTTGCCTATGGTTACCGTGGCAGATGATGCCGTGAGCATAGTGGGGAAAGGTTCCCCCGAAATATACATTGACGGGCGATTGCTGAGAGACCGCGACGAATTGTCGAGGCTGCAGTCTGACAATATCCGGAAAGTGGAACTTGATATGGCTCCCGGAGCAATGTATGACGGCGACACACAGGCTGTGTTGAGGATATCCACGCGTCGTGACTTCATCAAAGGGTTGTCGCTGACCGACCGCGCCGTGGTGGAGAAACGACGCAGGTGGAGGGCCAACGATATGCTTGACCTCAACTACCGGTCGGGAGACTGGGACATATTCGCCAACGGCCTGGTAGGGCGCGACGAAAGGGAAATCAGGGGTGTCACCACCAATTCGTTAATTCATGACGGGCGGCCTGCCGTGATTGGCGCGAGCCAGTCAAACCGAGTCGCGACAACCGCCGGGGCAGTGAAAGCCGGTTTCAACAATGTCCATGGCCATCGTTCGCTGGGAATGTCTTACCGCTATGAACCCGAAAAATCAGATTTCACCAATACAGGAGCCGAATGGACCGACAGCGGCTTGCCTGTCGCGCGTCTGATTGACCGGACTTCCGACGGCCACAGTCATCATGTGTCGGCGTATTACGATGACACCTTCGCCGACAAATACACACTCCATTTCGACGGGGATTTCAAGACTGCGGACTCGTCGGGCAGCGTCACCACCTCCTATCCCGGCGGAGCATATGACGAAGTCGGTTCTGCCGAGCATCGGCGCTCATCGCTGTGGGCAGCCAGGTTGTATGCCTCTATGCCGTTATGGAGTGGAAAACTGACCTTCGGAACCCAGGACGCGTTCAGCCGTTCGCGCCTCGACTACCTGATGCGCAACCCGGAGGTGGAGGCATACATACCCTCGTCGCTTACCGACGTGAGCCAGGTCTCGGCGGCGTTGTTCGCCACCTGGCGCAGGAGTTTCGGCAAATTTGACCTTTCAGCCGGAGTGAGGTATGAGTATGTCAGTCATCTTTTCAAACTGGACGGGCGTAAGGATGACGATGTCAGCCGCAGTGACCACCTTTTTGCCCCGGATATGTCGTTGGGCTATCGCTTCAATGACAAAGCGCAACTCAGCCTGAGTTATCAGCTGGCCACCGTCAGGCCGCCATATTCACAGTTGACAGGGAGCCTCAGCTATGTCGGCCGCCATGAGATAGAGGGTGGAAATCCGGCCTTGCGCGACGAGCGTATGCACAGTCTGCAGTTGTCGGGAATCTGGGGCGACTTCATGTTGCAGGCGTATTGCAGCCGCAGCATTGACACCTATGGTTTTGTGAAACGCGTTTATCCGGCGCCGACCATACAGTTGCTGATGCAACCGGTCAACATGGATGTCACATCCATTGACGCATACTTCGTATGGAACAGTCAGATAGGATGCTGGTCGCCGGGGATTACGGCGGGTGTCCACAAGCAATGGCTTGAAATAACCACTACACGATATGGCCGTCCGATACTGTCATACTATTTTGATAATGTCATTTCCCTGCCTTATGGCCTGATGCTGACGGCCAACGTCCGAGGGCAATCTTCGGGATACATCCATACCAACCGGTTTGGCGCGGAATGGTTTGTGATGGACGCTTCGGTCAGCAAATCATTCCTTGAAGACTCCCTGCGGTTTAGGCTGTCGGCCACCGACATATTCGCCACAGCCAACAACGACTGGACGATGGACACATACGGAGTCCATGTCGACAAACGGCAGAGCTATGACAACCGCGGGGTCGCCTTGTCGCTGACTTACAGGTTCCAGCCCAGTAAGAGCAGATACAAGGGGGAGGCCGCATCCGAGGCCGAACTTAACCGTTTCTGAAAGTTTTACAGCCGTTTATGTGATTAGGATGCGATAAAATGCGTAACTTTGTGCCTTGCGATTTCCAAGGGTTACACAAATGACAACAGAGATTACGACAGGCTTTCAGCGTATGGCCGTATTGTGGATGGTCGCCGCAGTTGCGGTTCTCGTTCCCCTTCCCGCGTCAGCTGAGACCTCTGCGCCATCACCCGCCACCATTGCTGAGCCAGCCGACACCATTGCTTTTATGGAACATGAAGAGGCGCTCCAGGAGGTGGTGGTGACGGGACAGTCTGCCCGCCAGCGCATTGCCGACATCCGTCTTGGCGCCGAGCATCTCGAACTGAGCAAACTGGCCGTGGTGCCGGCTTTGTTCGGCGAGAACGACATCATCAAATCCATAACCCTGATGCCGGGAGTACACGGTGAAGGTGAAGGGGCCGGAGGCTTCGAGGTGAGAGGTGGCACCGCCGCCCAGAATCTCGTGCTGCTTGACGGCATCACTCTCTACAATCCATCCCATGTGATGGGCATATTCTCGACCTTCAACGATGACGCGCTTGGCCGCGCCACCCTTTACAAAGGGCCGATACCGGCCTCGTATGGAGGGGCCACGGCCTCTGTGCTCGACACATCCCTGGCTCCGGGCGACACCGACTCTTACCATGCGTCGGCCACCATCGGATTGCTCGCCGCCAAGCTTGCTGCCGAAGGTCCGATTGTGAGAGACAGGCTATCTTTCGCCGTGACCGCCCGCAGGTCATACGTCGATATGTTTTTGAAAATGATACCGCAATACAGTCACACGATGATGAATTTCTATGATGTCACTGCCCGGTTGCGCTATCAGTCTGGCCATGGCGACTATGTCGATGTCTCATTTCTGGCAAGCCGTGACAACATGGGCATCAGTGACCTTATGCAGATGCGATGGGGCAACCTCGGGACTTCGGTCAATTGGCTTGTGGCAAGGGGTGGGGCGTGGCGGTTCGCCACCACAGCCTCGTTCACTGACTTCACGGCTGACATGGGGATGTCGATCATGCGGACAGACCAGTCTCTGACCGAATATGTCAGGTCTTTCTCCATAAACGAGAAAGCATTGTGTTCGCTGGCTGAAAACCAGACCCTCGAACTCGGGCTGCGGTCTGAGCTGCTACGGGTGAAATCCGGAGAGTTTGACATAAACGCTGTGAAGGAGAAAGAGATACGTTCGGGATGGCAGAACGCGTTGTGGGGGTCATACGAGGCAACTTTCCGTGACCGTTTCTCACTGTCGGCCGGTGTGAGGCTTGCTCTGTTCTCTGCATTGTCGGGAGAACGCTTCCACAGTTTCTCCTCGATGGCCACGGCAGCCCCCGACTTCTCTTCCCGCACATATTTTTCCGTCGAGCCGCGGGTCAGCTTCAAATATGACATCACGCAGTGTCATAATCTGAAAATCGGAGTCGGGGCGACCTCGCAGAATCTCCACGCCATACGCGCCAATACCACCAGTTTCCCATTTGACAGGTATGCCATCACTTCGGCGACGACAAAACCTGAGAAAGCCCTGCAATATGGCCTGGGCTACGCCGGTATGACGGCTGACGGGGCCTATGATTGGTCTGTGGAGGGTTATTGGAAGTCGCTTGACAATGTGTATGACTTCAAAGACGGACGCACTATGTTCTCTGACATTGACCTTGAGAGCCTCATCCTCGGAGGTAAGGGCCGTAGTTACGGGGTGGAGTTGATGGCGCGCAAGAACTCCGGACGGCTGACGGGATGGGTTTCCTACTCATTGAGTAAGACCCAGTCGAGAATACCAGGCATAAATGACGGACAATGGTATGACGCTTCCAACGACCGCCGCCACGACCTCGCGGTGGTGGCCATATTCCGTCTCACTGACAAGTGGAACCTGTCTGGCTCATGGACCTTCTCCTCTGGGCAGCCTATAACTGCCCCTGATGTGAAATATGAGCTTGACGGTGTGACATGCTATTATTACTCGTCACGCAACGGCTACCGCACTCCGGCATCCCACCGTCTCGACCTGTCGGCCACATACACCCGACAGGGCCGGCGGTTCACCACCCAGTGGGCTTTCGGAGTTTACAATGCCTATTGCCATTACAGCCCTTTTGTGGTATACTTCGAGGATGACTCCACAAAGCCGTCTGGCACACGCGCGGTGCAACAGTCGCTTTACGGACTGGTGCCATCAGTTTCCTACACACTGAAATTCTGAACGTTGAAATGAAGACACCACAAAACCATCTCTGTTTCCTTGCCGCCATACTGCTGGCGTTTCTGACATCCTGTGAGAAGGAACTCGACTTCGAGTATCACGACATCCCGCCAATGACGGTAATAGAGGGAAGCCTCGACGAGCATGGGGCTGCTGTCAGAATAACCCTGACCACACCTATGGAAGAACCTCTGAACCGTCAGCCACTGACTGATGCCACAGTCATGCTGTCAGACATCACAACCGGATGCCGGACTGAGCTGCACCCTGACGGCCAGGGTGTTTTTGTCTCTCCGGTCTCAGGCGAGACGGGCCATACCTACACCTTGACAGTCGAAAGGAATGGCTGCCGATATGAGTCCACCTCCACGATGCTCCCCCCGGTCGAGATGCTTGGCATGGAATTCCAGTGGATAAAGATGCCATATGATTATGTCGCGGTGTTGCAGGTCTCGTTCACAGACAATCCCGGGGCCAGCGGCGAATGCTACTGGGTCAGGGTTTACCGCAACGGGGAGTTGTATCTGTGGTCGGCCATAAATGACATCCTTGCCGTAGACGGCAGAATCGATGAGGTCTTGATGACATCAAGGAAAGATCTCTCGGAGGAGGATGACGCGACGGATTTGCGCGACGGCGACGAGGTATCGGTGAAAGTGACACCCATCAGCCGGGAGATGCATGATTACATCGAAGCCATAAGCAACGGCACCAGCAACGGGCCGCGCATGTACTCAGGTGATTTCTGCCTGGGCTACTTTCTGGCGGCTCCGGTAGCCGAGTCTGCTGTCATCTTCCATCCCGACGAGCTGACAGAATACAAGTGACCTGCCAGGCCGCGTCGGTCACAGGGTTTTCAGCCACTCCAGGATGAGGGATATTGTCTCGGGCGAAGGTGACTGGCCGAGGGTGGGATACTCTTGTGGCAACCCGGTCGTGGCTTTTTGAAAGAGGTGGTTGTGGCCAGCCACGGTCGTGGTCGAGGCGCCTGGATTCAGGGTGGATATGGTGGCGAGGTTGGCGTTGACCACCTGCAGGTCTTTGTCGCCGTTCAGCGCCAGCCAAGGGACCGAAACCGCGGCTATGTCAGACTCAGGATCGTAGCGGAGCATTTCGCGGTAATAGGGTGACAACACCGCGTCCACCTGCCCGGTGAGCTGTCGCTGCACCTCCGGCAACTGGGCGGCGCCTCCAAGTTCTTTGGCAATTATTGAAAACACCATCGGTGAGGCCACAGAGTAAGGCAGCGGGCCCCGGGCAATGGCGAGGATGTCGCGCTGCATAGTCTCACCGGGCCACGCTCCTGTCATTGCCGTGGACAACGCACGCGATTGCGACATTATCAAAGAGTCGCCCCTCCACGCCGGGGCGGCGAGAGTGATTATGAAGTCAGGATTACAATCTTCCGACCTCTCGGCTGCTATCCTGATGGCAAGCTGGCCCCCTTCGGAGTGGCCGATGATTCCTTTTGGGATGGAACGGTAGCATGAATCCAGAAATGTGAGTCCCGCCCTGAGGTCTCCTATGAAATCTGTGGCCGTGGCGGTCTTGAAATCGCCACCGCTCGCGGCGGTGCCACGGTCATCCATTCTCAACACAGCGTATCCGGCCTCGGTCAGTGAGTCTGACAAGACTTTGAATGGCCGCAGCCCCATTATCTCCTCGTCGCGGTTCTGCGGGCCGCTTCCGGTGGAGAGAAGTATGGCGCATTTAGGAGTCGTGGCCGGTGTGGAGAGGGTGCCTGCGAGTCGTGTGCCGTCGCCGTGGTTTGTGACAGTTACCTCAATTTCCTCGGCAGAGGCGACAGGCGAAACCGACAATGCAGCTATGACTGCGACCTGCCATCCCTTTATGGCAGTGATACGCATACGTCTGATGAATGTGGAAAATTGTTTCATACGCAAATATACGATGATTTGCCAATATTGTCAACAATTTGGGCACACGGCTTTTTCATTTAAGATAAAATAAAGCGTATACCTGCCCTTACCCGCTTCAGCCCGAAGCGGGTAATCTGTTGTGTCTGTATTTCAGCCGTTTATCTCTTCGTTAAAATCTTATTT
>CAJTEX010000031.1 GCA_910575615.1 Bacteroidales bacterium | reverse complement strand
GGCGGCAAAATTCATCAGCCGTTCCAGAATACTGCCCTGTGGAACGAATTTATTTATTACTTTTGCGGTGTGATTGGGCTTATGCGCGTCAATCGAAAGGCTTTGGTCAAGTGGCTCCATTTTTAACGTAACTGTTTGATATTCACCCATAAAGTTACTAAAAATCTACCACTTGACCAAATTTTTAATACACTTATTTTCTTGAAAATCAGAGGTTGAGCTCTCTCCATCCGAACTGCCCTCGCTATAAAATAACACATTTCTCGATAATGAGACCAAATCTTAAATGAAAGAGCCGTGTTTCACCCCCGAAATAAAGAAAGCTGCCGATATATTTTCAAATTGTTCGGAGATAGTTCTGAACTATGATTCATTGAACATAGAAAAACATAGCCATACCATTTTTGAAGGATATTACAGAGGGTTGCTGAAATTGGACAACTATATAAAACAAGCTAATTAGTTTGAAAAGAATATTTGCCCGATTATCTAACTTTAATTATGTGTTTATTAAGTACAATTCATAAAAACAGAAGAGATAAAATGCAACTTCATAATAACAACAGTTCGGTAATTTTTGAGCAGGCATAGCTGTATCGCACTGATACACAATAGTTTGCATTGATATTGAATTGTTATTGCATCTTATTGATATTCAATTGAATATGCAAATTTTACCGAACTATTGTAATAAATTAAGATATTAGTAACTCATAGAAAAAATCGGAATAGCTTTTTATGATACTCGTAAAAATCACCGTAGATAGTTCGTACTTTCGAAAAAAGATGTTATATTTGTAAATAAAAGAGTTATTTGACAGCATAGCAACGCAAAAACGCTGAAATTCGCACAGTTGCTAAATCGTTACCTCTATTTCTCAAATAATTCGTTAAAAGTTTATTTCTCAATCGGTTAAGTCAAACCGATAAAAATCTAAAATATACTGTTATGACGTTCAATCAATCTGTGACCAGCGTGTTCTCCAAGTTCGTCACTTTCTCGGGACGTGCTTCCCGGTCAGAATTCTGGTATTTCGCGCTGTTTGAGTTATTCGTTTATGTGGTCCTTTCCCTGTTCGGATGGTTGTTCTCTGGACCTGACGGCAACATTCCGGGATTCGTGAGTGTACTGGGCAGTCTCTTCGGACTGATTACCGTATTGCCTGGTCTGGCTGTAAGCGTGAGACGCATGCATGACATCGGCAAGGGGGGAGGATGGATTTTCATCTCATTAGTCCCCCTTATCGGGCAGATCTGGTTCATTATCCTGGCCGCCACCAAAGGGGAACCCTACCCCAACCGTTTCGGCACAATCCCTGACTGAAACGTCGGCATCGACCTTTTTCCAACGCTCCCGGCTGCTTTAACTTGGCTGTCGGGAGCGTGTCGCATTCAGAGGGCTATGATAACGATTATGAAAAAGAGCGGATTAGAAACCATGTTCTAAACCGCTCTTCACGTTTCAACTATTTATTTATGAGAGCCTCAGTATCTGGTATCACTACCCGATAAAAAGGACGAGGGATGTTTATTGGAATTTTTCTCTGATATGCTTGTATGTTTTCTTCATTTTATCTATATAACAAAGGTTCTAGTTGTTTTGATAAGCGAAAGCCGCTAAAAGTGTTTAAAATTTGTTTACTCCAGAGGCTAAAATCATATTCTTAACACGTTTAACTTAATCTTCACATCCTTTTGACGCGTCATTTCGGCGCAGGCACGGCCCCGGTGTAGAAACATCTCACCTTTCCCACCGGCAGTTTCCCCTCGAGCAGGAGAGGAATCCTGGCGGAATCGGTGGAAAGCCACGCATCCATATTGTCGGATGTCTTCTTTCCCGAGCCGGATGTGAATGTGAAGGTGATATGATATGCTGGATAATTCTTCTTACCAAGCGAAACCTCCTCGATTCCGTCGAAATGTATCGTCAGCACCTCCTTCTGGCTTCCGGAGAAGACATTGAGGCGCACAGTCTGCCCGCTTTTCATCGCAGCGTAGTCAAGATGGCGCATATAATAGAATGAGCTGAGCATATCGAGGGTGGCCCCTGATGCCTCCAGCACTTTCTCCGACACCGAAACCTCCTCATCCTTCTTCCGCTTGCGGCGATGGATGACATTGGCCTGCGTGGTGTTGCCTTTCCTCGAGAAAGTCAGCTCGTCGTGGTTGAAATCACCACCTTCATACGCGACCTTCTCATACTTGTGAGGGAGAAAGGTGCGCGAATCTATGGTGCCGCGCAACGTGTCCCTGACCTTGTAAAACTTGTCGGCCCACGGCGCGGTGGCTCCAGTGAGTGTCGCTTTGAAACTGTTGCCCGATGAAGGCAACGTCGTGGTCAAGGCCACAGACCCCGCCTTCTTGTTGATCAGGCCCCATTTGTACATCACGTCGTAAGTCAGCCTCTCTTTTGGGACTTTCCAGGTCTCAGCCCTGCCCTCGCCCATTCCGAGAGGAAGCAGAAACGTCAATACCAACAACGCCCTTGCCATCACATCCGTGACAACGGCCATTCTTTTTTGTCTTGATTGTATGCTCATACTATTTTGACAGTCATCACAAGCCAAGGTTTAATACTCTTCCACCTGTGGCATCATTCAGGCACGGCTCCCACATACCGGCAAATAAGATGGCCGATTTTCAGGCTGCCGTCTATGTACAACGGCACACGGCCTGCATCGGCCGAAATCGACACCCTCATATGGTCGGCATTGGCCTCACCTCCGTTTACAGCGGTGAATGTCAGTGATATGTCATAAACCGGACGCGACGCTCCATCAAAATCCATGTCATTTTTACCTTCATAAGTGACTGTCAAGGTCTCGGGATTCTTCCCTGAAAATATGTTCACTGTCACATATTCGCCTGGAGTCATATCCTCATACTCTATCTGACGTATGTAATAGAACACCGCAAGCAAATCAAGCGTGAGCCCTCCCCCATAATGGCTGACACGCGAACGCACCACTTTCCCGTCGGGCAATTCCTTCACCACATTCCCGAGCGCGGTGTCTCCCGACGTGTCATAGGTCACAGTCTCTATCGAGAACTCCCCTGACTCGTGAGACAGATGCTGGGTGTAGACCGGCTGCATGGTGTCAGACATCATCGTCCCTACCATTGTGTCCCCCACCGCGTAATAATGCCCCAGCAAGTCCACAGACTTACCTGTGAGCGTGGCCTTGAACTGGTCTGAACCCGGGAGGTTTTCTGTCTCCAGCGTGGCTATTCCGGCATTGGCGTCGATAAGTCCCCATTTGAAATTGACACTGTAACGGAGGGTCTCGTCAGGAACCGTCCACGCGTTTGCGGCAACAGCCATGGAGGCAACCGCCGCACCGATAACCATAAAAATCTTTTTCATAGTCAAAACGTATTGATTAACTGTTCAGACACAAATTTGTGTATCTACCGGAATCACTCGTTCCGGCGGCCTGTCTCCATAAATCAGCCGGCTAACCAGCTGGGAAACATTCACAAGCGGCAACGGACGGTCTTCAATCGGCGTGCCCACTGTCTTCTGCGCTATCATTCCCCTCAATGCCCCGATGGCCACATTAAGCATCATGGCCATCAGCGAGGGGGGAATACCGACGCGGTCGCGAGACCGAGAAAAGTCGACATGACTGGCGAGAGACGGTATCTCAAACACCACCTCCACGGCATAATCAAGCAATGGGCGCCTGACCATCGAACGCATATATGTGTAAAGGGCCTCAAGCCTCAAAACAAGGCATTCAGAGGCGACATCATCCTCAACACACGCTTTCAAGTCAACCGAAATCTCTTCCGGACTGTTGCCGTAACGCAACATTTCCCAGCGGTGGATATGATGCTTACCATCCACCTCCGATATGCGGACAATCCTTATGTCGAGTTCTGACATTCTCACGACTTCTCATATTTGTAAAAATAAAACACCCCGAACCCGCCAGGAGTTCAGGGTGTGATAAGTCAGAAATTCAGACAGGCAATCAATCGCCCATGGTGCGGAGCAGCTCGTCATTGTCTGAAGAGCGCTCCATACGGTCCTTGATGAACTCCATGGCCTCGATGGAATTGCGGTCGGAAAGGAACCTGCGCAGAATCCACATACGGTTGAGAGTCTCCTGGCGCAGCAACAGGTCGTCGCGACGGGTCGAGGATGCCATGATGTCGACAGCCGGGAATATACGTTTGTTGGAAAGCTTGCGATCAAGCTGCAACTCCATGTTGCCCGTGCCCTTGAACTCCTCGAAAATCACTTCGTCCATCTTCGATGAGGTCTCGGTCAACGCGGTCGCGATGATGGTCAGCGAGCCGCCACCCTCGATGTTTCGGGCAGCTCCGAAAAAGCGTTTCGGCTTCTGCAGCGCGTTGGCGTCCACACCTCCCGAAAGAATCTTGCCCGACGCGGGCTGGGCGGTGTTGTAAGCCCTGGCCAGACGGGTGATGGAGTCGAGAAGAATCACCACATCGTGGCCACATTCCACCATCCTCTTTGCCTTCTCAAGCACAATGCCGGCGATTTTGACATGACGGTCGGCAGGCTCGTCAAAGGTCGACGCGATCACTTCGGCGTTAACCGAGCGGCTCATGTCGGTCACCTCCTCCGGGCGCTCGTCAATGAGAAGAATCATAATATACACCTCGGGATGGTTCTCGGCGATGGCGTTGGCGATATCCTTGAGCAGAATGGTCTTACCGGTCTTGGGTGGAGCCACGATAAGAGCGCGCTGCCCCTTGCCTATGGGCGAGAACATATCCACAACGCGGGTCGATATGTTGTTGGTCCTCACTCCGCCTGTGAGATTGAATTTCTCATTCGGGAAAAGCGGTGTGAGATGCTCAAACGGCACACGGTCGCGGATGAACTCCGGTGTGCGGCCATTGATGCGCAGCGCCCTGGTCATAGGGAAATACTTGTCTCCCTCCTTGGGCGGGGCAATCTCACACTCCACCACATCGCCGTTCTTGAGGCCATACTGCTTTATCTGCTGATGCGACACCAGCACGTCATCTGGCGAAGGCAGATAATTGAAATCGCTTGAGCGAAGGAACCCGAACCCTTCGGGAGCCACCTCAAGCACACCTGAGGTCTCAAGGAAACCGCCGAAATCATATGCCGGTACTGGCTGGGGAGCCTGCTTGGCCGGCATCTTGCCTTTCTTCCCCTTCTTCCCCTTGAAGTCGGGCTGCTGGGCCATCATCTGAGGCTCACGGATGATAATCGGGGCTGAGGCAGCCGCTGCGGCAGCTTCCTCACGCTCACGCTGCGAACGAGGAGTGAAGCTTTTGCCTCCCATACGAGGGAAAAATGACCCGAATGACTCATCGACATTGCGCCCGAACACTCCCGGAGGATTCTTGCGGGTCTGCTGACCTTGCGCGCCATTGTTTCTATTGTCCGCCGCAGCTTGTTGCTCACCGGGCGCGTTTGCCTGCTCTTGCGTCTCCGGGGCCGGCTGAGGCTGGCCTTTCTGACGGGGAGTGAACTGCTTGCCCCCGCGCTGCTGCATAGGCTGACGCGGATTCAGCATCCTCGGGGCCTGACGCTGCTCTTCGGCAGGCTGCGCGTCAGACTTGTCAGCGGCGGTCTCAGGCTGCACCCTACCGTCAGAGTCGGGATTGACTGATTCAGGTTTCTCCTCGACATCTTCGCTATCGGTGGCCTTCCCTCCTTCGGAGTCATCCACTGCGGGAGCGGGCAATTCCCGCGACGGGTCGAGTTGCGGGGTCGCCACCTCCTGGTTCTTCGGCTTGCGGCCTCGCTTGCGCGGAGCGGAAGCATCCGCCCCCTGCGCCCCGTCATCAGGAGTCATCTCCTGCGGCTCCTGGGCTGCTGGAGTTTCTTCAGTGTTCTTAGGCTTGCGGCCACGTTTCTTTGGCGCGGCATCTTGTTCACTACCGGCAGCGGTATTCGACTCGCCGCCATTCTCTTCTTGTTTCTGATCTGCCTGCTGGACCTTTGGTTTACGGCCACGCTTCTTCTCGGCTGGCGCAGGTGCGTTAGCCGACAAGTCTATCGCCTGCTGGTCAAGTATCTTGTAAATCAGTGATTCTTTGTCGGAGCCATTGGTCTTCTTCAGACCCATATTCTCCGCGATGGCCTGCAACTGATCGTCGGCCATCTCTTCAAGATCGGAGATATTATACATATATCTTCAATGAAATCTTCTATCTGTTTATCTTGGAAGGAAGCACCCGCGGAAAGGAGAAGCCATACTTCACCTTGTTATTCCATTCCGGGAGCATCCGGCGTTTACGGGAAAACGAAATTTCTGGGGAACAATATTCGTAGGGGGAGAGGAGGAACGGGAAAGCAAAATTACCTTTAACTGGTAAATAGACTTTTAGTCTTGATTTGAGTCAAAGACTCTACATCCCTGAAAAATTCTTGGGAATTTCACACCACAAAGGTAAGCAAAATAATCAGAACAACAAATTTTTTCCGTCAAAACTCTTCACCCTGACGCCGGGGCGACTCTTGAACAATCTCCAGCCGTCTTTGGAATGCCAGAGCCGCCTGCGGCTCTGCAAACGCAGTCACAGGTATTATCAACTCACGGCCACCTCCATAAGACACAATCACGTTGCGGCCGATGAAATGGCATCCGGAAACTTCTCCCGACTGAATCACAAGCTCTCTGGGAGGAGCTGAGTCTCGGCCAGGCATCGGATAATACTCAACCGTCAATTCATTGTCGACATCAAGCACCACCCGGTGGGGGAAAAGCGAGGCGACCGCCCATGGACGGGTCAGGGTGCCATACCAGCCGAAAAAGAGCAATGCCGGAAACAGGATGAACATCATCACCGCCCCCACAAAAAGCAACCGGCTGTCATACACCAGCCCTCCTATGACCAGGGCGGCAAGCGGCAACGCCGCAGCCATCCAGAAGCGTGCGGCTTTGCGTATGATCGACTGGCGGGCATGGACGCTCGGCCCGAGGCTGAAACGCGACGTGACTATTGTCCCCGTCTGATAGTGTTCACCGCCACCGGCAGGCATTTCACCGCCTGCCGGCACCGGTGATTCGGTTGCATTCAATATCTCTGTCAAAGCAATCAGGGTGATTGGTTCAGAATTATTCAGTTCAGGTGAACGCTTTGATTATGTCATCCGTGAGCTGGTACATCGGAGTGAACCCCTTTGACCGCTTCATATCCTTTATGACATTGCCCACAAGCACCTTATTGGAGTTGGCGATGTCGAGCTTCATAATCGGCGCTCCCGGATAAAGGTCAAACTCTTTCAAGTCTACCCACAGAATCGCAGGTTTCTCTGTCACCTTGAAATAATAGACCCGTTCGCGTTGGTCACTCACCGACTTCCACTGCGTGGTGGAGATTTCAGGCTGGTCAGGAAGCGATATTCCGGTCGGCACCGCGCAGTTTGAGATGATTCCGAAAACTCCCGCCAACGCCGTCTCGTGGCTGGCGTCCTTCGGCAACACCCCGACATAAAACGACGCCCTGGTGAAACGGTCCTGGCTGCGGTTTGTGCCGGGGAGCATGTTCATGCCGCCAACCGCTTTCCAGTAGTCATAGATGTCGAGCTGCGTCTGATATGGAGGCGCGTTTGTAAGCACCTGGTATTCTGCGCCTTCGTGGATTTCGATTTTGCCATCGACATACTCGACAATCGCGCTGTTGCCATCAGCGTCTGAAATCGCCATATGAAGCGTTGCGGGAGCGCCGCCCGGCATCGAAGGGGCATCAATCTGAAACTCGTCGAGCTTCAATTGCGCGACAGCCTCCGATGTAGTGGCGAAATTGTCAAGCACATACGCCGCCCACAACGAGGTCGACATATACGGGCGGGGGTCACCCTCCTTGGCGTAGACCGTGCCTGGAAGATAAAGCAGGTTGCAGACCAGCCCCATCTCGTTCATACCCTCGTTGACCCCGAGGTCAAAACCCACCGACACTACGCTGCCATATTTGGAAGTCCAGGATATCGAGCGGTCGGTGTTGAATGATTTCTTCTCCACACCGCGCGGATAAACATAGAGATTAGTGGGAATCGGCGTGCGCCAGTCGAGGGTGCGTCCTGTTACCACCGCGCTGTCACCCACATAGGTGACTCGCGTGCATGCTTCGGCTCTCACACCTGCGGCCAGCATCAGGATTCCGAATCCCGCCGCGGCCGTCTTGGATAATTTCTTAAGTTCCATAGTTGAAAAGACAGGTTATGCAAAATGTGTGAAATCACATCTTTATCTGACCTTATTAACAACCGTGGCCGCGGCGGGGTTCAATATCGTCGGTATATCAAGGCTTTCAGAGACGGGCCTTGAAAGCTCAGAGTCAGTCAAGCGAGTGGATGACCAGGCCTGAACGCAGCTTGGGCTCAAACCAGGTGGTCTTGGGGGGCATGATGTTGCCGCTGTCGGCGATGTCCATAAGCTGCTTCATCGACACGGGGTAAAGAGCAAGAGCCACGGCCATCTCGCCCGAGTCGACCCTCTGCTTAAGCTCGCCCAGCCCTCGGATGCCGCCGACGAAGTCGATACGCTTGTCGCTGCGCAGGTCGGTGATGCCGAGTATGTCGCGGAGGATAAGGTCAGACGATATTGTCACGTCAAGCACACCGATGGGGTCAGAGTCGTCGTAGCGTCCCTCGCGGGCGGTCAACGAATACCATTTTCCATCCAGATAAAGCGAGAAATTGTGGAGAGCGGCGGGATTGTAGATTTCCGCGCCCTTCTCCTCGACAATGAAGTCTTTGTCGAGACGGGCAAGGAACTCTGCGACGGTAAGACCGTTGAGGTCCTTGACGACACGGTTGTAGTCGATGATACGCAGATGCGACGCGGGGAAAGCCACTGCCATGAAGTAATTATATTCCTCATTGCCGGTATGGGTTGCGTCGGAGGCGGCCTTCTCCAGCCCAACTCGGGCGGCGGCGGCCGAACGATGATGCCCGTCTGCGATGTAAAGATGCGGCATCCGGTCAAACTCGCCGGTGATGACACGGGCCATGTCCTCATCCTCGACCACCCAGAAATGATGTCCGAATCCGTCGGGGGCAACGAAGTCATACTCGGCCGGGGCGGCGGTGACCTTGTCTATCACCTCCTGCAAGGCGGCATTGTCGGGGAAAGCGAGGAATACCGGCTCGATGTTGGCGTTGTTGACCTTGACATGGCGCATGCGGTCATCCTCCTTGTCGCGGCGGGTAAGTTCATGCTTCTTGATGACTCCGTTGACATAGTCATGGACATTGGCCGCCACCACGATGCCATATTGGGTGCGTCCATCCATCGTCTGGGCATAGATATAGTAATGCTCACGTTCGTCGGCCTTGAGCCATCCGTTGTCTTTGAATGCCGCGAAGTTCTCAACAGCCTTGGCGTAGACCTCCTCGGAATGTTCGTCGGTGCCGACGGGGAAATCTATCTCTGGCTTGATGATATGGTATAACGACATCTCGTTACCCTCGGCTTCCTTTCGGGCCTCTTCGGAATTCAGCACGTCATACGGACGTGATGCCACCTTCTCAATCAATTCTTTCGGAGGGCGGATGCCCTTGAACGGTTTTACTTTAGCCATAGTGATTCAGGTTATGGTTTTTCGTGGTAAGTTTGGCTGCGCGGCCCAACCGGAAGCGTTTTCGCACGAATCCGTTTGAGAGCGTTCACAAAGTTATGCCAAAAACTTCAAATTTCAAACACCCCTACCCTATTTTTTTCGCAAAAAGCATCTGCCTGTCAACACCAGAGGGTGTCGCGTTACCGGCTGGCAGCGGACACCCTCTGGTATTCAGATACTAAAACTGTTTCAGAAACGGACTGTGCGGGCCGTGTCTCCCCGGCGCTCGATCACCACCGAACCGGCCTCGGGATTGGCCACGCGCCGCCCGGTGAGGTCGAAATACTCCGCAGGCGACAAATTCACCGGCGAATCCACTCCGACATTCTCGACACCGCTCATAAGATAGTCTGGAAGCGGCGCGGCGGGGGTGGTGTCACGCGCAGGTTCCTCCGCGGATGGATTTGCCGTGTAATCGCCGAAATACCGCTTCAGCCATTCGGTCTTGGCCTTCAGCTTCGCCGTCACTTCGTTCTTGCGCCCCTGCATGTCGCGGTTGTCTGCCACTCCCTGGCCACCGTCAGGAGCTGGCTGACCGTCCCAACGGCGGAAATCTGCCTGGGCAGCCTCCGCGAGGTGGCCGGCATATGCGTCGATGTCATCATATATGCCCTCAAAACCGTTGTTCATGAACCACATCCAGGTCTCGTTGACTTTGTCGTTGAACTTCTGGTTGGTACGGATTGAGGGAATCCAAGTGTTGCCAAACAGGTCATGGTCATAGAAGAATCCATCGTCAGGCCCGCTGAACGCGTTGCCGCAGTCCCACAACGGGGAGAAATGCCACTTCTGTCCTTCCCCCCTGTCACGGAAAAGATAGGTGGAACCGTGGTATGACTCGGTATGCGATATGATTTCCTCCACGATGTAATACCTGGCCGCATCGTCAAGGTCGAGATAACTCCATAGGTTGTCTGAATTGGCTCCCACGGCATCGTTCATAGCCGTGAACTGGTCGGTGACGAAGCGTTTCTGAAGTTCAGAATACTCCTCCGGAGTGTCCCATGTGACACGCAGCATGTCGAGAAACTGGTTGTCGACACATGATTTCTCCTCCATCCTGATCTGGTTTTCCTCATCATAATTGTCGAGTTCTACCAGATAGCCACCCGAGGCCAAGGCCGGGTCAGAGACATTGTCGTCAAGCTCGGTGATGTTCACCCGGTCCTCGTCAATCCTGATAGACTCCGTGAGGAAATAAAGCCCACGATAGTCACCATTGATTACCACCTCCACCGGCTGCTGGGCCGGGGTCCACGGCAGACCGATGCGCTTGCCGAGATTGAACCCCACGAAATTCTTAAGGTAACCGCGCTGGTCATCAGCGTGTGCGAGAATAGCAAAATGCTTGCTCTTGGTCAGGCCAAGCAGGTTTTGCTTCTTGCCGAGCTTCAGTTTGAACGGTTTCTTTGAGAATCCTCTGCGGGTCCAGTTTCCACGGGCCTTGATTTCAAGAGGCAACGGCTCTTCTTTGGAGCCCACAGACGCGGCACCTTCAGCCTCCATCCACTCGCAGCCATTCAGGTCAAGCCAGTATTCGGCGTATGAGAAGTAATTCTTATGGTCAAGGTCCTTGCTTATTATCTCATTGTCAAGCGAGGAATGGGCCTCATCGGCATACACATTTATATAAAGCACCGGAAGTGTCCCCGAAACGCGGCTGTCGCCTGACTGCCCGCCTCCGCCTGCGGTCACTTCAAGGGTGATGTCTCCCTCTTCGACATAGACAAATTTGAGAGTGACATCTGTGAGAGTTCCCTCACAATTGAAATTTTTCCCGGGTCGCTTCATAGTGTATGTTCCGCCGCCGCGAACCGCGACCACTCCGTCTCCAGCGGAATTTGCGCCAAAGGTCGTGGCATCGCCCCAGTCCTTGTCGGCGATTTTGAACTGGTCACGGAGCTCGTCGATATGCAACGTGTAGACACCGTTGTCATTGTTGAAACGAAGCGATTCATTCGCTCCCCACCCGTCGTTGGTCATAGCCCCACGGAGGTAGAGGGTCGGATAGTCGGCAGCCGCAGTCATGGCGGCAGTCATCGCCACCAATGCCGACAATAACATTTTTCTCATTGCTGGTTGTTTGTTTTAGATGGTATGAAGAATCACAAATATAAAATTATCCTGTAAGTAAAGTGCGTGCCGAGATGTTGGTCAGAAACCATTTATGATGTCGGCAATGTCGCGGGCATCGGCAAGCGACGTGCAGCGCGACACTGGCAAGCTGACACATGTCGCCGCCAGGCGCTCAGTCACCGGGAACTCTCCGGCAAACAATCCGGCATAGCATGGCTGGCGATGAGGCGGGACGGCATAATGGATGTCCCATCCTATGGAATGAGCGTCAAGATAGTCGGTGAAACGACTGCGGTCATCGGTATGCACCACAAACTGGTGCCACACCATCTCCAGATCATCCTCTGGCTGAGACGGAAGAGCAATCCCCGGATTGCTTATCCCTGAAAGATACACACGAGCTATCTCCCGGCGAATCTGGTTCTCCCGGTCAGTCCATGGGAGTTTCACATTCAGCACCGCCGCCTGGACGGGGTCGAGCCGGCAGTTGAACCCTTTCAATATGTTATGGTAACGGCGGTCAGAGCCGTAATTGGCAAGCGCCCTGACTACACTCGCAAGCTCGGCGTCAGACGTTGTCACAGCTCCCGCGTCGCCCATCGCCCCTATGTTCTTGGTAGGATAGAAACTGAAGGCTGCCGCATCGCCAAGCGCCCCGGCGCGACGGCGTTGACCCGCGTCTACGACCGAAGCCCCTATGGCCTGGGCATTGTCTTCGATTATCTTCAGATTGTTGTCGAGGGCGAATTTCCTCAGCTGCTCGCTCCAGCAGACGCGTCCGTATAGATGGACGGTCATCACCCCCCTTGTCCGTGGCGAAAGATATTCCTCCAGCCGCAACAAGTCGAGATTGGAGGTCTCAGGCGAGGGCTCGGCCAGCACCGGCACAAGTCCCGCATCTGAAATCGCCAGAACCGAGGCCACATATGTGTTGGCAGCCACAATCACCTCGTCGCCGGGACGCATCACCCCCATGGCGACATATCCTCTCAGTATCAGACGCAAGGCATCAAGCCCGTTGCTGGCCCCGACAGCAAACCGCGCGCCGGAAAAGCGGGCAAGGGCGTCTTCAAAAGCATCCACCTCATCACCGCCCACATATCTGCCGGAGGAGATAACTCGGTCGACCCTTTCGCGGATTTCATCCATGAAAGGCCCGTTGACCCGGGCGAGATCAAGGAACGGATAGCGGACTGTCATTCGCCTGACTGAGACAATGCCAGCAGATACTGGCCGTAATCTGTGTTGAGCATGTCCATCGCAAGCTTTCTTAGCTGGTATGCCCCGATGAACCCGCGACGGAACGCGATTTCCTCAAGAGCGGCAACATAGAATCCCTGGCGTTTCTGTATGGCCTGGATGAAGTTGGATGCCTCCATAAGAGAGTCGACAGTGCCGGTGTCAAGCCATGCGAATCCGCGTCCGAAGCACTGCACGTTGAGCTTGCCACGGTTGAGATACTCCTCGTTGACTGAGGTGATCTCCAGCTCGCCGCGGGCCGAGGGCTTGACGGCAGCTGCGACATCCACCACATTGGCCGGATAGAAATAAAGGCCGACCACCGCCTTGTCGCTTTCGGGCTGGCGGGGTTTCTCGACTATCTTGGTGGCGCGTCCGTCAGGGCCGATGGTCACCACTCCATAGCGCTGGGGGTCTTTGACCGGATAGGCAAACACCGTGGCCTCCCCTTTATCCTCGGCGGTAGCGAGGGCATCGGTGAGCATCGCGGTGAATCCCTGGCCATAGAATATGTTGTCGCCAAGCACCAGGCAGGCGCTGTCGCCCGCCAGAAACTCCCGGCCGATGATGAAGGCCTGGGCGAGGCCTTCCGGACGAGGCTGCTCGGCATATGAGAATTTCACTCCGATTTCCTCTCCCGTGCCCAGCAGGCGCTTGAATGACGGCAGGTCGGCGGGAGTGGAGATTATCAGTATCTCCTTTATGCCCGCGAGCATCAACACCGATATGGGATAATAAATCATCGGCTTGTCGCAGACGGGAATCAACTGCTTGGATATCGCGCGGGTGATGGGATGAAGCCGGGTGCCTGAGCCTCCGGCCAGCACTATACCTTTCATTGTCGTGGTGTTTCGGTTTGTCGGTTACTTATGTGAGGTTGGATGTAAAGCCCGCTCAACGGTTGCCGTAAAGCTGCTCGTAGAACTTCTGGTAGTCTCCCGAAGACACAGACTCGATCCATTCGCGGTTGTCAAGGTTCCACTTCACGGTCTTCTTTATCCCTTCGGTGAAAGATGTCTCAGGATACCATCCGAGTTCGGTGGCGATTTTCTCGGGGTCGATGGCGTAACGCATGTCATGGCCCGGGCGGTCAGACACATAGCTGATAAGCCCCTCGTTGATGTCCTCCACAGGTATCGAGAGCAGGCTGCGATACTGCGGGTTCTCCTCCATCAGCTGGCGCACCATAGCGATTATCTGCCTTACAATCGAGATGTTCTGCTCCTCATTGAATCCGCCGATGTTGTAGACCTCGCCGAGACGCCCATTGCGCAGCACCATGTCGATGCCCTTGCAATGGTCCTCGACATACAGCCAGTCGCGCACATTCTCCCCTTTTCCGTAGACCGGGAGCTTCTTTCCCTCAAGGATGTTCTTTATCACCAGAGGTATGAGCTTTTCAGGGAAATGATAAGGCCCGTAATTGTTGCTGCAACGGGTGATTGTCACAGGCATGCCGTATGTCTCGTGGTAAGCCATCACAAGCATGTCGGCGGCGGTCTTCGAGACAGAATAGGGTGAACGGGGTGCAAGCGGTGTGGATTCGGTGAAGAAAGCAGGCCCGAAGGTCTGGAGGTTGTCGCGGCCTTTGACCACCTTTGCCACAGCGTCTGTGAGAATCAGCGGGGTGGGGTCGCCAGGCTCCCTTGACAGCGAACCGTAGACCTCATCAGTGGAAATCTGATGGAACTTCTTCCCCTCGCGGTATCGCGGGGCCTCACCCGGTTTTCCGGGGAGAAGCCACGCCTCACGCGCGACATTGAGCAGCGTCTGGGTGCCCAGTATGTTTGTCTCCAGGAACAGACGGGGATTGGAAATCGAACGGTCGACATGGCTCTCGGCTGCGAAATTAACCACATAGTCAGGGTCGAAATCTGCCATCAGCTTTGTCACAAGCGCGGAGTCACCGATGTCGCCTTTGACAAATGTGACATTCGGCAGTTCCAACTCATCCTTGATAGTCAGCAGGTTGCCAGCATATGTCAACGCGTCGAGCACAAGAATCTCGACATCATCGCCATGTTCCTTCAAAAGATATTTCACAAAGTTGGAGCCAATGAATCCGGCCCCACCCGTCACGAGATATTTCTTCATTTCCTAAAGGATAATCAATTATGTTGCAAAGATAAACAATTTTGCCGACATATCTTCCCGTGGCCACCGAAAAAAGCCAGGCGGCGGAATTCCTCTTTATGCAGAAGAATTCCCCGCCTGATATATCTCAGTGTGGCAAGACACCGGCATGTCGCCGTGAAACGGCGGTCACTCCACGGTCACCGACTTCGCCAGGTTGCGGGGCATGTCGACGTTGCAACCCTTCTTGACAGCGATATGGTAGGCCAGCAGCTGGAGGGGGATGGAGACTATCACCGGCGATATGCACTCGGGGACATCCGGAATCTCGATTATGTGGTCGGCGATTTCAGAAATGGTGGTGTCTCCCTTGGTCACAACGGCTATGACCGAACCGCCGCGGGCTTTGACCTGCTGGATGTTGGAGATGATTTTCTCGTGAAGCTCGTCGTTAGGAGCTATGACCACGGTGGGCAGCTCGCGGTCAATCAAGGCGATGGGCCCATGCTTCATTTCGGCGGCAGGATAACCCTCGGCATGGATATAGCTGATTTCCTTGAGCTTGAGCGCCCCCTCGAGAGCCGATGGGTAATTGTAGCCTCGGCCGAGGTAAAGGAAATTATGCACATAGGTGTAGATGCTCGACAGATGCTCGATTTCGTCGTTGAGCTTAAGAGTCTGCTTGATCAGGTCGGGGAGCTTGCGGAGTGCTTCGGCGACTTTGGCCACCTCATCGTCCTTGATGGTCTTGCGCAGTTGGCCGATGGCGAGGGCAAGCATCACAAGCACGGTGACCTGGCCGGTGAATGCCTTTGTGGAGGCTACTCCGATTTCAGGCCCCACATGGATGTATGTGCCGGAATCGGTGGCACGGGCTATAGATGAGCCTACCACGTTGCATACTCCGTAGACAAACGCGCCCTTCTCCTTGGCGAGCTGTATGGCGGCAAGGGTGTCGGCGGTCTCTCCCGACTGGGATATGGCAATCACTATGTCGTCGGGGGTCACAATCGGATTGCTGTATCTGAACTCGCTGGCATATGCCACCTCTACCGGAATGCGGGCGTATTCCTCGATGATGCGCTTGCCGATGAGGCCAGCGTGCCAGGATGTGCCGCATGCTACGATTATGACACGCTTGGCGTTGACAAATTTGTCAGAATTCTCAAGCACGCCCGACAGCGTGACTTTTGAGCCGGAATTGCCGATACGGCCACGGACACAGTCGCGTATGGTGCGGGGCTGCTCGTTGATTTCCTTGAGCATGAAATGGGGATAGCCCCCCTTCTCGAGCTGCGACACCGAGAGTTTGAGGGTCTGGATGTCAATCTTGGCCGACTCGTTGTCGGTGGTGATGATCTTCAGGGGCTCTCCACGGCGGATTATGGCGATTTCATCATCGTTGAGATACACCACCTTGTCGGTGTACTCCACGATAGGGGTGGCGTCTGAAGCGAGGAATGTCTCATCCTCCCCTATACCGATAACGAGGGGGGAGCTCTTGCGGGCGGCCACTACGGTGTCAGGCTCGGTGGTGTCAACCACGGCGATGGCATACGCGCCGATGACCTGCTTGAGGGCTTCGCGGACTGCCTCCACGAGGGTGCAGTCATTGGTGGTCTTCACATATTCGATGAGCTGGACCAGCACCTCGGTGTCGGTCTCGCTCTTGAACTGGCATCCCTGGAGCTCAAGGGCCTCTTTCAGGACATTGTAATTCTCTATGGTGCCGTTATGGACCAGCGCGAGCTTGCCCGAATGGCTCAGATGAGGATGGGCGTTGACATCGTTAGGCTCGCCGTGGGTAGCCCAACGGGTATGGGCGATGCCAAGGCAACCGTCAAGTTCCTTGGAATGGCAGAAACGCTCAAGGTCGTCAACCTTGCCGCGAGTCTTGTAGATATTCAGCTCTCCTTTGTCGCCTACCATTGCGACTCCTGCGCTGTCATATCCGCGATATTCGAGACGATGAAGGCCTTTTATAAGGATTTCATAGGCGGGACGATTCCCGATATAGCCTACAATTCCACACATAATCTGCTAATGTTTTTCTTTAGTTTCGGTTGATTTGGATTACGCCGGGACATCCCGGCATATGAAAGAGGGTAATCAATTGGGTGCAAAGTTACTGAAAATCCGCGACATTTCCAAAATCCAGACATAAGATGGCCTCTTTAAATCCCCCTCCTCCCGCAGCACAGTCCACCCCTGTCAACACCACAACAACGGGATTCTGAGAGAGTTAACAAATGTTTAAGAACAAGTACCCGTATATGGATTTATTTATACAATCTATACTTGACAGAACTCATAAGGGCAGCCACATCCCCCATCACCGGGGCCTACGGTTGTTTTTTATCGTGTATGTCACCACCCCCCATACCTGAAATTCCCTTTCTGGCGTGACGAGTATCGGGTCAAACATCTCATTGGCCGGAATAAGCCACACACGGTTGCGCTCGAAACGCACTCGTTTCAATGTGAACTCCCCGTCGACGCAACACAGGGCCAGGTCTCCGCTGACCGGCTCAAGCGAACGGTCAATCACGATTATGTCTCCCGGGGCAATCCCCTCCTCTATCATGGAGTCGCCCCACACCCGGCCATAGAACGTGGATGCCGGATGCCTTACCAACAGCTGGTTCAGGTCCAGGCTGTCGGTGATGCAGTCTTCAGCCGGGGACGGGAACCCGGCCTGGATTCCACTTTCAGCATATGGAAGCGGAAGCTCGGTCGACAAGTCTGGGGTTGACAATTCTAAGACAATCGGCATAAACTGGATTCTGTTTACTGCAAAGTTACTCGTTTTGCGGCATTCCGTTTGATTGCCCCGCCATTTTTAACCTTTATTATCGCGTGAGACAGCCCTTCAATCCCCAACCAAACAATTGGCCAACGTGTTTATCATACTGAAAACTGAAAACCACAACTCAAGAATATGGAACGTAAAATCTCTTTATCTGATCTCCGAAAGGCAGTAGACGAAGCTTATGAGGCCAACAAATCCACAAACGAGGGGGAAATCGACCCCAGAAACGCTTGTGCCGACCCCAAGGCTTTCGGCATCTCTGTGATGTTGCCCGACGGCACCCTCATCAACAAGGGTGACACCGATGTCAAATCGCCGCTCGGCTCAATCTCCAAAGTGGCATTGTCAACCGTGCTGTTCTCCCAGAACTCCCCGATGGAACTCATCAAGAAATCGGGTCAATGCGCCTGCCACAAGGTGCATTGCAAGCCCAAGGGGCTGAGTTTCAGCGCACACGGCATCCGCGCTTTTTCAGCACTCGAACCTGTAGGCGACCCCGAATCGAAATGGAACATCTACGAGAACCGTATGATCGACCTGATGGGATCATCACCCGCGCTGTGTGACAAGACCCTCCAGACACTTCAGAAGGAAGCTGCCGACACCAAGCTCGAAGACACGCTGGCCGCCGACGGATACTACCTTTATGACAACGCCGCGCTGTCAATCAACCTCTACCTGAAAGCTCTCGCAATGAACGCCTCAACCCAGCAGCTCGCCACCATGGGCGCGACAATCGCCGCCGACGGTGTCAACCCTGTAACCGGCAAAACGGTCTTTGACGGAGCTATCACCCAGAACATCGTGGCCCTGATGGCGGCCAAAGGCCCCCACAAGATGCGCGCCCCTTGGCTTGTCGCCGCAGGCATCCCCGCAAAATCCTCCTATGGAGGCGCCATCCTCGGCATCATCCCGGGCGTGATGGCTATTGCCGCCTACTCCCCCGCCCTGAATCCCGCCGGAGTCAGCGTCAAGGCATCCAAGGCAATCATCGACGTGATGCAGAAACTCGACATCTCGATTTTCGCCTCAGCCAAAGTCAAATTCGTCAACGACTGACCAGACCACGGCCTGCAAGGCCACACTCAATAAAAAAAGCTACTCCCGCCAGGCCTTTGGCTTGACGGGAGTTGTTTTTGCTTTTGATTTGACCGTAGACAGCGCTGAGCGCCATCCCGGCAAGGACCGCGATTAGTCCTTCTTTACTACGCGACGCTCCTTGATACGGGCTTTCTTGCCGGTGAGGCCACGGAGGTAGTAAAGCTTCGCACGGCGCACTTTACCGTATTTGTTCACCACGATAGAGTCGATGAAAGGAGACTCTATGGGGAAGATACGCTCAACACCGATGTTGTCGCTCATCTTGCGGACAGTGAAACGCTTCTTGGTGCCTTCGCCGTTGATTTTGATAACGACGCCACGGTACTGCTGGATACGCTCCTTGTTACCTTC
Organism: Bacteroidales bacterium; assembly: GCA_910575615.1. Classification (GTDB taxonomy): domain Bacteria; phylum Bacteroidota; class Bacteroidia; order Bacteroidales; family Muribaculaceae; genus UBA7173. Next base: position 4,976 of record CAJTEX010000031.1, on the reverse strand, counting down.
CTTGATGCGGTAAGCAACGGTGATGGTGTCGCCAGGGCCGAAGTCAGGGTGCTGTTTGCCGGTAGCAAATGCCTCTTCGGCTACTTTGATAAGATCCATTTTTTAAAGCTTTAAAAAAAGTTCAACAATGTCGCAATATTCGCGGGCAGCCTTGTCCCGCCAGAGATTGCGAATTTCGCCGCAAAGTTACGATTTTATTTTCATCCCGGCAAATTTCCCCCACACAATATCATCCGCCGTCATTTGGCAACCCCAGATTTTTCGTTATATTTGATGTAGTCTTGGGTTAATATTTTGACTACAAGGTTATTCTTGAGAATTCGCGTGAGGATGGGCAATGGATAAGAAATTGGTAGTGTGTTTGGTTACGCTATATTTCTCACGCTTTCAAATAACTCTTTTACTTTGATGCAAAGTTAGCATTTATTTTTGGATTACGCCTCATTCCGGGGCGTAATTCTCTTTTATATTGCCTTTTCCATGTCGCGGAAGCGACTATGCTTCAATAAGAAAAATACGAAATAAGGATACCATCATATAGAGGCGGAGTTTCCATAACCACAGGCAAAGGTAGTCCGTGTTCTTATCAGCCGTGCAAGGTCAGACCCTTCGGGTTTCGTGGAAAAATCTTCCGCGCCCCAAGGGGCTTGCGGTATTTTCCCCGAAAACCTTGCGCGGCTGGAACACGACCTTTTAAGCCTGTAGTTATGGGGACTCCGGCCCCATAAGCCGGAATAACAAAAAAATAAGATGGTATGTCAGAAATGACAAAGAACAAGTACACCCTTGAAACCCTACTGCCGTTGAATGTGTCATACGACAGGGACCATATCCTCAGACAGCAGGATGTGGATATGGTGAACAGGCTCGTTGAAGTCATTGAAGGCTCACGCTCAAACCTCACGCCTAAGGTCGGAGACAGGATGCGTCATGTTGACCGAGACGGAGATTTCTACGGACACACGCTGCTTGAACCTAATATCTTATCTTCGGCATCATTGTCAGTAAGCATACGAGTTACCTTAGCGTGAAGCTCGTCGAGATAATCGTTGAAATCAGAGTGTTTCTTAGTCTTGATTGATGAGCTTGCAAGGACCTCGCCTCGTGCATCTACCATTCCGAACACTGTGTTGGTACCACCGATGTCGATACCTAATACGTAGGGTTTACATATGATATTTTGGTATTTATAATTGGCATTAAAAAATATAGGCCTGCCATCACTGCAAGCCTATATCAAATCTGTTTTACCTTATGAATTATTTTACTTGTTGGGGGTTGTCCATTTGTATGTGTCGTTGCAATCAATATCCATCACACTGCTGCCGACTTGCATACGGAACTGTCCTTTTTCAAGTACCCACTTGCCGTCGTAGTCCACGAAGGCGAGGTCGCTGGCCTTGATTGGCAAGGTTACGGTTTTGGTCTCACCGGGCTTAAGCTCAACTTTTTCAAACGCGCGCAATCGGCGATTGTCAGGAGTCAGAGATGCTACCATATCTCGGCTGAAAAGCATAACGACTTCCTTACCGGTGCAATTACCTGTATTGGTGACGTCGATTGTGAACACGAGGTCATCGTTGACACCGAATTCAGAATGTGAGCAGCGGAGATTGTCATATTTGAAAGTCGTATAACTGAGACCATAGCCAAAGGGCCACTGCACCGATACAACGGCATCGTAGTCATAGGCACCTTCCATCTTATCCATTTCCTCGCTCACTCGATAATCGTAGGTGGTGAGTTCTGCCTGATGGCGTGGATAGGTGTAGGGCATTTTGCCACTCGGGTTGGTGTCGCCGGCAAGAATGTTGGCAAGTGCGTCACCACCAAAGTTACCGGGAAGCAGAATGTTGACTATCGCATCTGCCAATGGCTCAATATCACTGATGATACGCGGACGACCACCGTTGAGAATCAATACAACCGGTTTGCCTGTCGCAGCAAGAGCTTTGACGAGATTGCGCTGGTTTTCAGAGACAGCGAGGTCCGACAAGTTTCCCGGTGTCTCACAATAGGAGTTTTCACCGATACAGGCGACTATGACATCAACACCCGACGCAGCTGCCACAGCTTTTTCAATTTCCGGCTCATTTTCCTCGTGATAGGCACCTTCGGCAGGGTAAGTGACACCCTGTTCAAGAACTATATTCTTCTTGCCAAACTTATTGACCAATGCCTTGTAGATGGTGTTGTATTTCGATGCGAAACGGTCAGTCAGATGACCTTGCCATGAATAGCTCCAGCCGCCATTGAGACAGCGCATCGAGTTGGCATTAGGACCTGTCAGCAGAATCTTTGTACCTTTCTTCAACGGAAGAATGCCGCCGTTGTTTTTGAGCAGTATCTCCGATTCTTCCGCGGCCTGAAGAGCGACTTGCTCGTGACGGTCGCAGGCGAAGTCGGCATAGTCTTTGGGATATGTATTGGGAGTGTCAAACAGCCCGAGACGATATTTCAAGCGCAGGACACGACGTGCTGCGTCGTCAATACGCTCCTGAGATACGCGACCTTCATTTACGAGTTCTTTAAGCAGAGTGCAGAAATTGAGGTCGTATGGCTCCATTGACATGTCGATTCCGGCATTGATAGCCATTTCGATAGCCTCTTTTTTGTCGTGAGCCACATATTCGCGGGTATAGAGATTGTTGATGTCGGCCCAGTCAGTCACAATCATTCCGTCCCAGTTAAGGTCTTCTTTAAGCCACTTGGTGAGCAGCTCGTTATTGGCGTGAACAGGGCGACCGTTGATTGAACCGCTGTTGACCATTACGGTCAACGCTCCCGCCTCGATACAGGCGCGGTAAGGCTCAAAAAACTTCTCACGGAGATCAGACGGAGAAATATATGCCGGGGTGCGGTCTTTGCCTGTTCGCGGAGCGCCGTAGCCGAGATAATGCTTTACCGAGGTGGCTATATTATGTCGGCCTATCTTATTCGGGTTGTCGCCCTGAAAGCCCTTGACCTGCTGTACGCCCATGATGGCGTTGACTAATGGATCCTCTCCGTAGTTTTCCCATACACGGCTCCAACGCGGGTCGCGGGTGAGGTCAACGGTAGGAGAATATGTCCACGGACAGTTGGCGGCGCGAGTCTCGTATGCCGTAATTTCAGCAGCTCTGCGAGCCAACGTCGGGTTAAACGACGCACCTACGTTTATGTTCTGCGGAAACAGCACACCGCCGAGAGTGTAGGTTGTACCGTGATTCTGATCAAGACCATATATGCAAGGGATGCCGATTTCTTTCATCGACACTTCCTGGATCTGGCCAATCAGCTTTTCCCACTTTGCCGGTGTCTGCGCTGTAGGCCCTCCGGGGGCATTAAGCACTGAACCGACCTTGTATACTGCGATTGCCTCATGGAGTTTCTGAGGGTCGAGAAAGAACTCGCCGTCTTTCCAGTCGCCAAGCACATCAATGGAAAGCTCGGTCATCTGACCGATTTTCTCATCAAGGCTCATTTTGGACAATGTGCGCTCTACAGCTGCCTCAATATCAGGGTCTGAGGGGATTGCCACTCCGGCAGCCTGCATAGAACAGGCTGCTGAAGTGACGGTTAAAAATGTCATTAGATGTTTCAACATATCAGCGGAGTGTTACGAGATCTACATAGTAACCATGACCGATGCAGATGAATCCGGACTGCTCCTGAATCATGTCAAGAGCCTCTTTTGTCAGCGTGATTTCTGCGACACCGTCAGTTGAGAATTCAATCGTTCCTGTACCGGGAAGGTCGTTCCACCATACAGTAGTTGTGCGAAGCTGATGATATTCGGCGGTAGGTTCTATCGAATAGTGAATTGACATTACAGCACCCGGTTTAATGCCGGCAAAAACATCCATGCCGATAAGGTTGAAGGTCTTGTTGGGGCTGTCATCGGGAAGATCCCACGAAACATAGTGGTGTCCTGACCACAAGGTCTGCTGAGATGACATAACCACTGTTGTGGCGGTCTCAACCTGACCGTTCTTGTAGAACTGAACTTCGGCACCATCATTCATAACGCCCGACATCGGATACTCTCCATCTTCGAGAGCCGGGGCAGAGAAGCTGATTGCAGCTGAAGTTTTTTCGGTAAAATCAGAAATCTTGGTTCCTCCGATTTCAAGAGATGCCACTCTGTCGAGATTGATACCTGTAAGCGTTGTTGTAGCACCAGAAGTAATACGGTCTGCACCTGAAGTAATGAGAGCGGAAGAGCTCACAGTCACTTTATTTGCGCCGTAGTTCATACCCTCGGCATCAATGAGTTCCAGTCTGCAAGTACCATTGACGGCATTTGCTGGAACGGTATAGGTGAGAACATCATTGCCGTCTTCGGTAGAATAGACAACAGGAATCGGTTCAGAATCACCGAGAGTGATTGATTTCACCGAGCTGAGATTGCGGCCATAAAGTACCGCGTTCTGTCCGGGAGCGACAATGCGTTCAAATGAGACTTCCGAAGCCCAGGGATCACTATCCAGCGGATTGACATTGATAATGCCTTCGCGTGAAGTTGATTTACCCTGAGTGGTTGTGACAACAACCTTCATCTCGTATGTACCTGCGGGGAGAGGCATATCAATAGCCTTTCCGGTTGCAGTCTGCTCTCCGTCGATATACCATGCCACATCAACATAGTCGGCCGGTGTCACGGTAAGTTCCATGGCGAAATTTGCATCGCGGCTGATGTTGGCTACTACGGGCAGCTGACCATTATTTCGGTCAGGAAAAGTCGGTGCCAAAATATGGGGCTCGTCGTCGGGACCTGCCACAGAGAACGGCTCGTCGCTGCTGCATGAAGCAAGCATGACGCTTACCGGCAGCAATGTCAAAATTGTCTTATATATGAAATTCATTGTAGTTTCTTTTTATGTTATTACAATGATTCGGTAAAAATTACAGAAGTAGTTGAAACTTAAGTTAATATATCGAATTATCAAGCACAAATGAATCGCCAAAGCGTTCATTATAAAAACATTAGACAATAT
>CAJTEX010000030.1 GCA_910575615.1 Bacteroidales bacterium | reverse complement strand
CTTATTTTCTTGAAAATCAGAGGTTGAGCTCTCTCCATCCGAACTGCCCTCGCTATAAAATAACACATTTCTCGATAATGAGACGGAATCTTAAATGAAAGAGCCGTGATTTGGGCATACAATGTTTAATGAAACCATTGTACAAATGCCGAAATAGTGGTATCTTTGTCATCTGAGCCGGAAGGCTTGGTTGAAAAAAGACACAAATGATGGATAGACGTAGATTCATAAAAGCAGGGGTATTGGGCGCGTTGTCGGCGGTTGCATCACCGGCGTTGCAGGCGTTGCCCGCTGTCACCACCTCAGTCTCGGCTGGGGGCGGGAGCGTCGTAGGGCATGCCGGCAGAGGACTTTCGATGAGGTTTTTCCCGTATGAGCTACAGTTGCGCCATGCGTTCAACCTTGCCCGGTATTCCCGCACCACCACACCCGACGTGCAGGTCGAGATAACCGTCGACGGTATTACCGGCTGCGGCGAGGCATCGATGCCGCCATATCTGGGGGAATCGGTGGAATCTGTCAGCAAGTTTCTGTCGGGTCTTGACCTTGGGCAATTCAACGATCCGTTCAGGATAGAAGAGATACATGAATATATGGATTCAGTCGCTCCCGGCAACAACGCCGCCAAGGCGGCTGTCGACATAGCCCTCCATGACCTTACCGGAAAGATAATGGGTCAGCCGTGGCACAAGATATGGGGGCTCGACCCGGCGAAAGCGCCCTGCACCTCGTTCACCATCGGGATTGACCGCCCTGAGATTGTCAGGGAGAAGGTTGCCGAAGCCGCTCCATACAAGGTGTTGAAGGTGAAGATGGGCCTTGACAACGACAAAGAGCTGGTGGAGATAATCAGGGAGTGTCGTCCGGATGTGCCTATCTGCGTCGACGCCAACCAGGGATGGACCGACCGCGGGAAGGCGCTCGACATGTGCCATTTGCTGGCTGAGCGGGGATGTCTGTTCGTGGAGCAGCCTATGGCCAAGGAGAATGTCGACGACGCGGCCTGGCTCACCGAGCGGTCTCCGCTGCCCATAATCGCCGATGAGGCCGTGAAACGCCTTGGCGACGTGGCGTCGCTCAAAGGGGTGTATGACGGCATCAACATAAAGCTTATGAAATCGTGTGGCATGCATGAGGCATACCAGATGGCGACCCTCGCCCGCGCCATGGGGATGAAAGTGATGCTTGGGTGCATGACTGAGACCTCATGCGGCATTTCAGCTGCCGCTCAGCTCTCGCCATTGGCTGAATATGCCGATCTTGACGGCAACCTGCTGATTTCCAACGATCGTTTCGACGGCGTGAAAATAATTGACGGCAGAATCACCCTTGACCCGGCACGACCCGGAATAGGGGCAGTGTTGGTCTGAGACAGAAGGAGCGGGGTATTGGCGTTAAGGTTGTTTAAGGCGGATGGGCGTGGTTTTGGCCCAAGTGTGGCCGTAAATTTGTGGTATCAAAAACAGACTAACACCCCCTATTGCCATGGACTACGAACAGGACTACACCAATCTCGACATCAAAGACAACGGCTGGTATGACGATACCCGTCCTGACAAGCCATCCACAGTACAATCGCAAGAGCGTTTGTCTCCCGAAGTCTCACATCGCGAACCGGTAAGAATGAGGAAGCTCGACAATGAGGATTTTGACTGAGATTTGAACCAATACCCGTGTCTGAAAAAAATTGCGGAAAAAATTTGGCGCGAGTTGTTATAAATACATATCTTTGCATTGACCAAACGGGGGCACCGCCCCTGAATGCCCAACACAGAAAAAACAACTCAACAAATGATATTCAATTTCCGCATAGTTTCTGACGAAGTCGACAATTTCCGCCGCGAAATCCAGATTGACGCTGACGCAACATTCCTTGACCTCAAGAACGCCATTTGCGAGTCGGTGGCATATGACAAAAACCAGATGTCGTCGTTTTTCATCTGCGATGACCGCTGGGAGAAGGAGAAGGAAATCACGATGGAGGACATGGGCACTGATTCCGCCCAGGAGATTTACCTGATGGAAGACAGCGTTTTGTCTGACTTCATCGACGATGAGGGGCAACGGCTGATGTTCACTTTCGACTATATGACCGACCGCTCTTTCTTCATAGAGATGAAAGAACTGCAGACCGGTTGCTCGCTCAAGGATCCTGTCTGCTCGCTGGCCATCGGCAAGGCTCCCGCCCAGACTGTGGACTTCGAGGAATTTGAGGAGAAGACCGCAGCCAAAACCAAGGTAGTCGCCACTGATGACATGGGCGAGGACTTCTATGGTTCGGACGAATACAATGATGACGAGTTTGATGTCGAGGGCTTCGACGAAATGACCTTCGACGACAAATATTGATGACATATTTTGCCTGTCTCCGGTCGACCCGGGACAGATTCGGTCACAAATGAGCATCGGCCTGCGGATTCCCGCAGGCCGATGCCGTTATATCTGTTATTTGTTTTTTACTTGGTTAATGGAGAGGGGGGGAGAGGATGGCAATCGCAATCAGTCAAAATTGGTGACCGAATGTTCAAAGTACCATCTTGCTGCGCGTTTGATAAACCTAATCATAGCTTTGATTTTTTAATTTTACCTTAGTTTGTACCTTTGTTGAAACCTTTTGGCGCGGCCAATCTTTAAACGCCGCTGCGATATTGAAGCACAAGGGTTGAAACGGAAGTCCCTTGTCTATCTATGTCTACATCATTAACAACATCCTCTTCCAAGGATAAGTTCACCCGGTTGCATAGCCGAGAGAGAGCTGGTGTTTGTGAAAAACCGGGGCAAAGGTAGCCATTATTTCTGAGACTGCAAAAAAACAGTGAAAAATAGGGGCGCGAAATTTTCCAAGTGTCGACATAACTTCGTAACTTTGTGCCGACCAACCGACCCCATGATAAACAGAACTCATAGGGTCGGTTGTGTCTTAATCATATATTGTGTATGGGACTGATACTTCAATTAGGAATTATTTTCGGCTTCCTGGCCTTGGGCGAGCTAGTCGTGGCCTTGACAGGCGTGCCGCTCCCCTCAAGCATCATAGGCATGATCAGCCTTACGGTTGCGTTGAAAGCCGGAGTGGTGAAAATCCAGTGGGTCGACAGGCTGTCGGCGTTCCTTGTCCATAATCTGGGATTCTTCTTCGTGCCGGCAGGTGTCGGCATAATCAACTGTATGGGGCTGCTGGCCGACCAATGGGTGCCGATTGTGCTTGCCTCAGTGGGAAGCACCATTGTCATCATCGCTGTCACCGGTCACACCCACCAGTTTGTGAGGCGCTTTTATTCCCACCGTGCGAATGGGCGTTCAGGCCCCAGGGCGGCAAGTTCCCTCGGCGACGGGGAGTGACTACTGTCTGTCAAGTGTACATAACCAACGATTAATGTTGTCATATGGAATTCCTTACCAACAAGATATTTCTCATCGCCCTCACATTCGGGGTGTATGTCGGGGCACAGATTCTTCAACGCAAGACGCGCCTCAAGATTCTCAATCCGATACTGGTCTCCATCCTTTGCCTCATATGCGTGCTTTGCGTGTTTGGCATAGACTACCAGACATATCAGGAGGGTGGCATGTATATCGACGCGTGGCTGAAGCCTGCGGTGGTGGCCCTTGGGGTGCCGCTTTACCGCCAGCTCGAAAACATACGCCGTCAGCTCATGCCGCTCATAATCGCCGAGCTTGCGGGGTGTGTGGCCGGCATACTGTCAGTCGTGCTGCTGGCCGAACTGTTCGGCGCGAGCCGGGAGATAGTGTTGTCGCTCGCCCCTAAGGCGGTCACCACCCCGATTGCCATGGAGATTTCAGAAGCCGTGGGCGGACTTTCCCCGGTGACCGCTGCCGTGGTGGTGGCGACAGGGATATTCGGCGGTATGGCCGGATTCAGGATAATAAAGTTTGCCAATGTCAGCAGCCCGATAGCCTCCGGGCTGTCGATGGGTACCGCGGCCCATGCCGTCGGCACCTCGGCCGCAATGGAGCGTGGCGAACGCTACGGGGCTTTCTCCTCAGTGGGCCTGACTATCAACGGACTGCTGACGGCGTTGCTGGCTCCTTTTATACTTGAATTGCTGGGCTACCAGGTGTGACAAGGACTCGGCATTGGAAAAAACAGGGTGTCACGCGGCAGGTATGAAACCTGGCTTGCGTGACACCCTGGTGTCTTGTCTGGCTGACAGGGGTTACTTCTTGCCGAAGAAACGCTCGTAGAGACCGGCGAAACCACGGCCGTGGCGGGCCTCATCCTTGGCCATCTCGTGTACGGTGTCGTGGATAGCGTCGAGGTTGGCTTTCTTGGCGTTTGCCGCGATGCGCATCTTGTCGGCGTTGGCTCCGGCCTCGGCGTGCATGCGCTTCTCGAGGTTTGTCTTGGTGTCCCACACGCAGTCGCCGAGGAGTTCGGCGAACTTGGAGGCGTGTTCGGCCTCTTCCCATGCGTAACGCTTGAATGCCTCGGCGATTTCGGGATAACCCTCGCGGTCGGCCTGGCGCGACATGGCCAGATACATTCCTACCTCGGTGCATTCACCCATGAAATGCGCGTTGAGGTCTTTGATCATCTCTTCGTCGAGACCTTTGGCGACGCCGATTTCGTGTTCGGTCACGAATTGCAGGCATGCCTCGGGGCTCATCTCCTCGAATTTGCTGCGGGGAGCGCCGCAGAGGGGGCACTTCTCGGGTGCCTCTTCACCTTCGTGGACATAGCCACATACGGTGCAGATGAATTTTTTCTTCATAGCGAAACGTAAAATATTATGTATAGTATGTAGTGTTGTCAGGTTGACTCGCGGGCAATAGCCGCGGGCCATTTAGGGTTCACAAAGATACGAAAAACTTTTGACTCCGCAATGAAAAAACGGGTGCCACGGTGGTCATCACCGGTGGCGCCCGTTTTTATTGTAGTCAGCCTTTACAGGGCCTGATGCTTATTCGATGCCTATGAGCCACTGCGACTCAAGATAGGTGAACTGCCCGACTCCGGTGACCTCGTATTTGGCCACACAGGGGAGTGTGCGGTAGTTGCCCGCCGGGGTAAGCGCGTAAGCGTAGAAGTTGATGGTGTAGACTACCTGCAGCCCGTCGATAGGCTTGGCGTCGGGGTAGAACTGGGAAAGCACGGCGGGGAACACCTCGCGGTCGCATCTTTCCTCCATCGTGGCCACGATTTCCTCGTCGGTGTAGCCTTCCCATCCGGCGCTGTACTGGGCGCGGGCCGACGCTGCGCGCAGGTCGACATTGTTCTGGTAGGAGGAGGTGCCGCAGTAATAGTCGTTGTTGCCGTAGGAGGTGACCCAGAATTTGCCAGACTTTATGGAGGTGTCGCCCAGGGGCACACACTTGTTCTCATATACCCAATCCACGCAAGCCTGGTAGAATGGAGCGGAAGCTGTCTGCCCCTTTCCATAAGGCAGGTTGATGGTCACATTGGGGTCGAACATCCATTTTCCTCCGGCGCGCACAAACTGTGAGGTCTCGGTCTCCACGCCGTTGAAGCGGATCCATTCCGAACCGTTGAAATTGTATTCGGCGCAGGCATATCCCGAGTTGTAGTAGAGGACATACTTCACGTCGTCGGCCTTGGCGTAGGGATATTTCAGCTTGAGGAATGTCGGCAGGTATGCGTCGGGCTGCGAGAGTGAGCCGTTGAGTCCCATGGCAGTGTAGTCGGCCGGGTTGAGGATTACGAAGTTTTCGGGAACCACCCATCTTGAGCCGTCGTAGCGGTAGACAGCGTTCTTCTCCACGGTGGAGACGGGTGCGGCCAGTCCGCGGCTGCCTGCCTTGGCGGGAGCGTTGGTCAGGAAGTTGAGGTGGTCTACGACGAAGTTGCAGTAACGCGAGCCTGAGATGCTGATGAACCATCCGGTCACCTCGACATACGTCCCGTCTGTGAGTTTCTCGCGCTGGGCGTCGGTGGCGTAATAAATGGACCCTTTGGCGGTCTCCGCGCCGGCTACCTCGATGTTGATGTTGTTGCCCGAGACAACCACCTTGCCAGAGATTGAGGCGTAGATGGCCAGCTGGTCGGCGGGGCGGGTGAGGGCTGCGTCGAGAGCTGCGCCGTCATAGACGGTGGCTGCGGGGAAGGTGTATTCCTGGGTGCCGACCTTGTCTATCATGGCTCCCTGGGCAATCTGGAGGTTGCCTTTGAAAGAGGTTGCTTCACCTTCAAGGTGAAGCTGGGTGCCCACCGGGTAGGTGGTCGGGTCATATCCTCCGCCCATGTAGACGAAGATGGAGCCGCCGAGGTCGGTCAGCACGAAGCCTGCGCCGCACGCTCCGCCTACCACGCCGTCGACCGTCGCTCCGTCGCCGGCGGCGATGTCGCCGAGGACATCAGACATCTGGAAACCGGAGGGAGGCTCGTCGCCGCCTCCGACATTGCCGAAGATGGGGTTCTGCTCTGCCTCAAGGTAGGATATGATGGCATATTTCCCCTCCTGCGCGTCAGCGCCGATGGATGCCTGTATGGCAGCCGGCAGGTAGCGCGAGGCCGGTTTCTCGGGGGCGAATCCCACGATGTAATTTTCGTCGCTCTCCCACACTGCGGTCTTGTAGAATTCTTCGCTTACCGAGAGGTTCCAGGCTCCGGCCGACTCGGTCACCTCTTCGGGCAACCCGACGGAGATGTTGTAGGTAAGGCGTATCGATGAGCCGTCGGTGTACATCATGTATGGGGCTGTCGAGCCTAAGAAGGCCGGCACATATTCGGCGGCGGTGATTTTCTCGGTGAAATATTTGTTGCCGGAGAGTGCGGCCAAGGCCTGCGACGCGTCGTTTTGCTCGGCCAGGGCCTTGTTTTGCTTGTTTGAGGCGATGGCCGCGTAGTCGGCGTCGGTGAGGGTGTATTCGATGGTCTTCACCTCGGTGGGCGCGAAAGTCGAGTCAAACCCGTCGAGATGGTCGTTCCAGGCATTCTCGTCGCAGCCGGTGAGCGCTGCCATCGCTCCGATGGCCAGCAGCGGCAGATATATTGTTTTTTTCATCTCTGTTCTTTTGGTTTAGAAGTTAAGACGCAGCTTCAGGGAATAAGTGCGGCCGAAAGAATAGAAGACACGGAAGACATTGTCCCATGCGCCGGGTTCCTCGAGCTTGCCCCAGGCGGTGGTCACATAGTGATAGTCGCAGAGGTTGTAGACATTTCCGCTGAGACGCGCGTTTATGCCGCCGATTTCAAAGCTGTAGCTGGCCGAGAGGTCGAGCTGGTTGCCCCAGGGGATTCTCCAGGGGTCGGGCACGTTGAGGTCTGTGCCGGGGTTGAAGTTGGAGGCGGTGACCTGGTAGTCGGAGTAGTTGCGGGCGTGGAAAGTCCAGTCAGCCCCGATGCGCCAGCCCTTGAAGGGGCGGAAAGTGGCCGAGATGGCTCCGGTTGTCATCGCCGAGCCGCCTACCTTCACTCCCTTCTGGTTGAGCTTGGCCGAGAGGTGGTCGCCCGACATGATGCCAGTGGCAGGGGTGCCGTTGAGAGATGAGATCGGGAATCCGCCGGGTCCGTAGAAATAGCCCGTCGGGTTGGAGTCCCAGATGTAGTCGGCTATGGAGAGCATTCCCTCGAGAGTGAACCAGTTGGTGGGCTGGAATGTGGCGGCCAGCTCGACACCCATATGGCGGGCGTTTACCCCCTGCATGTTGAATGAGCCATACTGGCCGCTCATTTCGCCGAGCATCTGCACCGAGCGGGATGTGGTCTTGTCCATCCACTTGGTGAAGTAGCCGTTGACATCGACGCTGAAGACAGGGGAGTGGTAGCCGTAACCCACCTCGAATGAGATGATTTTCTCGTTGAGGGGATTGGGGTTGAGCATATTGGAATTCTGCGACGAGAGGAACACACCGTAGCTGAAGAAAGGCACACGGCTGATGTAGCCCACGTTGAAGAACACATTGTTATGGCGGTCGATGTTGTAGTTGGAGCCGAGTTTCACGGTGCCGCCGATGAAATTCTGCCAGGCGCTTTTTGAGTGGGCCTCGTCGGCGTAGAAATGCTCGATGCGCTGGTAGCCGGTGTTGTTGAGCGAACCGGAAAGCACGATGTTGAGGTTGCGGTCGAGCATGGAGTATTCACCCTGGAGGAAAAGCCCCTCGTTGTGTGATACACCGTCGAAGTTGCGGTAGACGACATCGCCCACACCGAGTTTCTGGTTGACCCATTCGGTGTTGTTCTTGTTGAACACGGCGGAGTTCTCGGGCTGCACACGAGAGCGGTAATAGTCGTCGATGTAGTATTCGCCGTCGAAGAGGTCGACGATGGTGGCCTTGTGGAAAGCCTTGTAGTATCTCATGTCGATACCACCTGTGAGGTTGAGCTTGTTGTCGAGCAGGGAGTGCTTGTAGGTCGACACCAGGCCATACCAGTTGTGGGAGTTGACATTGTCGGCCAGCACCATGTTGGAGCCGGTCTCGGAGTTGCGGTTCATCAGCTGAATCTGGTCGTAGGCGAATGTCCCGTCAGGGTTGCGGAATGTGGTGTTGATGTTCCCGTCAGAGCAGCCAAACCAGGAATCGCCGCTGAGGGTTGTGCCGTTGTATGACACCGAGCGTCCCATACCTTTGTAGCCGCCTCCGTTTGCGAATGAGGCATACAGCACGGTTGCCAGGGAGGAGTGGTCGTTGATTTCCCAGATATGGTTGAGTGAGAGCTGGGGCTTGTGGTAATGGTTGTAGTTGGCACCGGTGGATTTCTGTCCGTTGAGGAGGTAACCGAATGACGCGTTGTAGCGGTACTGGCTTTCGCCATCCATGTATTGCTTGGCGGTGGTGGCCCAGCCCTCGATTGTCAGGCCGTCGTAAGATGAGCGCTGCGCATGGGTCTGGGGCGCGCCAAACGCGGTGAATGACAGCTGGTGTGCGTCATTGATGCGCTTAGACACATTCAGGAAGTAGTTGTAGGAGTTGTACCATGTGCCCTGCACGTAGTTGTCGTCGCTCCAGCGGCGTGATCCGAGGATGGTCACGGCCCATCCGTTTTTCATCAGGCCGGTCGAGAGCTTGAGACCGATTTGGTTCATACCGTCGTTGCCCATGCCGTACCATACCGAGCCACCTTTCTTGGCGTCGAGGCTTTGGGTGGTGATGTTGATGGTGCCGCCCACGGAGGGTGCGGAGAGCAGTCCGGCTCCGAGTCCACGCTGGGTCTGGATGGATGTGGCCACATCGCTCAGTCCGGCCCAGTTGCTCCAGTAGACACCACCCCATTCCATGTCGTTGATGGGGATACCGTTGATGACCACGGCCACGTTCTCGCTCTTGAAGCCGCGCATGTTGGTCTTGGCGTCGCCGAAGCCTCCGCCTTCCTTGGTGGTCCATACGCCGGGAGTGGTCTTAAGCACTTCTGGAAATTCCTGGTTGCCGAGCTTGAAGTCGATGTCGGCGGCGTTGATCTGTGAGATGGCCACCGGGGTCTCGCGGGTGCGTGCCAGCGATTGGGTGACCACCACGTCGGCGAGCATCTGCGACTCTACCTCCATGGCGATTGTGCCGACATTCTGCCTGGCGTCGACAGTCAGCGGTTTGTAGCCGATGAATGTGACTGTGAGGCCGCTGGTGCCGTCGGGCACTTGCACTTTGAATTTGCCGTCGATGTCGGTGACACCCAACGCTTTGCCGCCGGCAGTGGATACCGTGGCACCGGTGACCGGCTCGTTGGATTCATCGACGACAATACCCACTGACGTAAACGCGCCCGGTGCGGCAATGGCCACGATGTTGGCCAGCCACAGCGCGATCAATGTTGAAAGCAGTTTTCTCATTGCGTTGTGAAATGAATGGATTATGATGATTGGATAGAATTGGCTATAGCTCCTCGGCTGTTAAGAATCGGATATTAGCGTTAAAAACTGTTGCAAAATTACGCAATGATTCCTGTCCGTACAATAGCTGTACAACATAAATGATGGCAAAAAACCGCGAAAGTGGTCGTAAATCAGTCGTTCCCGTCTTTGAAAGGCATCTCAGACATGTCTTTTATCTCTTCCACCTCCTTGAGGCGTTGAGATGGCGGCTCGTCATCGTTGCGCATAATCACATATTGCTCATAGTAGGAGAGAAGCAGTGTGGTGAGCGGCAACGCGATGATCATGCCGATGAGTCCGAAGAGCGAGCCCCATATCGAGAGGCTGAGCAGGATGATGGCCGGGTTGAGTCCCATGGCTTTCCCCATGATGCGGGGGGTGAGTATCAGGTCGGCCACAATCTGCACCAGCAGGAATACACCCATGCACTCCCACCACTGTGTCCAGAAATGGTTGCCGCTGTTGGCGGAGTCGACCAGGCACAGCAGGGTGACAGGGATGATGGAGAGGTATTGGCAGTAGGGTATCATGAACAACACGGCGGTGCCGAGTCCAAGCACTATCGCCAGGGGCAGCCCGCACAGCGAGAAGCCGACGCAGTAGATCACGGCCACGACGCAGGCGATAAGCGCTTGTCCGCGGAAGTAATGGTTCATAGACTCCTTGATGTCGTTGCCCACCTTGTATGCCACCGGACGGAAGCGCGGAGGCACCAGCAGCTTGAAGCCGCGCATCAGCCTGTCATAGTCGAGCATTATGAATATGACATAGAGGAAGACGATTAGCCACGCCACGACACCGAGGACCACATGCACGCCGCCGTGTATCACCGTCATCCCCTTGTCGATGATGCTGCGCATGTCTTGCTGCATCAGTGTGTGGGCAAGCTCCTCGAAGTCGATGTTGCTCTTGAGTATGTCATGGATTTCCGGGGGGAGATACTGTATGCTCACATCGGAGTTGGCGTAGTTGCGCAGCAGGTCGGCCATCTGATGCATCTCGGTGATGATTGACGGCACACACATATATAACAGTATGCCGAAAAACACCAATGCCTCGAAGAGGGTCACGAAGATGGCCGTGATTCTCCCTTTTAGCCGCAGCAGGGAGCGGTTGTACTGCACGAAAGGCTCGAACAGGTAGGCTATCAGGCACGCCACGCAGAAGGGAAGCAGCACATCCTTCAGCAGGTCGAGCAGCCAGATGATGAAAGCGAATATGGCGCAGCCGATGAGCAGCCTGACCACGCGGTCGAATGTGTATGGGCGTGACTGTGATGTCATTTCTTGTAAGTGATGTTTATGATTGAGGATTGCGCAAAGTTAGCAATTTATTAACAATTTTAACTGAGGTTTTGCATGTACACCAAAAAAAATTACTACTTTTGCCAGACATAACAGGCCCTTGAAGCCTTTCTTCTGACAATAACTAACATGTGAATCTAAACCGCACCGCAAAAATCCTTAGACAAATATGATGGGAAACATTAAGATACGGCTCTCGGTGCTCAACTTACTGGAGTTTGCCGTATGGGGAGCTTACCTGACTTGTATGGGAAATTATCTCGGCAGGGCCGGCATGGGAGAGGAAATCTCCTGGTTCTATGCCATACAGGGTATCGTCTCGATATTTATGCCCACGCTGATGGGTATCGTCGCCGACAAGTTCATACAACCCCAGAGGCTGCTCGGTCTGTGTCATCTCGTGGCTGGTCTTGCCATGATTATGCTTTGCTGGCTCGGCATACAGAGCGATATGCCCGACAAGACATTGTTCATGGCGGTCTACACAGTCAGTGTGGCATTCTACATGCCTACTCTCGCGTTGTCCAACACCGCCGCTTTCACGATATTGAAAGACCATGGTCTTGACACTGTCAAGGATTTCCCGCCCATCAGGGTGCTTGGCACCGTAGGGTTCATTGTCACGATGTGGTTTGTCAACTGCGCCACATGGGAGGATGGCTCTCTCGGATTCACATTCGCCCAGAGCGACGCGAAATTCCAGTACACCTACATGCAGTTTCTTGTGTCGGGTGTGCTGAGCCTTGTGCTTTTCGCTTATTGCTTCACCCTGCCCCAGTGCAAGCTGGTCAGCAAGCCCAGGCAGTCGCTTACCGAGCAGCTTGGCCTGAGCGCGTTCAAGCTGTTCAAGCAGCGCAAAATGGCCCTGTTCTTCATCTTCTCTATGCTTCTTGGTATGTCGTTGCAGGTGACAAACGGTTTCGCCGGACCATTCCTGACAAGCTTCAAGAGCAGCACAGTGGCGGAAATCGCCAACAGTTTCGCCGCCAACAACGGTACGATGCTCGTCTCTGTGTCGCAGGTCAGTGAGGCCCTGTGTATTCTTCTCATACCGTTTTTCCTGAAACGCTTCGGCATCAAGACCGTGATGCTGATGGCGATGACAGCCTGGGTGCTGCGCTTCGGATTATTCGGGGTCGGCAGCCCGACATTCCCCGGCGTGATACTGTTTTTCCTGTCATGCGTCGTTTATGGCGTGGCATTCGACTTCTTCAATGTGTCGGGAGGCCTGTATGTCGACAATGAGTGCGACCCGTCCAACAAGGCTTCCGCCCAGGGTTTGTTCATGCTTATGACCAACGGTCTTGGAGCCACCATCGGCACACTCTCGGCCGGAGCTGTGGTCAACCACTACTGCCACTGGTCTGACGGCGTTCTGGTCGGCGACTGGGACACCACCTGGCTGATATTCGCCGGATACGCCCTCGTGGTGGCTGTGTTGTTCTTCCTCGTGTTCAAGAATCCCGAAAAGAAATCCAAGGATAAAATCACCCTTGACAAGGCTGTCGACGAAGATTCGTTGCCTGACGGATTCGTTAACGACAAACAATGAGCTGGCTCATCTGATGATACGCTTTTATTGCCCGGAAATAGAGGATAACCCGTTGATGCCCGAAGTTGAGTCGGGCCATTGCGTGAGGGTGTTGCGCCATCAGCCCGGCGACCTCCTTGAGGTGGTCGACGGTAAGGGAGGATTGTTTACTGTCCGCCTCGTCGACGCCCATCCCAAACGCGCCATGGTGGAGATTGTAGAGCGCCACAGCCTTCCGCCTTACTGGAAAGGACGGTTGCTGCTTGCTGTGGCCCCGACCAAAAACATGGACCGTATGGAATGGCTCGTCGAGAAAGCCACGGAGGTGGGGATGGATGGCTTCATCCCGCTCCATTGCCGTTTTTCCGAGCGTAAGGAGATAAAACGCGAGCGACTTGAGAAAACTGCTGTCTCGGCCATGAAGCAGAGCCTGAAGGCCCTCCTGCCCGTGGTGGAGGAGATGACCCCTTTCGCCCGTTTCATTGATAAATACAAGGAGTTGCCAGGCAAATTCATAGCGCATTGCGTCGATGACGGGCAACGCCACCTGCTGGCTGAGGAATACCGGCCGGGCGAGGATTCGGTCATCCTTATCGGTCCGGAGGGAGACTTCTCCCAGGAGGAGATAAGGATGGCCCTTGACGCGGGGTTCAGGCCTGTCTCGCTCGGAGATGCAAGGCTGCGCACCGAGACCGCCGCCCTGACCGCCTTGCAGACTTTCCATATCGCGGCCCAGCTTAAAGCCACGGCCGGCTGACACCACAAGAAACATCATTGCATTATGACATACGACAAGAATACCCCTCTCCCTCAATATCTGGCCTCCTCGGCCATCGGCAATTTCTTCCTGCTCGCTGGCCCCTGTGTGATAGAAGGGGAGAAGATGGCCCTGGAGATTGCCGAGAAAGCCGTGGAGCTGACCTCACGGCTTGACATCCCTTATGTATTCAAAGGCAGCTACCGGAAAGCCAACCGTTCGCGTATCGACTCGTTCACCGGAATCGGCGACATCGAGGCGTTGAAAATCCTGCGCAAGGTGGGTGAGACTTTCGGCATACCGACTGTGACCGACATCCATACCGAGCCGGAGGCGGCGATGGCGGCTGAATATGTCGACATGCTCCAGATTCCGGCGTTCCTCTGCCGTCAGACCACATTGCTTGTGGCCGCCGCCGAGACCGGTAAGATGGTCAACATTAAGAAAGGGCAGTTTCTGTCGCCCGGCGCGATGGAGCATGCCGTGAGGAAGGTGCGCGACGCGGGGAATCCCAATGTGGCCGTGACCGAACGCGGCACCACCTTCGGCTATCAGGACCTGATAGTCGATTACCGAGGCATCCCCGAGATGCGCCGCAACGGCTGCCCGGTGATACTCGATGTCACCCACTCCCTGCAACAGCCCAACCAGACGGCGGGTGTGACCGGCGGACGACCTGACATGATCGAGACCGTGGCACGTGCCGGAATCGCGGTCGGATGTGACGGCATTTTCATCGAGACGCACCAGAATCCGGCCCAGGCCAAGAGTGACGGTGCCAACATGTTGCGCTTAGACCTGCTTCCCGATTTGCTCGAGAAGCTGACCGTCATGAGGATGGCTGTCAACGCCATCGACAAATGATGAAGCACGGCAGCGAACGGTTTGCGGCCAAAAATTGTTAATGGAAAAAACGAACAACTGACTTAAATGAAGAAATTTCTGACGGCTGCACTGGTGGCCGCTTCCATAGCCTCGGTCTCGGCCCAGAGCCAGAAGTCGATTGACAACCCTATGACCCAGGCGATGCTTGATGTCTACGCCAAAGAACTTGAGGCGAATCCCAAGGATGCCGACATATATTTCCGCCGGGCCAACGAGTACTATAAGTTCAACCAATATCTCAGGGCGTTGGCCGATGTAGACAAGACCCTTGAATACGCTCCGGCGGCCAACCGCGACCTGCGTTTCCAGGCGTATATGCTGCGGGCCGACATATACCAGATGCTCAACAAGCATCGTGAGGCGCTTGCCGACTTCTCGGAGGCGCTGAAACTCGATTCGGCTTCCTTCATGGCCCTTTACCAGAAGGCCAACGAGGAGTATGAGCTTGGCGACTATGCTGCCGCCAAGGCCGACTACACCCGTCTGCGTGCTTCCAATCCCCGCAGTGTGGAGGCTTTGACAGGTCTGGCCCGTGTGGCCGTGAAGGAAAACAACCTTGGTCTGGCCTCGGAGTATATGGATGGGGCGGTGGAGATGATGTCGGCCGACAGTGACATCTACATCCGCCGGGCGTCAGTGCGCCGTATGCAGGGCAACAACACCGGGGCTGTGGAGGACCTTCTGATGGCGATCTCCATCGACAACAACACACGAGCCTTCCAGGAACTTATCGACATGGCGAATGTCGATTACCCGGCGGTGATAACCGGTCTCAGCACCTCCATCTCTTATGCTCCCCAGCAGGGTATGCTCTATTACATACGTGGATTCATCGCCCAGGCCCACGACCATTACGCCGCCGCGCTGGCCGACTACCGCAAGCTCATAGACCAGAACATGTATGAGTATGCGGGGCTTTACAACTCAATGGCCCAGTGTCAGCTGGCTCTCTGCCGTTATCCCCAGGCCCTTGACAATGTCGACCACGCCATATCAATGGATGGCGGTAAAAACGGTGAGTTCTATGCCACGAAGGCCCGCATATTGTATGCCCAGGGCAAAAATGACGAGGCCCTCAGGGCGTTGAAGGATGCAGCCATCAAGGGCTACTCCTCAAATAATGTGCATGAAATCAAGGCCCTTGTCGATTACGCCGCCGGTGATTTCGACAAAGCCAACGACATCTACGCCTCGATGATTATCGACCAGCCAGATGTGATGCGCAATTACATCTACCGCGCGTGGGTTCTGGCCGACGGTATGAAGCAGCAGGCCAATGCCCAGACGCTTTACAACCGCGTGGTGTCGATGACTGCTCCTGACATGGCAGATGAGACTGTCGACAGCCAGGCAGCCACGTCGGCCCTTTCGGCCATACAGAGTTACCGTGGCTTCGCGTTGCTATTCTCCGGCGACCGCGAGGGGGCTTTGGCCTGGGCCGACAGCCTGAAACGCGATTACCGCGACACAGACGGTCACCTAAGTTTTGTCCTGGCTTGCCTTTACGCCCAGGCTGCCGCAGATCAGTCAGTTGCCCAGTCGGAGAAGTCGACATTGACAGAGCTTGCATTGAAATCGCTTGAGCGTGCTTTGAAGCTCGGCTACGGCAACCTATATGAAATCACAGTAGCCGACACTGGCCGTGTGTCGCTCGCGCCACTGCGCGACGACTCCCATTTCAATGCCCTTGTGGCCCGTTACTCGCATCTTTTCGAGTGACCATCTTTTACAACCAGAATGTGGACGAATCCCCATGCTGGTTGATGAATAACCCGGTAGCGGCGACAATATAGCCTGACATTCAGGCTATATTGTCGCCGCTACCGGGCTTTGAAGACTTACGGTTGTCGGTTAGGCTCCGGGAGTAATGCTTCACGCGTCACTGCGCAGGTCGCCGCTTGATATGCGGACCGCAAGCCCTATGGCCTTGCCGAGGAGTGGCGGCACTGCGTTGCCTATCTGCACAAGCTGTTTGTTTTTCGGCCCTTCAAAAATGAAATCATCCGGGAATGATTGCAGGCGGGCCATCTCCCGGGCGGTAAGCACACGCGGAAGACGGGGATGGATGTTGACTCCCCCGTGATTCTCCTTGATTGTGCAGGATGCCTCATCCCAGGGACATTTTTTCCAAGCGTCGGAGTAGCCTTTGTAGAGGCTTTTCCCCTCGGGGAGGGCTGCCATACGCCGGGCCATGTCGGGCCTGTGTCTGGTCGGGACATGGTTGAAACCTTTGTCTTCGGCCATGGTCATCAGGTCAGCTATGGCAGCGCCGGTGGTGACATATTCCTGTGGCGAGAGGAGGGGGGAGGGATGACGGTTCTCCCGGCCTATGCGGTTGCCGATGAAAATCACTCGTTCCCTCTTCTGGGGGGTATGATAGTCGGCCGCGCAAAGGGTCGTGGCGTTCATCTCGTATCCTATTTCCCTGAAATCCGCGAGAATCTTCTGCTCGACTTTCCCGCCAAGCATGCTGCGCAGCCCTTTTACATTTTCGCAGATTACAAACTCCGGCTGCAGGTGGCCGACAATCTCGATGAGTTCGAGGTAGAGCGAATTGCGATGGTCGTCGACAATGCGGTTTCCCGCCATGCTGAATCCCTGGCATGGAAATCCTCCGGCGACTACGCTCAACTGCCTGTCGCCGAGCTGTCGGCTGACAGTATCGTAAAACAGACGTTTTGTGGCCTGGTCCTTGATGTCGCCATTGACAAAAGGATGGTTGAAGTTGCGGTTGTATGTCATACATGCCTCATTGAACCAGTCGAGTCCGCAAATTCCCTCAAGACCTGCCATTTCAAGCCCCTTTGATAGGCCTCCGGCTCCGCAGAAAAGATCCACGAATGTCATATGAGACTGCGGCGGATTCTCCCAATATGGCGAGATGTCACACCAGTTGACCCGCTCAGACGTTTTAGCCGTTTGGCGCTTGTCGCTGGCAGTCTCACACCTATGCTCAGATTTTCTGCAGTATTCCTCAAAATCCTCCTTCGCGATGAGATACCTGGAGTTGCTTTTGGTCGCAGGCAGTTGGCCGGATGCGACAAGCTTTCTGACTGATTTCACAGACAGGTCAAGCTGTTGGGCGATATCGTTTATCGTCAGGATTTCTTGGGCCATATTGAATCTGATGGGGCGTGGATTGTTTAACGCGATACAAATTTACGCAAAAAATCAGACATATGGAATCGAAATCGTGGGATATGGCGGCGGATACTTGGTAACGCGCTGGCTGTCATTGAGGCATATGCCTAAGGCTGTCATTCAGCGGCGTTGCGTTCGAGCCATTGAGAGCGGGTCTTGTCAGGAAGATGGGTCACCGAAAAACTTGAGAAGCGGGCTTCAAAGCCCTCTCCGTCGGGTGATGCGGCAAACATTCCGATTTTAACCGGGCGGTTGGCTTCCATCCAGGCGTTGCGCATCATTGTGTACTCGACATCATCAAACGAATAGAATATCTCCACGGCGTCGAGACGGCGGACGGCCTTTATCCATACGGCTTCGACAGGTTTTTCAAGGGGGATGACACTCCAGTCAGAGGTGTGGTGGGTCGCCACCACGCTTAGGTTGTATTTGCCGTCGACAAATTCTATGCCGGCCTTGATGTAATTCTCATGGTCGGCTCTGACCATCAGCCCGGCCTGGTCAAACCGCGTTTTGTAGTCGCCGGAGATTCTGACCTTGGCCTCGAATTCGCCGCCATATTCTGAATAAAGAAATGGCGCGTCGTCGACGGTGAAGCCGTAATGTGAGATACGCCAGTAGTCGGTATGCGGGGTGACATACATGGAGAGTTCGCCGCCAGAGATATTCCACTCTTTCGGCTCGTTGAACCAGTTCATCTTTTCAAGTGTTTGTGCGCCTGTGGAATAGCAAGAGAGCAGACCTATGGCGGCTATTATTAGTTTTTTCATGTCGGATATGATAGACTGATTTATTAACTTTGCAAAGTTAACAGCATCCCACGGGATGCGCAATGACTATAAATAACCATTTTTCACCGACCTGTCGTTATGGAGTCTGCTTTCAGGAAACTTGACCGCATATTAAAGAGCCAGCCTTTTGATGATATTTCAGATATGACCATCAATCCGGTGGCCTATGCCAGAGGCATGGCGGAGGTTGAGAATGTGGTGGCGGTGGTGAGCGATTTGTCGCGCTCGACAAGCCGGATATTCGCTGGAGGCTTCGCTGGGCGGCTTGGCCTTGACGGCTACGATGAGGAGGATTCAATCTGGGAGAAACGGATATTGTCGCTGATACCCGAGGAGGAGCTGACAGAGAAATTTGTCGCCGAGTTGCGGTTTCTGCATTTCGTGAGGAGGCAGCCGCCAACGCGCAGGGGGCGGTATTATCTTGCGTCGCGTCTCAGGTTCAGGGAAAAGGACGGGGAGATGGTCGATGTCCTCCACCGGATGTATTATGTCTACGACGCAGTCAGCGGGGCGGTGCGTTATGCCGTCTGTATTTACGGGCCGTTGACATTCGGGTTGGCCGCCCGGAGTGTTGTGGTTGACTCTTTGACCGGTGTGACGGAGGAATTGACCCCGGCCGATGACGGGCGCATATTGAGCAGCCGCGAGAAACAGGTGCTGTCGTTGATAAACAAAGGCAAAACAAGCCAGGAAATCGCTGATGAGCTGAATATCAGCCGTCATACCGTCAGCCGTCACCGCCAGGAGATTCTTGCCCGGCTCCAGGTGAGGAACTCGGTGGAGGCCTGCCGCCTTGCCCGCAGCATGTCTATAATCTGACTCACAGGATGCTTTTGCCCTGGGAAATATATAGCAGTATGTGTTATAACAGCGTTACTTGACGGAATGCCGAGGTCATTCAGATCCGGCGCAACGCTCTATGACCCCTATGAGGAGAAAGATGTGGATGTCGGGAAAGTCGAGGTACAAATCAAACCAGACCCGACCGATGACAACAACTACCGTCTCCATTTCGGCGGCAAGAGAGTCTTCCAATGGTTTAAAGAGAAGTATTGCTGTCCGGTAAAAAAAGACAAAATCATATATTCTCTACAAATATAACAAGTTACACCTGTTTTACGAAAAGGGGCTTGTCATTTGAGGCGATGTGAAATTGGTAGCATTAAGCATCAAAAAGCCCTTAAAAGACATCTATACGAGTCTGTTTCATGCTGTATGAGATAAAAATAGTCCATTTCCTATCATGTCAAAGTTTTACCGGACAGCAATAAAAGAGAAGTGGCAGTCACTGAAACAGACTGTCAAGAAAAGCTTCGGAATCAGATGACGCCAAGGAAGCCACAGGCTAATCACTTGTGGTTTCCTTAGCTTCCTTACACTGAATTAAGTTTAGAATATATTTATAATGTATTATATCCGTCAGGAACAGTGGCATTGTTGATTTTCCACTCTCCATCAGACTTAACAAGCGTAAAGGTGGTAGAACCTTTGTGTCCCATGTCCGACCAATTAACTATTGCTGTGTTGTCGACACCTGGAACTATAGATATAACACGAGAAGGTGTGTCATCACCATCTTGCATACCCGACCTTAGAAGCCACGTTGCATAACCTTTGGAGTCGGAGTCATTGGCTTTCTCCAGACGCTCGATAAAACCGGCAGTACAAATGTCAGCAATATTGAAATTCGGGTCTTTGGCAGTGGCAAATACCAAATTCTCATATAATTGCTTGATTTTGGGTTCAATTTCGGGAAACTGATTTATAAAAGAGCTTTCTCCTCCTCTTATAAATATCGCGCCCGGCTCTTTGAAAGTGATTGGAAGATAATAGGTGAAGCTTTTCTTTAAGTGGGGAATATAGTATTTTACGCGGAAATTGGGCAACGCATTCACAAGTCTTAACGCCTCTTGATTGACGGCCTCGTTCTTGCTCGGTCGGCGAAAAATTGTCGGGTCGCTGATTGAGCCGTCAGGATGAACGGTAAATTTCACCAATACTCGTTCGCTACCTTTGAATCCCTCGGGAATACGTATGTTTTCATCAAGCCATTCTTTGAGTTTTCCATTGCCTCCGGGAAACTCACAGCGAGTGTCAAGGTCTACCCAAATTTTTCGCGCTTCCGTTTTTATTTGTGCAAGGCATTCAGGCGAAACGGTGAAAAATAAGGCGCGATTTCCATACTCGTCGTTTTTTACCTCCGCTTTCTGAATGGAGTCGGCCGATACCAGACCAGGGTATGCCCCCGGAATCCATTCATCATTGAAATAGAAGAATTCGGTTTTGTCGTCCAGAGTAAGAGGGAACTGAATTTCGCGGACAATGGTGTCGTTCACGCAGTAATTCTGAGAAAATGCTACGCACGACTGAATGATAATCAGTGAAACTAAAATTATATTCTTCATATAATATATTTCTTAACCGTTAGCTCTGTGGTCATCAACTGCAAAATTAACGATTTTTTCTCAATGCCCTGTCACTCAAGCTCTCAAATCTTCGGAAACTCAGCGAAAAAGAATCGAATCGAATTTAATATAACAAACATCCCTTAATAATTCCAAAATTGGACCTGCCATTTTCGATTTATCCAACTAATCAGTACACAATCAGAGTACAACATCAATATTATAACAATCTGTTATTTAGTATTATTGCTGTCCGGTAAAAAAAGACAAAATCATATATTCTCTACAAATATAATAAGTTACACCTGTTTTACGAAAAAGGGCTTGTCATTTGAGGCGATGTGAAATTGGTAGCATTAAGCATCAAAAAGCCCTTAAAAGACATCTATACGAGTCTGTTTCATGCTGTATGAGATAAAAATAGTCCATTTCCTATCATGTCAAAGTTTTACCGGACAGCAATAATTTAGTATAGTTAACTCGTATGACAGAAGATAGGTTATATCATGTCTGTGAAAACAAGCATCCGGCGGCACTCGAGGTGTCGCCGGATGTTTGTTCATCTGTGATTTGTCGGATGGATTATTTGTATTCGTCCCACGACTTGATTTGTATGTCGGCGGGGGAGAGGGTGGTGAAGGCATCGATGAATGCCGAAGCCAGACGGGCGTTTGTCAACAGGGGAATGTTGAGGTCGATGGCCGCGCGGCGCACTTTGTAGCCGTTGGAAAGCTCGGCCGACGAGAGGTTCTTGGGAAGGTTGACTACGAGGTCGATTTTCTTGTCGTGGAGCAACTGCATGACCTGGGGCTGGCTCTCGGGCTGGGTGGGCCAGTATGCGCGGATGGCTGGTATGCCGTTCTCGTTGAGGAACCGGCAGGTGCCTTCGGTGGCGTAAATGGTGAATCCGTGGTTGTGGAGGCGGTGGGCCGCGTCGAGCATGTCGGCTTTCTGGCGCGGTGTGCCTGTCGAGAGCAGCACTGTCTTGCGCGGCACTTTGTAGCCTACAGAAAGCATTGCCTTGAGGACAGCTTCGGATGTGTCGTCACCGATACAGCCTACTTCGCCGGTGGAAGCCATATCCACGCCCAGCACCGGGTCGGCGCCCTGGAGGCGCGAGAAGCTGAACTGTGATGCCTTGATGCCCACATAGTCGAGGTCGAAGAGGCTCTTGTTGGGTTTCTCTACCGGCAACCCGAGCATCACCTTGGTAGCGAGGTCGATGAAGTTGAGCTTGATGACCTTTGACACGAAGGGGAAGCTGCGAGAGGCGCGGAGGTTACACTCGATTACCTTGATGTCGTTGTTCTTGGCCAGGAACTGGATGTTGAACGGGCCTGAGATGTCGAGGGCCTTGGCAATCTTCGTGGAGATTTTTTTGATGCGGCGCATTGTCTCGACATAGAGTTTCTGGGGCGGGAACTGTATGGTGGCGTCGCCCGAGTGGACTCCGGCGTATTCGATATGCTCTGAAATCGCGTATGCCTTGATTTCGCCATTCTGGGCCACGGCATCCATCTCGATTTCCTTGGCGTTCTGGATGAACTCCGACACCACCACGGGGTGGAGCTTCGACACATTGGCGGCAAGTTTCAGGAAGCGGTGAAGCTCCTCCTCGTTGGAGCAGACATTCATCGCGGCCCCCGAGAGGACGTAGCTGGGACGCACCAGTACCGGGAAACCGACCTCCTTGATGAATTCGTCGATGTCGGCGAAGCTTGTCAGCTCGCGCCAGCGGGGCTGGTCCACGCCTATGCGGTCGAGCATGGCCGAGAATTTGTGGCGGTCTTCGGCGTTGTCGATTGATGACGCGCGTGTGCCGAGGATGTTGACCCCCTCGTCGTCGAGTCGAGTGGCGAGGTTGTTGGGGATTTGGCCCCCGACGGAGAGTATCACACCGTGGGGCGATTCCAGCTCGAGGATATCCATCACACGCTCGAATGTCAGCTCGTCGAAGTAGAGGCGGTCACACATGTCATAATCGGTGGAGACCGTCTCGGGGTTGTAGTTGATCATCACCGAGCGCCATCCCTGCTTCTTCACGGTCATCAGGGCGTTGACCGAACACCAGTCAAATTCGACGGAGCTGCCTATGCGGTATGCTCCAGAGCCGAGAACCACCACCGAACGTTTGTCGCCGAGGTTGTTGACATCGTTTGTCGCCCCGTTGTAGGTCAGATAGAGGTAGTTGGTCTGGGCAGGATACTCGGCTGCGAGTGTGTCGATTTGTTTGACCACCGGCAGGATTCCCAGTTCTTTGCGTGCCTTGCGCACCTCCTGGTTGTCGGCCCCGGTTACATCGAGGTTCTCCTTTTTGATGGCTCGCGCAATCTGGAAGTCGCTGAAGCCCTGCTCCTTGGCGGTGCGGAGCAATCCGGCCGGCAGTTTGGAAATTTCATCGTATGCGCGCAGCTCGTTGTCGGTCACGATGATGTTGTGGAGCTTTTCGAGGAACCAGCGGTCGATTTTTGTGAGTTGATGGATGCGGTCGACTGTGTAGCCTTGCTGGAAAGCCTTGGCGACAACAAACACACGTTTGTCGGTAGGTTCGGAGAGGGCCTGGTCGATGTCATCGATTTTCAGCTCGCGGTTCTCCACAAATCCGTGCATCCCCTGGCCAATCATGCGCAGTCCCTTCTGGATGACCTCCTCGAAAGTGCGGCCTATGGCCATCACTTCGCCGACAGATTTCATCGAAGAGCCGATTTCGCGGCGCACACCGTGGAATTTCCCAAGATCCCAGCGGGGAATCTTGCAGACGATGTAGTCGAGCGCCGGCTCGAAGAAGGCCGATGTCTCGCGGGTCACGGAGTTCTTGAGGTCGAACAGCCCGTAGCCAAGGCCGAGCTTGGCGGCCACGAATGCCAGGGGATAACCGGTCGCCTTCGACGCGAGGGCCGACGAACGGCTCAGTCGGGCGTTGACCTCAATCACACGGTAATCCATCGAGTCGGGGTCGTAGGCATACTGGACGTTGCATTCGCCGACGATTCCGACATGGCGGATAATCTTGATGGCAAGCTGGCGCAGGTAATGGTAGTCGTCGTTGGAGAGTGTCTGGGAGGGGGCCACGACGATAGACTCGCCGGTGTGGATTCCCAGTGGATCGAAGTTCTCCATATTGCAGACCGTGATGCAGTTGTCATACCGGTCGCGGACAACCTCATACTCGACCTCTTTCCATCCCTTGAGCGACTTCTCAACCAGCACCTGCGGTGAGAATGAGAAGGCTTTCTCGGTCAGGGCCACAAGCTGCTCGGGGTTGTCGCAGAATCCGCTGCCGAGTCCTCCGAGGGCGTAGGCTGCGCGGACAATCACCGGGTAACCGAGTTTCTCGGCGGCGGCAAGCGCGGCTGCGGTAGTCTCCACGGCCTGGCTCTTGATGGTCTTCACCTCGATTTCGTCGAGCTTCTTGACGAAGAGCTCGCGGTCTTCGGTGTCTTTGATGGCCTGCACAGGGGTGCCCAATACTTCCACGCCGTATTTCTCCAGCACGCCGGAATCGTAAAGCTCCACTCCGCAGTTGAGGGCGGTCTGGCCGCCGAAGCTTAGCAGGATGCCGTCGGGACGCTCCTTCTCGATGACGCGCTCCACGAAATAGGGGGTCACGGGGAGGAAGTAAATCTTGTCGGCGAACCCTTCGGAGGTCTGCACAGTGGCGATGTTGGGGTTGATGAGCACTGTGGAGATGCCTTCTTCCTTCATCGCCTTTAGGGCTTGTGAACCGGAATAGTCAAACTCGCCCGCCTCGCCGATTTTCAGGGCACCGGAACCGAGGAGAAGCACTTTCTTTATATTGGACTGCTGGGGATTCATCATGGTTTGGAATCTGGTGGTGTGGGGGTTGGGGTGATGGTTGGTCTCAGAGCATTTCGATGAACTTGTCAAAGATGAACTCTGTGTCACGCGGGCCTGAGGATGCCTCGGGATGGAACTGCGCCGAGAAGTAGGGCTTTTCCTTGTGGCGGATGCCCTCGTTGGTGCCGTCGTTCATGTTGGTGAACATCGGCTCCCAGTCGGCCGGCAGTGTGTCCTGGTCGACGGCGTAGCCATGGTTCTGCGAGGTCACATAGCAGGTGTTGGTGCCTTCAAGCCTTACCGGCTGGTTGTGGCTGCGGTGGCCATATTTGAGCTTGTAGGTCTTCGCTCCGGCGGCTTTGGCCAGCAGCTGGTTGCCCATGCATATGCCGCAAATCGGCTTGCCGGTCTCCATCGCCTTGCGTATGTTGGCCACGGTCTCTTCGGCGAAATCGGGGTTTCCGGGGCCGTTTGATATGAACAGTCCGTCGTAGGGGATTGTGGAGAAATCATGGTTCCAGGGGACACGCACCACTTTCACTCCGCGGCGTGTGAGGCAGCGGATGATGTTGTATTTTGTGCCGCAGTCGACAAGCACCACTGTCTTTTCCCCCTGGCCGTGGATTTCAACTTCGGGGCAGCTGACCTTGGCGATGAGGTTCTCGACATTGGGGTCTGAGAACTCGATTTCATCGGGGGTGTCGAAATAGATTTTGCCCAGCATCGAGCCTTTCTCGCGCAGGTGTTTTGTCAGGGCGCGGGTGTCGATGCCGTAGATTCCGGGGATTTTCTCGTCGCTGAGCCATTGGTCGAGCGAGCGGGTCGAGAGCCAGTGGCTCGGTTCCCAGCTGTAATCCTGGGCGATAATGCCGCGGCAATGGATTTTTGAGCTTTCGAGAAATTCACTGACGGCGTCCTTCTCCCTTTCGGGGGGGACGCCGTAATTGCCGAGAATCGGATAAGTGGTGACGAGTATTTGCCCCTCGTATGAGGGGTCGGTCAAACTTTCGGGATAACCGGTCATGGCGGTGTTGAACACCACTTCTCCCGCTGCTGGGGTTTCATAACCGAAAGATTTGCCCTCAAAAAGAGTGCCGTCTTCAAGGAGCAGATAAGCTTTGCGTGGACTGCGCATAAGTCGGTAAGTCTATAATGTGTTGAAAACCGTTTGCAAAGTTACTAATTTTTTCCGGACTTCCCTCCCGGCGGCGTGAAAAACTTTTCGTACCTTTGCCGGTGTGGAGGAGTTATCTTTCTCCATGGCACGAAAGCATAATGTCAATCAAGCAGATGACAATGGAAAATATCGACCCTTCGTTGGTTTTCAACCGCACGCGCCGTCTCGTGGGTGGCGCTGCCATGGATGCGCTTTCCCGTGCGCGTGTTATAATCTTTGGGGTCGGGGGTGTCGGGAGCTGGACTGCCGAGGCGCTCGCGCGCACAGGTGTAGGCCATATCACCATCGTTGACGCTGACCGGGTTTCGGCCACCAACATCAACCGCCAGTCAGAGGCCGACCTCTCCACGGTGGGGGAGGTCAAGGTCGAGGCGATGAGGCGGCAGATTCTGATGGTGGCCCCCGGGATTGATGTCTCGGCGCTTGAGATGGAATACACGGAGGCGACTGCCGGAAGTTTTGACTTCGAGGATTATGATTTTGTGATTGATGCCATAGATTCCCTGGCAGCGAAGGCTTTGTTGTTGCGCAACGCGACGGCGGCCCGCCGTCCGGCGGTGTTCTCTTCCATGGGTGCGGCCTTGAAGCTCGACCCGACAAAAATATCAGTGGCGGAGTTCTGGAAGGTGCAGGGCTGCCCGCTGGCGGCTGCATTGCGCCGGAAGTTCAAGAAATCTGGAGAATTCCCCCGCCGGAAATTCCGTTGTGTCTATTCCCCCGAACTGTTGCCTAACCTCGGGGAAGTGTCAGGCAAGGATTCCGCTATGGGGTTCAACAAAGTGGCGGTCAACGGGTCGTTGTGTCATGTCACAGCAATTTTCGGGATGACGCTCGCCGGTCTCGTCGTGGAGCGCATTGTAGCTCCCGCCTATGTTTGAATGTCCGGATTATAGGGAGAAAAACGTTAAAAGATGTTTTTTAGCAGAAAACGGCGATTTTTTAGGCTGGAAATTTTGTAGGAAAGAAAATTGGGGTCAGCGGATTTTTCCGGTGGGCGGAGGGTGATGTCAAGAGTATAGAGTGGCCAGTCTGAACATAAAGAACCTGATGTCGCCGACTCCCCGGAACTGTGTTCTGAACGCCTTGATTTTTG
>CAJTEX010000029.1:24306-26848 GCA_910575615.1 Bacteroidales bacterium | reverse complement strand
AAAGTATAACGTTATCCAAAGTAATGATATAAAAAGCTTCTATACTCATGGTTATACATTGGATTTTGGATGTTATTCTTGTGATAATAAATCAGCCCTTACATTGTCAAAACATATAGAGAAAAGATCTATTTTGTCAGCTCCACTGAGAAAGATTATTGTTACATCCCATTTTGGGAGGCGTACAGATCCGTTTACAAAAAAATCCAGATGGCATAATGGCGTGGATTTAAAAGCAGTTGCCGGAGAACCGACATATGCAATGTTCGCGGGAGTGGTTGCCGAGGTGGGTTTTGACAATAGCAGGGGCCGGTATGTTATAGTCCGTAGTGGTCGGTATGCTTTTGAGTATTATCATTTAAGCCGGTGTCTTGTGTCCGAAGGGAGCTTGGTTTTAGCGGGAGATTCGATTGGGAATGCCGGTTCCACTGGTCGTTCTACTGGTCCCCATCTTCACATCACTTTAAAATGTGATGGAGTAAGCATCAACCCGGCGATTCTTATTGACAGGATAAGACGTCATCGCTATTGATTATTTAATGATTTCTGGAACCAAGCCTTTTAAGCCATTCTTTAAGACTCCTGTCTGTTTCCCAAGAAGGTCTCGATCCATCATCTGAAGTCTCGGGGATGACATCCCTGTATGCTTTCTCCAGAGCCTCCCGTTTCTGCCTGGAGTCCGCACGGGCATATATTTCAGTAGTCAGGATTGAGACATGTCCGAGAATATCTCTGATATATACAAGATTCACTCCGGCTTGCAAAAGATGCATTGCCCTTGTGTGACGTAGGCAATGCGGAGACAGTTTCACAGGAACTAAATCAGGATTGGCAGAATGAGCCTTTCGGATGTATTTCATAAGTATATACGTTACCCCTGCACATGTGAGCCGTCCTCCAACTCTATTTTTAAATAATGGTTCCGTCTGCATTTCCGGCCGATGCAGAAGGTTGTCATTAAGTTATTCGGTCAGTAGTGCCACGTTCTTCTTTTGCAGCGGCACCGCCCTGTTTTTGTTTCCTTTCCCTTGAAGAACCAGATACGCCGGTTCTTCAAGGTGAAGGTCGCAGGGACGTAAAAGTACCAGCTCATTGACCCTCGCCCCTGTGTCATAGAGCAGTGCCAGCATGGCAAGATCTCGTCGGTGGCTGATTGTGTCTGTTGGAATTTGGTTTAGCAACAGCCTGATTCCGTCAACTGATAGAAACAACATGGGCTTGGCAGTACCTTTCTTTGTTTTTATGGTCAACACATCCTGCCATCTGTCAATATGAGGCACATCAACACGTTGCAGGTATCGGCATAACGAGTGGATAGCGGCAAGCCGCTGATTGCGGGTTGATACCGAGACATTTTTCTTGTCCTCAAGCCATGAAAGGTATTCAAGCACAAGTTTTTTTGTGACATACGCCGTGGTGATACGTTCTGAACGAATGTGTTGTGTCGTTTCAATGAAATCAATATATGATGACAACGCATTGGCATAAGATCTTACAGTGCGGGGACTGCAACCTTTCTCGGCACACAAATAGACCGAAAAGAAGTTTCCGATGTATCTGGCTATATATGTTTCTGTCCTGTTCATAAACTATATTGTTTTTATCGTTGGGAATACGTATTCTGATATGGGTGTGGTCAGTTCGGAGAAGTCTGGATATGCCTGATTGGTGATTCTGACATAATATTCAGTGTCGGTGACACATTTGTGCCCTAACGCCACGGACAGTACCGGCAGGATGCAGTAAACATCACGGCCCTCTTTTGCCATCCGGTCAAGAGCATGCACGGCAAAGGTGTGTCGGAGGTCGTGTATCCTCGGTCCAATTCCGGGTATGTACTTTATGTCAGCATCCCTGAGTATCTTA
Organism: Bacteroidales bacterium; assembly: GCA_910575615.1. Taxonomy (GTDB): domain Bacteria; phylum Bacteroidota; class Bacteroidia; order Bacteroidales; family Muribaculaceae; genus UBA7173. The sequence continues at coordinate 24,982 of CAJTEX010000029.1, read as the reverse complement.
TGGAACCATGCGCCTATGCAGCTCGGATGTAGCCTATCGCCCCTGAGATTCACCAAAAAATAAGAGTCGGGATTATCTATGTTTTTGACAGGTAGTTTTCTCCTATAATCAAGATATTGCGTTACTGCATATTGAAGCGTAGGGATTATAGGCAGTAGGCGTTCCTGCCTGTTTTTCGTATTCCGGACGGTTATCTTACCCGTTTGTATATCAACATCTGAATTCTTCAGGCTGCACGCCTCTCCGATTCTCATACCGGTCGAGTAAAGAAGCCGAAGAAGAACCGGGACTGAAAATATTACTGAATGATAGCGCAACGAACCAAGGCGTAAGGCGTCGGCTGCTCGAAAAATCTTCTGTATTTCCTCCCTGGAATAGATATATGGCGTATACGTCTTTTTGGGTTTGCGAGGATATGCCGGCACCTCGCATTTTATTCCGAGTCTGATAAGATATTTACAGAACTGACCGATGGCGCTAATCTTCTCATATATTGTTGCGGGCTTGTTCCCGGACATGGTTTTCTCAACCCAATGGGCTATTGTTTCTGCCCTCAGCTCTACATTAGGGATACTTTCCTGAGTGGCGAATCGGTCAAAAAGACGCAATGCGTCATAGAGTCCGCTGCGGGGACTAAGACCGCCGGCATCCTTCATGGCTACAAAACGTTCCAGAT
>CAJTEX010000029.1:0-24071 GCA_910575615.1 Bacteroidales bacterium | reverse complement strand
GTCCCACTATGGCCCAGCGTTTCAGAGATGCACACGAGCCCTGTCCCTTGCTGGAGCAGACGGGTCGCAAGTGAAAACCGCATTGAATGAGGCCCGTGTTTACGTCCGGCGGTATGTATGTTGCTTCCCACAATCACATTTGAAATGTGTCTTGCTGCACCGGATCGGTTCATTGGGGTATATGGAAGTACATGAGTCACAAAAATATTGGGGCTTGATGTCTTTGGTCTTACTTTCAGATATGACACAATCGCCTCTCCGACATCTTTCAACAAAGGCAGTTCAACGGTTCTACCTGTTTTCGCTTGAATGATATTCAGCATGGATCTGTCCCAGTCCAAATCGTCGAATGTAAGTCCGATGATGTCGGAAATCCTTAAACCGAGCCTCGTGGAAAGGAGGAGCATGGCATATGTGCGCTTACCTATCGGGCCGCTACGATCAACATGGGATTCTATGGCCTTAATTTCGTCCCTTTCATATGTCGATGGCAATCTACTTGTTCTCGTCGAATGCATGAACTCAAAGATATATGTCATATCCTTTATGTCGGGATGCCTTTTAGATACATACCGGTAGAATTGCCTCATGGTGCTAAGACGGCTGCTTTTCGATTCCTCCACATTGAGAAACGCAATGATGTCGGACTCTTCTATCTGGGCAAAAGTGGTCTTTCCATAGACATTTAATGATGTCACAAAGTATGAGAGAAGTCTCTGATAATTCTCAACGGTAATAAGCCGGCAACGTTGTCCTATCTTATAGACAAGGAATTCTTTGCAGACAGCTCCTATTTCGCCGGGTAATGGGGGGTCTGCGACACGTTTGGCATGTTTAGGTATGTTACCGGTTTGGAGAAATGCATCTAATATTCTGATACTTCGCTTATACCGTCTTTGTGCGGACGGAGTAAGTGTTGGAAGTGTCTCAAATAGGAACCGCCTCCCAATCTCACAAGTATAAGCCGTTGCTCCGATCTTTTTAAGGTAAGGCAACACATGGAGTATCCATCGGCGCATGTGGACTTTTACGCAGCCGGGGGAATAGCCTGATTCATCCATTTGTCTTGAACAATTCCGGATGAGTTCATCGAAAGAGGAAATTGAGGTAGTCTTGGCTGTAAATTTTAGAAGTTTATCATTTTAACACATAAATTATGTCAATAGTTTAATATTATCCAAACATATTATCTTAAAGATAAATTGGTGTGCAATGATATACATGTTCATAGTCAATATTGCTTTGGATAACGTTATACTTTTGATAATACGGGACCTGTTCGACAAAAAGAATATCAACGATGTCAAAGTTCTCTATGGTTCAAGTGAACCGAATTTATTTAATTTTTAACCCCGTCCATTTTTAGTGGACAGTAGTGATGGCTCAACAAAAAATAGTTCAGAGGCGGGCCGACAGCAACTTGGCGATTTCGCGCCGGAGTTCGCCCGACTTAACGATGACATCCTGTTCGGCGAGGTGTGGAGCCGCAATGACCTCCTTCTATGTTGTATTCCAAAATTCTCGTTGAGATTTAGAAAAGATTAACGTTAAAAATCAATTGCTTATATTTCTGTGCCGATTGTGTAGGCACAAAAGAGTCATGATCGAGGCCTCTGCCCCAATCAAATAACCGGCAATCGGTTAGAGCCCGAAATGCCTTGTAGTAAAAAAAGTCCTATCAGGCAAACTTCTATCAGTCACGCCCCATCGGGCTGACAGTTTACTTATTCAGCATAATAGGAAAGACGCCACAACCTTTCTTTTAGATGCAGCCAAGGCTCATCAAGGAGGCGAGAGTAGCCGTCTTACTGTATTTGCCTATAAGACTTTTGTGTGTCGCATTATCTAACGGCATTCATATCTGCGGTTTGATTTCAGTACGGAAAATATTATGTTGGAGAGCTTGCGGGCTATCCGGATTATGGCTTCCTGCGACTTCATTCCGCGAGTGCACAATGCGCCGAACTTTGCGGAGAGTTCCGCGTCGTGCCGTATGGCTATCCATGAGGCCTCGACTATTTTTGGACCGAGGAATTTGTTTCCCCGGAAAGTCTTCTCACCGACGTATTCCTTGTCGCCGCTTGATGACATCATCGGCACGAGTCCGAGGAACGATGCGAACTGGCGCTGGTTACTGAAGCGACCGATGTCATCAATCTCGGTAAGCAGGCTCATGGCAATTGTCGAACCAATGCCGGGAACCGACATCAGGATGCCGTATTTCTCGGCATACCTGTCGCTGCGCGCCAGCGAGCGCAATCTGCGGTTGACATCAAGGTGGCGTTCCCTGTAATGGAGTACCTCGGCAATGAGCAGGTCAAGCGAGACCCGGGTGTCGGAGAGCAACCGCACGTCATTCTGCAACCACGTTATGAAACTTCTTGTCCAGTGTCGGTTGCTTCGGAAATATTCTTCGGGGTACTCCACGCCGTTGTGGTACAGCAGATGCTTGATTCTGGATTTTATGCCGCCGGAAAGCTTCACAATAGTGGCGCGGTGGCGTACCAGCGCACGGTCATCGAGGCTGTCCTTCGAGTGAATGTACACACTGCCGAGCTCGCCGCGCATAAGGGCTTTGGCCAGCTTTTTTGAATCCACCGGGTCTGACTTCGAGACCTTTTCCTTCTGGGTGGTCGGAACGTCAGCCGCATGTACCACGGTGCATTTTATACCAAGCTCAGTCAGGGCATAATAGGTCGAGAAGCCCGAAAACCCCGTCTCGTAGGCTGCATGGTAGCTACCGTTAGGATAATGCTTGTTCAAATGTTCAAAGAGCTCTTTGGCCGAAGCCTTTTGAGTATGAGTGCGCATAAACCCAGAGGGGGTGAGCACCGTGACACTCCATGTTCTCAGATGGACGTCAATACCAATAGAGATATTTTGTCCGCTGAAATCTTTTTTGTTAATTTGTACCATAGACGTATCGGTTTTGCTGTTAATGTATTTTGCTTTTACAAATTTACATGCAATTGCCCTTACGTCTATCTTTTCTCCTCACTCCTCTCGGGGGAAAGCCTTAGCGGCAAGGGGGCAGACAGCCCCCGTTGAGCGCCCCGTCAGCTAATCTGATGCAAACATAGTGACTTTCATTGCGCGACCGCAGTCTTGTGACAATCACATCGCTTATCTCGCAAGGGATAACCGACAGTTCGCTGACATATCATCTACAGGAAGCGAAAAAAACGGCATAACCCGCACCGAGATTGCCGAGATACTGACACATATATCGTTCTATGCCGGATGGCCGAAGGCATGGGCTGCTTTCCGTCTCGCAAAGGATGTATGGAACGATGATATCAAGGGAGATGATGCAAAGGCAGAGTTTGCACGCTCGATGATATTCCCTATAGGCGAACCTAACACAGCTTACGCCAAGTATTTCATCGGCAACAGCTATCTCGCCACGATTTCCGACTCTCAGGTTCCGTTTGCCAATGTGACATTCGAGCCAGGATGCCGCAACAACTGGCATATCCACAAGGCAGACACGGGTGGCGGGCAGATGCTCGTCGGTGTGGCCGGACGTGGCTGGTATCAGGAAGAGGGGAAACCTGCGGTGGAAATTCTTCCCGGCACAGTAATCCATATCCCCGCCAACGTCAAGCACTGGCATGGAGCGGCGAGGGGCTCTTGGTTTGCGCACCTCGCATTCAGTGTACCCGGCTGAAGCACGGAAAACATCTGGCTCGAACCGGTTTCAGACGCAGAATATGACCGGCTCCACAGGCAGGATGATTGAGCAGCACTACCTCACATAAGACAATGGAAAAAACGTCCAGGCGATACATTTTGCCTGGACGTTTTGCGTCTATACTCAGCAGCCATACTGTCTATGGGACACCGGGGCAAGCTTTAATGTGAACTTATAGTCTCCACAAGGAAGCCTGTGCTACTCAAGATGCAGCGAGGCCGAACCCAGTCTCCGATACACTCCAGGCCCAAGAGGGGCCAACCAAAAAGTACCTTGAATGTAAATTCTATTACCCGGAAGTGTGGCAGAATCAACTGTTGCAATGCCCATTTTTGAACCCAGAGTCCATTTTTGAGCCCATTTTCATTCACCGCCTCTAAAAACACACAAAAAAATTTGGCCAATTAAAAATAAATGCCTACCTTTGCATCGCTTTTGAGAGGAACAACACTATCTCTCCCAAGCCCAAGGAGATTCGCTAGCTCAGCTGGTAGAGCACAACACTTTTAATGTTGGGGTCCTGGGTTCGAGCCCCAGGCGGATCACAGAACAAATCGGCAAGATGCCGCAAATCGCTGAAACTAAGACGGTTTCAGCGATTTTTGTAATACCCCTATCCGGCAGAATAGTGAACATTGTGAGGTATGGCGGTGTGCAATTCGTGAACAGTCGCCGGCGTGAACAGTTTTGTTCACGATTTATGAAGCGAATTTGTAATCCTCTATCCTTCTGCGTTTTTCTGCGATTTGCTGTTTCAAAAGTGGGGCTTTTATACTTTCCACAGGGTTCAGATCCCCACTTTTCGGGAATTATGAGTTGATTTCTGGCGAAATTTAACATCAATTGAAGTTTTTAACTACGCGACAGTTAATTTAGCCTTGTTTTTAACTCTTTTATCTCTGTTCAGCCGAGTTTGGGATTGTGTTCAATCGTGAACAAGGTGGCAGAACGGAGAATTATCATGAAATTGTCGAACAATAATTCGTGAACAAAATCCGGATGTTTCTTCCTGTTCACGGAAGTGTTCACCGGATTTGCGATACGGCTTTGATTTCCTTACTCTTGCCTGTTGTGAAATTGGGCGAAAATGATTATATTTATGTAACCATTAAACCACAATTTCAAACTATGTTACATGATTCTTATTTCACCTTGTCTTTCATAGCAAGGAAAGCCCGCGCCCTCCGCAACGGCGAGTATCCAATCTTCGTCCGCATCACCGTGAGCGGTCAGATTTCGGAAATGAACCTCGGACGAAGTGTCGCCCCTGAGAACTAGGATCAGAAGCGCGCCATGTCCAAAGGCCGCTCGCGCAGAGACCTCGAACTGAACAAGTATATAGAGGTTGTGAAAGCCCGCTTCCTCGAAATCCACAATATGCTTGTGCGTGAGGGGAAGATGGTAAATCCGAAAATACTGCGTGACCATTTCCTCGGCACTGTCGAGAAGCCCAAAATGCTCTGCGAGGTATTCCGTATGGCAAACGAACAGCGGCGCGCCGAATATGAACGCGGCGACATGGGAAAAGCCACATACGAGCGTTTGGTGCGCTGTGTCACCTATCTGGAAGAGTTCATGCGGTTGACGCAAAATGTGACTGACATTCCGGTCAAGGATGTGACAAAAGGATTCGTGCAGGATTTTGAACACTTCCTGCGCATGAACAAAAAAGCCGCCAACAACACGGCTGTGCGCTATCTGCGTTACCTGAAAAATGTGATGCAGTATGCCATAGCCAACAAATGGGCTTCGGAAGATCCGTTCCTCGGCAAACGTTTCAAACGTACCGTCGCAGACCGCGAGGCATTGACCGAAGACGAGTTGAAACGTATGATGAATCTGGATTTGAAGGATTATCCCCGTGTCGAGGCTGTGCGTGACACTTTCGTGTTCTGCTGCTTCACGGGGCTGGCGTTCTGCGACATCAAGTCGCTCAAACGCTCCGACATCACCACCGACGCTGACGGTCGGATGTGGATACGCAAGCACCGGGAGAAAACTGGCGAACTGAGCGTCATACCCCTGCTCGATGTTCCCCGCCGTCTGATTGAGAAATACAGTAACCACCCGAAAGTTCTGCTGGAAGACGTGGTACTGCCGGTCATTTCCAACCAACGCCTCAATGCTTATCTCAAGGAAGTGGCGGATTTGGCAAAAATCAATCGCCATCTCACCTCGCATATCGGACGGCATACCTTCGCAACACTATCGCTGAGTAACCATGTGCCGATTGAAAGCATCTCGAAGATGCTCGGTCATTCCGACATACGGACAACTCAGATCTACGCTAAAATGCAGGACAAGACCATATATGAGGATATGGCAACAATGCGCAACAAGTTTGACTGCGCCATGATGAACTGACAGCAGATAGTGGGAAAGAACAATAACGGCAACCGGGCTATCAGCTTGGCTGCCGTTATTGTTATTCTAAATCCATTAAATCAAGACTTAATAGATACTTAGAAATCTTTGGAGTGTACTTTTGAATAATTGAAGAAAATGCTATTTGGACTGGATTGGGAACCCAACGTTCGCAACCGGGTGGTGGTTGCATCCCACAATCCAAATAATCCATATAATCCGAGGACATCATATTTCCTGGATTTCCAACATATATAAATGAGAAATGGATTGAAAAAAATAGTCTAATGGCTCTCGACATACTTTTTAATAATGGCATCCACAAATCTTTACGAGATCGAATCATACTGGCATCATTTGCCATCATCGTGTAAAGATAATTGTAGTGCATATTGTCATTACATATCTCTCTTGATTTATGATAAAGAGTTGATTTATCAGTTAGATTAAACAAATTCGTTAATTCTGGATATTCTTGTTTGATTGTTTTATAAACATTATTTATTTCGCGTTCTTCAAACAATCGGCTTTCTGCGTCTATCCATTGTTTAATTTTATTGTTTTTAATGGCTTCTAATGTAAGACTCTCATAATACTCTTTATCAATCTGCTTTGATAGAATATTCTTATAAATATCTAAAACAATCGAATCACAGTATTTACGCACCAATGCAAAAGCGTCATTACATCTGCCATTATGTAATAGTACAGAAATTGACTCAAATGCTCCTTCAATCGAACTATAAATATATGTTGACGTAGAAAATATTTTTGCGTCAGACATAAATGCAGCATTTTCAATAAATGAAATATTGCAGTATGACAATGCTTCATAAAAATCTTGAATGATTTTTATTTCGTCGAAGATAATATGATTATCATATTCATCCCCAAACGATCGGGGTAATTTATCATTGGATGAAAGCATGATTATTTAGTTCGTCTGTTTTATATTATTGGTATACAAAGATACCAACGAATTCTAAGAGCTACAAAAAATTATTGCTGACCTCTACTATAAATGCAGTAGAGTGTCAGCAATAATTTAGTCGAATTTGGGTCGGTAGTTGGATTGCAGGAAGATTTCTATATCCTCCTCTGCATAGAGGATTTTGCCGTCAAGCCGGTAATATGGAATCAGCCCCCTGTCGCGGTAGTTCTGCGTGGTGCGTCGGCTTACTCCGAGCAGCTCCGAAAGCATGGCGTCGGTGATGAACCGCTTGCCGTGGAGCATCGGGTGGTATTCGGCCTGAAGTCGCTGGCACATTGATGTGATGTCATCGGCCTGTGCGGTCAGCCGCATTATGCGCGGATCGGTGGCGGTTATTGTTTCTTTCATTGTCCCGCTCCTTCTATGTTGTATTCCAAAATTCTCGTTGAGATTTAGAAAAGATTAACGTTAAAAATCAATTGCTTATATTTCTGTGCCGATTGTGTAGGCACAAAAGAGTCATGATCGAGGCCTCTGCCCCAATCAAATAACCGGCAATCGGTTAGAGCCCGAAATGCCTTGTAGTAAAAAAAGTCCTATCAGGCAAACTTCTATCAGTCACACCCAGGGCAACCGCATCAAAATTATGTGTGATAAGTAACGGTTGCTTTGAGTCAACGATGATATATGTTGGCGAAATTCTTTGAATCCAGCATATCCGAAGTCATAATTCTTAGTAATTTTATAGCACAAAAAATGGATAATTGTCTGATTTTTAGTGCTGTAATAATTGTGTATCTCATATGTTTTCCTTATATTTGATGTAGTCTTGGGCTAATATTTTGACTACAAGGTTATTTTTGAGAATTCGCGTGAGGATGGGCAATGGATAAGAAATTGGTAGTGTGTTTGGTTACGCTATATTTCTCACGCTTTCAAATAACTCTTTTACTTTGATGCAAAGTTAGCATTTATTTTTGGATTACGCCTCATTTCGGGGCGTAATTCTCTTTTATATTGTCTTTTCCGCGTCGCAGAAGCGACTATGTTTCAATAAGAAAAATACGAAATAAGGATATCATCATATAGAGGCGGAATAACAAAAAATAAGATGGTATGTCAGAAACGACAAAGAACAAGTACACCCTTGAAACCCTACTGCCGTTGAATGTTTCATACGACAGGGATCATATCCTCAGGCAGCAGGATGTGGATATGTTAAACAGGCTCGTCGAAGTCATCGAAGGCTCACGCTCAAGCCTCACGCCTAAGATCGGAGACAGGATGCGTCATGTTGACCGGGAAGGAGATTTCTACGGACACGCGCTGCTCGAAAATCTAAGGGCTGACGGAATGTCGGTATGCCTTGCACCATACGTGCCGTTTGTAGGTATCGGTGATCCTGATATATGGCTCAGTGTAAGCGGAGGGCCGTTCACAAGCATCGATCCCGCCGAAATGAAGTTCATCGGCTGGGAGGACGGGGTATTCAGCGCATGGGGACATTGCGGACCGTGCGCCAACGGAAGCGTGAGATTCATGGCGAAGATCGCCAAATGGGAATACTCTGATCCGGAACCGCTATATGGGGATTTTACCACCGAGACATGGCGCAAACTCTATGTTCGCATCAATGATAATCCTGAGTCCCGCTACCAATATGTCGCCGACGGAACAGCCTTCCGTGACGATGCAGATTTCGACAGGTTCAAGAAGAACTATGAAGCGACAGTATTCAATCATTCAGATTCCATGCTGGTTGTATGGTGCTTCCGGGATAAGACCGAGTTCCTACAGGAAGATGAATGGAACAGACTGGATTTGCCCGTGCAGGAGCGGATGTACAACGGACAACTCGTGAAAGTCAAGATAAAAAAAGACATGGAGCGCCATGTCACCACATTCTACCGCATAGAACTACCACCGATAACTTACTAAAACCATACGATATGCAAACAACAACAGCAACACATGCAGGCGGCAATGCCGACCTGCTTTCCGGTGTTCTCGGAGTGGAAATCCGGAACGAGGAGAAGATAACGGCTCAGGACAGGCTCTTTTGCGAAAAGCAGTAGGAAATGCTGTACGATGCGCTCGAAAAGATAGACCAATGGTACGGAATCTTCACAAAAGAGGCTGAGAAATACCGTGAAAGCCACAGGATAAGCTACAAGGAGAACGGCGAAATCAGACACACTTACTCAACAGCCGATTCCGAGTATAAGGACTATACCGTCCACACGTTCAAGCCATTCAAGGCCATCAACGAACTTGTATCCTCAAATCTTAACGCCAACAAAGGGTTTGCCCAAAGGATAACCGGATATTTCAACCGCACATACAATGTGTCGGTACCGGTTCCCGAAATAAACGGGAACACTCTTAAAATGGGTTCTCGTCCGCATTACATGACGTATGTGGATGCTGTAATAGAGCATCTCGGAGGACGCAGTTTCCGAAAGACCGCCGAGGAGGAACTCATCAAACGTTTCCACCAGCTTGTAAAACCTCATCGTTGGAGCAAGGTCAAACCGGAACTGAAAGGTGACAAGATTTCATTCCCGAACATCGTTGTCTTCGATAGTTTCTACTACGATTACAACCGCACAAACCATGTGCATTACAACTATCACGGGAACATATCAACTCTCTGCGAGGGGATAGCCTTCGGCTCCGATGATGTGCTGTGCGGGGACAAAGGAATGGTCATGCGTCTGAATCAGGACAATGTGGATATATCAGGCTGGTATGACCTGATGACAACCAACGCCACGGGGATGAAGTTCTTCCGCAACGGGCGAATAGATGTCAGATTCAAGGACAGAGAAGCGGCAAGCCTGTGTTTCAACCGTCTCCGCCTTGATGAACTGCGGTTGCAAGATGAATAGACAATCATAACAGAAAACAGACAGCACGGATATCGGCAACGGTGTCCGTGCTTCCCCATTTATAACAATATCCCAAAACGATTATGTACGCCATCATTCCCCAACAGATTCCCCCGAACAAGCGGGAGGAGATAAACGAGAAGATACTTTTCTGCATAGATTCCGGCAAGGACACCATACCGACGGAGAGTATCTACAACTGCTATACCGGTATCGGAGGTCTGCATAACCTGCGGCGTAGCGACTACAACAGCTACAACGAGTATGCCGAGGCAAAGCGGGAGTTCGAGATGGGCCAGTTCTTCACTCCCCATGAGATATGCCGCGACATGGTGGGTATGCTTTCACCCCAACCGTCGGAAATGATACTTGATATGTGCTGCGGCATGGGAAACTTCTTCAATCACCTGCCTAACCAGCGCAACGCGCACGGGTTCGACATAGACCCCAAGGCGGTTGCGGTGGCAAGACACCTCTACCCCGATGCGGACATAAAGCAATGCGACATACAGCAGTTCACACCGGAGAGCCGGTACGACGTGATAATCGGTAACCCGCCGTTCAACCTCAAATTTGGTATCAAACTATCGCAGGTCTATTATATCGACAAAGCATACGATGCGTTGAATCCGGCCGGGATACTTATGCTGATTGTCCCCGCGTCTTTCCTCCAAAGCGAGTTCTGGGAGAAATCGAAGGTCAGGGCCGTAAACGGGCAGTTCTCGTTCATAGGACAGACCCTGCTTGACCCTGACGCCTTCGCATCGCTCGGAGTCCGCAATTTCGGCACCAAGATAATGGTTTTCCTGCGTCACTCCCGACACATTGACATGCAGCCTTACAACGCTGACGATTTTGTGAGCGCGGAAGAACTGAAACAGCGCATAACTGACGCACGGGCGATGAAAGCCAGACTCAAGCTGCCGCTCATGCAGGAGACCAATGCCGTATGCCGTGAGGAACTTGAAAGGTTCGAGTATCTGCTTGCCAAATACATGTTCGAGCTGAAAGCCCACAAGCGATTGAACCGACACATAGACAAGGCATTGGAACTCGTCGCAAAATTCCGCAACCAGAAACCGCCGGAGAACTGCACACAGGCCGAGCGTGACGAATGGGAACGAAAGAAACTTACTCCGAACAAGGTGCTGTCAGTCATACGACGGTATATCCGTAACCAGGACACCATACGCCGAAAGGAAATAGCGCTCGTAAAGACATCCTACGGATTCAAACTCAAGACATACGCGCCACGTCTTCTTGACAAGGACGGTCACAATGCCGCAAGCATCAACGGCCTGATATTGAAACGTACTGAGCTGCCTATGCCGGAAAACCCAACAGAGGCGAACTTACTCCAATATAAAGCCGCAATGCAGTTGATACGCAAAAAACGGCGCAGATATAATCTTCAGAGCCGGACATTCGAGAGCATGGAGCCGCTGCCGGAACTGGCCGAATACCTTGACAGGGCGACTTTCGTGAACAAGGACATGGATGTGTGCGAGTTCACCAACCTGCAAAAGCATGACCTGAACCTCGTGTTGCAGAAACGGTACGCCCTGCTCAACTGGCAGCAGGGATCCGGCAAGACAGCGGCAGTCTACCAACGGGCGAAGTATCTTCTGAAATTCAACAAGGTCCGGAATGTCATTGTCCTCGCCCCGGCAATCGCCACGAACATGACATGGGAGCCGTTTCTAAGAAACAACCGCGAACCATACAGATTGCTGCGGAGCTATACCGATTTTGAGAATATCCCCGCCGGAACATTCCTAATAGTATCGACCTCCATGCTCTGCAAGCTGAAACGATATCTCATGAAGTTCATCAAGCTGTCGGCACGGAGGCTGTGCCTCGTGTTCGACGAGTCAGACGAGATTACCAATCCCGTATCGCAGAGGACGAGATACATACTCGCCATATTCCGCCGAGTGAAATACAAGATCCTTGACACCGGCACCACCACCCGGAACAACATAACGGAACTTTACAGCCAGTTCGAGTTGCTGTATAACAATTCGGTCAACATGACCTGTTGGAGTCCACGGGTATATAAACAGAACCGCGATAAGGAGATTGGGAGCGATTCCAACGACCATTACGGAGAACCGTTCCCGGCTTTCAGGGGGCATGTGCTCTTCAAGTCGTGCCATTGTCCCGGAAAAGCGACAGTGTTCGGGATTGAGAAGCAGAACCAGGACATTTATAACAAGGACGCGCTTTTCGAGCTTATAGGCAAGACAATCATCACGCGCAAGTTCAGGGATTTCGCCGGCGAGAAATATGATGTCAGGACGCAGACGGTCATACCTTCACCCGGAGAACGGGAGGTCTACCGTGTGATAATAGAGGAATTCTGCCGTATATGCGAGCTTTACTACAACAGTACGGGCGATACGAAGAAGGACGCGGGACTTCGGCTCATGCGCCAGATCAAGCTGCTGATAAAAGCCTGCTCGGTCCCGCATCTTATCGAGGGATATTATGGTGATGAATATCCGAGTAAGGTCCATCACATAGGCCGGATGATACGCCGGACAAAGGGGAAGGTCGCCCTTGGATGCACATCTATTTCCGCCTATGAGATGTATGCCGGGTACATAAAGGAGCATTTTCCCGACAGGCCGGTGTTCACAGTGACCGGAGCCATACCCTTCAAGAAACGGCAGGCCATCGTCAGCGAGTTCGACTCCACAATCAACGGCGTCCTCGTATGCACGCAGCAGTCTTTGAGCAGCTCGGTCAACATCCCGTCTTGCAACCAGATAATACTGGAATCCCTGCAATGGAACATTCCTAAGATGGAGCAGTTCTATTTCCGCTTCATACGACTTGACTCAAAAGACAGAAAGAAGGTGCATTTCGTGACATACGAGGATTCCGTGGAGCAGAACCTGATGGCGTTGGTGCTCACCAAGGAGCGCCTTAACGAGTTCATCAAGTGCGGTGAGGTCAAGGAACAGGCGGAGATATTCAACGAGTTCGACATATCCATGTCGGTAATCGACAGTCTGCTTCGGCGCGAGACCGATGCCGAAGGCAAAGTGAGGATAAGCTGGGGTCGCCAGCTGGTAACGTGATAATCAAAGGAATAATGAAAACATGCAATCCGTGGTATCCATTCCCACAGGCAAAGGTAGGCCGTGTCCCCGTCGGCAGTGCAAGGTCGGGCCGCAAGCGGTTTACGGGAAAATCATCCTCGCCGGAGGCTCCGGTATTTTCCCGTAAAACCCTGCACAGCCGGGACACGCACCTTTTGATGCCTGCGGAATGGAACCCACGGGTTCCACGAAACACAATTATAAAAATGGAAAGAATGAATCTCAACGAGGCTGAACTGACGGTAACGACGCAGTACATGATAGACATATCCCAAAGGACTGACTACAACATGACGCTGAGCGATTATGGCGACATGCAGGAATTCTTGTGCTGTTGTTCAGAACTGTTCCCGCAGGAGCGGCAGCCGCAATACAGATATGTAAGCTGGGACAACATACCGTCCATATTGATAAACCGCGAATGGCTGTGTCCCAACTTCTTTGATATAAGGGATGCTTTCGACCAGCTTGATGACGAGGATATGGAGGATTTCGAGAAATGGTGCGCCAGATACGGCTATGACCTGAGAACAGACAATCCGCACCTGCTTGTGGCGCATTACAGGAACATGTACGGCGACAATGTGAGCTACAATGCCGAGTGTTATCTGCTTGATACGGATAACGAAAGCAGTTCTTGTATCTGTTATCCCGAAGGCTGGTTCGATCAAAACCTGCTGAGGCAGGAGATATTCGGTGACAATTACGATTAAAGACGAGGAATCATGAGAATCAACCATCTGTCACCGCTGTATCCGACCGACCCGCGTGTGCACCGTGCCTATTCGGAGATACTCAATATCGTCCTGCTCTCACGGCATATAATGGATGTCAGCAGGATGCTCATCGAGAGGAATGTCGGGCACGAGTACGGTTCGCTGTCCGGGCATTTCCACTGGTCGTTCAGGAACGACTGCTTCACACTGTGGCAAAGGACCGGGTATAACCACCACACTTGTTTCTCGCAAAGGGTTATAGCCGTGCATTTCGGGGCGATTGCCGCACGAGACAAGGAGATAGACAATGTATCATTGAATTAAAACAAAGGATATGAGTCATCAGATAATCACAAAAATGACATACAATGCCTCGACGCGCCATATCGAAACTTGGCAGCACTCAAACAATGTGTGGCCCAGGACCGACCATTTCTATGCCATGGATGTCGGAACCGATGAAAAGATGTTCCAGTTCATAAAACTTATTGCCGAACGTTCATGGCAGGGACGCAAATGGCGAAGACAGTTTGAGATACTATTCAAGGAATACCCCGAACTACGCATGGACTTGTATGAAAATGAATTGAGGGGCAAACCATGGAAAGAATATTGTGACATATGTCGCAGATATGATGAGCTTGCCGAAAGTAAACGCGGAGAGATAGTCGCCCGGTTCACACAACTTGTGAAAATAAAATAGAAGCCATGAAAAGTGTGACAATATCCAACCGCGAGATAGCGACTATGGCCTTCGACAGGCTGTGCAAGGAAAACAAAACGGATATCGCAGCATAGTAAAGGATATTTATGGTGAATAGGAATAATATGTACGGGAAAAGCGGATCCTGCCGTACACAGGCGGACGGCAGGGAGGGAGGAAGCAAGGCACTGACGATGAATCTGGTCGAATCACTGATGCCCGCGTCATATAGCCTTGTATGGGTGGACTACCGCGACAACCTTTACGACAGCCTTGACATTGTCGGGGAATGCATCAAAGAAAAAAGTGCGGGGCCGCTCTATGAAAAGGCCGAAGGCTGGTACGACGAACAACGGTTCCTCATCATACGGGAGATATGGGGACAGATAAAGTCCGGAATCTCAGACGAAGGCTTTGACGAAGACGCGGTTGAAGAGTTCATGGAAGCGCACCGTGACGACATCATGGATGCGATATATGAACGTGACGACTCCGATGCGGTGAGCGAACTGGTAAGACACACGCGGGACGTGCCTGTAAGGGTCGAGTTGCTGTCTGGCTATGACTGCATCAACTCCCACTGGCTGGAATCGCAGGGAGGGTATGTATATCCGGACTCGTATTTCGGCGACATGGTGGACGCGCTCAACCTTAATCCAGCAAAGGTAAAGAGGTTCCTGGCGGAAAAAGGGATCACCGTATACGGCAGGTGCCATTACAGGAGGTCACGTGACGGCAGGGAGCTGGTATCATACGAGGATTTCCACCGGGAGCTTGTAAACTCATGCTGCGGGGCGAACCTGCTTACCTATACCGGCAAGGTCAATCTCAGGGAGCTTTATGAATCAGGTTTCTCGGTGGCTAAGGTTACAATTCCGAAAGACAACTACTGCGGGATATTCAGCTCCATGTATGGCGGCGGAAGCGCCATAGGCATGAGGCTGAGTAAGGATGTCACCCTTGAACTGGAAACCGGGGAATACCGCGGCTACCGCCTGGTGCTTGACGCATCCGGCAACGGGCATGACTACTCCATAGGGCGTGTATACGGGGTGGACGACTCCTTCTTCGTTGGAACAGTGAAACTTACACCCGCCAATTATGAAACCGTATAACCGATTAAATAATTCTCATATGAAAGATTTCAGCATACAGATTGAAGATCTCCGCAAGGAGATTACCGAAGCAATAATAGGATTGCTTCGCCGACACGGACTGACGGAACTGGAATTTCCGGAGTCCGGCTCAGTTCCCAACGCACCGGATTCCGTATATGTCATATTTTTTTATTGCTGTCCGGTAAAACTTTGACATGATAGGAAATGGACTATTTTTATCTCATACAGCATGAAACAGACTCGTATAGATGTCTTTTAAGGGCTTTTTGATGCTTAATGCTACCAATTTCACATCGCCTCAAATGACAAGCCCTTTTTCGTAAAACAGGTGTAACTTATTATATTTGTAGAGAATATATGATTTTGTCTTTTTTTACCGGACAGCAATAATATTTTTTGACGATGACGGATATCCCTATGAAGGCGTGGTGACAAAGGTAACAGTAACCGGGGAGTCTTTAAGCATGACTGCAATAGATAACCATGAGGGTTGCATATTCCAGACCGAGAGTGTGTTCGACCTTTCATCGCGCAGCCCTATATGGCTTAACGAAATCCTGCTTGCGACGCAGGAACTGCTTGAACCCGAAAATGAACCATTAAAAACATAAAAAGTATGGCAACAGACATGAACAGGCATATATGGGAGGGATGGACTGTCGGAATGTTCATTTCCGAACTCGCCCCCATCGTGGAGATGATAATGACCGGACAGAGTTGGCGCAGACCCTTCACCTCAAAAGCGGAGCTTGCCGACTGGTGCAGGGAAAACCAGCCATTCTATAAGAAGCGTATTCCGGCGGTGAATAACCATTTCGCAAAAATGTACAACCTCAAATGACACGGATATGGATACATCGGAAAAGAATACGCTGATAGTTTGTGAAGTATGTGGCTCATCAAATATCCAGGAAATGGGATGGGTCGATCCAAATACAGATACAGTTGTCAGCTATGCGGATATGGGTATGTCTGGAAGATGGTGTGACGGATGCAATGCGCATACCTCTTTCTGCTCCCTGTCTGATTATAATAATAAACGCGTCTTGAACACTTAAAACACCGGATATATGGATTTGATAGAACTGATCACTGTAACCTGTTCCTGCGACGGACAGACCGCACAGGAATATCTCGAAGCCGAGGTACGGCATCTTCAGGAATTGCAGGAACTTAAAGACCTGCGTGAAGATGACTTGCATATGGCTTGTAGCAATCTTGGCATAGAAGACGACTATGTGGAGTATTTCATCAACCGCGTGGCTATGGCCTGACGCACAAAACTTAACGATATGACCTACTTTCAGAACATCAGCAGCCTGGCAGATCTGAAAAAGAAGTACCGTCGGCTCGCAATCGACAACCATCCCGACAAGGGTGGCAGCACGGAAACAATGCAGCGCATCAACTCCGAGTTTGAGAAGCTGTTTGCAGTCTGGAAAGATGTCCCTGTGTCGCCGACATCGGATCTTAACGGATACGAGAACGACTATGGGGGAGCATCAGCCGGGGAATACGCCCGCTATGTCTACAACGAATACCGGTGGCGAGGCAGCAACTACAATGGACAGTCCTCACGGGAAATCGTGGAGATAATACGTAGCTGGCTCAAGGAAACCTATCCGAAATACAAGTTCTCGGTAAGGCGCGACAGATACAGCTCAATCGATGTGACACTGATGAGTGCTGATTTCGAAGCGTTCACCAAGGAGTCTGGATACATACATCACTCTGTCAACCACTATTGGATAGAGAATGAGAAAGGATTGACAGACCGTGCGCGTGAGGTAATGACCAACGTCAAGGATTTTGTCATGTCATACAACTATGACAACAGCGACCCTATGACCGACTACTTCTGCACCAACTTCTATCTGACTCTCGGCATTGGCAAATGGAGCACACCCTACAAGGTCGTGCTTCCGAAACTCGGCATGAAAGGCCCGAAGCCAAAGACATTCAGGCATCCCGAAGGTGCGGCGCACAGGGCTATCCGGCAGGCTCTTGGAAAAGGCCGTTTCGACTTTATAGAGAGCCGGCGGCATTCCGGATATAAGGTCTACGGAGCAGATCACTATGGTTCAAAGGGCGAACATTACTTCTGGCCGAAGCAGTATTCAAGCGCCAAGTTAGCACAGAAGCGCATAGACAAACTGGAAAAGGCCGGCATAATCTGCACGCTGACCGGCTATAACGGCGGCTGTATCCGTTTCATCGGCTACACTACCGAAACGGAACGTATGCTCCGACAGGAAGAGCAGGAATACAACGAAGCCCGCGAGAAATGGGAGTTGGAGAACGGTCCTCTATGTCCGGCTTCGGCATAACGAAACAATGAGGATTTCTGCTTTTTATGGGAATCCTCAAAAACCTAAAAATTCTTATGGCACAGGAGAACATGGGCGACTGGATGGAATATGCCCGCGAATATGCGAAAGCCCAACGGGAGATGAAAATCGAAAAATGGGTCTGTATCACCATCGAATACCGGACGAAGGAACGGCAACGGGTTGTTTTGTTCCGCTATGACCTCCCGCGTGATATATATGAGCGGCGCCAATGGGTTGTCAGATGGCGCCATGCCCGACTCCTGTGCCAATATCCCAAAGAGAACATTCAGACATATTTCTCATATTATGACAGGCGCACCGGATTAAGTATGGATTTTGGCTGCGCACTTTCCCGATTGTCTGCTGCTAAGGCTCAAATAACCATAGCCCGACGCAAGGAACAGGAATATCTTGAATACCAGCGGCAGAACAATATATTCTTCAATGAGGCGGAAGATGAAACGCTTGCAAAATTTCGCCGGAAACTGCAATCCAAGATCGAAAAATATACCGAACTTGAAAGAGAGGTTATGCTATCGGTTCAAAATGCACGGTCACAATCATAAGCAATGTGTAAAAAATGCACATTTCTTTCCAACTGTCGCAAATTTTGCGATAGTTGGGAAATGACTTTAATATTGGTGATGCCCCCACTATTAAAATCAATTTTTAAGACAAGCCAACGGAATTATTTTTACACCGTCAGGACGCGTATATGCGATTGGGCCACCGGTGATAATCAACAACAAGTCTGGCTCTCTCATCTTTATCTGAGTTTCCTTCTCATTCTTTTTTCTTACAAGTTCCCTAATTTCAAGAAGATGCTTGGCCCCCATATCAATTTCAGCCCCTCCAAGTTTGAACTCAATGAGAGCATAACGACCATCATCAAGATGAAGAACAGCATCCGCTTCAAGATCATACCTGTCATGATAATACGAAATAGATCCGTATGATGATTGGGAATATGCCCGCAAATCCCTCATGGCCATACATTCAAAAATAAATCCATAGGTCTTTAAATCCATCTGCAAAAGTTCGGGTGATAATCCAAGTGCGGCCACGGCAATAGATGGATCTGTAAAACCTCTTTTTTTCCCTCTTCTTATTGCTGTTGCAGAACGGACAGCAGGCGACCAAGAATCAATATCTTGAATAACAAACAATTTTTCCAATGCCGACACATAACTGTCAAATGTTGGCTCCGTACAACTCTCTGTCGTCAAAGCTACATCCTGAATCATTTTACTCTTTTTGGCGAGCGTGGAAATATTACGGGCATACGTGCGTAATATTTCACGTGCAAGCTTTTCATTCCGGTCCACGCCATCAACCGTAGAGATATCACTTGAACAAACACTTTGTAGATAATTCTTGGCGACCAACAATTTTGCGCGAGAAGTAGTTCCCAATAACGATGCAGGCCATCCGCCCCTGCATGAAGCGAATATAAGCTGTTTTATGTCAAGTTTTGATGTCTTACCATCAATAACCAAGTCCGGATTATTAAAAAGTTCCGTAAGAGATATCTCGCCTGTTGACTCACCAGATTCCCACAAACTCATAGGAAACATCCGCATCCGGGCTATGCGGCCTGTTCCGGTATGACGTATTTTTGATTTATCTACAGAATTTGATCCGGTAAGTATGAATTGTCCGACTTTCTGACGCTCGTCTACGGCTGTCCTTACTGCATCCCATAAAGTAGGCGCATCCTGCCATTCGTCGATCAGGCGCGGAGTCGCTCCATCCAAAAGAAGAGAGGGACGTGTAGCGGCGGTAGCAAGATAGCCATCCCGTGTGTCCGGGTTTTGGAGTTTCAGTTCGCTATTGGCTTGTTGTTCGGCTGTAGTCGTTTTGCCACACCATTTAGGTCCTTCAATAAGAACAGCGCCAAATGCTTCCAAATACTCCTTTAATATATGGTCTGCAATTCGAGGTAAGTATGCCATATCCGATATTATTGGTTTTCGTCTGCAAAGGTAGTCATTTTAAGCGTACCTACAAACTGTATTTTGGTTTTTTGTGGTATTTCATTTTGGTTTCTTGTGGTATTCTGTTTTGGTTTTTTGCGATAAAATAATCCTAAGTCATCAAGGTTATATCATTGCGCGTTATATGTTCTTAACGTCTCGTTAAGTTGTCAAGAAAAACTTGACAACTTAAATTTCTCTAATCCCTGTGAGACCACATGATTCGTATTTACTTTTATTTCATCTATGACAGTTAGTTCCAAACTGGAACCAACTCAAATCTCATAGATTCCCACGACTCAACTCTTAATCATTTGTTCTTCCTCGATTACACATATGTTCCTTATTGGAACATATGCTATCATAGTTCATCCTACCAGATTTATAAATGTATGTCAAGTGCCGGGAGTATTTGCATTAATATATATTTCTAATTTATCGTAATTGTTTATTTGGTTGTGGTGGAGCGACTTGCCAATTAAACAGGTCTGCAATTTGTTGGCGCTTACGATAATCAACATGATTATGGTACAAATACGATTTTACTCTGGCTTTCAAAATACGAAGCGCAACAGGATTTCCCTTCATTTCTTTATAAATCCGCTGAAGATCACTATATGACATCCTGCCATAACAAGTATTAATTGAAAATGATAGAATCTTAGCGGCTGGAGTATCTATTTTACGTGCGACTTCATTAAAGATCTCTTTCAATTCAGATAACCCAACAGAATGTATAACCTTTGAAAATATTCCAAGACAAAAACGCAATGAATAAAGCTGAATAAAAATATTCAAGCGCTCCTGTATCTTTGCCTTCGTTTCATACTCAGTGGAGTCATTTTTCAAATTATCAACAATCTCGTCCTGAGTGTTTGTAACTAATTTGCCGAAAAATCCAATAGTCCTAAATGCGGTATAATAAAGCTCCGTAACCATATCGATTAATTGGACACGAGGTAATGAACCTTTACGGTTCTTTATAATTTGTCCAACAATCTCAAGAGATCTGATAGCTTGACGCATCATTATTATTTCTTGTGGCAAAGAACTTAAATCCTCGTCATTTTTCGCAGGAAGAGATTTCTCTATTTTATCTTGTTGTTCCCAGTTCTTCTCACGTTCTTTAATAGGGTCGATTTCGGCTGGAATAATAGTGTCTTTTAATTGATCAACGATGGATTCTAAAAGTCGATAATACTCTTTTCCTTTATTCAATGTAATGGGAACAATTTCTTCAAATGGCAACATAGTTGCCATTGTTGCTTCTTCTATTAAGATTGAATCTTTTGAATGATGGGTTATGAAAACCAAAATATTAGCACACTTATCATTCTCTAAGTTGTTACACAACTTTTTTATTTCATTGCGTCCAAAATCAGATGCTACGACTGAGGCTATTTTTTGTGCAACAAGATAATAATAAATGTATTCGTAACCAAATCTATATTCATCATCATCCAATACCACAATGTTTGAATCCAGCAAAATCTGTTTCATGTCTTGAAAATTCTTAGAAACAAATTGATTTGCGTATTCATCATGAAATTTCTTTAACTCTCCATGATTTAATGATTGTAAACCATCATCCTTTTTGTATAGATAAAATGCAAGTTCTCCTAAATAGTTGAAACATGAATCAATATCCTCATTTCGCACTTTTGCCTTGACCGACAATGCGTAATGAATCAAAGTATGATAACAATAGCCATATGATGTCTGATCTAAACGAGCAGGTTGCATCATATTCATTGATTGCAATATAGATATGATGAATATTGGATAAGCTGGCATTAACTTATCTCCAAGAATTGTTTGAACCTCATCAAAAAGTTTTTTTGTATCCTCTAAAAACAATTGTTTGTCAATAAACGCATTTTGATGTGTCAGTCTATAAAAAGATTCTATGAGTTTACCTCTTTTTTTATAGCCTAATGGTAAAATGCGTGCATATGACATATCTTGCTGATTCATACCTATCAAGGCAAGTGAGTCATAGCGGGGAGAAGTAGTTATAACAATCTTACCAAAGCGAGATTTAAGTTTTTCTATGACATCTCTTATCTCGATATTACTGAACTTATCTGATGATAAATTATCAATAAAGAGAATCTTTGTTGAGTTATCAAACTGAGCATATATTTCATAGGTTTTATTATCATATTGTTCTTCATAGGCACGTTGGAGCCCAGAATCAATATTTTTATGCTTTATATTCTCCCAGCTAACCAACAACGGATAGGCATTTCTCTTAACCGATTCAAGATAAAGCATTTTCAGGAGAGTCGTTTTACCAGCCTGATTAGCACCTTCAAGTATGACGGTTGATGAAAAATCCGGATCTAAAATCCTCTCACTATCTTCATATGAGGCACTCAATTCTTTATTGAGGTCATTTGTTTTTTCCAAATCGGGATAAACAAACAAATCTGAAATTTTTATTTCGCTTTGTTTTTCACCTAAAGGTATCTCTATTGCTTCGATACTCTTTATATATTCTGCTCGAACATGAAATTCTTGCAATCGAGAATACAATTGCTTCAATTCAAAAGGAGATTCGTTCTGTTTCTCATACAAATCTCGATTCCATGAATATGTTTGAATCACACCATTCCTGGATTCGATATCTACTACTAACGTTTGAAAACCAGAAATCGGTGTCCGACCTGCTCCTAAAGCTTCTCCGCAAAAATAATTTACCGTTTCTGTGCCAATAATTCCATTGAGTTCAGACCGTTGTTGATGTTCATGCCCTACTAAAACAAAATCAGAATATTCATTGATAAAATCAATAAACTCTGTTCGATTATTTTCTATAGTATTAGGGGTCATCCACGCTGGGTGGTGATGAAATATAGAGATACAAATATCGGAACCTTTTGCTAATCTACTATTGACAATTTTAACAGGGAAAAATAATGAACCTGGCTGTTCCTTGATTTGGGACATCCAAGCTGTATTTAAACTTAAGAATTGAACATTATGATCTCCAATAGAATCATCAATACATGTAAATAGTTCCGAGCTAAATTCTTGCTTGTTGATATCTTTTACAAAATCGGCATATGGTTGTTGTATTGACAATGCAGTCTTTATAATACTGTCATCATCACCTAAAACCGCATATGATGGATTTGTTAATAGAATTCGTCTTGATTGACTGTCTAAACCAAAATCACAGTCATGATTTCCCGGAGAAGTTATAATTTGAGGAAAAACTTTATTTGAATAAAACTGATTCAGCAGACTGAATACAGAATCTAAAAAACGCTTTGCTATTATATATTCTTCTGTTTTCCCTGTATTCGCGATATCACCACTAAAAGCAACATAAATTCTGTCACAGTCTTCATATACATATTTTATGGCAGCCACAATTTTGGATACCTTATCACATACAAAATCTTTGTCTGTTGAAAAGTGAGCATCCGTGAGATGTAATACGCCAATTTTCATGATACTTCTGATAATTTAATTAATGTGCAAAGTTACTAATTTTGAATGAATAAAATCCTATAATACGAAAAAATCTCTTTATGATAGTATTGGAAAAATTCCTTGGGGAATCCCAATACTATCATAAAGAGATTTTTAATTTAGTATTACGGAATGAAGAACAGCGCGAACTCGGTCTTGCGGCGTTTCAGCAGACCGGCATGGCGTTTGCCCTTGTATCGAGCTGATATACTCCTGATAGATGTTGCGGTTGCCGGTCTCCAATTTGCGGATAAGGGTGCTTTTCGGTATCCTGCCGGAACCCAACAGTCTGTATTCACCCACATTGTACGAGAGTACCGCAAGTAACAGCGCGTCTTTTCCGAAGCGGCGGAATGTCGAGCAGCGCTTTATAAGGTCAGCCCTCAGCAGCGAATCTGCCTGCTCCTTGGTCAGATTGCAGGTGAGCCTCTCACCCGGCAACAGTCTGTGACCGTACCCTATGTAGGGCTTATCAAAAGCTATGGATAAGCCTTATTATCAAAAGTATAACGTTATCCAAAGTAATGATATAAAAAGCTTCTATACTCATGGTTATACATTGGATTTTGGATGTTATTCTTGTGATAATAAATCAGCCCTTACATTGTCAAAACATATAGAGAAATATTGCTGTCCGGTAAAAAAAGACAAAATCATATATTCTCTACAAATATAATAAGTTACACCTGTTTTACGAAAAAGGGCTTGTCATTTGAGGCGATGTGAAATTGGTAGCATTAAGCATCAAAAAGCCCTTAAAAGACATCTATACGAGT
>CAJTEX010000028.1 GCA_910575615.1 Bacteroidales bacterium | reverse complement strand
ATAGAAGTTTGCCTGATAGGACTTTTTTAACTACAAGGCATTTCGGGCTCTAACCGATTGCCGGTTATTTGATTGGGGCAGAGGCCTCGATCATGACTCTTTTGTGCCTACACAATTGGCACAGAAATATAAGCAATTGATTTTTAACGTTAATCTTTTCTAAATCTCAACGAGAATTTTGGAATACAACATAGAAGGAAGCGAGCGGCATGGGCGCCATCCATTTGGCTGTGGTGGAACTGGAATGATACTGTGAGGGTTGCCCTGAACCACCGGCGGCGATATGCCCCCCAAATCATAAAAGGATTGTTGAATATGCCGCTATACATGCCAACCGCACCGTCTATGTCATATTGAGCCAATGCTGATGTGCCAATTACCATGCTGTCGGTGATGTCGTGATTCTGGCAGGTGTCGGCAACTTTGCGTGTCAGGCAAATATAGTCTTCATTGAAGCGCGAGAGGACTTCAATGAAAGGTATATCACACGAGCTTACCTCGCCTTGCGAATTGGCAACAATGGTATTGACTGCAATTGAGTCATATCTGATTAGTCTGTCACCGACCGGAAGCATATAGAACTCCTTTACCTGCGTGGCAGCTTTACCGATGCACCAGCACATCAGCATGTTGAACTTCATTCCTCGCTTACGGCTGACTTTGCGCAATCTGGTCACATCGAGAGTTTTGAAAAGCGTCACCATCGGCATTGGAGCCTTCATCCACATTTCAAAGGCGTATGCCCGTGGGGTTTCTTTCGGATTGACTTCCTGCATCATAGTTTTTTGATGCAAAATTATTATGGTCAATCAACTCCAGATAGAACAAATGCGACATTATGCCGGATTGGTGAACAGGTCTGAATATGGAGCGCAATGTTTTATGAGCGACTGAGGCGTGTATCCACTCAGTTCCTTGAAATTCCTTATAAAGTGGGATTGATCGGAGTAACCGCATTCGGCAGCGATTCCGGCATAGTTGCATTCTCCCTTCTGCATCAGCCACAGAGCTTTTTGAAACCGCACGATGCGAGCATATTCCTTCGGATTCATGCCGACAGTTTCGCGGAAAACCCTTTCATATTGTCGCTTGCTGAGACAGGCACTGTCGGCAAGAGCATTCACAGATGTAAAAGGAGCGTGAAGCAATGTGCCGATTGTCGAACCAACACGGCTGATATTCAAGCCCGGTTGAATCTTCGATGTCAGGAAATCTTCCAGTATATCAATACACTCCTTGGCAATCTTGCAGTCGAAAATCCTTTGAGCTATCTCATTGAGTTGCCGATTCTCGATATCATAGCCGGAAATTTCAAGATTGTGGAATGCCGATGGCGGAGTGCCGATAAACATCCCGATGGTATGTGGATAGAAAACCGCCACAATCATTTCCAGTCTTCCGTCTGATTGAATATGCGCGGGGAAATTCACCTGCCCGCTAATTGTAAATTGAGACTGGTTCTTGTCAAGTTCCGGGATATAAAGCGGAGTCTTCTTGTGAAAAATAATCTGCGGACAACCGATAGGAAAGGTCAGGATGCTGAAATGCTCATGGCTTTCCAGCACCCAATAATAGCGCACATATGGGCGCAGCTCCTCTCTCGGTTGATAGATTTTCATCAGTTGGCTTTGGCAAGTTCGACTATCTTTTTAACAAACGTAGTTTTGGCTTCGGTATATCTGTCGCGGTTGCTCCTGTATTTCGGCAGCAGAGACCGTTTCAATGTTTCATACTCTTTGGCGGATTCAGGGTGCGCTATCAGATAGTCACGGAATAAGATTTCATCGTTATCTCCAGTCCTATGCACATGGATATGAAACACTTTGTCGGCATATCCGGCAGGCGTGTATCCTTTGTTAAAACTGATTCGGGTATGAGATTCTGACATACAGATATATCCGTTGCGTTCCAATATTTCAATTATCGACTGCCATTCGGTTCCCGGGGAGATTTCTACAAGAATATCCACTATCGGTTTAGCCTGAATGTCAGGAATCGCAGTACTGCCGATATGATTGATGATGGGATCATATTCGGAAAGAATATCTGTCAGCAACCGTATTTCCTCCTCTGCCAAAAAAATCCACCGAGGATTGTGCGGAGTCAGAACGACAGGAAACAATCCCCATAGTTCTGCTAAGGTCATATCCTGCAATCTGTTGTCATGCATTATATGTAGGACTATTGCCGCTGAGTGAGTGGCAATTGCAATTACACTTTATTTATCAGTCTATACATCAAAGTAATATCCTCCGATGCCATTTGAAACTTTGATTTCTCGATAAGGAGGTTTTGCCCTGTCATTATATAGGAAGGCAGAACGCGACATCCTCTATAGAGAATCTCAGTGTTACGCAATTTGTAGGTGGATATACCGGGAACGGCATTTTTCCCGGTTGACTTCTTGCTTATCATATTAAAGGCTTTTTTCGCCACATCACCCATCAGCATCACAACCTGAAGATTGGGAAACAGCTCAAGTTCCTTTTCAAGATACGGCAGACTTTCTTCAATGCTTTCCTTTGAAACCGCATATTCCGATTTGGGCGTCTTGACGGCATTTGTAATGTAAATGCCGAGGCTCAATATATCCTGAATACCACTTACCTCTATTCCCGCTTTACGGAACAATGGGATTGTCGTCGACATATATGCAGAGTCAGGCTTTCCGTAGAAGTCATCGTCAGAATCAACCGGGACAACTTCGTTTATCATGATCGCCCGTATCTTTTCCGGCTTGATATTTACGTCATTAAGCCGCAAGTTGGTATTGTTTTCAATAAACCGCAGCAACTCTGCCTTTACATTCATAATCTGATTTTTTTAAGGACAAAACTCATATTTTTGCCGAGGTTGCGTATATTAGCCATGCCTTCCTCATCATTGAGGACATCTCCGATATTCTTGCCATAGACCATGTTCCAATAGGTGGAGCCAACGACAATCATCTCTTTGTTGAGCATAAAGTGATTCATGGTGTCAACGGTAGTCATGCCGCCACCGCGACGCACCGCGGCAACCGAGGTACCTATCTTATGGCGAAGAATTCCCGGATTGGTTGCAACGACAACACCTCCACGCTCCAGAAAGGCTTTCATCTTTGCAGACACATCAGCGGAATATACCGGAGATCCAAGAACAATGCCGTCTGCATCTGCCATACGGCTGAATATGTCTGCAAATCCATCATTCGCAAACACACAGTTGCATCTGCCTTTACAAGCAAAGCATCCGCGACATGGCAGTATTTCATAATCAGCCAATTGTATCAGCTCACATTCGATACCCTCTTTATTGAGTTCATCAAAGACCTTGCTGATAATCAAGGCCGTGTTGCCGTTTTTTCGGGCACTTCCGTTGATTCCGATTACCTTCATGGCTTGTAATTGCGTTTTATCTCATCGATTGATTTGCCACCGATGCCAAAGTTCTCGTCAGGTATTTCCTTGATGGTAACCGTAAAGAACTGCTCCGGGATATTGGTTATTTCGGAGGCTGTTGCAGTCAACCGTTCAATCAACTGCTTCTTCTGTTCTGCGGTCAGTTTGCCGCTCTCGATTGATATGTAAGGCATGATTTAATTCTTTGCAATTATCCACTTGTCATTCTTGGATTCTCTTTCTGCACAATAGCCCAGAGGTAAATCTTTCAGGTTGCCGATAGTCGGGTCTAAGCCCAATACATACTTTAATGAAACTATACTTGCGTCGCTTTCATTATGTTCTTTACCACAAAGGAATTGCCATGCTCCGTCATCCATATCGTGTGAAACAAATAATATCTCTTCTCCACTGTCCAGGATGTGGCTGCATATAAAAACAGCAGTGTCGGGCGTGTCTGAAAACGGGAATATATCATTACCCTTATTTGATCTATTTATATATTTGCTGATAGTCATTGAGGTCCAACTTATTGCAAGATACACTATTGCATAGACGATAAACCATAACTCATGTATATCAAAGAAAATCCATGTTCCGGCAAGAAACGCTACGGCTGACACCAATGGAAGATTCCACATTTTCTTTATGTCTTTTCCGCAGCGATAACCAAGAATCGCAGAATAAATAGGATTCACAATGAAGAAAAGCATCATGCACAGTGCCATTCCGGAACATTCAGACGCAAGCCGGGCAACAGCAAAAGGCAATGCGAACATCACAATGATGGTGACTGCCAGCCATATCATTATAGTCTTTTTGATCTCCATCGGCATAATACCTATTTAAGAATGTCGGAAAGGCTCGATTCTGCAAACATTGTCGGTGTAAACTCTACAATCTGATAGTCGGCGATTCCGTTGATGTTGAATGGGTCTTGCGCAATAATGGAATCTACTGCTTCACGGCTTTCGGCCCTTATCATTATCACACCGCCAACGCGGGGTGTCTGCGGACCGGATGTGATGAAATCGCCGGCCGCATAGTGCTCGGCAAGATAGTCACGATGAGAGGCGAGAACCTTATCAACCTCGCTCAACGGCTTTCTATATGTAAGTATTGCGATAAACATAATGATATGATTATTTGAGAGGATAGTTTTATTGAAAAGATACTCTTTCCGGCTCCGGACAACCTATGACAATGACCCTCTTCATTCAATCGAGAAAAGGTTGCAGAAACCCTGCTTGTTGAACTGATAGTACATTTCGATTCGTTCCGGCGTGTCGTTTTCGAGCAACGAAAGTAACTCTTTTGCAAATTCAAGGGTTGCAGAACCGTTGGCAGTAACGATGTTTCTATCGCTTACGGCTTGCGCATGGATATACCTCTCGGGGTTAGTGTAATTCTCTCCACCCCACAGCTTCAACTGGTCAAGCCCATTGCCGGTATGTTTCACCGCATTGAGAAAACCGTGCTTTGCCATAAATGATGCTGCATTGCATATCGCACCGACAACCTTCCCTCTTTCCACAGCTCTTTTGACAATTGGCACAACCAGTTCAGCAACAGGCGTACTCCACCCGAAACCACCAATCAGCACCAGCGCAGCATAATCATCGGGTATCGTATCAAACGAATAATCCGGCATTGTGCGAAACCCACCGATTGATTTCACCGGCTCCAATGTCGGGGCGACCACCTTATTGACATACTTCGGATTTTCCTTCATCGCATATTCATCGGAGGCGATAGCCTGCGAAAGAAACACCGCCTCATGCGCCGCATAGTCCGGCAGGAGTATATATAAAATTTCGTTACTCATAATTGTCTATTGTTTTTTCCAGCGTTTGAGATGCGGGAAAAACTGACGCATCTGCTCCTTCATCTGTTCGACCGTGAGATTCTGACCTGAGTTCATGTTTATCTCATCGGTGAACTGAGCGCAGTGGTCAATCATCTGCGCCATTGTCATGTCCTGCGTGAACTTGCCGTCTTTGTAGCAATAGATGCAGTAATCCTCGTTTGGCGAGCCGTCGGCATTTGTGCCGAGTACTTCATTGGTGAGCGGCATTCCGCAGCTCTGACAGAATTTCATATCCATATCGTTAGTAGTGTTTTTGTCGGTTTTCCATTATCTGTTCAAAGTTCTCACGCCCCCAATTGAGCAGAGCCTCGATATGAGGCAGAAGTGTCTTGCCGAACTCCGTCACTGAGTATTCCGTCCGTGGAGGAACATCCGGAAAGAGTTCGCGGCTTATGATGCCATCGGTGGTTAACTGCTTTAGCACCTGCGAAAGCACTTTCTCCGAAACCGACGGGATGTTGCGGTACAGATCGTTGAAGCGCACCGGCCCGTTCTCAGAAATCTTCACGAGAACCACCAGTGCCCACTTGTTGCCGAGCCATTCAAGCATCGGAGCCGCCTTGCAATATTCGTAGTCAAGTTTTTTAGCCATAACCGGGGGCGCAAAAAAGCTGATTACGAGCAATACAAACTTTCCGGTAAGGGTCAAACCCTCAGGTAAGTCATTGCTTCTGCGCTGATAATCATCTAACTTTGCACCACGAAGTTAATAAAAATAATCGAGATATGACACATCCTGAACTTCATTTCACCGGACAGGTATGGCGACCACCATACGAAGCCAATTCTCAGCTTCTTCAGATCACATCCGGTTGCACATGGCACAAGTGCAAATTTTGTAGTCTTTACCACGGCACTCCGTTCCGTATGTCGCCTCTCTCTGAGGTTGAAGAAGACCTGAAAGTCATCCGTCAGTGGCAACCACGCGCACGGCGTGTCTATCTCACCGGTGCAAATCCTTTTGTGTTGAGCTACAACAGACTGATGGATGTGGCGATCCTGCTAAGGAAATACCTCCCTCATATGGTGTCATTCGGAATGTTCGCCCGCGTCACGGACATTATGCCAAAGTCGGTGGAAGAGCTGAGGAACCTCAGGCATATGAAGCTTGACAGCATCAACATCGGCATTGAGACAGCTCACGACGAGACCCTCGATAGAATGAACAAAGGTTATCTCGCCTCTGACATTCTTGAGCAGCTGTCGAAACTCGACGAGGCAGGAATACGCTACAACGTGTTCTATCTCAATGGACTCGGAGGGAAAGGCAAAGGAGTGGAAAGCGCCGTGGCGACAGCAGATGTCCTGAATCGACTACACCCTTGCATCATCAACATCGTATCGCTCACGATATTCCCCGAATCGCAGCTATATCAGGAAGTGATAGACGGCACATATACTGAGGAGCCGGAGATTGAACGGCTGATGGAGATGCGTACACTCATCGACAGGCTGAATATCCGCGTCAACCTGCTCGGCCATCACATTTCCAACACAGTCCCGATCACCGGAGCATTGCCCGACGACAAGGCCGCATTGCTCCGGGAGTTTGACAAAGCCATAACCCAGTTGCCGGAAGATGAACTCAAGTCATACCGCAACAGTATATGGCATCTGTGAAAACACTATATCAATTTCGGATTTGCTGATAGAGTCTGTTTGCAGCATCAGTATATCAAAAAGGCAACACCATTTCAAACTGCCGGTTCATCAGATTTATATTTTTGTCGGCAAGGAATCTGTACAGCGATGTGTCATCTGACGGTATGTTCAGCACTTTGATAAAATCCGCAGACATCCGGGCCATGGTTTCCCGTAGCAACCGAGTGGCAATTCCTCCACGACGGTATTCCCTATTCACCGCCAACTGGGTCAAATCTCCCGTCGCAGGACACACAGTATCCGACCAACCTGTCGGAATGGAAAGCGCTAATGCAGGTCAGCCCACCTCGACCTCTTTCAATTGACTCAATGCTGTTTTGCCACGACGGGTAGAAATCACAGAATGCTCCGGCGGCACGGATTATATCAGTATCAACAAGCTCAACTCTGGTGTCGGCATATCGCATAGAGGTGTCGAGACTGCTGATTTCGGCAATGCTCTGCCTGAAACAGTCAAATTCACGCACCGTCACAAACTGCAACTGACGGTACACATTGATTGCCTTATGGTTACCTTGCAACACCTCAAGCAGATATTGCCTGACACCCGCCTCTTTCAGAAATGGGAGGGAATAGTCGAAAATCTTTACCGCCAGGCCATGTCCCCGGTAATCTTTTGCCGTCCCGGGGCCGGTGTCGTATGCGGTCTTGACTCCGTTGAAAAGACCGATTCCATTCAATGTGAACGCCACGATACGGCCCTCATCAAAAACCGCGAATGAGAGGCGCGGCTCATATCCCCGCCGTGGAAGCATTGACCGCACCTCCTCCTTGTCGAAATGAATTTCATAATCAGAGAACGCATTCTCAAATCCACGAAATAGCGCGTCAAATCAAATATGTTCCAGACTCCTTATTTCCATATTTCAATAATCCGTAATCAAAGAGGGATGCCATCGACAGCCCGGAATGTGTCACGGCGTAAGTAAGGATTAAAAATTATATCCGACAGAGATATTGAAGAGATTGCGGC
Source organism: Bacteroidales bacterium (assembly GCA_910575615.1). Classification (GTDB taxonomy): domain Bacteria; phylum Bacteroidota; class Bacteroidia; order Bacteroidales; family Muribaculaceae; genus UBA7173. The sequence goes on along the minus strand of CAJTEX010000028.1, from coordinate 20,722 downwards.
GGATGTTGCGGCGCAGATCGACCTCATAGGGTCCGGCTTGAATCACCGAGGCGCTCTTCATCCGGGTGATGCCGACCGAACCTCCGATGCTCATGAAGTAGCGCTGGTATGTCAGGCCGAGGCCGAAATTCCACTGCACGTCGAGATGCTTGAAACCTCCGGTGCCGAACGCGTCGACCGAAGTTGACTTCACTACCTGGTCGCCGGGAGTGATCACCTCATTCTGATGATATCGCGCGACAAGGCTGGCATTGAGCTGAGGGCCGGTGAAGACGCTTACCGAGAGGTCATCGGCAAAGTCGAAATGATAACCGATGTTCATAGGTATGCGGAAACCGAAGTTGCGCAATGTGCCGTCAACCTGATAAAGCTTGTAATACTCATCTTCATTTCCCTCGGAGTCTGTGATGGTATAGGCGTAGGTCTCAAGATGCACGGTTCCGAAAGTGTTGTAGAAGAGATACAGCCCGGGCTCGAAGTAAAGGTTGGCCACGACCGGGATGTCATAGACCGCACCGACACTGAAACCGGCCTTATTGCTGAACATCGCCCCGCCATTGGCGGCCGAAGACACGTCAAGCCCCGCCCTCACACCAAAGTATGTGCGGTTCTCAGGATTATCAAACATATAGCTCTGCGCGTTGGCTGCCATTCCGGATGCCACAGCTGCCACTACCAACGCGGCGAGCCCTTTTATCGTTTTTTTCATATATCGGTCGTTTTTATGTTTCGATTCTGGGTCTTAATAGTCATACAGCAGTTCGAGGTCGTCGACACACATCACCGCGCCATCCCCTCCTGTGAAATAATCGCCATATTTGCTTGATGAGGCCACCACGACAAGATATGTCGGACGGCGATTGGTTGCGGTGTATTGTAATTCTACCTCGAATGGTATATATTGGGGGACATCCTGGCCACACTGCATCCTTCCATAAGCAACCACATATGAGGCTGACGGATCAAACAGGTTCTGGTCTTTGGGATTTGTCCGGCACTCGAACGGTTCGGGAGAGTCAATCAACGCGCACCACACCACACAGGTGTCAGGCTGGCCCATCAAATGCTGGTATTCGGCGCTTGCCTTGTTGATTGGCGCCGTCTTGTAGTTGAAATAACCTCGCAGTTTTGTGGGACGCTCGGTGAACTCGCGGCCAAACTGCAGGACACCGTTTGTGCCATCCGTGCGGAGATAGGAGCCTATGAAGACACTTCCCGCGGCGATTTTGCCGATGATGCCGACTCCGACAAACTTGGTCTGCAGCATTGCAGCCTGCCCTGTCCCCGAGGAGGTGTCGGATGTCGGAACCACATTGCTTTGCCCCAAAGTGGCCGCCCCTTTGTTGCCGGTGTCCCAATACGGAGTCTGCCCTTCGCCCCACGGCTGCCATACCGCGCCATTCTTAGACCAGTCTGACAACGATGAGTTAGGTACCTGTACAATGGATCCGGTCGTGAACCTCACCACGTCTCCATATTCATCCCCACCATAAGTGCGGGCCTCATATTCAGTCTCGGGATTGAGGCTGACAAGCCGCGCATAGAATGTGGAACCGGTGTTTGTCACCCATGCCGAGGGGGCTTTGATCCATTCCTGGCTTCCATACTGGCGGTATTCAACGCCGTTGTCCACCCCGTCGAGTCCGGCTCCATACACCCATGCGACATTCGTCCAGGCATCGGCCCTGACAGTCTGCACGTTGGATGTCACCTCCTCGCCGATTATCGTCCAGACACATTCCTCTCCATACGCCCTCACAGTCACGTCGACCGGGCGGGTCAAATCTATGGTCTCCCCTTCGAGGGCCGGTGTGACTATGGAATTAACCGGGCCGAGCTTCATGGTCAGCACTTTTACATTCTTGAGCCCTCCGCCGTTAGACGACACATTCACTTTGACACGTCGGCCGCCGACATCGATGATGGTCGCCCCTACCTGGTTTTCGACCGTGAAGTAGCGCTCGATTGTCTGTACTCCCTTTATAACCCAGTCATAATTCTGGTAAAGCGAGAGGGTGCATATATAGTATTCCGACAAATCAATTGGGGCGCTGAGGTTACCGCTGGTAAATGAGGCTCCTTCGGTGATTGTGTAGGACGTGATCTGGGCGGCCTTTATGTTGACTTCCTCGCCGAATGTCAGTGTCACCATACGGTTGGCGGCATCAATCTCCGCCGGTTTCACAAGTCCGTCTGCCTCCATCGTCAGAAAATCAGGCTGGATACGCGGATAAGGGATGTTGTTTTGCAGACAGCCCTGCAATGACAGGGAGGCAACTGACATCAGCACCCACACCAGGCGGCGTGTGGCCCGTGACATATGTTTGATTGGCGTTCTTTCCATTCCTTAGCTGAATCAGATAAAGACGGCCATGCCGAAGTTGATGTTGAAAATGTTGAACTTGAAATTCGCCCCGGAGGTGAAACGTGTGCCTTCCTCCACTCCGTTGGTCTGCTGCTTCTCCTGATGGACCTTTATGCCGAAAACACCAAAGCTGACATTGAAGCTGACATAATCCATAATGAAGACACACAGGCCGGGAGAGAAGTTCAGCGAGGCTGTCATCGAATTTGTGCGTGTGTCACGCAATTCTCCCCCATAATAACGTTTGAATCTTGAAGAGCCGGATCCAAACGCGAGGTCGACATCGTTGAACACACCGAAACGCCTGTCGCGCCCCAACCCCACATAATTGCGGTATGACACGGATGTCGAGTAGCTCTGCTCATAATAGCTGACATCCTTGAGGCTGAAGTTCATATCGTCGCTGAAGTCTACCGACAGTCCCGGGAGGTCAAGATTGCGGCGGACGTAGACAAATTTCATTCCTATTGACTGGTTGTTGCGGAAGAAATATGTTATAGACGGCTGCAGGGAGTATGCCTTAATGTTCAGGTCAAGATTCTTCAACACTGACAGCAGCTGCACATCATCGGTCGAGAACTCTCCATATGATGCCATCAGGCCGAAAGACCACTGCCCTTTCGGGATGAAAAGGTAATTGTGAAGCCCTCGATTGTAACGTCCGTAATTTTTCTGCGGCAGGACTATCGACACGGTGTCGCCTCCCACAATCACAGTCTCATCTATCTCGTCTTGGGCGATGACTGTGGAGTCGATAGGTATCTTTTCCCCTTTGGCGAGCGCCCCCAGCAACGGGATTGCGTCGGTGAACTCCCGGTCAGCACCCCATGCCTCAGTCGCCAGCGACAACACCGCGACAATCAGGCCTAATATCATCAGAAAAAGTTTTCTTATCATGACTGTCTCGGTTTTTTACAGATAAAAAGCTACCCCGAATGTTATCGAGAAGAGGTTGATTTTGAAATTGGCCTGCTTTGACTCGCGCGAGGCAAGGTAAATCTGATCGGTCTTGGATGTGGTGTGGGAATAGTTGAAACCAAGCACCCCGACGTTGACCTCTATCGCCGAGTAGTTGTTTAGAAACATCACCATCCCCGGAGCAAGCCCGATGTTCATGTTCCAACTCTTGTCAAATGTGCCTGAGAGGTCCTTGCCGCGTCCGTTTATCACTTTTGACTCTCCGCCCCCAAACTGCAGCTGCACTTCGTTGAAGAACCCGAAACGGTGGCTGCGTCCGAGGCTGATGTAATTACGGAAGCAGGCCATAGCGGAATAGTTGTGTGAAATCTGGTAAAGGTTGTCAAGCGAGTAGTCGGTCTCGGAGTCGATGACAACCCGGGCCTGGTCAAGACGGGTGCGGGTACGGGTGTACGCCATTTTGCCTCCGGCACACAGGTTGTCTTTGAAGCAGTACATCACCATCGGGCTGACCTTGAAGGTATACGCGTCGCCTGACACATCCTCTACTATGAAGAACTGGTAGTTGTCTTGGTTTGACTGTGAGAAACTGACGCTGACTCCTGTTATCCATTGCCCCTTTGGGATGAAGGATATCTGCTCCAGTCCGCGCTTGAATTCGACCTGGGCGCTCATATGGCTCCCCGCCGAGATTAAAGCCAAGACGATAATGGCTAATATCTTTTTTACCATTGTTTTCATCAATGCACTTTGAAATGTGGCCTCCTGGTTTCCGGAAGCTTCTTATGGCTTCAACCCATATTTTGTCGCAACGGGCTGGAAGCCAACATTTTGATTCCGTCGGGATTTTAACATTCCTGACCTGTAAGCAAAATTTTTGTAAAGTTACGGCTTTTTTGCATAAGGGAAAAACAAACAAGTGTTAAAGTTTTTAACACAAACATGCCGCCCAACAACCCTATATTTATGACGTGATTGAAAAAGAATTTGTTAATTTTGCGGCAAAATCACGGCCCGTGCCGTGACTTTTCAGCAAAACCCAATGTTATATTAAGGTATGAAAAAGATTGTATTCGCCATTTTGGGCCTCTTTATGCTTTCTGCCCCGACCATTAAGGCGGAACCCGACATCCGCGATTTGCTCGGCAACCTCGCCGGCGGTTCCTCATCTTCTGACAGCTCCACAGGGAGCGCGCTCGGCGACGCGCTCGGCGGACTGATTTCCGGACTACTGGGCGGAGGACAGCTATCAGAAGCCGACCTTGCTGGCGTATATGCCTACAAGGAACCCGCGGTGACATTCAAAAGCGACAACCTGCTCCAGAAAGCCGGAGGCGCGGCAATGGCAGCGACTATTGTCAACAAACTGGCTCCTTATTACGAAAAGGCAGGCTTGCAGAAGCTCGTGGTGACCCTCACTCCGGAAAAAACCTGCGAATTTGCCCTCGGGAAAGCCAAACTATCAGGCACTTTCCAGCGCGACTCAACCCAGGCCTCGTCAAATTCGTTCATTTTCAACTTCAAGGCGCTTGGCAAGATAAGCGTCGGACAAATCACCGCCGATGTGCAGCGCACATCATCGGGTCTGATTCTTACATTTGACGCGTCTAAACTGCTCACCTTGATGAACACAGTGGCTAAACTGACCGGAAAACAGACACTGCAGGCTGCGGCGAGCTTCCTCAACAGTTACGACGGCCTCAACTGCGGATTCTCTCTCACCAAGACCGCGTCAGTGGCCCCCGCCGCCGGCACAACCACCACTACTGAAAAGGGGACCGATTCAACTGATTCAACCGAGGGCATCGGCTCGCTATTGAACCGCCTGAAAAACAGGTAAACTGATATGCCACACGGATTGCCAGGCATAAGACACCGGTTGATGGTGGCGGCAAACGCCTACCGCCGTTTCACCGCGCGTTTTGTGCCTGCGATTCGTTTGGGAAGCGTCATTGTCGGGGTTGCGGCTTTCATCGGGGCAATTGCTTGCCTTACCGCATTGACAATCTATTTCGGCTTTAACCATTCAGAAAGCGACCTGCGACGCATCTTAGGGGCGTTGCGCGTGTGTCAGATCATATTCATAATAAACATTCTCTATGGTCTTGCACTCTCATTCCGCCAGACGTTGCGCGAGACACGTGCAATCAAATGGATTGTGGACCTGGCGGTGCTGTTGACATTGTTGCCGCTTGCATATCCCCGCCCCGACCATCCATGGATTGAGATTCTCGACCAGATACTGTATTCCAACAAGTTCCTGTTCACAATACTCGGCGCATACTCAGTCGTAGACCTCTCTTTTGGAATCATAAAACTGCTCGGCCGACGCACAAATCCCTCGCTTATCCTATCGGCCAGCTTTCTGCTTCTGATACTTGTCGGCTCCCTATTGCTGATGATGCCTAAATGCACATACGGAGGTATCGCTTACACCGACGCACTCTTCGTCTCAACCTCTGCCGTGTGCATCACCGGGCTGACCTCGGTCGATGTCACGGCCACATTCACCCCCGCCGGGATTCTCGTGCTGGCGCTCCTTATCCAGACCGGCGGTTTGGGCGTGATGACTTTCACCAGCTTTTTCGCGCTGTTCTTCAGCGGCAACACGTCCATATACAGCCAGCTCATGGTGCGCGACATGGTGTACTCCAAAACCATGAGCGCGCTGTTGCCGACGCTGTTATACATCCTTGCGTTCACCATCATGATAGAGCTGGCCGGAGCCGTGGCGATTTTCCTGTCAGTACACGACACACTCGGCATGTCGGTCGAGGAAGAGATGGTATTCGCCGGATTCCATTCACTTTCGGCATTCTGCAACGCGGGGTTCTCGAATGTAGACGGTGGACTCTCCAATCCGTTGCTCCTCGGCTCCGGCCAGTGGGTGTACATCATCGTGACCATGCTTGTCACCGCAGGAGGCATCGGCTTCCCGATACTTATGAACTTCCGCCAGGCGGCCGTGTGCAACCTCAGGAAAATCTGGGCTTGGGCGAGGCGACGCCCATCCCCCCGAATCCCACTCCACATATACGACCTCAACACCAAAATAGCGCTTGTCACATATGCCTGCCTTACATTGGTGTCAACAGGCATGTTTCTGGTTTTCGAATATGGCAACTCGCTTGAAGGCATGTCAACAGGCCACAAAATCATCCAGTCTTGGTTCAACTCCTCAGTGCCACGCTCGTCAGGATTCGCCTCTGTCAATCCTGCTGGCTTCACCAACATCACCATACTGATGTTTCTCTTCCTCATGTGGATTGGAGGAGCCTCCCAGTCGACCGCCGGAGGCATCAAGGTCAACACCTTCGCCGCTATGATCCTCAACCTGAAAGCAATAATACTCGGACGGGAAAGGGTCACCGCCTACGACCGCACCATATCCACTCCGTCGCTCAGGCGCGCGCACGCCGTCATCGGCCTCTCCATACCGTCATTAACGTTCTACACCATAATGCTGGTATGGCTTGAGCCTCAACTTCCGCCAAAAGCATTGGTATATGAGGCGGTCTCGGCATTGTTCACCGTGGGTTCATCCCTCGGCATAACCCCCTCTCTCTCATTATACTCCAAGATACTGCTCTGCACCGCGATGTTCCTGGGACGTGTCGGCATCATATCCCTTCTTGTCGGCATGGTCGGTACCCACAATGACCCGCCATTCCGGCTCCCTGCAGACAACATCATAATCAACTGACCACCAACAAAACGACGACACCATGCGTTACCTGATAATCGGACTCGGCATCTACGGCTCAAACCTCGCACGCGACCTCACAGACATGGGCCACGAAGTGATCGGCGCAGACATACGCGCCGCAAACGTGGAAGCGATAAAGGACTACATATCCACGGCCTACATACTTGACTCCACTGACGAGCCTTCTTTGGCCGCACTGCCCCTTAAGAACATCGACCTTGTGATAGTGGCCATCGGCGAGAACTTCGGGGCGAGCGTCAAGACAGTCGCGCTGCTGCGCAAAATCGGAGTAAGGAAAATCTACGCCCGCGCCATCGACGAGCTCCACCAGTCGATTCTCGAAGGACTTCAGGTCGAAAGGATACTGACACCCGAACAACGCGCCGCCCATGACCTGGTCAATGAGATGGAACTCTCATCCCAGGTCGCGTCGCTCCGTATAGGCCGCGACACATTCGCCATAAGGTTTCGTGCGCCGGCGATATACCATCATATGGCATACTCCGAAATCACATCCGAATCCCTGCGAGGGCTCAAGCTGATAGCTGCCGCGCGCCCCACTTCGCATGACAATGTTTTAGGCATAACCCATGTGGTTATGGAGACACTGCCGATTGGCACCCTGGAGCAAACGTCCCACCCCGCCCCCTCGCTTAACGTGGAACCCGGCGACATTTTCCTCTGCATTGGCTCGATGTCGGCCTACAAAGCCTTGTTCCGTTTTTTGAATTGACAACGCCAGGCCTTACTACAATCCCTATATTGTTAAAAACGCGCAGAGTCACCCGGAACGATATGTCCGGAAGCTCTGCGCGGTATTTGTAATGCGGCTGCTCCGTCCAGCTCCGGACGGGCCACAATCACTTCATATGTTATGCTTACTGACCGAGGTAAGTCTTCAACAGGCGCGACTTCTGCCCCTTGAGACGACGTATGGCCTTTTCCTTGATCTGACGCACACGCTCGCGGGTGAGATCAAACTTCGCCCCGATTTCCTCAAGGGTCATCTCCTGGCAACCGATTCCGAAGAACATCTTCAGAATCTCCCTCTCACGCTCATGCAACTGACGGAGAGCGCGGTCAACCTCCTTGGAGAGCGATTCCTGGTTGAGTGTCGCGTCAGCCATCGGGCTGTCATCATTGGTCAGCACATCAAGCAGAGAGTTATCCTCTCCCTCCACAAACGGAGCATCCACCGAGATATGGCGGCCTGAGACTTTGAGGGTGTCAGCCACCTTGTCGACAGGCACATCAAGGGTCTCGGCCAGCTCCTCAGGCGAAGGACGGCGTTCATTCTCCTGCTCAAACTTAGACAGAGCCTTGGAAATCTTGTTGAGAGATCCTACCTGGTTGAGCGGGAGACGTACGATACGGCTCTGCTCAGCAAGCGCCTGGAGTATAGACTGGCGAATCCACCACACGGCATATGAGATGAACTTGAAACCGCGGGTCTCGTCAAACTTCTGCGCGGCCTTGATAAGCCCGAGATTGCCCTCGTTTATAAGGTCAGGAAGGCTCAGCCCCTGATTCTGATACTGTTTGGCCACCGACACCACGAACCTGAGATTGGCGCGTGTCAGTTTCTCCAAAGCGGCCTGGTCTCCCTCGCGAATGCGCTGGGCCAATTCCACCTCCTGCTCTACCGTGATAAGGTCTTCACGCCCAATCTCCTGGAGATACTTGTCAAGCGACGCGCTCTCGCGATTGGTGATTGATTTTGATATCTTTAATTGTCTCATGCTCTGTATGTAGTCTGAACCACCCCTGCCGGGGCCTATACGCAGAAAAAGGTGACCCTGACACCAGGGTCATTCTCCTCAATTTGCAAATTTAACGCTTTATTCTCATAAATAATTGCGCCGCCGACGTTAAAATATATTAAACCACGGCAATCCGGCGGGGAATCCACGCCTGCATCAAAACAGAAAGCTGACAGCAGTCAACATTCAGTCTTCTGACAATCAGCTTCTTATCTCTTGAGCCGCGAGTGGGACTCGAACCCACGACCTTTTCGTTACGAATGAAATGCTCTACCAACTGAGCTATTGCGGCTGGATGCGCATTGACGGCTTTCCGTTTCTGCACCGCAAAGTTACAAACTTTTCCTGACTTGACAAAATATCATCAGGATTTGTATGTGCCCAGCTATCATTTTTCACGCTGTGTCATTTTTCACGCTGTTCACAACCGGACCTCAGTTTGGAGATAGAATCCGTAGTTGTTGCATATGACCGGCGAAATCTCGGCCAGCGCCTGGCAATAAGACTCAAAGACTTCCTGGCTGATTCCGCACAGTCCAGACCGATATGCCCGGGAATTGTTATTGCAAATATACGGAAAACATTAGTTTCACAGCATTCCCAAGAATATGTTACCGACTTTGCATACCAGACCGGAGATGTCAATGGAATTTTGTAATTTTGCGTCAGACAAACACCACAACAATGATAACACAGACTGAATTCACTGTCGTCCCATTTCCGCGAGGCATGCACCTCATGACAGGCGAGATGTTACGCAATCTTCCCAAATTGCCGGAGAAAGGGCTGTTGAATCTTTTGATAAAGCACACGTCGGCGGCATTGGCGCTCAATGAAAACGCCGATCCGGATGTTCGCCATGACCTGAAGATGATTTTCGACCGGCTTGTGCCTGAAAACGCACCGTATTATCTGCACACAGATGAAGGGCCTGACGACATGCCCTCACATGCCAAGTCTGTGATTGTCGGCTCTTCGCTCTCCATCCCCATCACCGGCGGAAGGCTCAATCTCGGCATCTGGCAGGGCATCTATCTATGTGAATTCCGAGACTGCGGTGGCCCGCGCAGGCTTGTCGCCACCATAATCGGAGAATGACCAACAGCTTAATTTTAAACAGGCTCTATCAAAAACTGGGCAACCCGATAGCTCCGCGACACGGCGGAGCCTTGCTCCTACTTTATTATGGCGGAGTTTGCCCCGGATTGCTCGCCGACCTCATTGCCACGCTGCACTTTCTTGCCATAACCGAAAGTATATGTGACGGCCACACTGAAACGGGGATGTGAACTCGTGCCGATGTTTTCCTTTAATTCCGTGTATAACGGTGATTCTATGACGATGTCAGCACTGCTCCAGCCTTTGTTGAAGAAGTTGGCGGCCATCACCCGTATGTTCCAATCAGAGTTTGCCCATCCGACGGTGACGCTATGGAAATTCCTTTCTCTGTAGATTTGCGGAGATGAGGCGAACATCTGCCGGTCAGGGGTCTGGTAATAGGCCTGGAAATACAGGCTGTTGAGGTAGCAAGTGGCTTGGGCGGTAATCGTGAATGGGTTGTACGACTTGTCGTAGATACCGGAGGATTTGTAGAAAGCCTGTTTCGGGCTTGCGTAAAGTTGCAATTTTCCTCTGAACAGTTTACAGTTTGCGGCAAGTCCTATCTCACTTTTCACATAATTGCCATTGTTGCGGTAATTCCTTATTAGCGCCTGACCGTCATTGTATGGTTCATATATGATGAGCTGCCTGTCAATATATTCCATGAAATTGCTGAAAGCACTCAGACCGAAAGCGTTTGAGGGCATCCAGGTGTAGGCGAGATTCAGCGTTATGTGCCGGCAGTTTTTTAGCAACGGATTGCCGGTCACATACATATATTCATTGTCTTGCAGAATGTCTGAGGCTTTTTGGTCTATGCCAGGGCTGTTGGTGGCATACTGGAAATAGGCCGAGAATGCGTTTTCAGAATTGGGAGAGAAACGGAGATTGATATGTGTGAACGGGTATGTGTCATCATACTTTTGCCCATTTATGTCACTCCCCTCCCAGCAGAATCCGGCATCGGCATATAAACTGATTCTTTGAGTCTGAAAGTTATAGCATAACATCCCTGCGGCAAATGCATTGTGGAAGCGGTCATAATAATCGCTCGTGCCGGAATAGCGCAGACGGTTTATGTTGTCGCCCCCGTTGATTCCAAACATGGCCGTATGCTTTTGGCCTATACGTTTCTGCAAATACGCGTTGACACGATAGTCATAAGCGTTTTCACGCGCATGTCTGACTATTTCGGTAGCGTTTGAGGCAGAGTAGGAAAGGTAGTCGTTGCTGTGCGTGTGGTTGAAACTTGGCGAGATGTCTATCGAAAACTGCCTCGGCAAGGAAATGAAGAAAGAACCTTGATATGCGACAGAGTTGCTTCGGCTCGGATTGCTCCGGTCAAAAGTGTAATCGTTCTCACTGCCGGGCAGATAAGTCAGGCGGCCTTGCTGGCGATAGACCGGAATGCCCACGTGAGTGAAACCGACCGTGTTGCGTATCTGTATCCTGTCAGTGGCGTATGTCGCCCGCAACGTTACCGGATACTGGTTTTGCTTGTAATGTGAACCATCAAGTGTTTCAGCCCGAGTTAGCTTGTAATCAGTCCAGTCTGCATCTTTCAGCGAGTAGACACCTTTTACCGAGTTGCCTATATGATGGTTGTCCCAGTTGTTAGCCCCGACATACAAGTCATATGTCATTCTCTTGAATGAGAACTTCGAGAAAACATTGTTGCGGCTTGAAAAGCCCACAAGGAAGTTTTCGTTTGTTGTCAGTTTGGTGTAACCGCCATAGGCGTATTCCTGGACAATGATGTTGATTACACGCTGCGCGCCGCGAAAACGCGGGTCACTCGAAAACTCAAGGTATTCGACCCTCTTCACATCCGGCATGCGCAGACCTTCCATCTCCTCCCTCGATGCCTCAAGGTAATTTATGAATATTGCCACATCGCCTCCGGCATTGTCGGTGACAGCTTCGCTGACCGGATTTATCTGTATCTGAGGGATAGCCATCTGCCGCAAAAGGTCGACTGCGTTTTGCGAGGAGTTCTTTTGTTTTCCCGTCGGTATATAAGTGGTGGAGGTCGGCGAAGTGCGTTGCATCTGCGCTTCCACCACTATCTCATCAAGATTCCACGTCTTGATGCTGTCTGATGATTCAGCCTGCGCCATTGCCACAATCGCAACGGCAGTGAAAGATACTGATGAGATGATTCGGTCAAGCATAATCAGGTTTGATGTTTTTAATCACTCTGGCCCAACGTGATTGTCATTGAAAACGGAAACGTGAGCCAACTATGCCACGTCATAAGTCGGAGGTCGTAGGAATTACCTTTATCCAAAGATGTGGGAATAGCAGCCCACGCTATACGCGTGAGAACCACCATGCCTGCTCTCGGATAAGTCTTGAATTTCCTACGTTCCCGACTACGAGAAAAGCATAACGTTTCTTGTTTTTCCAAAATGTCATGAACCGGCCTGGGCCAATTCAACCGCAAAATTAACTATTTTTTCTAAATGCCCGGCATCCCACGGCCTCAAAACTTAGATAAAATCCCGCGAAACTATCGAAACCAAAGTGTCAATCCACTATATCTCACCTGCTGCCATATAGTTTATTTGAATGTTTTTTTAATCCAATTTCGGTTTCAGTTGGTTTTATGTTATAGAAATACTACTTTTGTAATCACCATCCCGAAAAGCAAGACAAATGAACGCCATCCAATTCCAAGAACTTTCGTCCATACTCAGCTCGCTGATCGGGCAAATACCCTTACGTTGGGGCGCGATTCAGAATGACCTTTTCGACTCAAAACTCGACACTTTCAAGGTCGACACATTCAGCCAGCTTGAATCTGCCATCAAGGAGTTCACTCCCAAGCTCCAGAATTACTTGAAAAGGAAATGGTATCTCGAGAAATGTGCCAAATGCGATGAATATCTTTTCGGCCTAAATCCCAACGTCACCCCCAATCCCAATCCGCATGACAAGAAATTTGACCTAATATTCGAGGGCAAAATCAAATTTGATGTCAAATGCTCAATCATCCCCCACTATTTGCAGTCTGAGGCTGAGGAATGCATCGCAAACCCGCAAAGGATGATTGAGTCATTTTACAGAAGACAAAGCGACGGCGTCCGCATATGCTATCAGAACCGACTGTTCATCGTCCATCATTCCTTTGTCCGGCCAGAACACGAGCTGAACCTACGTTGCGCGTGGGACACCAAAAAAGAAATCTACCGTCTCTTTTCCGAAAACATCCACAAAATCAAGTTTCGCGAATGCTACGGTTGCCAAGCCGGAGTGATTTTCATCCTCGAACGCGAATCCGGAAAAGTTTCATTTTCCATCGACGGTCTCACTATATGAGACCTACGGAAAAAGTCCCACCAGGTAGTAAATGAAAATTTATTTTGGCGCGAGTACAAGGTCATAAATTCCCCAGCATGCAAGGGTATAAACGACAATGAATATGAAGTAACGCAACCGCTTGGATTTTATAATTTTGTACTTGTCTAAAACCGAAAGCAGAGCAGTCCCCACCACAACATATATTATATAGTAATACCACGGTAAATTCATAGTGTTGCAATTTTGAAGTTTCCTCATTAGACGCGGATTTAAAGAAAAAAGTTGCAGGTAACAGAAAAAAACGTCCTTTCGGCATAACCACCATCTCAACCATCCTGTGTCTATCGCTTCATTCCTTCCTTTCTACGTCGTCTATATCCCTTATATTCCGCAGGAGTCATAAAAAGTATTTTAAGCCATATGGGACGAGCGGCCCATAGCCTTCCAAGATTCCTCGTTTTATATCTCTGCTCTCGCCTCAACCGCTCGAAATCCTCCATATCTTTGATTATCTTTTACTTCGGATAACCAACTGGATATGGGCCCCGAGGTCTTTTTACGATGTAACATCCTTTGCGGCGGTCGTTGTCGTCATAGTACACACTGACTTTATCACTTCTCCACTGCCGATAGTAAAAATATCTGCCTACAGCCACAATGATACCAAATCCACCTATAATTAACCCGGCTAAAATCAGGAATGCTATTATCTGCGCCAACATGTCCATCTCTTATTTCAATATTAAATGTGTTCGCGGGGATATTGAGTGTCTATCTTTATTCTGAATATATGCCAACAAGGCACAGCAACACCGTTGCGAGTTGCCGGATTAAAGCTTTTTTCGGGCAATGTCCGCATCACTCTTATACATTCATCACTCATCAACTCGTGTGGAGTACGATGCACCTTGATTTTTCCGATGTTGCCTTTAGTTGTTATTTCCAGCTTCAAAATAACACTACCTGTTATACACATTTCATACAATTCCGACGGCCAACGCAACTCCTTTGCGAAATAGCTCAATAAAGCCGCATCGCCTCCAATGTATTCAGGATAGTGTTCAACCGTGCCTGGCCTCCAGACACCGTCTTCCATAAACAGATATGCTGCGACAGCATCCTCCACAAACTGCTCCAGGGCAAGATATTCAGGCGAATATGTATAGGAGGGGCTGCCGGCAGACTGTTCGCTTCATCATCACTCCATAATCATCAATGCGAGGCCCACACTTAATGACAATATCTATCACCGGAGCGTTTGATGCAATCGTGTCAGAGTCCTTTATAACTGCAGTTTTCGTAAACAACGCGACCGACAAGGCTGCGAAGTTGCAGGCTTCATCCAAACTCATCGCCACCACCGTGTCATTGTAGTGCTAGCACAGCGATTCAGGAGCCTGATATCGCAATTCGTAATTTAGATTTTCATACTGGTAATGCCACGAAGCTGAACGTGCGACAATATCACGCGCATTAATACTTGTCGATGTCACCATGTTCAACCGCAAGGAGAATCGTGGCGAGGATGAGTCCGATGACAATGCGGCTTGCCCAGCCTTTTCAGTTGGTGACACCGCGCCGGTTTCGGGGCACGGGCTGGCGCAGAGGAAGACTATGCCGCGCCCTTTGTACACCGAGGCCACCCTCCTTGCCGCAATGGAATCGTGCGGCAAGGATATCGCCGATGAGAAGGCGCGCGAGGCTGTCCGCGACATAGGCATCGGCACACCCGCCACCCGTGCGGCCATTATCGCCACTCTGGTTAAACGTGACTACATACGTCGTGCCGGCAAGTGCATCGTGCCCACTGACAAGGGACTGGCTCTGTACGATGCCGTGAAGGATATGCTCGTGGCGGATGTAGGTATGACAGGCAGCTGGGAAAACACACTGTTGCAGATTGAACGGCACACTCTTGAACCCTCTACATTCATGAACGCCATCGTCGGCTATACGCGCAAGGCCACCACTGAGATTCTCGGAATCACCGTGCCTGTCACCCCGGTGCATTCCCGCCCATGTCCCAAATGCGGCAAAGGGAATGTCGTGATACGGGCTAAGACCACCCGGTGCGACAATACATCCTGCGGT
Source organism: Bacteroidales bacterium (assembly GCA_910575615.1). Taxonomy (GTDB): domain Bacteria; phylum Bacteroidota; class Bacteroidia; order Bacteroidales; family Muribaculaceae; genus UBA7173. The sequence goes on along the minus strand of CAJTEX010000028.1, from coordinate 5,481 downwards.
CTGCTGGTGTTCAGACGATTCTTGAACAAGGAACTCACGGACGGCCATATCGAGCAGTTGCTGTCATCCGGCAGGACTAAGCTGATAAAGGGGATTAAGTGGAAAAATGGAAATTCATTTGATGCCATGCTCGTTTTCGACAGCGGCTACAATGTCACACTCGCTTTCCCGGACAGGGGCTCTGCTGTTCGCCATAATCAGCGGCCTGATTTTCTGAAATGTCACAATGCCATATGTCCTATAAATATTAATCACAATATTTTATCGGATATGATAATGCTGTCTCTCTATCCGATATGACTGGATGCTTCTTGATGCTTCAGGAACAATCAGATTGTTATTCCTTTATTTTTTCTTAAATTTGCGATATGAAGCAGATGAGAAAAGCAGCAAGGCAGAAAGATGAGGACTGGGCGCTTAATGTGTTTGACCGTGCTCCCTTTGTAACGATGTCGATGATACGACCGGACGGAACGCCATACGGACTCCCGCTGTCGTTGATACGGGGGGAGGGGCACACGTTTTATTTCCATTGCGCCGACGAGGGGGAGAAGATGGATTGCATAAGGGCCAATCCCATTGTCAGTCTGAGTGCCGTCAGCCGATGCTCCCCGAAATTTGAGACCGGGAAAAAGAATTTTACTATGTATTATGACTCTGCCGTCGCTTTAGGGGAGGCGGAGATTGTGACAGATAACGCGGAAAAGATTATGGCTTTGCGTCTGCTCTGCCAACGCTTTTTACCTAATTACATAGGGAATTTTGATGAAGCGATCAAGCGTAGCCTCGACCGCACAACCGTTGTCAAAATAACACTCACAGAACCGCCGGTCGGCAAATCCAAACCATAAATGAAGATAGAATACGAAATCAGGATCGTAAGAGAGATGATCCGTCTATATTGCCGCCTGAAAGAGGGAAATAGAGATACTTGTCCCGGGTGTGAGAATTTGGCGAGGTATGCCGAAAGCCGTCTGCGCCATTGTCCTTTCAGCGATTCGAAAGGAAGTTGCCGGAAATGCAGGATACATTGTTACCGTCCGGATATGAAAGAAAAAATAAAGACGGTCATGCGCTTTTCCGGCCCGAGGATGCTCTTTTATCACCCGATAATGGCTATCCGACATCTAATCGGGAAATAATAAAGGCATCCGGGGAGTCCATACCCTCAGGATGCCTGAAGACCGAACGATGCCGTGCTCATGCGTTGAGCTTTGTGACAAGAACCTTGAACCGTTCCGTAGCCTTTAAGGAATGTTTCACACCCGGTGTCATAGTGAGCGCATCACCCTCTTTCAACTCAAGTACTTTATCCTCAATGTTGAACTCCATGCTCCCATCTATTACCTGGACGAGCACGTCGGCATTAGCCGTATGTGTGGGAATTTCAAGTCCCTTGTCAACTGCCATAAGGAGCGAAAGCCCGCTATGGTTCTGCATGACAATCTCCTTCGCTATGGAGCCGTCAGCGTATGGAATTCTGTCTTTTAATCTGAACATGTCGTAAATTTATTTTAGAGGTTTCTTTTTTTGCGAATCTTCATAGTGATGACAAAGCCGATGCCGAATATCAGAAAATATAAAGCGGCAAAGACAAGCCCGAGGCAGAGGAACAGTTCGGATGATATTTTCATAGCTTTACAGACTGGAAGGTTTCCTGCAAACGCGGGGGTATCCGCCCGTTCATATATTTCTGCCATCCGGCGTTAAGTATGATGAGGAGCAATATCCACCATTCGGGGTATTTCAGAAAAAGCAGCGACAGGGTTATTGCTACCGCTATGTTCACGACAATCCATCCCCACAATCCGGCCTTCCTGAAATCAATCCTAACATCACCGGCCGCGGCCGCCACGCGCCATGCGCCCAGTCCGGACTCACAGACATATGCACAATATGCCATGAGCGTGGAGCCGAGAAGCGCCTCGGCAGCCGAATATCCGTGGTCAAGATGGAAATATGCGGCAAGAGACAGCGCCGCCAGCCAAAGGATGGCGTGCGCCGCCGCTATCACATATTTATGGATAAACCGATTCACATTCCGACCGTTCATTTCTTTCAACCGATAAGGGTAGCCAAATCTTCGTCAACGGTGGCGATGGTACCTATATTGAACTTCTCCTGAAGCACTTTCAGAATTTCGGGGGTGAAAAACGCCGGCAGTGTCGGGCCGGTGTGGATATTCTTCACTCCGAGGCTCAATAGGGCCAGAAGCACTATCACCGCCTTCTGCTCATACCATGCGATGTTGTAGACAATCGGCAGATCGTTGACACTCTCCAGGCCGAAAGCGTCCTTGAGAGCATTGGCAATCACGACGAGTGAATAGGAGTCGTTACACTGTCCGGCATCGAGCACGCGCGGAACACCCTCGATATCACCGAGCGGAAGCTTGTTGTAGCGGTATTTGGCACAGCCTGCGGTGAGAATCACGCAGTCTTTAGGAAGCCTTTCCGCAAATTCCGTATAGTATTTGCGCGAGGGCATTCTGCCGTCACAGCCTGCCATAACCACAAACTTGCGGATTTTACCGCTTTTGATGAGGTCGATAATCTTAGGCGCCAAAGCAAGCACCTGGTTATGGGCGAATCCGGCGACAATCTCACCGTGCTCTATCTCTGTCGGCGGCTGGCATGTCTGCGCCCGCTCTATGATTTCGGAAAAATCCTTTTTGCCGTCCTTCCCCTCGGGGATAAAATGTGTGCCGGGCATTCCGACGACACCGGTCGTGTAGACGCGGTCCATGTAGGTGGTTTTCGGACGCGGGGGCACGATGCAGTTGGAGGTGAAGAGGAACATGCCGTTGAATGTCTCGAACTCGTCAATCTGCCGCCACCATGCGTTGCCATAGTTACCTGCAAAGTGGGGGAATTTCTTGAAGAAAGGATAGCTCTGGGCAGGGAGCATCTCCGAGTGGGTGTAGATGTCAACCCCTTTGCCTGCTGACTGTTCGAGCAGTTCCTCAAGATCCTTGAGGTCGTGACCGCTCACGAGTATGCCCGGACGGTTCCTTACTCCGATGTTTACCTTTGTGATTTCGGGATTGCCGTAGGTCGATGTGTTTGCCTTGTCAAGCAGAGCCATAGCCTTGACACCCCCGTCACCCACATTGAGCACGAGCGAAAACAGCTCATCCACGCTTATGTCAGGACGGCTTATCTCGGCAAGGGCGTTCTCTATCACGACATATATGTCTTCGTCCTCATAACCGAGGTTACAGGCGTGGCGGGCATAGGCCGCCATACCCTTGCAGCCGTACATGGCAAGCTGCTTGAGACCTCTTGTATTCGGGTTCTTGTCATGGAGCACACTTGTGATTTCTTCTTCAAGAGTGCCGCTGTGTTCGATTACCTCATGTACGCCATATTCCTCCTTTGGGATATGATACGACACCTCAGGCATGAAAGGAGGCTCCATGCCGCGCTTTTTCGACTCTCCTTCGAGTTCGTTTTTCAGGTCGAGGGCTTTTGTGATATAGCCGTCGAGCATATCATTGTCGAAGTTCGCGTTGGTGATGGTGGTGAACAGTGCGTCGACGATAAACCGGGATGCATCCTTGCTTGATGCGCCTTTCTCTCGCAACTGTCGGTTTACGATGGCTATGCCACGGGCGATGTAAAGCAGCTGATCCATTCTTGCAGACGTTTCGGGTTTCTTTCCGCATACACCTTGTATCTCGCAGCCTTTGCCGCGTGCGGTCTCCTGGCACTGGTAACAGAACATTTTCATAAGTGGAGGATATGTTAAGAGATTATTTTATCAATAAGTTGTAAACCACAATGGCATTGTTATGTCGTTCATCATGAGACGAATAAAGTAATGTCACTACAGATTTCTGTGCAAGAAGATGTCGCAATGCCCCGAACGAAGGGCTGGTCTCCAGTTCTTTGGAATATCGAGTCTCAAATTCAGACCATCGGTTATCGGGATCCGCATGAAACCATTCGCGGAGTTCTGTGGACGGCGCGATATCCTTATCCCACAAATCATAATGGAAAGTCTCGCGCGAGAGACCTCTCGGCCAAAGTCTGTCTATATATACCCTGAAGCCGTCTTCCGGAGAAGCGGGTTCGTAAGCCCGTTTTAATTGATATTGTGTCATAAACTATGATATTACATATATTTACTACCCAATTTCAACACCTGTATCCGCTGTATGGTTCATAATTAATAATGCGTCATGAGGATTGAATTTTATTGAAACAAAGCATACAACAAAACTTGATATTAGTAGAACCCCATTGAAAAATGACTGCATGAAACAGGGTCGAGAGGAATAGTCTGGCTGACAGGCCCGAAGGAACTACCGGGCAAAATTAGCGTCCGCCTCTTTCGGACTGCAAGGCCGGGCCTTGCGGTTTCGGGAAAAATCATCCTCGCTTCGCTCCGGTATTTTTCCCGAAAGCCTTGCATTACCGGAGTCGGCCGCTGTAATGCCCTTGTAGTTCATCGGGCTGCCAAGCCCGGATATTCAATAATAAATTAAGTAGCTACTAAAAATTAATGTACATATGTTGGCACAGTTTTTGCATAATACCAAGGTAAGATACAGCTATGAGAATCACAGAAGTAAAACTTACCAAGAAACAACGTGTGGAGTTGGAATACATAGAGCACTTCGACTCCAGGCCGTTTATGCAGAAACGAAGCCGTATAATATTGGACAAAGCCGACGGCATGCCCTCAAAGAAGATAGCGGAAAGGCTGTCGTGCTCGGAACACAAGGTCAACCGCTGGGTCAGACGGTATCTCGAACAGGGTATCGATGGTCTGCGAAACAAACCGGGACAAGGAGCCAAGCCAATAATGGACTCATCGGACGAGGAAGCTGTAAGACATGCCATCGAGAAAGACCGGCTCAGTGTCATGAAGGCCAAGGAGAGATGGCAGCAGGCAACAGGCAAGGAGGGCGTGTCGCGACACGTACAGGGCTTTTTTATCAGCCTTGGCGCAAGATTTGGACGTATAAGGAAAACGACCAAAGGGACGCCCTCGCCGCAGCTCTACGATTATAAGAAGGAGAAGCTGCAAGAGCTTGAACAACAGTACCGGGAAGGTCTTATTGACCTCTGTTTCGGAGACGGGAGCTTCACTTGTACCGAAGGATATGTGCCATACGGCTGGCAGTTCCCCGGTGAAAGCATAACCATTCCATCGGACAGAGGCGCAAGGCTCAATATCTGGGGAATTATTGACTACAACAGCCGGTATCATGGCTTCTGTTCCACGGAAAGCATGACATCCGAACGCATCGCTGATTTCCTTGACAAGTTCTCCCTTACAATAAGGAAGGACACATTCATCGTGCTTGACAATGCCAAGGTGCACAGAAGCAAGTATATGAAAGAAATGAGAAAGATATAGGAGAAACAGGCTGATATACCTATATTTTCAATTATTTGCAACCATAACCAAACATACACACTAACAGCGGTTGGCGTGGCTACGGTTGTTTCATTGGGTAGGAGCATAATCAAACAT
>CAJTEX010000027.1 GCA_910575615.1 Bacteroidales bacterium | reverse complement strand
CATGAGAAAAAGCGACCAAACTTTTCCTTTAAATTACTAAATTCCAGGGACTTTTGCAAATTTAATCACTTGAAAATTAGATGTTTAACAGCATAAATTTAAATTTTGTCATCTACTAAATTTAAACATACAAAATACAATAAGGAGTGTTAAGTGTAATGAGAAAAAACACACCTAAACACTCCTTGAATTGATAGAACTCATAGATAAAGACACCATAAGAATGGAAATCCTGCCAAGAATGGAAATCCTGCCGTATCTGACAACCGCCAAACGAGGCTACACATGCAAGGGAGACCTTTGCGAGGTCATCCAGTGCATATTGTACAAGCTCAAGACAGGCTGCCAATGGCACATGATTCCCACTATGGCGATATTCACCGAAGTAGTCCTCCATTATAAAACAATCTTTGGGAAGTTTCGGCAGTGGTGCAAGGACGGTTCGTGGCAAAAAAGTTGGGAATCGCCGCTTGGACGCAATCGCGACATGATAGACCTCTCCAGTGCCGACCTTGACGGCAGCCATACCGTGGCACGACGCGGAGGAGAGGAAGTAGGTGGAGCAGCGCATAAAGCGGCTCAGACCACCAATGCCATATTTATTACTGACCGCCAGGGCATTCCGGTGGCTATGTCTGAGCCAAAATCCGGCAAGCACCATGATGTTCATGAGATTGGAACGTCGCTTGACCAGATTTTTGGCATGATGGATAACGCAGGAATTTCCATTGACGGCCTTTTCCTCAATGCCGATGCCGGATTTGACTGTCACGATTTCAGAAGAAAATGTGACAGTGCCGGAGTCATTGCTAATGTAGATTTCAACAATCATACCAAAAACGATGAGAAATATCTTTTGGACAGAAAACTCCTGTCTCTCAGATATAGCATTGAGAGGACAAATGCCTGGATGGACTCTTTCCGATCCGTGCTCAATCGTTTCGACAAAACGGTTTCCAGCTGGAAAGGGTGGAATCTCCTGGCATTCTATGTGATATTTCTTAAACACATTAACAGACTCAAAAAGTCAAGATGACTTCACGCTCTTTCTTTAAGCGATACCCCTCTCTATCCTCCAATAGTTGTTGCTCTCGCTCAAACCTTATTTTTTCGGCAAGTGCGAGTGTGTTTTTGTTTTGTAGCCGTTCTTGTTGGGTTCGAGGTGCAATCCAAATGTAGAGATTGAGATTTTCTTTTCGGCGGTCATGTTTGATTTTGTACTTAGGTTTGCCTTTCATTGCTCCGGCGGTATAATATACCGGATTGCCGTCCTCATCAAGAACAGGTGTTTCGGTACGACCGAGATAAAATTCAAGATATAGACTTGCTCGACCGTCGCTCAAAGTGGCTTGTTGTAGTTTCGGGTTTTGTTTGTTCTTAGTCTTGATATTTGCCATAATAGTTTCTTTTCTACAAATTTACCTATACTAACGCAAAAGGTAAAATTGGGTTAAAGAGTCTTTAACAGTTCTATAACAAACAACGTGTACTAAAAGTGTACTACTTGGCAAAAAAGATAGAAAAATCAGCAAATCAATATAATTGGGATTCGGTGTAATTTGTTGGTTATCATTACATTTAATTGTGGGTGTTTCTATGTGTTTTCTTATGGTTATCCCGGGTCCGGGTACAGAAACGGGGAGTAGAGCAATCTGCTCCCTTTTCTTGTGTCTTTACTCTACGTAACTCATTGGTTTACCTGTAGATAAGTTTGAGTATTTTGTTGTGGGAATTGGCTTTATATTTGCACATGTTAGATATTCTTTTTAACTTTGTTTTATGAAGAAACAGTTGACGATAGAATCTCTCATAAATGAGGCCGAAAAATTCTGTGCAAATAATACAGGTGTTTACAGGCCTGAATTATTTGGTGTTACAGATGGAAAAGCTGTTGGCACATTTGTTGAACATCTTTTTCAACAATATCTAGCGAATCGATATGATTTAACTGTTGGTAATTCTGCAAGTGGACTGGATTTGCCATCTGTAAACACTGATATCAAAGTTACATCAATAAAGCAGCCCCAATCAAGTTGCCCTTTCAAAGACAGCAAACAGAAGATATTTGGATTGGGATATAATTTGCTGGTTTTTGTCTATAAGAAACATGATGATTCAAAAAGCAAAAAGGGTATGCTGGAATTTGTATCATGTAGTTTTATTGACAAAAGTCGAACTGCAGATTTCCAGACTACAACAGGAATTCATAAAATAATTTCAAATCAAGGTAACCAAGATGATGTTTTTGCCTTCTTGGTAGACCACAATATACCAAGTGACGAAGTTACTTTATACAAGATAGCAGGAGAGATTCTTAATAATCCCCCTCAAATCGGATATCTTACAATATCTAATGCTCTTCAATGGAGGCTTCAGTACAGTCGTATTGTTTCTTTGAATGATAACGTAATAGGTATAAGACAAATAATAAAGTTTGACAAGTGAATACGTTGTTAAAAATGATACGTGGTGTTTGCTACACCGATGCAAATTTTATTATTAAACAACTAAGTGGTATAGTTGATTATTTCTCGTCCGAAAATGAGAAATCTGAATTTGTATATCTACACGAAGGCAAATCTAACTTGGTATGCGAAGATCGTGTTTCTTATGGTGACTGGCAGACACCAATAGCGTTGGCTGAAAAGGTATGTGATATACATCTGTCAAAATATGGCAGTCCAGATATAGTAATAGAGCCTACGTGTGGACTCGGTGCATTTGTGTTTTCTGCACTAATCAAATTTCAAAATATAAAAGAGATTCATGCGATAGAGATTAATCGTCAATATACTATTGAATTAAAACTAAAATTACTGCTCGATGCATTAAACACTCCATTACAAAGGCGTCCCGATATATATATATATAATGCTAATTTTTTTGAATTTAACTTTGCTCCCATAATAGAGAAGTGTAAACAAATGTCATGGAATATGGCTGTCATAGGAAATCCACCTTGGGTAACCAACAGTCGACAAGGAAAAAACAATTCTCTTAATGTTCCATCCAAAAGTAATATTTATGGGCTAAAAGGCATTGATGCAATTACAGGTAAAAGCAATTTCGATATAAGCGAGTTTATTACATTACAATTATTACATTTATCACAATTAAATAGTGGCGGAATCTCCCTCCTCCTCAAAAACTCTGTAATTCGTAATATTTTAGTAAAGCAAAACTCTGAGGAATTTCATATAGGCAACATTGAACAACGATTAATAGATGCGTCTTCGGAGTTTAACGTTTCAGTAGATGCATCCTGCTTTTTTGCACAATTTGATTGCTCTCCATCTTTTACATGTAAGGTTTTAGATTTCTATACAAATTCATATATTCGAGAATACGGCTGGGTTAATAAATCTTTTGTTTCTGACACAAAATTATATAGAGATGTCTCTAAATATGATAGTGTCTCATCTTATGTGTGGCGCTCTGGCATTAAACACGACTGCGCATCAGTTTTAGAGTTAACATTTTCTGACGGCTCATATATAAATGGGTTAGGAGAAATAGTCAATATAGAGGATGATTTAATATATCCATTGTTAAAAAGTTCTGATATATATAATTATGGAGACAAAATTTGTAGAAAATTTATAATAGTACCACAACGAAAAACAGGCGACGATACGTCAGTATTAAAATATTCCCATCCTCTTGCATATGCCTATTTATCTAAACACGAATACGCATTTTCAAGTAGGAAAAGTAGCATCTATAAAGGTAAAGATAGATTTAGCATTTTTGGAATAGGAGATTATTCATTCAAGCCCTATAAAATAGTTGTTTCTTCATTATATAAAACCATTAAGTTTATTCTTGTGTCTCAGTTAGATGAGAAGCCCATTATGGTTGATGACACGTGTTATCAACTTGACTTTGACAACTTAGAAGAAGCAAATAATATCTTATCGGCTATTAACAGCAAGGAAATAAATTATTTATTGCAATCGTTGGTTTTCAAAGACGCAAAAAGAGTAGTTACTAAAAGTCTTTTAATGAGACTGGATTTAGTTCAATTAAGCATAGATAAGGGGCTTAAAATTAAAACACAACGTTTTGACAATGGTATGTGCCATCAATTATCCCTATTTTGAATAACTTTTATCGGTTCGCCTGGGTTTGGTATCCAGTGACGCATTTCCCACAATCGGTCGAGGTCGGCCACAATCGGTTCCAACACGGCACGGTTAGAGTACTGATAACGACTGAGAATCGCATTGATTTCAGTCGTTATTTTTTGCAGTGAAATTTAGAAACGTAGAGCAGAGAGACATGGCTATGAAGCAGATCGAGGTGGTGGCGGCCATCATCAGGCGCGAGGGGTTGTACTTCGCGACGCAGAGGGGGTATGGCGAATTCGAGGGGATGTGGGAGTTCCCCGGGGGAAAGATAGAGCCGGGCGAGGAGCCCGAGGGGGCGCTCGTCAGGGAAATCCGGGAGGAGCTGGATGTGGAGGTCACGGTGGAGGAGCTGTTCTGTGTGCGCGAGTTTGAATATCCCCGGTTCAGGCTGAAGCTGCATTGCTATTTCTGCTCGCTCGCCGGGAGCGATGAGCCGCGCCTGCTCGAACACAAGTCGGGGTGCTGGCTCCCGGCTTGTGAACTTGGCAGGTTGAAATGGCTCCCGGCTGACGAGGAGATTATCGACAGGCTCAGCCAAGGATGACCTCGACGCGATGGCGCGAACCGGCGGGGAACACCGGCAGGCGGTTGCCGTCGACGGGGTTGCCGTCAATCGTAACGGAGGCGACTCCACGGCTGACATGGGAGGGGTTGGCGACCTCGATGTCATAGACCGCGCCACGGAAGCGGCGGGTGACTTTGAAGCCGTCCCACTGCGAGGGAACGCACGGGTCGATGACCAGGCCGTCGTAATCGGGACGGATGCCGAGGATGAACTGGGTGATGGCATACCAGTTCCAGGCTGCGGTGCCGGTAAGCCATGAGTTTTTGGCCTCGCCAGGACGGGCGGCGTCTTTCCCGGCGGTCATCTGGCAGTAGACATATGGCTCGACCTTATGGAGGTCGCTGTGTTCCTCGACATATGCCGGGCATATCTTGCGGTAATATTCCCAGGCGCGGTCGCCACGCCCCAGGACGGTCTCGCCGATAATCACCCAGGGGTTGTTGTGGGCGAAGATTCCGGCGTTCTCTTTGTAACCGGCGGGGTAGGTGGATATTTCCCCGTAGTCGACCACATATTCGGTGAAGGCAGGGTTGTTGAGGACAATGCCGTGGTCGCAGTCGAGATATTTCTTTACTGAGTCAAGGGATTTGGCAACCATGCCTTCCTCGAGCCCTATTCCGGCCATTGTGCACCAGCCTTGTGACTCGACGAAGATTTTCCCCTCCTTGTTTTCGGATGAGCCAACCTTCCGGCCGAAGTAATCGTAGGCGCGCAGGTACCATTCGCCGTCCCACCCGTGGGCCTTGACCGCCTCGACCATGGCGTCGACATAGCGCATGGCCCTGTCGGCCTCGGTGTCATGCCCGAGTCGGCGACACAGGGCGGCGTAGTCGCGGCCATAGATGACAAATTGCCCGGCAATCATCAGCGATTCGGCTTTGGAGCCTTCAGCGCGGTTTTCTGTGGTCTGGAATGACTCGTTGGGGTCGGTGGAGAAGCAGTTGAGGTTGAGGCAGTCGTTCCAGTCAGCACGGCCTATGAGCGGCAAACCGTGGGGCCCGAGGTTGTCAATCACATGGTTGAACGACACGCGCAGATGCTCGAGCAGCGGCACTTCTGAGCCAGGCTGGTTGTCAAACGCCACGGGTTCGTCGAGGATGGAGAAGTCGCCGGTCTCCTTGACATATGCGACGGTGCCGAAGATGAGCCACATGGGGTCGTCGTTGAATCCGCCACCGATGTCGTTGTTGCCGCGCTTGGTGAGCGGCTGATACTGGTGGTAGCATCCTCCGTCGGGAAACTGGGTAGCGGCGATGTCGAGGATGCGCTGCCTGGCGCGGGATGGTATCTGATGGACGAAGCCCACAAGGTCTTGGTTGGAGTCGCGGAATCCCATGCCACGCCCGATGCCGCTCTCGAAGAATGAGGCGGAGCGGGAGAAGCAGAATGTGACCATGCACTGGTATTGGTTCCAGATGTTGACCATGCGGTCAAGGCGGGGGTCGGCTGAGGCGAGAGTGAAATTGCCCAGCAGAGCGTCCCAGTCGGCGCGCAGCTTCGCAAACGCCTTGTCGACCTTTCCCGGGGTGTCGAACATCGCCATCATATGGCGGGCGGCGCTCTTGTCAATCACCCCTTTCGACTCCCATTTGCGGTCGGCGGGGTTCTCGACATATCCGAGCATGAACACCAGGTCGCGGCTCTCGCCCGGCTGCAGGGTGATTTCAAGATGATGGGAGGCGATGGGGGACCATCCGTGGGCCACTGACCCGCGTGATTTCCCCTCAAGCACCACCTGGGGCTCGTCGAAGCCGTTGTAAAGGCCCAGGAACGCCTCGCGGTCAGTGTCGAATCCGGCGACAGGGGCGTTGACCCAGTAGAAGGCGTAATGGTCGCGCCGCTCCTTGTATTCGGTCTTGTGGTATATGGCCGAGCCGTCGATCTCCACCTCGCCGGTCGAGAAATTGCGCTGGAAATTCTCCATATCGGCGGCGGCGTTCCACAGACACCATTCCTGGAACGAGAAGAGGCTGAAGCTTTTGGGACGGCCGGAGAGGTTGGTCAGGGTAAGCTTGGTGACCTCGGCGTTGACTCCGACGGGGACAAAGAAGAGGGCGCGCGCCTGCAGTCCCTCCTTGCGGCCTGTGATGATGGTGTAATTCAGGCCGTGGCGGCATTCGTAGAAATCGAGAGGGGTCTTGCAGGGCTTCCAGCCGGGGCTCCAGACGGTGTCGCCATCTTTTATATAGAAATAACGGCCTCCGGCATCCATCGGCACCCCGTTGTAGCGGTAGCGGGTGAGACGCCGGAATTTGGCGTCACGATAGAAGGAGTAGCCTCCTGCGGTGTTGGAAATCAACGAGAAGAATGCCTCGTTTCCGAGGTAGTTGATCCAAGGCCAGGGGGTGGCAGGGTCAGTAATCACATACTCACGGGCTTGGTCGTCGAAATGGCCGTATTTCATATCGTAAAAGGTTTGCGCGTTAACAGTCTGCGCAAATTTACGAATTTTCCACAGCCCGGAGGCGGAATGTCAAGATTGGTCAAGCATTCGCAAAAATAGTATCATCCCGCAGGGAGTTGAGCGAGCGCACGACAAGAATGGCGGAGACGATTGTCGCCATGGCGTCGGAGACGGGGAAGGTAAACCAGATGCCGTCGAGCCCGAAGAAGCGGGGGAGTATCATCAGCAGGGGGAGCAGAAATATGACCTGGCGGACGAGGCTGAGGAATATGGATGTCCCGACCTTGCCGATTGACTGGAAATAGGTGGTGGCGACAATCTGGAATCCGACCAACAGGAAGCATATCAACGCGTTGGAGAGGGCATGGCCGGTGAACTCCACGAGCTGCATGTCGCTCACGAATGCGCGGGCGATCAGACGCGGGATGGTGAGGCCGAACGCCCATCCCAGGAGGGTCACGAGCGTGGCGGCGGCGGTGGCGAGCCAGAAGACGCGGGCCACCCGGCGCGGCATGCCGTGGCCGTAGTTGTAGCCGGCAATGGGCTGGAACCCCTGGCATATGCCCAGGACTATGCAGCAGAGCATCGAGGTGTATGTGACGAATATGCCCGAGGCCGCGATTGCCTCATAGCCTCCATAATGTTTCAGGGAGTTGTTGAGGAAGATATTTATGAGGCAGGAGGCCACGTTGATGATTGACGGGGCGGCTCCGATGCCGATGATGCCACAGACCAGGGGCCAGGATATGCGGTATGTGCCGGGGGTGAACACCACTGGGCCGTTGCGGCGGGAGCAGAAGTGGCGCATAACGAATATCATTGAGACGGTCATGGAGATGTCGGTGGCGATGGCGGCCCCTTTTATTCCGAGATCCAGGAGGTAGACGAAAGTCGGGGCGAGGAGCATGTTGAGGCCGAACCCGATGAACATCGTCAGCATGGCGCGGGTGGGGAATCCAGTGGCCCTCATCATGTTGTTGAATGTGAATGTCAGGTTGGTCATGAGCAGGCCGGGGAGGATGTACATCATAAAGTCGCGGGCGTAGGGCAATGTCTGCTCGTCGGCCCCGAAGAGGCGCAGCACCGGAGACATAAAGAGCGCGAACATGCCGATATACACCACACCTATCGTGAGGGTCAGCACAAGGGAGTTGCCGAGTATGCGGCGCGCCCCGTCGACATCCCCGGACCCGAGGAATAGGCTCATGCGGGCCGTGGCACCTGCTCCGATAAGCACCCCGAGCGCGGTGGCGATGTTCATCACCGGGAAGGTTATGGCCAGTCCGGCAATGGCCTTGGGGCCCACGACCTGACCGATGACGATGCGGTCCATGACGTTGTAAAGCTGCATGACAAGCATCCCCACCACGGAGGGCAGGGAGTATTTCCATAAGAGACGTCCGATTGACATCTCGGCGAGTTCACGCAACTTGCGTGCGTCACGTGTGGCGTTGTGTGGCTGTGGCATAGTTCGGCGGGGGGATAAACGCAGGGTAGTTTTCAGAGCTTTTCAGCCGCAAAGTTACGCAAGTTTTCCGGGAAATCTGTAACTTTGCGGCCATGAAAAGCAACTCCACAATCATTGAGGACACTATCTGCGCCATATCGACACCGCCAGGAGTCGGTGGCATCGCTGTGATCCGCATAAGCGGCCCGCAGGCCATCGCAGTGGCCGACCGTGTATGGCATGGCAAATCTTTGAGCGAGACCGCGGGCCACACGGCGAGGTTCGGCCGTATTACAGACCCTTCCCGGGGAGGTGAGATGCTTGACGAGGCGGTCGCCACGGTGTTCCGCGCCCCGGCATCATTCACGGGCGAGGATGTGGTGGAACTGTCGGTGCATGGTTCGCGGTATGTCCAGCGTCGTCTGCTTGAGATGCTGACGGGCAACGGGGCCAGGCTCGCCGAGGCGGGGGAATTCACCCGCAGGGCATTCGCCAATGGCAAGATGGACCTTGCCCAGGCCGAGGCTGTCGCCGACGTGATTGCCTCCAACTCGCGGGCGTCACACAGGCTCGCGGCGTCGCAGATGAAAGGCTGCTTTTCACGCCGTCTTGAGGAGCTCCGCGACAAGCTGCTCGACCTGGCATCGCTGCTGGAGCTGGAGCTGGACTTCTCGGAGGAGGAGGTGGAGTTTGCCTCGCGCGAACGTCTGCGTGAAATCGCCACCGAAATCCACTCTGAGGTGTCACGGCTCGAGAAATCTTTCTCAGCCGGTTCTGCGATAAAGGATGGCATCCCCGTAGCGATTGTAGGCCCGACCAACGCGGGCAAGTCCTCGTTGCTCAACCTGCTGCTGGGAGAGGACCGGGCAATCGTATCTGACATACACGGCACCACGCGCGACACCATCGAGGACACGCTTGAGATCGGCGACTATCTGTTCCGGTTTATCGACACGGCGGGACTGCGCGATACTTCCGACCCCATCGAGGCCCTGGGTATCGAGCGTTCGCGCCAGGCACTCTCTCGCGCCGCCATCATCATCTCGGTGGTGGATGCCACCTGCCCTCTCCCCTCCCCCATCCTGCCGGAGGGTTCTGACGGCAACCAGGAGAAACACGCTTCAGGAGAAATGCAGCCATTGGCGCCCACCATCCTTCTGCTTAACAAATCTGACCTCGTGTCCCAGGTCTCAGCGACAAATCACAACCCCACCAATGCCAGCTCTGTCCCTGATGGCTCTGTGACCTCAGATGGATTTTATTGTCCTGGCGGATTTGCGGGCTCTGGGGATAATATGAATCAGCTTGGGCATAAGGAATCTGAGGACTCTGGTTGTTCTGATGATTCTGAAGGATCTGGTTATTCCGGCAAGTCTGGCAATTCTGATGATTCTGGTGATTCTAATGGTTCTGGAAATTCACACCCCCGTGTAGTATCCTCCATTAATTTCTCGACAAAGACAGGCGAAGGCCACCAAGATCTGCTGGCAACCTTGACCTCCATAGCCGACAACTTACGCGGCTCCACCGACGAGGACACCATCCTTGTCACCAACATCCGCCATGCCCAGGCACTCCGCGAGGCAGCATCCTCCACCTCGGCCATCCTCCAGGGACTCCGCACAGGCCTCCCCGGCGACCTCATCGCCCAAGACCTCCGCGCCACCCTCCACCACCTCTCCTCCATCACCGGCACCCTCACCACCCCCGACATCCTCGCATCCATCTTCTCCCGCTTCTGCATCGGCAAGTAATTAGTTGATTATCAATGCGTTATATTGACAGCAATTGACTATTACTGAACGATAAAACTTAAATCTTACAAGAACGCCTAATGCTGATAACTGTCAGTGTTAGGCGTTTTTATGCACTATTTTGTACGGATTTTGTACGACAGCGACTCATTTCACCCCAAGCGTCAGCAAGGTGGTGGAGAAAGTTGACAATGGTTGTCAATGGTTTACGAACATTTACAAACAACGGAGAAATCTCCACAAATGAGATGAGTAGCAACATTAGAATTGAGAAAATTTGCGAGTGGTGTGGCAAACAATTCACCGCTCAGACTACCGTC
Source organism: Bacteroidales bacterium (assembly GCA_910575615.1). Lineage (GTDB taxonomy): Bacteria > Bacteroidota > Bacteroidia > Bacteroidales > Muribaculaceae > UBA7173. The sequence goes on along the minus strand of CAJTEX010000027.1, from coordinate 24,229 downwards.
ACTCGCTTCTGCTCGAAGCGATGTGCGGAGCACTCCTATAAGGAGCGAATGAGACAGCAGAAGATTCAACTGGCAAACTCAACTGTGCCAGCGACGACATCTGCTATTAAGGAGAAAGATTATCTGACAGTCGCGGAAACAGCGAAAGTCTTAGGCATGACTCGACAGGGTATTTATAAACTGATTTATCGCGGCGATCTTGTTGCAGCCAAACTCAGTTCTCGCCTGACACTTATCAAACGTGAGAGTATAGACAAAATGCTTGATGGTTCTCCATATACAAAAAGAGAAACCAATGAAAAGAAAACTATAAATGAGTTCTATACCCGTGCTGAAATTCGCGAGAAATTCGGAGTCAAGGATTCGTGGATATACAAGGTCGTTACTGAGAACAGTGTGCCTAAGACAATCCTTCGCGGTAAGGCATATTTCAGCAAGAGCCATATCGACCGGCTTTTCTCGGCGAGAAAGGAGAATCCGGAAATTACAGAGTGGTATTCGGTGGAGGATATTCAGTCCAAGTATGGGATGACGCTCTCAGCGATATATACGCTGGTGTCGAAAATCGGTATTCCGAAGCGCAAGGAGGGTCCGAAGGTCTATTACTCCAAATATCACTTTGACGTGGCTAAAGGTGCCAAGTCGGCCGAGGATGTAGAGTTTATTTCGGTGGCTGATGCCATGGAAAAATACTCATTGACCCGTGACCAGCTGTATCACTACGTCAAAACATATAAGATAACCAAGCTCCGATGTGGGAAGTATGTCAAACTGAACGCCAAAGAGTTAGCCGAGTTATTCAACCCCAAGATTGAGTTATAATCCGGTGATTTCTCTCACCGGGCAACCACCTCTTTCGCTTACACATTATAAATCTAAAACAAAGAAATATGGAATCTGCAACCATCACCAAAGTGACCCTCCGAAAAGAGAAACTCCGCAGCGGCAAACTGTCGCTCTACCTCGACTACTACCCACCAATCTGGAATCCGCACATCAAAAAGATGTCGCGCCGGGAGTTCCTCGGGCTGTATCTCATCGGTAATCCTAAGGATAAGTTTGAGCTTGACTACAACGAGGAAATCATGCTCAAAGCACGTGGCATCCGTGCCACCCGCGAGTTGGCTATCATAAATGAGGAGTTTGGTTTCCTCGACCGTACAAAGAAGCAGGCTGACTTTCTTGAATACTTCGAGAGCAAGACCAAAGAGAAATATCAGAAATGGGAAATCGTGTATAAGCACTTCAAGGACTTCTGCAATGGCAGATGTCTGATGAAAGACGTAACCATCGGCCTATGTAACGACTTCCGAACATACATTCTTAAAATCCGGGTGAAGCAGACTGGCAATATTATTTCGCGCAACTCAGCAGCCGGATATTGGTCAACATTCCGCGCTCTGCTAAAACTGGCATATAAGGAAGGCTGGCTTCGGGAAAATGTCAATGACTATCTGGATCGCATCGATTGGGAGGAACCGAAAATAAACTATCTCGAAATCGAGGAGGTTAAGAAGTTAGCAGCTACACCTTGTAAAGTTGATGTTCTGAAACGAGCATCACTTTTCGCCTGCATGACCGGACTTCGTATCAGCGACATTCTTCAACTCCGTTGGGAGAATATCGAACTGTCGCCCGATGGCGGCTATTGTATGCGCATCCGCACTCAGAAAACCAAGACGCAGGCTACATTGCCATTGAGTGATGAAGCCTTGTCGTACTGTGGCGAACAAGGTCGAGGCATGGTATTCAAAGGTCTGAGCCGCGCCCACACCCGCGAGCCGTTCAAGAAATGGCTCAAAGATGCCGGTATCAAGAAGAAAATCTCATTTCACGGTCTGCGCCACACTTATGCTACATTGCTGATAACCAACGGCACTGACATCTACACTGTCAGCAAAATGCTAACACATAAAAACGTGGCCACCACCCAGATCTATGCAGAGGTCGTGAACCAAAAGAAGCGCGATGCCGCTAATTCCATCTCGCTGAAATAACTTCCAAGTGAAACATCCCAAATATTAAAAGCGAATCACCCCAAAAACACCAAACAAATCACCCCAAAAGCACCAAACCTCTTGCGAATATCGTTAATTATTAGTAACTTTGCGCAAAATACAGTTTATGGAATACTTATCTAGAACCGCGGACCCAATATTACATCTTCTATTAGACGCTTTTGGAGCAGTTTTGATAGAAGGGCCTAAGTGGTGTGGAAAGACTACAACCGCGGAACAAATGGCTAAGAGCGTTATAAAATTGCAAGATCCGGATATGCAAGAAGACTATCTCGTCACCGCTCAATCAAAACCATCGCTTTTGCTTAACGGCGAAACGCCTCGTCTTATCGATGAGTGGCAGGACATACCTGTCCTTTGGGATTCAGTACGCACGATGGTTGATAAACGCAGTAAACCGGGACAGTTCATTCTTACAGGATCTAACACCGTGCCACAAGACAAAATCAAACATTCAGGAACGGGACGTATTGCTACTCTCAGAATGCTACCCATGAGTTTATGGGAGTCTAAAGAGTCATCTGGGCAAGTGTCAATTTCGGAATTGTTTAACGATGCTGATTATGATTTTGACGGCGCAACATCAAAACTGTCAATTGAAGATTTAATTTTTGCGGCTTGCCGAGGGGGATGGCCTGCGTCTCTCAATGGCAATACTCCTGCCGCGCAGCTGTTGGTAGCCCGTAACTACATCAATAGTGTTTGTGCTAAAGATATTTCTCGCATTGATGGAAAGAATCGTGATGAAAAGCTATCAAGACAAATTTTGAAATCATATGCCCGGAATATTTCCACTTTAGCTAAGAAGACATCCATACTTGAAGACATAACGGCATCTAAGGATATCAATTGCAGTATTCCGACTCTTGATGATTACATCACAGCTCTGGAACGTTTGTTCGTAATTCAAGATATAGAGGCATGGTGTCCGGCAATCAGAAGTAAAACGACTATTCGCAGTGCGCCCAAGCGGGGATTCTGTGACCCCTCTATTGCGGTAGCCGCACTTGGTCTAACTCCGGATGCGCTGAAAATGCAGCTAAAGACCTTCGGTTTCATTTTTGAGCAGATGTGTATTCGTGATCTTCGTGCATATACGATTGACCTTGATAGTCAAATCTCCTATTATCGTGATAGATATGGGCTGGAGGCTGACGTAGTCCTTCATCTGCCAGATGGCAGATATGCTCTGATAGAATGCAAACTTGGCAGCATGGAAATTGAAAAAGGTGCAGAACACCTGCTAAAAATCAAAGAACTCATCCGTGAGAAAAACAAGGCAGAAAAGCAGATGCCCATTAGAGAACCGGATCTGCTGATTATCCTCACAGGAGGCACAATGGCCTATACCCGCAATGATGGCGTAAAAGTAATACCACTTGCTGCTCTTAAACCATAACTAAATGAGAAATAAAATCATACGGCTATACTACCGTGCCAAAGATCTTAGCGTCCGCAGATTTTGGGAGAATATCGGAAGATGGTTTTCCTATTTCAACATATCGCGTCGCATCTATGACTTTGATTATTCAAGTATTCTCGCTGTTGAACGGCATCAGATAAGCCGAGTGCGCGATTCAATAGCGCATTACCATAATCATCTGTACGCCGAGCGTGATATTGAACGACTTAATCTTGCATTAAGGTTGTTGGACATTATAGAAGAGAACGGATGTTGCGAACGTATCGGCAAGCCGTTTAACATAGTAAAATGTAAAAATAAGGAGGATATGTATGAAATTGAAGACGATCCTGAATCCTACTACACCATACCGGTTTATGTGAATTACAAAAATGCCATGCGGTTTTGTAAGATAGAATTATCCAGATATACAGATAGTAAAGATGGCGCACTATGGCAATCACATCTGAGAGTTGAAAAGGCATGGCATACATACCATACGCTCAGGCTTTACTTTATGCGAAGTTGGTGGGATTGATTTTATATTAATACTTGGGTGGTGAACAAAACAGTGGGTTAAATTGTCTATAAAGACATGAAATTTTAATCCACTATTTGCTTATGAGAAATACGCCCCAGCGCACGAGGAGCTATGCTTCCCCTACCCGGGACAAAATTTTTATCTGGAGTGCCGTTGTTGCCGGATGTGGCATCATGGCTTTACTTGGTCGTCACGCCGCCATTCATCGTTTTGGCACCGACCTATTTACCGGCAATGTACTCTTTGCCGTTTTCTTTGTCCTCTCAATCGGTCTTTATTGCGGTTTCCAATCGGTAATCGAAGACGTGTTCAACCGCCTTTCGGCTCTTTTTCGCCGCCGTGAAGTCATGGCTATTGCCGAGACTCCGACCGGTGAAAAGGTCTCGGTATCCACGACAGATGTACAGGAAATACAGGAACAATGCTCAACGCCGATTCCAGAAACAGCTTGTGTAGCAGAGAACAAAGGAGAATCGAAAGTCGTCATTCCCATGAATGAAAACCGGCCGTTTGAGGTATTGGAAATTGTAGACGATATGCGTCATATACGTTTCCCTGATGGAGAAGAGGCTTATGTAGGCATGGAATTATCTGACGATGAGATTCTGATTGAGAAATCATATAATGATTCAAGAAACTATGATACTGAACTTGAGGAAGCATACAACGTATATCTTGACTCTATGACAGATGAGGAGCGTTATGACCATGAGCACGGAGTTACCCGCATTCAAAAGAAGCGGGAATATGATGAAGATGTAGGTTTCTTCTCATCGGTATGCATTCAAGATGTTCACAAGAATCCGGATGGGTCCACTTTGATAGAGGAAACAGAGCAAGAGGTTTACGTTACTCCCAATGGTTCGGTATATTATCTCGAGGACATGGGTCCAATTTGTGATTTCTATGAGAAACACAAAGACAATATCGAATCGCACGAGGAGATAATGACACGAAAGCAGCGATGTGATGAGGCGTTTAACGAACTAAAACGTCACGAAGAACTATATAATCTTGAACAAGTGTCGTTTATCTGTGCATATATCACACATACGATGGAACGGTTCATGGAGTCTCACGAACTGGACAAACTACACAATAATGCAAAAATTTGGACAGTCAATCCGTTAGCCCGGTTCGATGCTGTTCAGCTACGGAGCAATCATCTCACTAAGGAGGACTTAAAGCGCCTTGGCTATAACGTTGGCAAATTCCTACGCTTGCAAGGTGGAGTTATTGCCCGATTTGTTAAGAAAGTGTTTGAGAAACCTTTTGAAAGCACCCATGTTCGCACCATAGAACAGAAACTGCGTGAAAGTAAATCGACAAAAGAGAGAATCCCGATCCACACGGCAGACCAAATGGATAAGCTGTTTGCACACTTCCAACGCTATGGAAATATCAATCCCGGCATTTTAGACAAGAAATAATCAATATAATAATCTCATTTAGCGGATAATCCTGACTTCCATGTCGGTGTTATCCGCAACTTGTTATCTTACCTTCAAATCACTTGGTATTTTAGCATAAATAGTATATAAGTTTCAGACTATAATACGCCCAAAATCATAAATTTTCGTAATTTTGTACTTTAAAAATCAACCATCTAACGCGTAATGGGAATAATTCTGAAGGATATTGAAAAGAAACTTCAAATTGTGTTAAGGCACATTGAAGAGTCGGCCGCTTTTGATGGTATATGTGACAAGGATTTCAACGATGCCACTTCAGTATCATCATTGGCACATGCGTCCGGATTGTCCGCGCGCAGTTTACGAGATTATTTTAAAGCATATACCGGTCAGAGTCTGGTGAACTATGTTTCCCAAAGACGTGCCGAATATGCAGCCCGTATATTCAGATTATACCCTGCCGTTTCAAAAGCGCAAGCGGCATACTCATTAGGTTTTAACTGTCCGAACGGGATTTATAGGCTGATGCGAAAAAACGGTGTCGCTAATATCGACTCTCTCAGAAGCATGATTGTCAATGATTCTGCCATTCATCTTCCTTTCAGGAAAGAGTATATGTCCGAATGCTTACTCTTTTACAAACAGTTGGAGACTCATTATGATGAGTGCTCAACCTGTGAATTTGAGACGGATAATTGGAATAAAATCGAAGCATTTGTTTTGACAAGGCATCCAAAGGCAAAAGCATCAGGATATGTTGGTTTTGCAATAGATAGATATATCTCTGATGATAAATATTCGGGAACATTCATTTCCGGCATCTTATTTCAAGGAATCCATTCGTCAGAACTCAATAAAGTTATCCCCGGTAGTATTGGCTGGAGATTAATTCCGGCACGAAAATATGCCGTATTTACACACAAAGGCAATTATGATGGCTTAACCTCATTTTATGATGAGGTTATTACTACAATTAACAATAGTGATTTAAGTATTGACATAACAGCCCCGTATATGGAGAAATACCTCAATTCCCCCACCGATGTACCTGCGGAGGAATTGATTACGGAGTTGTGGGTCGGCTTGGCTGATTAGATTGGGACTGCATATTTGGGTATAGACAATGTAACTATTTTATTCCATGCTTGAAATGTATCGCTTTTAAGAATTTCAATATACCTCTTCCAAACATATTTCGACGGTCCATTTGGGTCGCTTATGCCTTGAACCACTAACGAGAAATAATATCGGTCATCCTCCACTACGCCCATTTCTTCCGATATGTTTATTCTGGTAAACAATCCACATGCATTCCATTTGGTTTCCAATGCCTTTATCTTGCCTATTTCTTCACCATCAATAACTATTCTGGGATGAGCCGAAAGGAAAATTTGACTATCTCTGGGAAATATATCTATTACGATGTCCGCAACTTGACTAGGATCTTCTGAGTTCCTAACATGAAAACTTGTTGAAGTGGGATTACCATTTTTGTTTCCCGTATCAGAATTAAAAAGGGTCTGATACTTAATCTTGGCAGACTTCAGATATGCCTGGAGTGATTGAGTGATTCTGTCCATAAAAGAATATCATTTAATAGGGTTATTGACATTGAGGAGCACAGAGTGGATGCCCAAAGTTAATTCCCTCCTCCCTGAAGATTCGAGTATTCAAGCTCCAGGATATGCAGTGCATGGCGCCACCCTCGGATATAATTTTTGACATTGAGATAGGGATACATTTCTTGCCGAGGATATTTTCAATTTGTTTCAGAGCAACTTTATCAGACGCAATACTTGCAGTTGGTACAAGTATTGCGGTTCGCAGTTCAAGAAAGTTGAGATGACACCAGCTTTTCTCACGGTATTTATCGCCATATTTCAATTCTTGAATCTCAAATCTATTGCCAAGAGCCTTCTTAATTGCATTGCCAAGGTCGGGCTTCATATCTACATAGCAATTCATCAGAAGTCGACCTTTGCCGAGACTTCTAACCATTCCATCGGCATGGCCGGTTTCTTCTTCTGTGTCCCAGGGGATGAGTATTACTTCGGCATTGAATATGTCGTCAAGCTCAAGCAATATTTCATGGTGTGAAAGTCCCAGATTCTCATACAGGACCTTTGTTGTCATGATAACACAGTCCACTCCATCCTTATCGGTACAACGTATCATGTTGCCGCCATCGATTATGAGATTGGTGTGATTGCAGATGGACGATGATAGAGCATCGCTTCCGCCTATCGCAAGAAAAGCGTCCCGACAGTTGGTTATATATCGGGAGTCCTTGCCTTGCAAATAGTCGGGATTATAGCGATAAACCACAAATTCTCCATCGTGCCGTTGGAAAGGCATAAAATCACGAACCCAAATATCGGCAGCGTTGGGTACAAAATCGTAGATTTCATTTTCAGCGGTGAGTGCAGACTCAATCTGCGCCCATACCGGCTGATATTTCTTGAGGCTTTTGAGCCATGGAGAAAAATAGTGAATTGTCTTCATAACTTACGGTGTTTAAGTTAAACACTGCAAAGTTAGGGACAAGACTGACGGCAAACCGTATCCAAAACGGCAAACCTAATCCGGAATATTTTCGATTTCATCTAAACGCGTAAAACTCCACTTTCGATCGTCCTTGATGTACTTACCGTTTGCATCTACAATCTTATTCTCGTGCAAATCGTATTTATACACGTTTTGACGTTGAGCGGGATTCAATTCTTGATGCTGTTCTGTAATAGGAGTCAACCCATTTGATTTTGTCGCCACCAAACCCATTTATGAAGTCATATAGATAGGTTGATTGTTTATTCACTCTATCTTTAGAATCATTACAACTGACGAATAATTTCTTTTTCCGATCATAGTGTAGAAACGTCTTTTGCAGCACATCATACACTTCATACGCACGAATTAACGCTGAAGAACGAAGTTCTAGTTCTGGGTTCTCAAAAGTAATGTCATATCCCGAGGCATGTGCATGGAATGACATTAATGGGAAATAAGGCACTTCCCCTTCGACATAGTGTCCATTACGATGATACACAATCGGGTCTTTGGGCAAATCTTTCTTGTCTCCCTCATAATGACAATAGAACTCGACTGTGCGAATAAAAATTTTATATCGCTCTTCTTTGTAATCAGACACCGAGATATAACCACCATAAAGGAATGCCTTTGATAACCTCATAAAATGGATATCAAGTTCTGCTTCCGAATCAGGATTAAATCTTTTCAATTCATTTTCCAGTGTACTCATATCTTATCTAATTACATATCTAATATTGCGTTTATAACGACGGTTCATTTTAGATTATTGCGTGATTAGAGTGACAGGGACTGTATTTGTCTCAAATACTCAGTATTAGGAGGATAACACTGACACCCATGTCAGAGCAATCCGCTTTTTCATTTCAACGATTCTATAAATTCGTCGGCCTCTTCCCTTGAATGGAAACGAACTACGGTCTTATCAAAGTCTCTCAGATGATGCTCAATTTCAGGAATGACATCACGAGAGAAATCTATAATCCATTGCAGGAATTCTGGATCCAGTTCATCGTCCACCCACGGCATATCGACACGCTCCTTACCAAGCCGCTACTTCGCTCCCTCGATGCACAGCTCCAACGGTATGTCGAAAAAGAACACCGTGTCGCAATGAGCAAGACGTACAGGAAGTGTTCGCGCATAATTACCGAATCCATTCATCTTCCTTTACAAGTTTGTCTAACCGCTTGTCAAACTCTTCTCGTCCGATTACCGTTCGGTCAGCCCGATGCCAGATCATGTCAAGATAATGCAGCGGCAATCCGGTCTTAGCAGCAAGTTTGCGAGAAAATGTGCTCTTGCCTGCTCCGGGACAGCCGATTACAATAACTTTCTTCATTGCGGCTTATAAATCAATCTTATAAAGCACATGAACACACAGCGGAGAATCATCCAACAGATTAGGATGCATGAACTCTCCGGCCTTTACCATTCCAATCTTTTGCATCACACGCTCTGACGGTGCATTTATCTTAGCAGTGAAAGAAAACAGCCTTTCAATCCCCACACTCTTTGCCAGACTTAGCACAGCTTTGGCGGCTTCGGTTGCATATCCCTGATTGTGATAATCAGCGGCAAGACGCCACCCTATTTCGATTCCGGGAGTGAAGTCTGCATCGAAACTAATCTCATGCAGTCCAACATATCCGATAAACTCACCTGTGGATTTTATTTCCACTGCATATAATCCCCAGCCTTTAGAGTCAAACTCATTCTGAATACGATTGTAGAAAGCCTCTGTCTCAGCATCACTCAGTGTTGCCGGGAAATAGCGCATAACACGTGAGTCCTTGTTCATCTCGGCGAAGAAAGGTAAATCCCCCGGTTTCCACGAGCGAAGAATCAATCGGCCTGTTTCAATAAATATCATTCAAAAATCAATACTTTACAACACTGCCGCAATATTACGAATTGAAGAAAGACGCTTCATGAAAGATGCGTCTGACTTCGCCATATGCATATTATAATCACTTTGTAGATTAAGCAATAAATCAGCCGGAATATTCAATGCCGCTTCTATAAGTAAAGCTATTTCGGTATTAACCCCTCTCTTCCCTTTGATTATCTCATTAAGCAGAGAAGGCTTTACACCTATACTCTCGGCGAGTTTTGCCTGAGTAAGACTATTTGCCTCAAGTTCATCTCGGATAAGTTCTCCAGGATGAGTGGGTTCAAACGGAGTAAGATTGTTAGCTATCATGTCCGGAGCAACGCCTTGTAATGTAATCATATCAATCGTAATGGTTTGAGAGTTCAACAATATTACAGATAGTCAAAATCGGCTCTTCAGTAGTTTCTCGCATGGTAAACTCTATTCGATACTGATCGTTCACCCGAATAGAAAACCGTCCAACTTTATTTCCTTTTAATGCCTCAAAATTCAAAGAGTTGATACGAAATTATTGCTGTCCGGTAAAACTTTGACATGATAGGAAATGGACTATTTTTATCTCATACAGCATGAAACAGACTCGTATAGATGTCTTTTAAGGGCTTTTTGATGCTTAATGCTACCAATTTCACATCGCCTCAAATGACAAGCCCTTTTTCGTAAAACAGGTGTAACTTATTATATTTGTAGAGAATATATGATTTTGTCTTTTTTTACCGGACAGCAATAATACGAAATAAGTCCTCTTTGCGAGATGCCCATTTCAAGTAATCGATTCCTCGTTTATAACGTTTGATTACGTCAATTCTGTAACGACGTTTTTTGTCGTTACTAACACCTATCGTATAGAGGTCTCTTAAATACTCTTCTTCAAATTCGACTATCATATAATTCTATTACGATGCAAAGATATAAAAAGTTCTCAAACTTCACAAATTTGTGAAGTTTATTTTGTCTAAACTTACATCATTACATCAAACCCGACATCGAACAACTTAATATTGCATTAAGTCAAGATCGCTTAAATTTAGGTTATCTGTAATCCTAACCATAAAATCACTCAAAAATTCATTTAATCACCAATCAAAAAGTTTATGCTCAGCCTGGATTGATACTCAACAGTTTACAGACTCAAATGAGGTTATTTTCGGTTATTTCAAGGTGTCCGTATGACACTGACAACTCACTTTCAATCAGTGCGGTTTTATTTCCGTAAAACAATTTAAAACCGTACTGAAATGGAAACATCAACACCAACTTTCGACCAGCTGCCACATGTGGTAAGCGGTCTCTCCGAGAAACTCGACCGAGTGCTTGACCTGCTTGAAAAGGCAGGCATCGCCGGCCACTCCAAGCAGTCCAAGCCTTCACGCAGACTCGTGTATGCGAAAGAGGCTTGCCAGATAATCGGCAAGTCACTTTCGACCCTCTACCGCGCGGTCAAGGCTCCGAATGACCCCATTCCGAGCTACAAGCGCGGCAAGCTCCTCTATTTCTATGAGGACGAAATCTATGCATGGATTGAAGGCGGTCGCAAACACTCCGCCGCTCCTTCCCTTGCCGAAACAGCAGCGGCCATCACTGCCGGTATGAAACGCCGTCCCCGAGGGGGCTATAATTTCTGAGCCTATGGAAAAGAATATTACCCCGGACTCTGTGATCAGCGCGTTGATGAATCACGCCAAGACATCCGACAGTGATTTCCCGGTGCAGGTGTTCCCCGCCAAGATGCAACGGATTATCCTCGAACTCAACACCACCTGCGGATTTCCGATTGACTACACGGCATCGGCTATGATTGCCGCCATATCCGTGGCAATCGGCAATACCCACCGAATCGAAGTGAAACGCAACTGGCAGGAATCGGCAATCGTGTATATAGCGATTGTCGGACGTCCCGGAGATTGCAAGTCACACCCACTTACATTCGTGATGCGACCGCTTGTCAATGCCGACTGGAAAAACAATCAGGAGTTTCAGAAAAAACATTGCGAGTATCAGCAGGCTGTGGCTATGAGTCGTAAGGAACGCATCAGTGTCGGACTGGATGAATTCCCGAAAGAGCCTAAGCGTCTGCGATACCTCGTGTCGGACGTGACGCAGGAGGGTCTGAGTGCCATTCACTCCCATAATCCCCGTGGCTTATGCCTTTGGGTTGATGAGTTGTCGGCATGGTTCAAGAACTTCACCCGCTACAACACCGGCTCGGAAGAACAATTCTGGCTTTCGGCTTTCAACGGCAGCACAACTATGTCTGACCGCAAGAATTGTCAGAACTCCATCTTCATCAAGCGTCCGTTCATTTCGGTGGTCGGAACAATCCAGAAACGTCTGCTCACCGAACTTGCCAACGGTGAGAGAGCCGCCAACGGGTTGGCTCAGTCAAGCTTCGCCCTACTTCGTGGTCATTGACCGCATACTCTTTGCTATGACCAAGAGCAACGGCAAACCGAGATGGAACGAGGATGAAGTGCGCGACAATCTCGACCGTGAATGGGAACGCATACTCAACCGGCTTCTTTCGGTAGAATGTGTGGTCAACGAGGAGAAAGAGCCAATACCCACTGTCATGCGGTTCACTGCGGATGCCAAACGCAGACTCTATGAGTGGCAACATGAGAACGCCGCGCTATGCGATAATGAGATGAGCGACAATGTGGTCAGTTTCTTCTGCAAGCTCGAAATCTATGTACTCCGGTTCTGCCTGATACTCCGATTGGTTCGCTGGGCTGTCAGCGAGGAAGAACCGCGCCCCTCGGACATCGAAGATGATGACGTGGCCAGAGCGATAGAATTGGCTGAATACTTCCGGGGCAACGCGCTCAGTGTACTCACCTGCATCAGCGAAGAGAAATTGAATGAACTGCACCGCACCGTGTATGAGCATCTCACCGAGGAATTTTCAACCGCCGACGGCATCCGTATAGCCGAGCGGTTCGGGATGAAAGACCACACATTCAAGATGTTCCTCACCCGCAATCTCAACACTCTCTTCCGTCGCATACGCCAAGGGTGGTATAAGAAGCTGTCGTGTTACTCCGCTAACAAAGTTACTACCGATGAGCAGGATTGATGATGCAATGGTGGCGGCCACCATGCGTGGCTACGACCGGAACAATCTCTTTGCTTTCGTGGCGGCGATAATTGGAAGTGATGAAGCACGACGATTGATGGAAATGTATCGTGTGGGCACATCGAAGCATTGGCAAGGTGCCACAGTATTCTGGCAAATCTCGGCTGACGGCAATGTCCGTGGTGGTAAGATTATGCTGTATAACCGATTGACCGGACATCGTGTGCAGGAACCGTTCCCCCACATCAACTGGGTACACTCGGTGTTGAAACTGCCCGACTTCAAGTTAATCCAATGTTTCTTCGGTGAGCACCTGCTCCCATACATCCGCGACAAGCCGGTTGCCATTGTGGAGAGTGAAAAGACGGCAATGCTCGCGACTCATTACCTCCCGCAATATCTGTGGCTCGCCACAGGCGGCAAGTGCAGTTGTCTCAACCGCGAGGCAATCCAAGCACTCCGAGGCAGAGAGGTGATGCTGGTACCCGACCTAAACGCTACAGACGATTGGCGCAAGAGACTGTCGCTATTCAATGATTCGGGAATAAAGGCAACTCTGTTTGAATCGCTTGAACAGATGGCTACCGATGAGCAGCGTGACCAAGGTCTCGACATTGCAGACTTCCTGATTGCCGAGCAGACTCCACACGGTATACTTGAACAAATGATGCAACGAAATCCGGCACTGCGGCAACTTGTTGACGCACTACAGCTGGAACTCGTAGGCATCGAAGAATACAAACCGAGCGAAAGCTCACTAAAATCTGAATGAAATGGCACAATCAAAAATCTCGAATCCTCAGTCATCCGAAATGACTGGTATGTCTAACAATTCAATTTTCTCGGAAACTATGGAAAATCCTACCAACCCCGAAGTTCAGCCCATTGCTGAACAGAGCGAAGCCGCTCAGTCCAAGTCAACCCGCCCCACCGCCAAGCAGCGCAAGAGCGAACTCGAAGATTACCGCACCGCTTTCTTTGCCCCGATTAAACTCGGCAAGGACAACAAGCATCAGGTAGCAATCAGCAATGAGACGTTTGACCGAGTCGAACGCACTGCCCGATTCTTCGGCGGTCCCGGTTATAGCGTCAGCAACTTTGTCGAGCACATCATCAATGAACATCTCGACAATAACGCCGCCAACTATGAAGGCTGGTTCACCTTAATCAGTAAATCGTTCTGACCACTGCCCCAAGGCAGTGAAAATGGCGAAGACATCAGCAACGCCGGTATCCGGATATTCTGTAAGGAATAGGAGGATAGCAAGGTACTGGCAATGTAAACATTCCCGACCTTGCATCCTCCGTTACCGGGCGGCTGGAGTCCGTTCCCGATGGTCACAATGTCAAATTCCAAAATCCCAAGACAATGACATTCACAAGAAGAAAGAAAGCTCCTCCGGGAGCAACCGAGAAGTCCGGCAAGTCATACGTTGTCAGTGTCAGGCTCAATGAAGACCAGTATCAGACCGTACAGGAAAACTGTCTAAAATCCGGCAGAAAGCTATCCGACTTCTGGCGCCACGCTCTGCTCAACGCCAAGGTTACGGCAGTAGCCACACCCGATGATATGGTGATTCTGCGTCAGATCGGGAGCATGGCGAATAATCTGAATCAGCTTGCAAAGAAGGCAAACGAAGCGGGTTTCAAACTCGTGGAGTGGTCTCTCAAAGGTCTGAGCAAGGAAATAAAAACACTTTATTCAAGACTGTCTTATGATTGGAGGCATAACTAAAGGCAGCTGTTTTTCCGGCTGCGTGGAGTATGCTCTCGCGCTGAAAGAGAAAAATAAGGAGGCTCGTCTGCTCTATTCCGAGGGTCTGTTGACCGACACGCCGAAAGATATTATCGACGGTTTTGAGTGTCAGCGACATCTCAACAGCAGGGTTCAGCACTGGTGCGGACACATCTCTTTATCCTATTCTCCGAAAGACGCGGAGCGCATGAGCGATGAATTTATGGTGACACTTGCGCTGGAATATATGGATAAAATGGGCATTAAAAACACCCAGTTTATCATAGCCCGGCATCTTGATAAGGAGCATCCGCACTGCCACATCGTCTATAATCGGGTGGACAATGACGGCAAATGTGTAAGTGACAGTTTCGAATATTATCGCAACAACGAGATATGCGACGAGATGAAACAAAAGTATGGTCTGACCTATGGTGAGAACAAAGACAACGTGAAAACCCAAAGTTTGAAAGGACGGCCGAAAATCCGACAGGAGATTTATCTCGCCGTTCAAGCCGCCAAAAGATCGGCAAAGGACTGGACTACTTTTCAGCGCGAACTCGCACAAAAAGGTGTAACAGTAAGGAAAAAATTCCGACGTGGTTCTACCGAAGTCGATGGTCTTTCCTACTTCAAGGACGGGCAAAAGTTCAAGGCTTCGCAGGTTGACCGCAACGGCAGATGCTCCTACGATGTCATCTGCAAGGCTCTTAACCGGAATAAAAACCGACAGTCCCAGCCGACATCGCCCTCGCCGAAACCTATGCTTCAGCAGCCTAAACAGGAACCAAGTGCAGTCGACAAAGTGCTTGAAGCCGGTGCCGATATGGTCGAAGGACTCGGCAATGCACTCGGTGGTCTCTTCCAAGTCGGACCTGCCTACGACCCGGAAGAAGAGGCATTCATCAACGAGATGAAACGCCGCCAAAAGAGAAAAAGAGGCAGAAGTGTGTAATTTCAAAAACTGAAAAACATGAAAGAAAATCCTGAAAATTTCTCGGAGAATATTCTCCAGAACATAGCTGAAGACCTCAGCACAATCACCGGTACGTGTACCGAGATCAAAGAATCGCAGCTCAACTGCGCCACCGCCGACGACCTGTACAATATGGGTACAACCATAACGTCAGCCGTCACCGAGAAAGTCGATGAGATGCAGACATCCATCGAAACCCAGACGCAGACGGTCAGCGAAATCGGTAGCAATATGACTACCGAGGTCAATGACCTGAAAACCGAAATCACCAATAAGATTGACAACTTCACCGCCAATCCACCGGTGCAGAAGATTGAAAAGACCATCCGCATCGCCAAGGAATCATGGCAGGTCTACCTCGCTATGTTCATCTCGGTGTTTACGTTCATATTTTTTGGTGCGACCACGATATGGCAGGAATCACGCATCGAAAAGGCACGTATCTCCGACATCAAGTATCACTACATACTTATGCATGGAGGAGTTAACTCCGAGGGACTCGACAGCATTCAGAGCTGGTTCCGCGACCCTGAACGTGTCAAGCAAATCGAAAAAGAGGTGAAAGACTACGAAGACCGCGTGCAGGAAACAGCCCGCGCCCTCGACCAGAAGCATCGCCTCGAAGAAAAAATCAACGAACTCAATTCCAAAACCAACAACAAAAATTCCAGAAAATGACAGCATTCAACAACCTCATTTCGCGTGTAAAAAACATCTTCGGCCGCAAGGCTACACCCGCTACCAACGCTGCAACAAGCGCAGAACCGCCCACCGACATATCGGTCGTAAGCGACCCTCGACTGAAAGCAGCACTCGCCGACATCGAGAAATATCTCGCCGACAACTTCGGCACTCCGACCGCGAAGCTGCAATATAAGGAGTACACCAACGGGGCCAATCTGACCTCCGAAGATGCGACCTTTGCCGTGTCGCTCGTAATACTGACGGCGACGGAAGGTGCCGCTCATCTACCCGACAACGTGATGATACTCGGAGGAGTCACTTCAACCAACGATGACGATTGGCTCACCGATGAACTCAGCAAATTCATCGTGTTACTCAAAAAACTCGGTCGGACACACCGCATCCAGCACCTCGCCCTCGCCTTCTCCAAAGAAAAGCCCGACCACCCGGCCACCGTCAAAGAAGCCGACGTCACTTGCATCCGCCTCTACTAAGCCCCAATCCCACCCATCGCCCCGACAAGAAAACCGCTTTTGTCGGGGCAATTATGTTATAACCACAAAAGAATGCATAAGCCAATAAGACAAATATGGAAATTTTTCCATCCCATTGCAACTGTTCGTATTGCTATACACTCTAGTATTCAGCGTATTAATCCTATTAGAGCCAGCACGGTTAAAATAGTTTGGAAAATTTTCCAAACATTATTTGCATATATAAACAAATATTAGTAATTTTGCGACATGGAAAATTTCATACCGAACATATCTGATGTAGAACTATTCTCCGGATTGATCAAAGACATTGTGTCTGAAGATCCATCTGCGATTGTATATGGGTCGCTGAAAGAACAGTTCAATGCACGAAAAGCCGAATTGAATTTGACGGATAATATCGTGTTCAAGATGCTGGATTTAGATGCTAAACAAGTAAAACCCATATTAGACGGGGAGGCGAAGAGAATAAGCCTTTTTACAATGATAAAGTTAGCTTACTTTCTCAATACAACTTTGGATGAAGTCCTCTTGCTATCCCT
The DNA here is from genome assembly GCA_910575615.1 of Bacteroidales bacterium. Taxonomy (GTDB): domain Bacteria; phylum Bacteroidota; class Bacteroidia; order Bacteroidales; family Muribaculaceae; genus UBA7173. The sequence continues at coordinate 6,911 of CAJTEX010000027.1, read as the reverse complement.
TCAAGATATGTCCCCATCGCAAATATCCGATATACAGCTAGCTAAAGATGCCGCCTACATTATGGCACACTTCGATGTAGGAGCCTTAACCAAAATAGGCTTTTTTAAGAAAGGAGCATCTGTCCCTGAATTAAAAGCACGCATCATTGAATATTTCGGATTGAATAATTTGTACGAATATTGCGACACCCCTCTAGTCAAAGCATTTAGCCAAATACGTCGAAAAAGCAAAAGCGATCTTATGCGTGAGTTTTGGTTGAGCTCAGCCTTTCATGTATTTGAAATAATAAATAACCCATATTCATACGATAGAGCTGCGCTAATTAGGCTTATTCCAAGTATAAGAGCCTGTACGCTAAACGAAAAAACAGGTTTAATAACTGTTGTAAAAGCGCTTTATAGGCTTGGAATAACCGTAATATATCAGCCAACAATAAAAGATTTGCATCTTAGGGGAGCCACGCTCGTTGTAAATGATAAACCCTGCATAATTCTTTCTGATTATAATAATCGATACCCAACTGTTTGGTTTGCTTTACTACACGAACTATGCCACGTTCTATCTCACCTAGATTTAATTCGCGAATACCAGTATCATATTTCTGATGGCGATGGAGATCTTCTTTTGCTCGATGAAGAACGATGCGACAATTTCGCGAGCGACTACTTCTTGAATGGAGATAATCATAAAATGATAACGCCATATCTAGATTCTCCTGCTATAGTGCAATCTTACTGCAAAGAATGGAGAGTGCATCCGTCTATCGTTTACAGCATCCATTGTTATTCACACCCAAGCGATTGGAAGAAATACACATCTCGAATTCCCAAAACCGATGAAATGCTAAAGGGACTAAACGCCGTTTGCTTTTCGGAAAACCCTGAGAACGAAGCACTACCCATCAACAAAATAATTGATTTAAAACAAACAATATATGTCTAAGGATAAGGAACTACATATTGAAAAAATTGGCAAATCCAATGAGATAGATTATGAACTTCAATCGATTCTTGCAGCGACAGAGATGCCAAAAGCACCAACACTTAGCTTCGACGACAATGGCAATGTCGAACTAATTGATGAATTGACTACACTCATACCTCAGTCAATTGACTCTCCAGAAGAGAAATATGAACTTTTCTATAAAGTTATAGAGAAGTTCCTTCGCAAGATTCTACCGTCTGGTGACGCCTACAAGAAAGCCAGGGCAATGGTACGTGAGGAAATTAAAACATTCCTAACCCGAGGACACCGTGCGCAGAATGGTAAGCCAAGGGGTGCCGATTCTCGTATGGCATATCAGGAAGACATGAAACAGATTGCTCAAATTCTTATAGAATGCCTAGCAAATAATTCGTCTACTTTTGAGCTCTTTACGAGGGTGGCTGATTTAAATAAGAAGATGGGCTATTAACTCATTTGACTGATTATATATGAACAAGCAGCAATTAGCTTCCAAAATATGGGCTTCAGCAAACAAAATGCGCTCTAAGATTGAGGCGAATGAATATAAGGATTATATTCTTGGCTTCATCTTTTATCGCTATCTGAGCACAGAGATTGAGAACTTCTACCATAGTGAGGGCTGGAGCGAAGAAGATATGCCTACGCTTGAAGAAGAGAATGATCCTGAATACACCGAATATGTCCGTAAAAATCGTGGCTACTTCATAGGATACAAAAATCTTTTCAGTACGTGGCTCAATAAAGGCACTGACTTTGGTGTGAAAGATGTCTCTGAGGCATTGTCAGCATTCAACCGTTTGATTTACCCCACTCACAAGAAAGTATTCTCAGGCATCTTCAATACTCTTGAAACAGGATTGAAGAACCTTGGCGATTCTGATACAAACCGCTCTACAGCTATAAGAAAGCTAATTCAACTTATTAAAGATATTCCTATGGACGGAAACCAAGGATATGATGTCCTTGGTTACATATACGAATATCTCATCAGCAATTTCGCGGCTTCGGCCGGTAAGAAAGCTGGAGAGTTCTATACTCCACACGAGGTATCTGTACTCATGGCCGAGATTGTGGCTCATCATCTGCGCGACAGAGAGAAGATTGAGATTTATGACCCAACAAGTGGTTCCGGCTCCCTGCTCATTACAATTGGACGTGCCGTTGCGAAACACAACGACAGTCCGGACAATATCAAATATTACGCACAGGAGTTGAAGCGCAACACCTACAACCTCACGCGCATGAACTTGGTGATGCGCGGCATTAAACCAAACAACATCATCACCCGCAACGGCGACACTCTGGAGCATGGTAGTGATTGGCCTATGTTTGAGGACGATGACAAGGAAACCTCTTACGAATACCGTCCGATGGATGCCGTGGTCAGCAATCCGCCTTATTCTCAGGAATGGGATAGGCCATCCGATAAGGATTCCGACCCCAGATATAAGGATTATGGATTAGCCCCGAAAAAGAAAGCAGACTATGCTTTTCTGCTTCACGATCTCTACCACCTAAAATCCGATGGTATTATGGCTATCGTGTTGCCTCATGGTGTACTGTTCAGACCCGGTGATGAAGCCGAAATCCGAAGGAATCTAATTGAGCAGAACAAAATTGAGGCAATAATTGGACTCCCGGCTGATATTTTCTTCGGGACTCCGATTGCCACTATTGTTATGGTGCTGAAAGCCAATCGTGATAACACAGACGTGCTTTTTATTGATGCCTCAAAATATGCTTCTAAGGATGGTAAGAAAAAGAAACTCCAAGCTTCTGATATTAAGCGAATTTTTGATGCCGTAACCACCCGCCCTGCCTCCATTGATAAATTCGCACGTCTCGTGAGCCTGAAAGAGATTCTCGAAAACGAATACGACCTCAATATACCCAAATATGTCGATTCCTCTGACGCTGTTGAGAAATGGGATTTATACTCTTCGCTTCTCGGCGGTGTGCCTCGTACTGAAATCGAACTACTCAAAGATTATTGGGAGGTAATGCCTGCCTTGAAATCCACTTTGTTCCCTGAAGGTGAATATGTGGAATGTCTGTCAGACAATGTTGGTGACACCATTCGGAATCATGATGATATAAAGAAATTCCAAGCAGCGTATAATTCTGCTTTTGGCGATTACGAACAATATCTCATCGCCCAACTCATTGATGGGATGATGACACTCAATGTTGCCAAAGAGGTTGACATCTTAGGCGAAGACTTGTTCGGGCGTCTTTCTACAGTTCCGTTGCTCGATCGGTACGCTGCATTCCAAGCACTCAATGATTGTTGGGAGCAAACAGCTACTGATATTGAAATCATTCAGACTGAAGGTATTGAGGTTCTCAAAAAAATTGAACCGAACATGGTCATAGTCAAGAACGGAGATGAAGAAGACGAAGTTCAGAAAGGATGGAAGGGACGCATAATGCCTTTTGACCTTGTTCAGCGGACGCTCCTTCCTGAATACCTTGACAAAGTTAATGAGCTGAAGAACCAACTTGCTGAAACAGTTGGCGAAGTTTCTGTTTTGCTCGAAGAAGCCGGTGAGGAAGATTCTGAGATTCTCACTGACGATGGTGATGCCTTTGATAACAAGAAAGTCAAAGCTCAGCTTAAACTTATGCTCAAAGAGTATAAGAAGAGGAAATATACCGACCTACCGCAGTTCTCCGATGGGAGCATGGAGGCTCACATAATCGCTCTTACTAAGAATGCCGATGAACAGAAACGACTGAAAGCTGAGATAAAGGACGCGATGAACGAACTCGAAGTGAAGACAATCTTCACAATAGAGTCGCTCTCTGAGGACCAAATCCGAGAACTGCTTCGTCTCAAATGGGTCATGCCGGTAGTAGATGCAGTGAAAGCTGAACATACAAATGTTATCTCAACGCTTATAGACAAGGTTGAAGCTCTTGTGTCCAAATACTCGGTCACTCTCAATGATGTAGAGAAGTCAATTTCTTACTCTGAGTCAAAACTTTCGGATATGGTAGTCTCTTTGCGGGGAAACGACTTTGACATGAAGGCATTGGAATCATTTAAAAATCTCCTTAATCATGGCAAGTAAAGTTCCTGAAATACGTTTTGCCGGATTTGAAGGGGATTGGGACAAATTGCCTTTGTCCGAATATCTGACAACGTCCAAAGCTAAAAACCGAGACAATACGTTTGGTAAAGAAGATGTGTTGTCTGTATCTCGTGAATTTGGTGTTATCAACCAGATAGAATACCAAGGACGTTCATTTGCCGGTGCTTCCGTAACTGGCTATGGTATTGCGGAAACAAATGACATTATATATACCAAATCACCCTTGAGAGATCAACCATACGGAATTATTAAAACCAACAAAGGTGTTCCTGGAATTGTGTCTGCGCTCTATGCTATATATCATCCAAACGACAATATTGAGCCTGATTTCATTCAGACATTCTTTGATAAAGATAAACGTCTGAATGATTATCTTCGCCCACTTGTTCACAAAGGAGCTAAGAATACTCTCAATGTCGGAGATGATGAGGCAATATTAGGGAATGTAATTTTCCCGAAGAGAGATGAACAGGTTAAGATAACGGAATCATTCAAAAATATTGATGCGCTGATTTCTCATCAAGTGGATGTTTGTGAAAAATTACGCAACTTAAGAGCTGCATTGCTCACATCTCTTTTACCTCAAGGAGAAGAAACTAAGCCTCGTGTTAGATTAGATGGATTTACTGAAGCATGGACAGAAAAAAGTCTTGATGAAATCATTACTCCTTATAAAGAAATTGTAGAAACCCCTCATGATGGTTATGACCGGTTAGGCATAAGGAGTCATGGCAAAGGTACATTTCACAGTTACGTACCGAAAGGAGCAGAACTTGAAACTGCACAGATGGGTGTAGTACGTCCTAACAATCTGATTGTAAACATTACTTTCGGATGGGAGTTAGCCGTTGCCATAACGGAACCATCCGATGAGGGGAAATTAGTGTCCCATCGTTTCCCACAATTTTCATTTAAAGAGAAGAATGTGCCGATATTCTTTCGCTATGCCTTAATTAACAATCGATTTAGGAAGCATCTAACACTGGCATCTCCAGGAAGTGCCGGACGTAACAGAGTGCTAAAAATTGACAAGATGCTCGAATATAAAATGCTTGTTCCAGCCGAGAAAGAGCAAAAAGCAATTTCAGACATCTTATCAGGATATGACCGACTTATCCAGCTTAACGAGCAAAAGTTGGATAAGTTGCGAAATTTGAAACAAGCTATGCTCGATAAAATGTTTGTATAAGTTATGGCAGAGAAATTTAATAAAGAGACCCCATTTGAGGTGGCATTGGTTGAGGCTCTCCGCCGTAAGGGTTGGGGGCAACAACCCGTATTGATGTACCCCACGGAAGCAGATCTTATTGAGAACTGGCGGCAGATACTCTCAAAAATAAATAATGGCATAGACTGTCTGAATGGCTGTCCTTTAACTGATGGAGAGATGCAGCAGGTTCTTCAGCAAGTGATGGACCTCCGTACACCATTGCGTCTGAATAGCGAATTTATCAATGGCAAAAGCGTGTCGATTATCCGCGATAACGCCAATGATACACTACATAATGGTAAAACTGTCAGCCTTATCGTATATGATAAGCAAAAAATCGGTTCTAATGATACGGTTTATCAAATAGCCCGTCAGCCTAAGTTTACAACCAATTCCCAGATATTGGGCGAACGACGGGGCGATTTCACGCTGCTCATAAACGGTATGCCGTTAATCCATGTGGAACTGAAACGTAGCGGTGTACCTGTGAGAAATGCCTGTAATCAGATTGAACGATACATGGGTTCGGGGGTATTCGATGGAATATTCTCTCTCGTTCAGATATTCGTTGCCATGAATCCGGAAGAGACACTGTATTTTGCAAATCCCGGACCAGATGGCAAATTCAATCCAGATTTCTTCTTTCATTGGGCAGACTTCAATAACGAATTGATAAATGATTGGCCCGATATTGCAGAGACTCTGTTGTCTATTCCTATGGCACATCAGCTCATAGGATATTACACTGTCCCGGACAAAGGCGACGGCATATTGAAGGTCATGCGCAGTTACCAGTATTACGCCGCAAGAAGCATATTTCAAAAGGTTCAGCAACATAACTGGAAGGTGTCAGACCAGCTTGGCGGACATATATGGCATACGACCGGTAGCGGTAAGACATTGACCAGTTTCAAGAGTGCCCAGCTTATAGCCCAATCTAATGAAGATGCTGAAAAGGTTGTCTTTCTTGTTGACCGTATCGAACTCGGAGATCAGAGCTACAAAAAGTATTCAGGCTTTGCCGAGGAAGATACCGTTCAGGACACAAGCAACACCAACAAATTAATCACAAAGCTAAAAAGTTCCGATTCAAAGGATAAACTTATTGTTACGTCCATTCAGAAGATGAGTCGTATCAATGAGGAGAATATGCAACAGCGAAAAAACGAGCTGGAGCAGATTCGGGCTAAGAAGATTGTGTTTATCGTTGACGAAGCACACCGCTCTGTTTTCGGAGAGATGTATCCAACCATCAGAGAAACTTTCCCGATGGCACTGTTCTTCGGATTTACCGGTACACCGATTATGCCGGAATATGAAAAGAACATGAACACCACTGTCTCTCTATTCGGCGACGAACTGCACCGATATGTTATGCCCGACGGTATCAGGGACGGCAATGTGCTGGGATTTAATCCAGTGATGTGTCCCACTTATGATGACATAGATTTGCGAAAAGCTGTTGCTCTTGAAAAAGCAAAGGCACATACAGAGGAAGAAGCACTAGGTGATGATGACAAGAAGACGATTTTTTAGTAGATGACAAAATTTAAATTTATGCTGTTAAACATCTAATTTTCAAGTGATTAAATTTGCAAAAGTCCCTGGAATTTAGTAATTTAAAGGAAAAGTTTGGTCGCTT
>CAJTEX010000026.1 GCA_910575615.1 Bacteroidales bacterium | reverse complement strand
CTGAAACATGGAAGAAAGGCAAAGTCGCTTGTCAAGTATGGTTTGGAGGAGATTTCAACAATACTTCTGCGTCCGACTTATACCACAAAATTCGATGTTTTCAAATTTTTGTCATGTACTTAAACTTTTTCAATAAGTTTCCAGACGAAAACGCTTGCAGGAAATATCTTGAACAAAGAAGATGGGGTGATGCGCTTGTATGTCCGCATTGTGGAAATTCCCACAAGATATACCGTTACAAAAACGGCAGGACATTTAAGTGTTCCCACTGCAAAAGACAATTCAACGTAACCACAGGAACGATATATCAGAACTCCAATATTCCTTTGCAGAAATGGTTCCTTACATTCTATCTAATATCGCTATCAAAGAAAGGGATTAGTTCCGTTGAGTTGGCTAAAACAATCGGTGTGACGCAAAAGACCGCTTGGTATCTGCTCCACAAGGTACGTTATATGCTTGAACACAATAAATCAGGCAATCAATTACAAGGAGTTGTGGAAGTTGATGAAACCTATGTCGGAGGTAAACATAAAGGCAAACGTGGTAGAAGCACACTGACAAAAACACCTGTGTTCGGTGCAGTGCAAAGACGTGGGCGGTTATTCATTACTCCCGTTCCAAACGCCAAGCGTAAAACATTAGAGCCGATAATCAGAAGTCGTGTGCGTGAAGGCACTCAAATAATGAGCGATGAATGGTGGGCGTACACAAAGTTGGGCGATACATATTCTCACAGCGTGGTAAAACACAAGGAAAATGAATATGTGAGAGGTGATATTTATACCAACACCATTGAGGGTGCGTGGTCACATTTGAAAAGGTCGATGATGGGAACTTACCACCGACCGAGCAGAAAACATCTATCCAAGTATTGTGCGGAATTTGAGTTTACCTACAATACAAGGAACTATTCGCCATTGGCGAAATTCAATAACATCATAGATAAAAATTTAATCCGTGTCGGTTTCTCAGAAATAGTCGGCACATAATCCCTATAGCATAATGAGTAGAGTTTCTGTGAAACTTGTGGTGTTCAAACATCCGGACGCTGCAAGATGGGACACCTATGCAAGTTACTGTCCTGCCACCCACAATTTCTGCGCAAGCGGTAAAACCATTGCAGAAGTTGTTTCCTCGTTTGAGGAAATGTTCATAAGAGATTTGGAAAACCGAATGTTCTTTGTCAACTTCAAAAATTGGGGCTGGGAAGTTAGTGAAAATTCGGCAAAATCACCTAACTTTGCAGATGAATATTTGATTTCGGAAACGGAACGAATATTTGAAGTAACGATAAAAGACCCCCAAATAATTACCGTAGATGTCGAACTTCCAAAATCAAGAAAAACCATCGGAGTGTGACCGAGATATTCTCATTGACTTTCTAATGGCAAAGGGATATGTAGGTGAAATGAAAATGCGCTCCGATTATATAGAGTTATCCAATAAAAAATCATTCATAAGGATTCCGCAACAAAAAGTTCTTACATACGCAATGATTTTAGATGTCCTCCAAAATGCGGAGTTAAGTTACTCTGAATTTGAAGAACATCTAAATTCCATACAGCGTATAGGAGAAATGATTGACTTGGGGTTATCTACTCCGCCAATTCCTTAGTTTTTGGCACGATATACGGCTATCTCATATTCATTGGGTGAACGGCTTCCATTGCTTACTTCAAGATACACATTTCCGTTCTGCGTTTTCTTTCGGTAGCGTTTTACCGGGTCATTGGTAATTTCGGGCAAGAGCTTTCCCGTGTTTGAGCGCACGGTAATATCTTCTCCGTTCCCAACAAACTCAAAGCCATAATCAATGGCCTGCTGAATAAAGGTTGTCGCTCCGTCACCGAAAAGACGCAAGGTCATTTGTACCACAACACCTTTTTCATTGGACTCCATGCCAACGAAACAATCGCCGAAATCATAGAAGAAAGTGAGGTCAACGATTTGCACGGGTTCAACCGCAAATTCTTTCTCAACGGTTGGAATAGTCAGGAACGATGCGCCGAGCCAGTTGGTGTAATACTGAGGTGTGAGGAAAGCCTGACGCTTTTCTACCGGCGTGGTGGGAACTGAGTTCTGCGCAATTCCCACCAGATTTGTCATAGCGATTAACGACGCTACGAGGAGTAGTTTGATTTTTACCATTTTACTTATTGTTGGTTAAACATTGTTCCGTAAAATGGCAATGGTATAACAAAGACGTAGAACCACTGCCTAACGTCGTCGTGGCCTTCCACAGCCAACTTTTCCCATAGGGTAGCGGTTCTACGTTATGCGCGTAGACACACCTCGCCCATTGGGAAAAGTTGATAATAGCCTTTGTTTGTCTTTAATGTGGAAGTTCGACGACGTTTTAGGCTGTATGTCTGCAAGGAATACTCTTACTCCTTGTCAGGTGCAAAATTAGTTATTTTTATTGAGATAACTATGATGCTGTTTGGAGTTTTTGAAAATGATTTTTATATTTGGTGCAAATAGTATATAATTACGTACTTTAATATCAATAAGAATATGAACGAAACAATCATTGCTGTCGGAAACGGCGGATATAATCTCGCCGCCGACCATATCGCCGCCGGATTATTCCCGGATGCCCGGTTAATAGTGTGCGATACCAACGAGAAGGACTTAGAAAAGAATTCGGTCAATGGGGCGGAGTCTTTCCTTCTCGAAAAGTTACGCGGAAAAGTAAAATCCGGTGATACGACTTTCGTAGAGGAAATTGTCGAAAAAGCATCGGATTCAGTGATAATCTGCGCCACTCTCGGCGGAATGACCGGCAGCAAATATGCGCCTCTGATTGCTTTAGAAGCAATCTTGAAGGGTAAATTTGTATGCTCATTCTTCTCAATGCCCTACGAATTTGAAGGTGAGCAGAAAAATAAAAGAGCAATGAACGCCCGAATGCAGTTGATTGTCTCATCAAATTTAGCCATCCAGCAGAACAACGACAGACTGAAAGAGGTTGAATCGCTTGGCCTAAACGACATAGACAAGCCATTGATTGAAACTGTTAAATCTGCAATGAGCGCACGTTCTTTGGGAGAACTCGCCAATGATCCTAAAAACGCTATGCTTCAGTTATATATCCCTGAAGAATATCGCGTAAAAGACCTGCCATTAGTTTGGATACGCAGTGATACCTATCGCGGAATCTCGGAAGAGGAGCGAAAAAACATCTTTAATCTGTATTAAACATGGACAAAATCAGATTCTGTCACCAAATCTGATACACCACTGTCCTACCTTTGCAGAGTAACCATCAAAAATATTAGATATGGCACTCTTCAAAGTAACCACTAAATGTCTCCTGCTCAGCGGAGGCAAGCGACTCGAGGCCGGCATGACAGCCGAGGTATCTTTCAATGGGAGCACTCTTCCTTTTGCCAACTCAACCGTAAAGGCTGAGATTCAGCGTCAGTTCAAGATGAAATACAACGTGGATTTCCCCGTTGGCTACATGAACGGCAACGAACTCAAAGTAGAGAAACTCTAACTTTGCCGGCAATTCTATGCAGTGATAGCCGACCCATAGCTATCACTGCATTCGATTTCTGATAAACTATAATCACAATAAGATGAATGAGTCAGAATTATTTGACCGATATGCCCACTCAAATCTACCAGTCAGCTTTCGCGTACTGGGTATTGGGGAGGCTGCGAAAGGAATTATTGAGGCCGTAAATTCATACGGATACGATTGTGTGTCCGCCACGGTATTAACCCATCCTTTTGAGTGTGTTCCGACCGATGAGGATAAGATGGTAATCATTGTTGCGAGAGACAATGAAGACATTGCTAACGGAATTGCCAAAACATTCCATGATGCCGGAGTCCTGACCCTCGGCTTGCTTGACAATGCCGATTTGGATTGTTATGACAGTGTGGTGGCAGAAGCCTCTTATACTGAGTACCCTGACTTGATAAAAGCAATCCTCCAGCCGATAGTAACGCAAGGCAAGATTGCCTATGACTTTAACGATTTACAAACCACTCTAACTGACGCGAAGCATTTTCTCATTAAGTCTGTAACACGCTGTGACAAAGAGCGTGTGGCAGAAGCGATAGGTTGCATCAAAAGTTCATTGACTTCATCCTTGATCAATAAGATTGAACGGCTTTCAATTTTTCTGTATTTCAATAAGGTAGGGAAACAGCCATTGGTTATGCAAGAAATGACTGCATTGACTGATTTCTTTAGTGAACTACCTGAAAGCATTTATGTTATTTGGGCTGTATATCCCGATGAGAGCATAAACGATGAAGATATAAAAGTCACGATACTTGCCGCTGGAAAGGAACTGAGTAATGGATAAAGTTATTCAGAAACAGTTGGCACTACTAAAATTTGCCATACTTCCCGGAATATTAGGCGGCATAGCCTGCTTTATCGGGCCACCTCATTCAGCCTTGATTAAAGCAAATATCGGTGCCGTAATCGGATTCGCACTCCAGCACAAGTATATGCTTCCAGTGCTGAAAGATTTGATCAAGGCATCGGATGATTTTGTTGACCATAATAATTTTATTGCTGTCCGGTAAAACTTTGACATGATAGGAAATGGACTATTTTTATCTCATACAGCATGAAACAGACTCGTATAGATGTCTTTTAAGGGCTTTTTGATGCTTAATGCTACCAATTTCACATCGCCTCAAATGACAAGCCCTTTTTCGTAAAACAGGTGTAACTTATTATATTTGTAGAGAATATATGATTTTGTCTTTTTTTACCGGACAGCAATATAATAATTTATAAAAACATGACTTTATTATGTCTGTTGAGTTTATCTCTGGCATAGACCATTACGATAAGGTCGTGGCAAAGGTGGCATCCGTGAGAAAGTCGCTCTGGATAGGTACTGCCGACATTAAAGACCTTCACGTCAAAGCCGGCAATTCATCGGAGCCATTTCTTGCTGTCCTTGCCAAACTTCTCAAAAGAGGAGTAGAAGTGCGCCTTATCCATGCAAAAGAACCGGGTCCGGCTTTCCGTGAGGATTTTGACCGATACCCGATTCTAAAAACCGGACTGGAACGGATGCTATGCCCGCGAGTCCATTTTAAGATGCTTATATTCGATTTCGAGTCAGCCTACATAGGCTCCGCCAATCTGACAGGTGCGGAAATAGGCATGAAGAGCAATAACCGCCGCAACTTTGAGGCCGGAATACTAACCGATGAAGCGCCTCTGATAGATGCCGCCTGTGAGCAGTTTGATAGCGTTTGGCGAGGTGAACACTGCACACGCTGCGGCCGCCGTCAATACTGCACCGACCCAATCAAATGAAAATTGGCATTAAAAGAGCATATTGATATGTCGATAAATGATTCCGTATTCATCGAGATACCGGAATTTTCTTGTCAGGACATCCCTCAAATCTTGTTCTTGGCTACACATCATGTAAATTTCAGGAACAGATAAAGCAATGATGCGTGAGGATCTATCCTTGAAATAATTTACGACATTTTCATCAAAATCAGACAGGGACACAAATAACCCTCTTGCAAATTGAGATTTCCGGGAGACTTTGTTTTCAAATAGGATGAGGTCATTCTTAGACAGTTGTGCTGCACGATACTTAGCTTCCAACAGTATCGTATTACCATTCAAGATAAAGCTGCCATCAATCTGGTCTGTATCAGTGCGATAAGAAGCGTGTGGGTCTAATCCAAAAACGCCGAACAGCTTATTTAGATATTTTTCAAATTCATATCCTCTTTTTTGTGTATCGTTGATTGCATCCAATTTTAACAGGTCGGTTACAAGTTCCTGATAATCGATTTGAATGTTTACTGATGGGTTAGGGGTTGGATGCTCACTGTTCTTAGTTTTGGGTGTTCTTCCCAATTTGCTCTGACCAAATGAAACTAAGTACATGACAAAAATTTGAAGACATCGAATTTCGGCTTGTAGAGCGGTCTGAGGAATACGTTTGCAATTTCTTCCAGGCCATACTTTACCAGCGACTTGGCTCGCTTGCCGTGTTTCAATATCCTGACAGCTTTAACACTCATATCCTTATGTTCGCCAACGAGATACGCCCATACCAATGCCATGCAGACCATCGCCGTAAGACGCGCGATGCGGTTGATGTCTCGCAGGTGGGTGTCCTCGATATTGAATCCGGAGGACTTCATGGCGCGAAAGCATGTCTCAATCTGCCAGCGTTGTCTGTAGGTTGCCACAGCCGCTTCCGGACGGTTGTAGCAAATCAGGATTTGCAGTTCAGGCACACCATCGGAGTTTTTCAGCATGGCCCCGGCTATGTAGACATATTCACCTTTGAGCAAAAACAGCTTGTCGTAGACACGTTCCTGTCCGAGCCTGAGGCCGTGGAACAGATGCCATGCCCTGACATCTTCGGAGGACTTGGGATTACGCAGCCAAAAATTCTGCTTGATTCGCAGGTAGTACCGGATACGTCTGTTGTTAAGATACTCGACCCACTGCTTGCCGACAAACTCGCGGTCTGCGACGAGGGAATCGATACACTCAGCGCCGAACAGCCGTATAAATCTGTCAATCAGCCGTGCCCGCTCTTTCCAATTGGAATTGCCGCGTTTGTCAAGCATGGTAAAGAGCAGCGGAAATGCAACACCCTTGTATGTCACTCCAAGCATAAGGATATTGATGTTGACTTCACCAAATTTCCAGTTGGTGCGGTCGAGGCTCAGAACCAGTCCTGTCTTGACTGGCAGAAGCTCAAATATAACTTTGGCGATAAGCTCAAGGTTGAGAGCATATCCGGCAAGAAATCTCTGCACGCGACGCAAATTGGAATCACGTTCAACGCTCGTAGGCATCGCCGACGCTATCTTGTGCAGGCTGACAGTCTGCACAATGCAAAGAGCGTGAAGAACAAACGCAAGCAATTTTATGCGGGCCAAATTCATTACCGGGCCAAGATGCTCTTGCATAATCGGGACGATTTGATTAACTTTGTCGCAGTCCCCGGGAGTTGTTGTAACTTTCATGGAAAAAGCGGTCAAACTTTTCTTTAAAGTTACTAATTTTCAGGGACTTTTGCAAGAAACAACTAATTAAAAATCAACAATATAACCGACAAAATTCAATTTTTGTCATCTACTAAACAAATGAAAGAAGTTCGTTAACCTTAGCCTCATTTGTTGGCGTTACCAAATTTCGACTGCGCATATACTTAATAGCCAAAACTATCATCTTCCCAACATATGCGTCTGGATAATCCGCTATAAATTTGCGCAATAAGTTAGCCTTTGACATATATGGGTACTTGGTGTAGATTGATTCTCCAATGACCTCGGTCATAAACTCATCGAATGTTCGATTTGAAAAATCAAGAACATATCCACCGCCCATCCCAAGAACGTCTTCAATCAATTGTTTGTCAATGAAGCTAAGATTTGCCATGTTGCTTCTTTTTTAAGTTCGTTTCGATATGAGAATGAATAAGAGATATTTCCTCCGGTATTAAATCGATGGACTCGTCAAATATTATGCCTGTATGATGGTGTTTGGCTGTAATTTTTGAGAAAGCATCCATCAACTCATCAGTCTGACAATGAAGTATGGGATAATTATAATATTGGTCTCCGTCTTCTTCTATTTCGACTATATTGTAATATGGTAGTATCACAACCTCTTGACATTCCAACACATATTCATCTTCACCAATAATCGGGGACCTTTCAGTATTAAAGCGCCAAGTATCGGATTTTGAATTAAATATTACCTTTCGCATTAGTGGCAAAGATAATTCCAAACCCTCATCTTTGAAATCTATAGGGAATGCAAATCCATGTGTAGTATCTTCACCATATCTTTCGGCTGCCAAAGAGGACTGCGCAGAAAGGAGCATGAGTTTATCGGTAATAAACTTTATATCTGGATTTGCGGCAATAGTCTCATACGGAATACGGTCAAGATCCTTCCGCATGAGTTTATTTATAACTATTGCTGTCCGGTAAAAAAAGACAAAATCATATATTCTCTACAAATATAATAAGTTACACCTGTTTTACGAAAAAGGGCTTGTCATTTGAGGCGATGTGAAATTGGTAGCATTAAGCATCAAAAAGCCCTTAAAAGACATCTATACGAGTTTGTTTCATGCTGTATGAGATAAAAATAGTCCATTTCCTATCATGTCAAAGTTTTACCGGACAGCAATAATTTATAACATTTTTTTTGGCACGAGCTTGTCGCCTGATTTTTGCAGCATTGGTCTCTTGTCTTTTAGACCCGGCGCCAAAGAAAGTTCTTAATAATGTCCTGTGACCATTATATAATAAGCTCTCTAATTTTGTTCGGGAAATGATTTCTACGGATTTGAAACCATGTTTGTATCCTTCATCATAGGCTACATCAAGGACTTGTTTGCTTAAATCACATGCGCATATCAAGATGAATTTGGAATTTGGCTCAATACCGTCCTTATTGTTGTTGACTATTGCGGAATATATATCCCTTATGTCAGACTGAGATAATTTCTGGTATCTCTTGACCTGGCAATAACAATGAACTCCATCTTTCGTGATACCATACATATCTATGCCTCTATCATTACCACAAACACCGGTATGGTCAAGACGCTCCCATTTATAAAGGCGATGCAGTAATTGATACCCCAATTCCTCAAAACGTCTTGGTTCGAGGTCTTCAAAATGGAGCCGATTGGTTGTAACGCTTGGATTAGACATAGTTTTATATCTTACCGGATATTTCGAGTTCAGTGATAGAATGTGCTGTGATGTAGAGATATAACGTTGTAACGATACGTGACGATGCTATGACCTCTTCTTCGGACGCATCCGGAGTGACGTGGCTCTCATCATTGCGCAGATTACGCATGGTGTCAAGGTAGCCATACATTCGCTTGTATTTCTCACGCTGTTTGAATTTGAGGGATTTCAGTTCCTCAAATGCGAAAATACAATCTGCTAATGCAGGTGTTTTCTGCGGGTCGCGAGTGTTGCGCAGTTCTTCGCCATGAATCAGCCAATAGAGTTTCTTCAGATATGTCTCAAACTTGGTGAGAATGGTGTTGAAATGCCGGCGACGGTCAACCAGTGTCAACTTCTTATCGGCAAACAGGCGGTTGAACGAGTCTATTAGCAAGTCATTCGCTCCGTCAAGACTGGGAAGTGAAGATGCCTGAAGAACTTTCACAAAGACATCTATGACTTCATTGAGAGGTCGAAGTCCGGGGAAATCGGCAAATTCATCGCTAAATGCCATATAGAGCGATTTGCGGAATGCCTCGGGGTCAAATACCAATGGAGCATCGCGGAAATGGTCGTAAAGAGCCGCTGCCATCTGCGACATTATCTGACGGTATTTCTCGCCATTGTCAAAGAGCGACTTGAATGCCTCGGTCTGTTCCTCATAAAGCGTTGTTGCTATATCATCGAACACGTTGGGGAAGACCGCTTCCATAAACTGCTGCTTCCCGTTGTTGTTAGCTTTCTTTGAAAGTTTCTTTGCCTCTTTTGTCGTGGTAAGCCTGTTAACGATAGCCTCGACAATCACCCTGTCGGCTTCGGAGAAATCTCCTTTATACAGGATGTTTATTTTGTCTATGATATTGCCGAGCAGGTCGCGTTTTGTTTCCGGCTTGGCTCCGCCATTGCTAGATTCACCCTTGACGGACTGGTTCCCTTCAAGAGTAATTGCCACGGTGTCACCCTGCTTGAACTGAGAGTTGACCAGCATTATTTTCTTAGACAGGTCAGGTCTTTCATGCGGAGTCTTCGGCAGAAGTTTATACAGCGTATCAGCAAAGATATAAGCCTTGTAGAGCGATTTGTCGAAAGTGCGGGCAATCTGAGCCATATAGGAATAGAAGCGGACGAAGTTCTTTACTTTTGACCTGAGTTCAAATCGCTTTTCTTCATCCAGCGCATCGAATCGGCTCATTATCGGTTTGAAGAATCCTGACAGTGCCGCCAAAGCATTCTTCTTGCCTCGATATTTCTTGTAGATTTCGTAGAAAGCTTCTTCCTCGTTCTCGCTCCAGATATGATGTTGCGCTATATCTTTGCGGAATCGATAAACGTAATTGACATCTACCGGTTCCACAAGGTCGGTCGCTGTATAGAACGGCTCAAAAGCCTTCTTGATTTCATCGGCAGTATTTGAGAAGTCAAATACAAACGTGTCTTTCTTCAACTTCTGCCAGCGGTTGAGCCTCGACAGTGTCTGCACGGCTTTTACATTCTTTAACCGCTTATCCACAAACATTGTATGAAGTTTAGGCTCATCAAAACCGGTCTGATACTTATCGGCTACAAAAAGGACATTGTAAAGGTCGCTTGCGAAATATAGAGGCAACCTTTCCTCGCTGATTTTACGCTCGGGTGTGGAATTGAGTTGTGACTCGGTGTAGGTCTCGCCTCCAAATTCCAGCTTCCCTGAGAAAGCAACGAGTGGATTGACATCTGTATATCCTTTCTGCTTACAGTATTCCTTCATTGCCATATAATAGCGCAGAGCGTGGGCGCGGCTGGCGCAAACAATCATAGTCTTTGCCTGGCCCTCCATGCGCTGAAGAGTCACCTCACGTATTTTCTCAACCATAATCTCAATCTTTTGGTCAATCACGTGCTGATGATTGTCATGGAATGCCTTTATTGCCCTTGTCGCAGGCGTCTCTTCATAATCCGGATTTTCCGCAACGTTCTTTGCAACTTCGTAGGCTGTGGCTATAGGAGTGAAGTTCAGCAGAACATCTTTGATGAATCCCTCTTCGATTGCCTGTTGCATCGAATAGATGTGATACGGCTTGTGCTTCACCTGTCCCGGTTTTTCGGGGTCGGGATAGGCTATGCCGAATGTCTGCAATGTCTTGGGCTTAGGGGTAGCGGTAAATGCGTAAAACGAGAGGTTGCCATGTTGGCCTTGGGTCAGCAGGTCTTCCATCAGGGCGTCTTTCTCTTTTTCAAGCTGCTCAACCTCTTTTTCTTCGATTTCTGCGAGTTCTTTAAGAGCTTCGTCTGTATCGGCGAGTGCGGCTTTAGTCTTTTCCGCGTTCTTACCGCTCTGGCTGCTGTGAGCTTCATCTACAACTATTGCATAACGTTTGCCGCTCTGACTGCCTACTTTGTCGTAGATGTATGGGAAACGATGGAGTGTGCATATTACGATTCGGGCATTGCCGTCACGGATTATGTCGCCGAGTTTTGATGAAGGGTCGCCATCGCGGATTATCTCAACCTGACCGAGTTTGTGGTCGAATCCGAGCACGGTGTTCTGCAACTGTTGGTTGAGCACGCGACGGTCGGTTATAACAAACACTGTATCGAAAACGTCTTTCTGATTTGTATCGTGCAACGAGGCAAGTCTATATGTCAGCCAAGCGATTGAATTACTTTTGCCGGAGCCTGCCGAATGCTGGATGAGGTAGTTCTTACCGGCACCGTTGGTTGCGGTGTCTGCTGTCAGTTTTTCAACAACATCAAGCTGATGAAAACGGGGGAAGATTATCTTTGTCGATTCCTCTTTAACCTCTTTCTCTTTGCCGGATTTGTTGACAACAATCTTTATCTTTTCTTCTTTCTGAACAGAAATATATCGTTGGAGAATTGAAAGCAACGCATCACGTTGAAGCACTCTCTCCCAGAAATATCCGGTTACATACTCTCCTTCGGGGACTGACGGATTGCCTGCTCCTCCTACATTTCCAGCTCCGTTGCTGCCTTGATTGAACGGGATGAAAAACGTCTTCTCCTTCTGAATCTGAGTGGTCATTGCCACTTCATAGAAATCAACGCCGAAATAAGCAAGTATTCGGTTGTTGAAATGGAAGATGAACTCATTGGGGTCACGGTCTTCCATCCATTGCCGCTTGCTGTCTTCCACGCTTTGACCTGTCAGCTGGTTCTTTAATTCCAGGGCGACAACCGGGATGCCGTTTAGCATCAGCACCATATCAATGGTGTTGCGGTTTTTGGAGGTGTAAGCGAACTGTCGGATGACATGAAGGCGGTTGGCACGATACTTACGCATCAGTTCCTCATTCAGTTCGGAGGCGGGAGCGAAGTAGGCGATACGGATTTTCACGCCGTGGTCGTCAATGCCGTTGCGGAGTACGTATATCAGACCGTAACGTGATATATCATCTTGCAGCACCTTATAGAACTGGTCAGTAGCGTTCTCTGCACCATAGATTTTTTGATAACGCGCCCATTCCTTCGGCTGTGTCTCTGAGATAAAATCTTGGAGAACAGTCAAATCAATGGCTGCGTCTTTGTGGTATGTCATTTGGAAGCCACGCTCATAACCGCCTTTTTCAAGCAGCCATTGCTCAATGTCTTCCTCAAAGTTCCTTTCTTTCAAATTACTGTTGTCCATCTTCGTATTGTAGCATGCTTTCTTCAAGCAACTTATAGATGTTTCTTTCATGTGTCTGCATAGAGCCATTCTCTCCCTGCTTCCAACCGCCATCCTTCTTGGCTTGTAGATACATGAAGTACAGTTTAAGACTCTGCAAACTCTTATTATCAACCTGAGGCTTTATATTTTCCAGCTTGGAATCAACGAGCCAGTTTCTCTGTTCAGAGTTAAAACTTGAAGAAATCATAGCCAGATTACCGAATCGGTTAATCTCATCCCACTCCCATTTATCAGGTTGTTTTGTCTCATCTTGGGGATGCAGATGCTCAATGGATCGGTTCTCCCTAAATTCATATTCAAGAATTGCCTGTTTGTCAACAGCCTTTTCTCCAAATCCAAATTCAGCAAAAACATCTTCTTCTTCCTTGGCAAGCAGTTGTTTCTCCCAAATAGCGTAATCAAGTCGCCAGAACCAATATCGGGAACGGTTGCGATTACTGAATACCAGTTCATCCAGACCGGGACAGGTCTGATGAGAATTTTTCTTATCCGTTTCGATAAGATTACGTAGAATTTCAGACTGAGTAAGGTTTTTCTCTGCAAGTGATTTCAGCAACGGGAGCAGCCATATATGCAGTTCAGTTGAAACATCAAGCATTGCCTGATACTGTCTTACTCTTTCATTAGCTTTCTTCTTTAGATCTTCATTGTCTTCGTTTCGTGCTATCAGAGTGTGGACACCGCCGCCAGCAGTGTTCTCGATTCTGACAACATACATATCCAGAATAAGACGATATTGCAGAAGCTGATGGTAGAATTTTTCCAGATCTTTAGGCGGATTCTCCCTGAACGTCTGTAGAAGCTTTGATGTATTTTGTCGGGCTATGGCATCATCACCGTTATGAATAGCCAATACTATCAGTAGGAACTTGGCAAAAGACAGGATTGCATCCTCTTTATCAAAACGGTCGGCATTGTTATCTTCTTTCTTTTCAATACCGATGCTTGCAATGGATTGAGCCGCTTCATTTTCCGCTGAGACACAAAGTTCGTCGATAAGCCAGTCATAATTTTCGTTACGACATGCTTCGATATACTCCTTGTATAGGTTGTTTTGTCTTTCAACGCCAATGTTTTGACTTGGATCCTTACGAACTTCAACTTTGGGTCGCAATGGCATACTGAAGTTAGATATTCTATTCCAGAGCTTTGTAAAAGCAATCTTCTTTGAATCCGGTTGGTCTTGCAACAAGGCTACTTTAAGAATCTCATGCTGCTCCAATGCTTTGCCACTGGAGTTCATTGCCTCAAAATATTCGTTCAGAGACGACGGATTCTCCACATAATGTTCAGGCAATTCCGTGATAAAATATGCCATGCGGTCATATACCTGATTGACAAATTTAATCAGTTGTTTCGTCTCATCTTTGAAATTTTCTGTAAGAAAATCGGAGATTGTTTCAAGGCCATCACTCATCTTTTGATTGACGTATGTGGTTTTCTCGCCATTGGATAATGCCTGTAGATATGCATAGTCATCACTGCGACCATTGAAGAAAAGTCGTGGCTTTCCGGATTCATCGCAAAGAACTTTCTTCCACTTGTCTGACACCGCTTTATCAACGTGTTCAAGAGCACGCATGAAGCCAATTGACAACAGCGAAAGTACAGTCATGCGCTGCTGTCCGTCTATCAAATCAAGTCTGCCGTCTTGTTTGACAACAGTAAGCATACCGAGGTAATACTTTTTGGAGTCCTTTTCATGCTTCTTGAAATGATTTTTCAAGTCCTCCATAAGTTGATTTACCTCATATGGCGACCAAGCAAACAGACGCTGATACAGCGGGATGCGAAAGAGCATGTGCTTCTCTTCATTCGCAACGTCAGCAGGAACTATGCAGTATGATTTATTTTCTTCCATATTCCTCAAAGATTTTATGAAGGATGTACGAGTCTGTTATTTCCAGTTTGGGATCTCTGAAAATATTCCTCAATGCAGTATATATACCCCAACGGACACCGCGGGCTTCATCAAGATCAAGACCTGTGCGTATGGGATAATCTCCATTTGTGTAACTATCGAATTTGCCCAGAACTTCCGCCAAAAAGAATGTGGGTGAAGTAGCCTGATCAATCATGAGAATAATCTCACTATTATTGGCAAATTCTCTGACACCAACGCCACTTGATGCCACTGCATAGGAGTTATAGCGATACAGAGCCATCAGTCGGGCAATACAGAACAGTGCTTCTGCGATGTATTGATTGCCAAATTTCAGATAATAGCCAAACAGAAGTGTCTCGATTGAATCCGCAAAGGTCTCGTAGCGACTTTCAGATAGATTTTTCCTTAGAAGTTTGACCGGTTCCAATTTACAGAACTGTTCATATCTTTGAATAAAAGTCTCTACATATACGAAGAAGTGCGTGCCGCCTTGTATCTTTTCATAAAAGCGGAACTGTTCGCCGAATGGCGGTATGTCCGGAATTATCGGGGCTGCTTGAAATTCGTGCTGAACATATCGGTAGGAGTTCTCATCAGAGTCTTTTCTTCTCATCCATTTGCGAAGACGATATAAGTGTGTGCCCAAAACTCGTGCCAGTGAGTTGGCTTCTCCGTATGAGGGAGGCAAAGAGGAAACGGTATTCCACTTCTTTGCCATGTGTTCAGCCTGTCCACCTTCTTTTCCCGGAATGAACCGTAAATGGTGGGCTTTCAAAAGGTCGAAATCCGACAAAGGAACGCCTTTAGAGTTCTGGTTATTGAAGAAGGTATAAGCCAAGTCAAGATTGGATTCATTCACAACAAGAACAGCGAATGACACTTCTTTCAATATGTTGTCAAGTAAATCTTCCCTGTTTTCTGACCTCTCAATCAAAGACTTGATGATAAACTTACTGTTACCAATATTTCGTATTGACTCGGGCAACGTATATTCTGCACTCAAAAGAGGCAGATTGCCATCGTAACCAAGTCCCCAGAGAATCAGGGAAAGTGTTACAAGGCGTTGTTGACCGTCGATAATGTCATAGACACCTTTCTCAGTGTTTGCATGAAGGATTAGAGTCCCAAGATGAAACGGCTTATCCTTTTGAATTTTCAAAAGGTTTTTCCAAAGGTCTGTGATGTTCCTTTCTTCCCAGCAATAATCTCTCTGGTAGTCTGGCAACCATAATCTCAGCCCCATGACCTTTTTGAGAGGCATAATTTCGGAAGTTACTTCCTGATTATTATCTATTGGGCCTTTTAGAGGCTCTTCGCTTTTGGGTGGATTACCTTGAAGAGTTACCTCTACTACCTTTTTGTCGATGGCATTAAGGTTAGGGGTAATGATTTTGTATAACTCTCTGAATCGGTCAACAAAATCCTTAATTGACCTTATACCGCCATAAGTATAGTAGAAGTTGCCAAATGGCAATCTACCACGCTGTTCACAAGTCACAGGCGTATTCTCCAAGGCATGTGTGAGCCTTATGCCAATTTTTTTCAGACGCTTGAAATTTTCATCATCAGGCTCTGCCTCAAGGTGAAATTCAAAATAGCCCTGATAGCCATCTGTCGTATATTCATAGTGAGAGCCTTTGGGCAAATTTTCAGCCGTCAGTTGAATGAAGTATTGGTAGTTTCTTCCGCCACTACCCCAATGGGTAATATTCCCGACTTTAATGTCCGGAAAGTCCGTGGCTAAACTACTCCGCATTTCTTCAACCAAAGAAGGATCTTCGCGAGACCCGTATAACCATACTAAACTCATGCGTTGTTTGTTATTAAAGTTTTACCGGTGACGGCTTCAAAAATGAGGCTCTGGCGGTATTGTTTAAGGGTTTCTATTTTCTCTTGCTTGACCTTGATAAGCCCATCAATCTCGGTGCATTTAGCGTCAAGATATTCAGCAATGGCTTTTTGCTCTTCAACTGGGGGGAGAGGGATTCTAACTGACTTCAAATTCTCCTGGGTTAGATGGGGTACACCCATTCCATTTTTTAGAAAAAGAACATTATCCTGAAATGGGGAACTAAGGAAAAAGTAAAAGAGATATGAATAATAGAGTTTCACTGACACAGTAATTACTCCAAGTGAAGAGTTTACTGTAGATTCGCCTAATGGCATATCTTCTACTCTTGCACATTTCCCTATTCCGGCACCATCTTTGACTATAAGAATGTCATGCAATGAGAGTTTTATCTCAGGGGATTCATCATAACGTTGTTTGTTGATAAAGTTTAGATTTTTCCATATCAACTGATTATTGACTATATTGAATGCTGAAAGGAATGGGAACCCCTCATCTACATACTCCTCTGCTTTAAGACCTCGCCATCCTAATCTGGCACGAAGATATATTGCTTTCAATAAGTTTACTTCACTCCAATTTGTAGGGATTTTATCAACACCTCGGATGGAAGACTGCTTTTGTGCCATATCAGAGTCAAGTCCGTGGGTGACGGCTTCGGTGATGACCGATTGACGATAGGCTTCGAGTTCTGAAATCATTTGTTGCTCGACTTCAATCAGCTCGTCAATCTCACCACATTTCTTATCCAAATATGCCGCTATCGCCTCCTGTTCGGCAAGCGGTGGAACAGGAAGATGTATTTTAGTAAATGTCTCCGGTTTAACAACCTTGCGCAAACCTGAATAATATGGTTTTAGTGCCTTCTGTTGATCTATGGAAAGGTAAAAATAATATACCCAATCTGGCGTAACTATCTCAGAGCACACCTTATAAACATTGTATGCCCCTGTAATCATTCCCCTATGTTTTGAAAGACCTATTGTTCTCGGTGTTTCATCCATATCAAATAGACAAAAAACCAAGTTATGTGGCTGAACCTTCTTATAAGTCGTAAATTCAGCCGGAAATTTGCCACCACCATCTAAATCTCTGAGTTTTACTCCACTCAATGATAGAGAAAGTAATGGGAAGGATGTATCCTCACCTACAACTTCTTTAAGTTCCACTAACACATTCTTATTTCGCAGTATCTCCCAATGTTCCGGAATTATTCCAATCCAAGGGATGCCGCTGTCTTTGAGTTTCTGTTCCATCACTTTCCTAAGATTTTGGTCATCAACTCCTGTTCGCGTTCGCCGAGGGCGCGGAAATGCTCGAAGATTTCAGCTGCCGGGCGCGGCGCGGTGTAGCGGTAAAACTCTCGGGTGAAGGGTATCTCGTAGCCGATTTTGGTTTCGGATTCATCGTACCAGAAGTCAGGAGCGTATGGCCGCACATTCGCTTCAAGGAAGCCGTCAGGATTAGTCTTCCAAGGAATAATCTCGCTGTCTTTCAGTTCGGGGTCGGGAGCACAACCACTCGACTTGTCCGTTGGTTTAACGTATGCCTCCGGCATCGAGGGATTACGCTTGCCGTAGAAATTGCGGATCATGGCAACCTTTCCCTGTGCAATCTTTACTTTCTCTTTTTTCAGGTGAGAGAAAAATTCAAAGTCGCTCATAGGTTCTGTGCAGTTGGTGCAGGCTTCGGCAACTTCCTTCAGAAGCGCAACGTCGGGTGTCTTCATGCCTTTTGCCCGATCTTCGTCAAACTGTATGCCGGAGTATTCCAACCGCAGGGGACGGTAGGTGAATACTTTGCGATACTTAAAGTCATCCGTATCCTTGATGCGGCTTTCCACACGGATGTCGCCATTCTCAAATTCCTGATTGGCGAAGCTCTTGTATGCTTGGACAATCAGTTCCCGGCAACGGTCGGTAATCTCGACACGTTTGTTGCCGAGGCTTTTGCGACGTTTTTCAAAGCACTGGCTCGCATCTATAAGCTGCACTTTGCTGATGCGCTCAGAAGTCTTGTTCTTTGAGATAATCCAGATGTATGTGGCTATACCGGTGTTGTAAAAAAGGTCGTTGGGTAATTGTATTATAGCGTCAAGCCAGTCGTTTTCGAGAAGGAAACCACGAATGTTGCTTTCACCGCCTCCGGCATCTCCCTTGAAAAGGGGCGACCCATTTTGGATAATCGCCATACGGCCGTTCTCCTTCAATTTAGCAATTCCGTTGAGAGTAAAAAGCATCTGTCCATCTCCGATGGCCGGGAGTCCGGCGGCGAAACGCTCGCCTTCTCCGGTCTCTTTCTCAACCTGAGCCTTTGATGTTTTCCACTCGATACCGAATGGAGGATTTGAAATGATGTAATCAAATTCGTAACCACGGAACTGGTCATTGCCGAGAGTGTCACCCTGCCGCATATTGTCGGCATTGCCTCCCTTGATAAGGGTATCAGCCTTGGCAATAGCGAAAGTCTGGTTGTTAAGTTCCTGTCCGTGCGAGGTAACATCGGCGTCTGGGTCGAGTTGTAGAAGGCGTTCGGTAAGACAACCCAACATCTGGGATGTTCCCATAGCCATATCATAGATGTCAACGCTCACACCTTCCTCTGCGAGACGTTTCTCGTCGCCGGCAATGAGGATGTCTGACATTACATAGATGATGTCGCGGGCGGTGAAGTGCGCTCCAGCCTGTTCATCATAACTCTCCGAGAATTTGCGCACCAGTTCCTCGAAAATATATCCCATATCCACCGACGATATTCTGTCGGCACCGAGATATGCCTTGTCGCTGTTAAACTCCTTTATAATAAGATACAGTAGTCCGTTATCTTCAAGTTTACTAACCTCCTTGTCAAATTCAAAACGGCGTATAATATCGATTACATTATCGGAAAAATGCTGGAGATAGTCATCGAAATTATCTGCTATATTATCCGGATCTGCTAAAAGATTCTGAAAAGTGAACTTACTCGTATTATAAAATTGTTGACCGGCCTCTCTCCTTAAAAAACGTCCCTTCAGTACGTCATCCATTGAACCTAACTCTTCATTCTTCTTCCATACCGCTTCGCGTGTCGGAGCAAGTGTATCTTCAAAACGTTTGATAACACACATTGGAAGAATGACGTTACCATACTCATGAGGTTTATAAACACCCACAAGTTTATCGGCAATCGCCCAAATCAGAGCTGCTTTCTCTTGACGATTTATAGTAGTGAGCCTTTCGGCTGATTGACTGGTCATGGTCTTATTTGGTATTAACGAGCAATTCTCGGATATTCACATTAAGTATTTCGGCTATTTCAGCAAGCGTTTTCAAATCAGGCTGTATGGTATTGGTACACCACTTTGAGACCGTTGTGGGGTCCTTGCCAAGTTGTTGAGCCAACCACTTTCCCTGCTTGTCTGTCTCGGCAAGCACAGCCTTGATTCTATTAAGTTTAACGACTTCCATTTTCAATAAATTGGTATATGATGCAAATTTACAAATATTATTCGAGCCGCCCAAACAATAACCGAGTTATTGCGCAAAACAAGACTATAAATAATGTGCCAAACCGACATTTAAGACGAAATTCAGTATTTTTTGAAGATTGTTCTTGGCTACGCAGATAGGCTGCATTCGGTCTATCTAACTTTGCAGTGTCAAAAGGAAGGAAGCATGGGTGAGCGGTCGAAACCAGCCCTCTGCTAAGGGGCCGAGCCTCTCAAAAGGCTCCGAAAGTTCGAATCTTTCTGCTTCCGCCAATACTGGGGTGTCGCATAGCAGCTATTGCAGGAGACTGTAAATCTCCCGTCTTCGGACATCGTAGGTTCGAGTCCTACCACCCCAACAGATATGCTTCCGTAGCTCAGTGGATTAGAGCGTCACGCTACGAACGTGAGGGTCGCAGGTTCGACTCCTGCCGGAAGTACAATAAATGTTTCCGTAGCTCAGTGGATTAGAGCGTCTCACTACGAATGAGAGGGTCGCAGGTTCGACTTCTGCCGGAAATACCAATCAATGCTTCCGTAGCTCAGCGGATTAGAGCATCCCACTTCTAATGGGAGGGGCGCAAGTTCGAGTCTTGCCGGAAGTACAGACAGGATAAAGGCTTTGACAGACTGCCTATGAGCAAGAATGTCAAAGCCTTCGTTATTATTTTTATTATGCCTCCTCCAATAGAAGTTCAAGTTTATGCTTTACTTTGGAGAGGACATCCCCAAGTTCATTGACCGGCATGATGGTCTCGAACTTCCTCAATTTGTCGAGAGCGTCGGAAATGAGATCACACATATTTGAATCCAGAGGTGAATTTGAGATGGAGTAGCCTTCATTGGCGTATCTGTAGAACTTCCCCTCGTAAACCTCAATCGGAGCTTCGTATCCGAGTTTATCCGATCTCATTACCTGAATGTCGGCTTGGACTGTCCTGACCGATACGCCCCTGGTGATACCTTCCATCTCGTATAAAGCGTTGGAACAGGCTTCCACAAGGTCATCCAGAGTCCACCGCCTGTATTTGTTCCTCAGGCATCGGTCTATTGTTTTGTATCTTATAAGTGCATTTTTGTTTACTGGCATGGCTGCGATAATAATCTTCTTTGTTCATAATTGAATTGTTTTTGGGTGCCATGCCGTGACAATAGGATAAGCCATAACAGGGCACAAAAAAAGTCGGAAAGTGTTATGGACCTTCCGACTGTTTTATCCTGATTGTCTGTGGTTACGTTATTTCAACTTATACAGACCGCATTGGTATATCGTCGGAGCAATCCACCGGGCACACTTCGATAGCCTCTATAACTGATACCATAGAAATTGCTGTCGAAGCTGCGATAGCTACGGCGAAACATTGTGAACGATATGTTGAGTTGCGTTGTCTGCATTGTTTTCTTTTTAGTATGCGCTCGAAAGCGAGTGCAATTATTTAATCGCGAGTGGAAACTTAACGCATGTCGGCTTTAGCCGGTGCGCGATGCCGAAGGCAAAGTTATCCACCGCAAAGTTACCTGATTTCCAGCAAATAGCCAAATGGCTTCTGAAATCTGGGCGCAAAATTACAACATTGCTACGCAGTCTATTTGCGTACCCGAGATTTTTATTCTATGCCTATGGCTTCTTGGATCAGATGCTTGGCGCGAGCTTCGACCATTGCATTCCACAGACGGGAGTCCTGAAGTTTTGACATAGGGATGTACTGCTGGAAACGTGAGAAGAACTCAAGCGGCTTCTCAATATTCCAGTTAGTGATGACTTCACCCCAGTTTACCTTGTCGGCAAACTTTTCGAGCAGACGCCAGTTGTTGTAGATGTCGTCACGATTGGAGAGAGCCTTCCAATCCCACTTGGACGCAAACTTCTGAAGCGTTGACTCCGAGAGAAGGTTTTCCGGGCATGAACGGGAAAATTCATCCCAATGTATTTTGTTGGCAAACTTGTTGATGCCCTCGACTGTCCAGATGACATTACTATTGCCACTGACCTCTTCCCAGTCAAGTTTGTCGGCAAACTTCTCGATCATCGTCATGCTGAGGCTCCCACTTTGAGAGACCTCTTTCCATGCCTCAGCTTCAAGAACTGAGTTAAGGAAATCATTACATGTAATAGGTTCCATATCTTTTAGTGTTTTTAATGTTTTCGATGCAAAGGTAGAATGATGGTGTATCAAAGTGCGATACAGAATTGATTTTTTTCATAAATTCTAATAGAGTCTATTGAATTTCGGAACGAATACCGCGCACATCGCCGCCTGTGGCGGCCGAAATTTTTGGCAAAATTGAGCGGGCGACTTCATCACGAGGTCGTCCGCTCTGACTATGTAACCGATTTATCGCTTTGCTGTGCAAAGAAACATCTTATGCTGTAATTCTTTCTTTGATGAGGTGAGTGTTGGCGTTGATGAGGTTGACAATGCGGTCGTGGTACTCGGTGTTCTGATTGCAGACTCCTCTTGACTGAACCACCGTTAGAGTTTTGAGGTCAACCTCGATGGTCTCGATTATCCTGCCGTCTATCCTCGCTGAGAAGATAAGGCTGTCCTCACGCTGGTCATAGGCTGCACTGAACAGACATATATGCTGACTTTCAGCCTCTTGTCGGTATTCCTCAACGCTTTCCAATACCTTGACCTCAATTTCTCCGTCATTGATACGGATGCCAAAGAATTTCTCTTTCTGCTCTTTGAAACTCGCTTCCCTCTCTTGGGCTTTGCGGATGTCCTCTGCTCTTTTCTTCTTGTCTTCAAGAATGTGAACCTTCCTCACATAGCGGTCGTGTTCCTCTTGAAGATTGGCGGGGCAGATGTACTTTGGCGATTGAATGTCTCTGCCACAACGCTCCAACATCTTGATGTAGTCTATCCACATCTGCGAGTTATTGACCTTGTAGCCATTTCGGTTGGCTATCTTGATGGTGTTCCAATAGGTGTTGATGTCAGCCTTGTAGGAGGGTCTGAAACATAAGTATCGGAGCAATTCTATCTCGTTGGATTTCATCAGTGTCTCCGCCTTGGGGTTGGTCAGCAACTCTTGGAATAGCGTCACTGGATGTATATGGTGGCAACTGCCATTGAAACCATTGCGGTTGATGGTGTCAGTGACTTTGATGCGAGGGTAAACCCATTCATCGGAAATGCGTTGGAAGGCTTCGTTGTCACGTCTTATCTCCAATGGTGAACCGAAAGCGAAAGAGTCAATGTAGTGTCCCAGAGTTCTCTGCAATCCAACAACGGTGGTATTGCCCTTGCGGTCAATCCAATAACTGCCGATTTCAAGAAAGGCAGGCTTTGCCTTCATACCTTTGCGCATTTCAACCATCATCAGGAACATTCTGACCACCTGATAACCTTCAATAGTAGTGATTACGTTGAAATAGGACTTGTCACGGATAACCCGCTCTTGGGTATCCTTGATTTCAATCTGTGTGCCACATTCGGGGCATAGGCACATTCCATTGCGGGTCTCCAGCCACTCGTGACCGCATTTCATACAAGTACACATTCCGGATTTGAGCCGATAGCCGTAATGGTTGATGGTTGAGTTGAGTGCCCAATTCATTTGGGGAGTGGTGAGCGGGCGAAGTCGCCCGTTCAGTTCCACTATATGCCGTTCCTTTTTATTTCTCGGTTTCATCTTCTTGGAGTTTTAGAGGTCGAAAAGACTGGGTTGAACATTGATTTCATCTCCGGCTTTGGGAGCCGTGGCGGTCGGCTTGGGTTGAGCCTTCGGTGCTGACTGCCGTCTGATTTCTCGGAGTTGTTCCTCTCGGTACTGCTCCATAGCCTGCTCCTTGAGTTCGGCTTTGTCCTCATCGGTAAGTCGGTCTTTGGAGATTACCACCTTGCAGTTGATGGGCTTGCCGATTTCCTCTGCGCTGATATCGCCGTCAAAGTAATGACAAGCAAGCGAATACACCTCATCATTGGTCAGAACCGACACCCCTTGACGCTTGACTTCGTTGAGTATATACTGGCAGCACTCGGCTACGGATTTGGACGGCGAGGCATAGCGGATAGCAAACAGATTGTCGCTCGCTGCACGGCTGTCAAGATACTGACGGATAGCCTCGATAAAATTTTCAGATGATTTCATAGTCGTATGTTTTAGAGTGTCATTATCCAATAGATTATCGCAAGTGCGCTGATGATTGATATTACCCAGCCGACACCTCGGAATATCGGTCGGAGGAAAGCCCACACCAGAGTTCCGATTATTGCTCCGATGATGATTGCCACCACCTTTGCAACCTTTTTTATTTGGTTGAACCTGAGGCTTTGAGCTTCGCTTTGACTTTTTATGTGGCTGTTTGTTTTCATCGTTGCGACTTTTTTTTATTTGTATATCACCATCGGTTTTCGCTTGCTTGACACCTCAAAGGCGTGTGGTGAACAGAGGGGATGTTCGCCTTTGACGGAAAAATACGAGCCGACCAACGGGAGGTCTGGAGATTTTTCAGTCAAAAGGCAAAAGAATATCCCCGGCACCGCACGTTCCCCACTGGCAAGCAAGTTGAAAATCGTTGTTGATTAGACAATAACAGGAGCCACGACTCCAGCATGGTGAAAACATACGGCTACATAATCTCTCGGAAATCTTATTGAAAGTAGCTTTCCAAAAATAATCTGCATAGAAATGGAACTGAGCGACACGACCAGCATAGTCTGTGATGGACAGCCGACGCAGGAAGACTGTACTTCACAGTCTATGCCGAGTGTCGTTCTCTAAGTGGCAAGTGAGGGAGCGGTCGTAAAATTCCTTGTTCAACAACGGCGAAAAAGAACACGGATGAACGGCAGAGAGTCTCAGAGGAAAGGCAGCGTAACCGATGCTTACCTCGGAGGCGTTGCCAGTTATCGGTGTTCCGCCGTTGCCATAGGCCGATGCGGTTAAAGGGTGTCAGTGGCTTGTCCACCGTCACCCTTTGACGGCATCCCGCCGCAAACAATGAAGACCGCTCCCTCTCTTGTCGCGCACATTGTCGATCTGCGTTATGTAAGACGTTGCTTAAGAGATTTTTTTGAAAAATATTTGGCTTGAATTTATTTTAGTGCTAACTTTGCAAGGTTAATCATTCCAAAATGGGAACTAAGATAAATAACATACGCCAACAAACTCCTTACGATGGAATACTGCTTACATCGTGGCTTGAAAAATCAGGATTAAGCAGAAGCGAAATTTCCGATTACACCGAATCGGGATGGCTTCAACGTATCGCAACTGGGGTATATACCTTTGTCGGCGATAGCCCGACTGTTTACGGAATACTCGCATCCTATCAATGTCAAGGCTCTCTATCGTATCATGTCGGAGCCGCTTCGGCTTTGGAATTAAAAGGATTCTCCCATTATGTCGCTATGGGAAAACCTTCTGCCGTAATATTCTCCCCGATAAGGCCACGGCTTCCGAATTGGCTTAATTCCGTAGAACTGGATATGCGAATAGTTGAGGTATCCACCAAAATTTTCGGAGACACAGGTATCGAACAGATGGATTATAACGGTCGACAATTAACAGTGTCCGCACCTGAGAGAGCAATAATGGAATGTCTGCTGCTGTCGCCTACCCAATATAATCTGATGGATACCTACTATATGATGGAGATGCTCACTTCTCTGAGATCCGGTTTGGTTCAACAACTGTTGGAGAACTGCACATCCGTTAAAGTAAAGAGAATATTCCTCTATATGGCTGAGAAAGCGGGTCACCGGTGGTTCACGAAACTTGACTTGTCGAAGATTTCTCTTGGCTCAGGCACGAGAAGCTATTCAAAGAGAGGCGTGAAGAATGCCAAATATGATATTGTAATACCTAAAGAACTTTTCGATTATGAATGATGTGTATCGAAAGAAGGTGGAGCTTTTACTAAGAATATTGCCGTTTGTCACGGACGAGGAGTGCTTTGCCGTTCATGGCGGAACTGCGATAAATCTATTTGTGAAAAATCTGAATCGACTCTCGGTCGATATTGATGTGACATACATCCCGCTGGAGGATAGAACAAGCAGTCTGAACCATATCAATGAGGCATTGATGAGGATTGCCGACAGAGTCCGGCGGAGTTTTCGTGATATCAGAATCATACCTCGTCTTGATATTTGCAAAATAACCTGTGAAAGACATGGCTGTCAGGTAAAGATTGAGGTCAATCAGACTAAGAGAGGTTTGGTGTGCGGTGAAGCCAGATTATATTCTTTATGCGAAAAGGCTCAGAGTCTGTTCGGCATGGAAGTGGATGCACGTATTGTGTCGCTGCCACAACTATATGGCGGCAAAATCTCTGCCGCTCTTTCACGACAGCATCCACGGGATTTATTTGATGTGAGGCATATGGATGTTCCCCTGTCAGCAGTCAAGGATGGTATCATATTCTGTCTCCTTGGTAGTGACAGACCGATTCATGAATCCTTCTCCCCAAATTTTATAGACCAAAGGGAGGCAATGGAGAACCAGTTTGTAGGGATGAGCGATATTCCTTTTAGTTATGAGGAATTTGAGATGACAAGGAATAACCTCATAAAAGGAGTCAGCGACATTATGACCGAGGCGGACAAGAGATTCCTTGTCGGCTTTGAGGAACTGACGGTCAACCGAGAGGAAAGTCCGTATTCGATGTTCTTTGATTTTCCATCGGTAAAATGGAAAATTCAGAACTTGCAAAAACTGAAAACAACCAATCCTCGCAAACTTCAGGCCGAAGCCAATAAGCTCAGACTAATTTTGGGGATTGACTGATGTTTAACACTCGGCATAAGAATCGTTAAAATGAACCCTTGGCCTTGTTTTTCACTTGAAAAACAATTAACTTTGCATTATCGGAACACCTCGTTAAAGCATCGGCAAGAGAGCCGGCGAGACTGGCAAAATTTTCGTTACCATCTCGTTACCCTTGATTATTGATGACTATCTAAATCATTGATATAACTGCATTTGGAGCATAAGGAACAAGTCTCTCCAGCTCCACAATTAATACTGATAATCAGTAAATTGCACAAACAACACCCAGTTTTACACCCAGAAATGTAAGATTGGGTGTTGTTATTTATTTGTTGGTTTAAGGTCTAATCTGAGAAAGACAAAAGAGGGAAAAGTAGGGAAAAATTTTATTTTCCCTTTCGTTCTTTTCCCTTTAAGCCTAATCACCATCGGCACACAAACACTTCGTTTTAGTGCCGTATATATAAGGTACGGAACTAAAGCGGAGTGACTATTTGCCGAAGATTTCCCGGAGTGCGTCAGCAAAAGCTTTGTTACATTCGCTTGGCGTGTCACTTATTGGCTGACGATATTTCGAGCGGTAGAATCTCATCTTGATGTCGAGGTTTGCAAGGATACCGTTAAGCCACTGCTCACGCTGAGGCGATTCAAGAGTATCAGCAAGACGACTGATAAGGTAGCACACCCGGACTTTCTCACCATTGTTGATTTGGATTGGGTGTGAATTTGGGTGTAAATTGATGGCATGGAAAAATTCTATACTATCCGCTTCAGAGAACTGTACCCCATTGCAAACCTCATATATGCCTGCGATGAGGCTTAAAGAGAAAAAAGAAACCGTTTCGGACTCTTCTTTTTTTGCTTCTGGCTCTTCATTAGAATCCGAGGATACATACTTTTCAGCAACAGCCAAAAGCTCATCACATTTGAGATTAACTCGCTCAAAAATATCGTTGCCAATATTTGACATCATATTAATGATTGTCTTTCGTTCCTCGTTGATGGCATTCAATCTAACCTTTTCCTTGTCATATTCAGCTTTGAGCCTGTAATATCTTCGTTCAAGTACCGATATTTCACTTGGAGTCATACCATTAAACGGTGTCATCTCATAGGAGTTGGAAGCCTCTATCAAATCTTTGTCTATTTCACGGAGTTTATATAGCTGTTCTTCTAATCTACATTCCACGCTTTGAAGGTCGTAGTCCCATAGCTGGGATAGCTTCATATCGTCAAGCAAGATATGATATGTTTTATAAGTGTCAATAACATTCTTCAAACCAAACGATAGGCTATTGAGCATCAATGAGAATTTTTCGTGAGGTAAATTCAGCACAGCAGAAATAATCTCGTGCTCTATCGTTGAGCCATTAGGCATGATGTCTCTAAACTCCACAAGGATATTCACATCTTCTTTGGATATACCTCTTCCTGCCACAATATTTACATATATCCGGCTAACACTCCCAACCTTAGGGATAATATGAGTGAGTGTTTCAAACTCGTTCATTTCATATACGTTATTTATATGAGTATAACGTTTCCAATCCAACAATGGTGCATTAAACGCCCTCCATAATATCAAGTTCTTTAAATTCAAACTGTCATGGAATTATATGGTGTATTTCTCCGATGAAATTCAAAAACGCCTTCAAGGATAAATAAAAAGCACTCAAAGATAAAGGATTATCAAAGATAAATTAGTAATTTTGCAATTGAATATGGTGCAACCCATATCCAAGACATAGATAATCAGAAGCGTTATGCTTATCTTGTGAATTGGAAACGTAGGAACTTTCACAATTACACACAAGGGTAGCATAGTGGTTCTCACGCTATAGCGTGGGCTGCTATTTCTACATTCGTGTGTATAGGTTTCCTACGACCTCCAATTCAGAACGTGGCATTGCAGTTCCACGCTTCTGCGTAATTAACGGCTCAATTGGAACTAAAAGAGTCAATGGACAAACTAAAAAACAACCTAAAATAGAATAAGCATGAAAAGAATCTCAGCCACTTTAATGTTGCTTTTCGCAGCCATTTGTGTTATGGCGCAAGAGCATCTTTCTTTCAAGGGTATTCCCATTGAAGGAAGTATGACATCATTCTGTCAGAAACTCAAAGCCAAAGGATTTACTTCAATTGGTCGTGACAACAATATAACGTTGTTTACAGGTGACTTCACTGGGCGTAAAGCTACGGTCGGTGTGACCGCAACGGATGACGGCAAAAACGTTTTTGCCGTAGTCGTTTTCTTTGACCCAAGCGGTGAATGGAACACTCTTGTTAATACCTACGACTATTACAAGGATCTATACACTCGTAAATACGGAGAGCCTACAATTTCAAAAGAAAAAAATCCAGCACATTCAGATTCCAATACTGCTTTAATGGCGGAAGTCCATCAGGGAACTGTCGTGTACGGCAGCGCATGGGAAGTGACAGGTGGTGATATACAACTTTCAATCGAAAAAACATCCGGTGTCTATGAAGGTATGGTGATGATACGTTACCGGGACTCGCAGAATGTCGAAGCCAAAATCAAAAATGATTTAGACGACATCTAAAACCAATGTGTATGAAAAGATTTGTATTGCCACTTCTGCCGTTGCTTCTCGCGCTGATGAGCGGATGCACAGGGAACGAACCTAAATCAGTTCTCAAAGAGGAAACAAAAGAGCAACTTATACAAACGTATAGTGTAGAACGCTACAAGCTCTTTCCCACGCAAAATATGTGGACATTTATTAAACTTGACACTCAGACAGGTCAGATGTGGCAGGTGCAATATAGTGTAAAAGGTGATGACGGACGCCTTGAATACGACTTAAATCCCAATCCGCTTATCGACACCGGTAAGAAAGTCAATGGACGTTTTGAGCTTCATTCCACTCAAAACATATATAATTTCATTCTCCTTGACAGGATAGACGGTAAAATATGGCAGGTACAGTGGTCGTTCGATGAAGCAAACCGTGCTGTGGTACCTATTAACCGTGCAGTCCCGTCCACAAATTAGGTACGGAGAAGCTAAATATATAACAAACGGTAAAGATGGCTTTATTGCTTACTTTATGTTCATGTATCGCTGCTATAGCAGTTATTGCCATAGTAGCGATACGCCTATTGTAAAAAAAGAAGTCAAATGAGTTGTCTTTACGAGTGGTGGGCATTATTCCATTCCAATCTGCCTATGAAAGCAATGAAGAAACACTAAGGCAAGAAAGCAAACGTTTTTTCAAAGATATAGAGTCCGATTTGGAACATACCTTTAACGGGCAGTACATAACATCTCGGGAAGAGAAACAGTTTACGGAATATTATACCGAGTTGTTTCATGTGGAAGTGTCAACCACCTCTGAATATCAATGCGTTGACATATTGGCGGTACAAAAATCCGCTAATTCGGCAGTGTGTTTCCCTTAAAACTGTACCAATATCGAAATATCTGCATTTCAGCTATTTGGCAAATCGTGTTTCAATCGGCTTCAAGCCGTTTGAGATAGAGATATTTAACAATATTTAACTGCAAGATGACAGTAAAAATTTGCCTTTGAAGCCTCCAAGGTCCAAAATCGGGTCGAGGGTTTTCCCTTTGCAAGGGTGTTTTTGATGGACTGATGCTGCGCTGATGTCGGACAAAATCACATCTTGCAATCCAATCTCAATAATTGTAGTCGTTTGCGCAGTGAAATCTGAGGAAACGTGAACGTGGAAGAGTAATGTTTCGACAGAACTAAAAATAATCTGCTCCATAATCTTGTAGGTGGTGCCACAAAATTATGGAGCGAGTATATGGGGAGATAAGGACGCTTAGTGTAATGCCTCAGTCAAAAATGAAGGATTATTTTCCTGGCAAGCGATTAAAACAAGTTCGATTATTTCTCGGGCAGGGCCATCAGTGCCATATTCACCCTCGCTAATGTTTGCCCATTTTCCATTGGCGCAGACATAGCAGTTAAAGCCACCTGTGATTGGCGTGTATTTGAGCGGTTTTGCGTCGTTGACTATATATGATAGAAACTCCTTGAAAGCTTCGGTGTCTTTTGGAGTGTTGATTTTCATTTTTGCATCAAGCGGACAAGGGATTGGTCCTTCTTCGCTTTTTTTGCGTACTTCATTATGTCTTTGTTGGAAAGTTGTAAATGGTTTTGAGCGATACCGATAAGTAATGCTATCTCCATCTGCCGAAAGTGATACTCCCTCTGCTCTATCTAAGTCTATTACCATAAAACAAAAATCAGGCTCGCCATCCAAGAGAAAATTCTTATGTGTCTGAAATATCATATCATCGACATTTTCAAACGGTTTCGCCTTTTGTTGAGCGAAGCCAACAAAAGAGATTAGTAAGATGAAAAGTAGCGCGAGTTTATTCATAATCGGAAAGAGTTTGGGGTATATGGTGGCTATTCGTCTATTATAACAGCTTCTTCTATTATTTCGATTTCGGGTTCAGTATCCTGGCAAAAGAGCTCATTTATTAGGGGGATTGGCATTGATGTTACCTGTATTGCTCCTCCTTCAATAACACTGTTTAATGTTGGAGCCATAATAAACGCCCCGTTGATTTTGGTGGCAATGGCCTTTAATAAATTCCGCTCGGTGAAGTCTTGGAAAGTCTGTGTTGTTTCCGTAGGTTCTCCATCATCAAGCCGAAAATTAACAAGAGGGATATTTCCATAGAGGGGTTCTATATGTACGGATGCCTCGGCAACATTTGCCCTGAATGTGTCGGTGGTGTCTTTGATACCGAAAACAAGTGTATCATCGTTTTGTAACCCAATAAACCATTCATATGGACTTGGAAGATGCGTCTGTGCCAGATATTTACAGACCTTTGCCAATTGCTCCTTAGTGCAGTTGCTTTGTTCATAAAGCAACGAGCCATTTGCTAACTGAAAATTCTCGGATTCATTGATTAAATGCACGGCATTAAACATCGGGCCAAATAAATCTATTGTCGCGCTACCTTGACTGACAACAGGAGTAAAAGTGACCGACCAACGCACGGCATATTTGGTGTCTAAATCAACTTGCAGCGTATCGGGTAAGTCAGTAAAATGTATTTTGGCTTGCAGAGGAGCAAACGCAAATAATATCAATGCCAATGTTACGAGTTTATTCATAATCGAAAAGAGTTTGATTAATGAGTGGTGAAAAGATACGGTTAGCATTATGTACAATCCCAATAATACATTATATCGGAAAAGTCTTTTTCCATCAGTTTTTTATGATTTATGAAGAAGTGAGCTATACCCATGTCGCCCCAAATCGCCATAAATTTAGTTCCTTCTTCGTTATAACTTACCATTTGGAATAATTGTGTATCATATTGTGCGTATTGTGTATCGTCAAAACGCGGATCGCCTAATTGGGTATATACAGGATATCCTAATAAGCAATTTTCCTCATGACAGCCATAATCGTCAAGCTCGTATCCAATTTCGTTCTCCAAACAATTACATATATCATAATCTGGTAAATTTTCTATTTTCCAGCCATATAATGCAGCCTTCTCTATAAATTCGTCCTTGAAGTTGCCATAATGAGGGGAGGCTGTTTTTCTGACACTGAAATCAAGTGCGATTTCTCCGGATATGGGTTCGTAATCATTTGTAGATACAGAGGCTATTGGAATGTGTAGATTCTGGACATCCTCCACTGTAATATTTGGATTGATTGTTGGATGGTAGATTACACGGAAATGGTCATCATTGGTGTAATTCTCAAAATCAGAGCCATAAGAGTAATTGCTGCCCGACAAAAGGAAGAACTGAAGGATTCCTTCTTTAGGAAGTAACCCAACGTCGCCTTTGCAGACTTCCGAAATTTCATATAGATTGAACTGAGCGAGAAGTTTCAGTTTATTTCCGTTTTTATCCGTCGGATAAGGCAACGAGGAGTCCCAATAAGGCATTCCTCCGAATTTGCTGCTTGTTAAAGAAATCTTCTTACGTTTGTTCGGATTAATAAAAATTGTAGGCACACCGATTTCCTCATTAAGTTCATCAGTGATTTTTCTAGTCAGTTCAACCTTATCTATCGCCATATCGCTGTTTTGATTATCGGATTCTTCTATTTCTTCGGAATGATTAAAGTAATATCCCATATTGCATACGTCTTTTTCAATTTTTTTGTTTTTTGAGCATGCTACCAAGTTCAAAAGACAAAGAGCTACGGAAAATAGGGCTATTACTATTTTCTTCATAATCGGTTAATTTTGCCACATACTTGCTGAACGTGGTCGAGACCGTAGAGCAGCGAATGGCTGTCAACTCCCATCCATGCGAATATATTGCAAATCTTGGAGTAAATGGTGATAATATATGCGGTATCAATTTGAGCTGTCTGCGCTGAGAAACAAATCGGTTCGTGATGAGCTATGCGGTTGCGCAGCGAATTGATTTTATCCAATTCGTTAAATACATACCGTTGATTGTATTGCTGTCGCGCCGATGAGCGAGGCTTATTTGGAAATATTTGCAATAGATTTCGCCCTGCTTGAGCATATTGTATAGGCGAAAACATATATTTCCAAATCCCAAATTCCATTTCGGCGAGCAGTTTAGGATGCGTATAAAGATTGTCTCGATTTAACTTTCGGTAAGCATAGAATATAATGTCGCGAGTCTTGGAAAGTATAGGCAAAGTGAATATGCCATTGTTTACAACCGATTCTTTTAGCCAATCTGCTCCAAACTGCGACTGCATATGCCTGTCAATCCGATTGCGTAGCGTTACCTCAAAGCAACTGACTATCGTAAACATCTCCTGTGAAACTTGGAGATTGTATCGGTAGAGCGTCATTGCCTTTCGGGTGTCGCCATTGCATGCCGTGACGTATCGCGACATCCTTTCGGACGAAATGGCATCTTCAAAATCGGTATAATTCATTGGCTTAACAACTTTTTGAATCCAAAATTTGTTTAACTCAGACAAAAGCACTACTTTTGCAGTGTTGAATCCCGGTAGCCCCTGAGCAATCAAGCTATCGGGTTTTGTTTTATGGTCGCAAATTTAACGATTTTCGCCGGATTATCCTAATGAATAGCGGATTATCACTTATTGCACAACTGCAAACTATCTTGAACGATAGGGAAATAGAGCGGCACGGTACAATGGAGGGGCAAAAGTAACCGTATCATCGGCGCAGGCCTCCGCCCCGCCGTGGCTCGGCAATCTCCTTGTAGCGGTCCTTGTAGCGGTCGAAATCGGTGTTGAGTTCGTCAAGTTTGCCGGTGGCCCTTGAATACTCCCGGTCGTCAAGTAGCGGGCGGGAAAAGATTTTCAGGCTGTCGATCGCGTCGCCGACATTCTGGGCAGATTTGACAAAGCCGACAATATCCCGCAGGTGGTCATCGGTGAAATCTCTGAGCAGTTTTGCCTTTGCGAAGCTAACAAGTGCCTCTACAGCGCGGCGGAACGCCTCCGACATCATGCGGAGCATTTTCTGGAATCGGGCATACAGCTCGTCATGCTTTCTTTCAAGAAAAGTTACCCTGTTGCTAAAGTCAGCGACCTTGGAGTGCATGGCGTTGTTGTCGCCTCTCAACCGGGCAATCTCGGAGCGTTGACGCTTCGATTCGATTTCATAAGCCGCTGTCCTCTCGGTCACCATACGCTGCACCTGCCTCTCGACCACAGCCGGAACCTGCGCCATCTTCTTTTTGAGTTCCGTGTTCTCCTCGGCAAGACGCTTCCGCTCTTTCTCCGTCTCGGCAAACTTTCCCTTGCCAAACAGGTTGGCAAGACCCTCCCTTACCGCGCTGCCGTTCTCCTCGTCGATTGCCTTCCTCTTCGCCTCGCGCCGCTCCTCCAGTTCCGCTATCTCCTGACAGCGGTCAATGGCCTCGGTGTCGAGCTGTTCATTGCGGCGTTCCTTCTCGGCGCACTGCTCGGTAAGCTGCCGCAGATGTGCCGCAGCCATCTTCTCCTTATACTCGATGCAGCCCAAGCCCTCTATGCCCGTGTCCTCCTTCGGGGTGCCGCGCTCCATGCCAAGGCTTTCGGCAAGCACGGTCTGCATCTGCTTGCATACCTCGTTGTCAATCTTGACGGTCTTTCCCGTTTCGTGGTTCACCCAGTCAACTATGATGTGCGCGTGGTGGTTCGGCAGAAGGTCGTCCGTCACCAGGTCGGCGTGTCCCTCGTCGTGGTGGAGGTCTATGCTTATGACCGAAATGCCGAAGCCTTCGAGCCACCGCACAAACGGCTCGAAATCCTCAATCTTTGTGTCCGGCTTGATTGGCGGACATCCCTCGCGGATTGCGGAGCATCCCGATCGCTTTTTCTTCTTCCCGGACTTTCGGTCGGTGTATTCCACATCCTTGCACTGCATGGCGCGTCCGGTCTTCTGCTTGACAAGCACTTTCAACTCGTCAAGCAGTTCCGGCAACGGCTTCGGATAGGCCGGGTTGCGCCATGAGGCGTTGAGATGCCGGCGGTCGTCCCAAAAGTAGGTGTGTCCGTACTTTCGGGCGACGGCCTCGCAATAGGCGCGGTCGCGGCGGTTGTGAGCCTCGGCGGTACCGACATTGCAGGGCTTGAACTTGATTCCTGTTTTCATATTCCGTAAGGTATTTGTAATTTTGCATAGCGGGTTCTCAGGGAAAGTCCCCTGAGCGGTGGGTGCAGGGAGAGGGTCACTCCCTGCTTGGGGTTCTCAGGGGCAAAAGCCACTGAGCGGAGTTTCCAAAGAGAGGGTCACTCTTTGGTCGGGTTGCACAGGGCTGACAGCCCTTGTCGGGTTCTTAGGGCAGAGCCATAAGCCCCTCGGGAGAGCCCACAACTACGGAAGCGAAGCGTGTAGTTATAGTGGGCTATAACAATGGCAAGCCATGTTCATTTTCCACACCCTTAACGTAGATGCTCCTTTTGATTGAAAGCTTTAATCCACTCCCTAATATAGACCTCCGAAAGCAAAGTAAAGCGGTCGGTCAATAAACGAAATCCGGATTGTAGATGTATTTCTTGGTGACATCCTGAACAATCATCCGTTTGCATTTCAGCATCGAGATGAGAGCCACAGCCTTGTTGTTGCTCAACTGGACACTGACAAGCCCATAGGTTTCCTGCAACACTTCGGTCAGCTCCTTGTATCCGTATGACGGTTTCTTGGAGAATGCCGCTTCAAGAGCAATGCGATGATGCGGTTCGGAAATATCAGTGTACGGGTCAAATTTTGTCCGTTTAGGTTTGCCGCCCCTTTTGTCCCGGCGACATAATCATCAATCAGTTCCGGCAATGCCTCATCATTGATCCGGAAAGCAAACGGTTCAAAATCCATAGCCCGGATATGCACGCTTCTCACACAGTTTATGTCATTGCACTGCGAATCCTTCTCCACAAGCAACACGGTCTCGGCTTTGTTATTGAGTTCCGTGCCGATGTGTCCTCTCGCATTTTCATCGCCTTTGTTTTGATGAAGAATGGCATGGATGTGGATTTGCCTCTCATCGGTCCATTGCATGAGCATCGTGATGATCTTGGTTGATTCACTCGGACTGTTGATGTCATATACAAAATCACGGATGCCGTCAATTATCACAAGCCCTATATCCGGCAGATTGTAGATTGCCTGTCGGGTAATCTCTATGCGTTCTTCGGGAGAATATTTGCGGAGAGCAAGAAATTCAAGACTCTCATGGTCTTTATCGGTAGGCATACCGCACATTCGGAGTATGCGTTTAATCACTTTCTGACAGTGATACGGGCTTTGCTCGGTATCAATATACAATACTCTGCGTTTGTTCTCCGGCAATGATGCGGAATACCTCAGCACCGTGCCATTTGTTAGGGCTGCCGCTACAATTGCCGACACATTGAATGTCTTTTTACTTTTGGCTTTACCGATCGAGGCACTGAAATTACCCAATGTTCCAATAACCGAATCCTGAGCCTTGATGATTTCGAGAGACATTTCATAAACCTTGGTGACGCTCAGCCGTGAGGCATGCCACATCTCTATGGCTGCCTCGGCTGAAATCAGCATTGTCTTACTCTCGTTCATTTGCGTCCCCCGGTTTTCTTGCCCGCCAGTTCAAGAGCAAGCTCGGCATCCACGATTATTTTGCGACCTACCTGCTTGATTGCACGGTCAATCTTACCACTCTTCTTTATGCGGTTGGCAGTCGGTATGCTGCATCCGAAAAGAGAGGCGATGCCTGATAATCCATACACATATTTAGAAGATGATGCGTCTATGGTGGTTATCACCTTAGATTCGGTTTCGTTGTCGTGTCCGGCACTTTTCGAGAGATATATAAATTCCTCGCCGGTCATCTGCCACAACGGTTTCTGTAATAAGTTTGCAATGTTCATACTTTATTTTCTTGTTACAGCCCCGGTGCCGAGGCTTGGATTGGTTAAGTCGACGTTGCAAAATTACTGCCGGGTATAAGTGGCAAGGAGGTGGCATACTAAAATAAATGCTCACTATATATCATTGATATTTAGTGAGTAATAAAAATACCACCCAAGAAATTTGAGTGGTATCGGTGGTAATCAGGTAATATCGTCTGTGATGATTGGCTAATGAAACAAATTATCAAATCTGGTCATGGCTGCTGCCTTGATATCATCGGCAATGTCAATGTATGGTTTCATCGCCTTGTAGTCGGAATGCCCCGTCCATTTCATGACGACCTGCGGAGGTATTCCGAGGGCGAGGGCGTTACAGATGAATGTGCGTCTGCCTGTATGAGAACCAAGCAATGCGTACTTTGGTGTCACGATGTCGATACGTTCATTGCCCTTATAATAGGTCTCTCGCACAGGCTCGTCTATTTCGGCAATCTGAGCGAGTTCTTTGAGATAGGTGTTGAATTTCTGATTTGTTATGATTGGAAACACACGGTCATTCTTAAATTGAATGTCGGCATATTTTTCAAGTATGGCTTTGGCCTGAGCATTCAGCTCAATGCTCAGGCTGTCGGCTGTTTTCATAGTCGTTATCTCCATGTGGTCCGGCTTTATATCGCTTCGCTTGAGATTTGCGACATCGGAATAACGCAGCCCACTAAAACAAAGGAAAAGAAAAATATCCCTCACACGCTCAAGATACTGTTTGGATTGAGGAATTGACAAGGTGCGTATTCTTGTCAGTTCATCAGTAGTCAGGAATATTACTTTCTTCTGCGTGTTCTTCATCTTCGGTTTGAAAGAGTCGAAAGCGAGATTGGAATGATAACCTTTCTTGGCAGCCCATCGGAGATACCATTTCAGAAAAGAGATTTGCTTCCCGACAGTGAGGTTTCTCAAATCCGCAACCTCTCGCAAAAAGTCAACATAGTCATTTAGCCCATCTTCCGAGAAAAATTCAAAAGACAGTTCAACGTTATTGTTGGTTTGAAAATCGGTCAAATGATTTTTGACAGTCTTGAATTTTTGATGAGTGGCGTGTGTCCAGTTGTTCAATCGACCATTTTCTTTGACAAATTCATCATATAGCTCCCAAAACGAGGGTTTGTCTCCAACGGTCTCAGTTGGTTTTTCCTTAGAGGTGTGAGCTTTTGTCCTTTCGCTGAAAGCTGATTTTATTTGCCCTGGAGTCGGCATGGTTTCAGCGACCTCAAACTCTTTGAATATATTTTGTACTATGGTGTAGAGATTGAGCAAATCCGCATTAATCTCTGCCGAGCTTTGTTTCAGCTTGTTCGTACATCCATTCTTTACACGCTGCTTGTCAGCATCCCATTTGGCGATATCAATACGGTAGCCAGTAGAAAAGTCTATGCGTTTGCCACCGAAG
This sequence comes from Bacteroidales bacterium, assembly GCA_910575615.1. Lineage (GTDB taxonomy): Bacteria > Bacteroidota > Bacteroidia > Bacteroidales > Muribaculaceae > UBA7173. The sequence continues at coordinate 6,314 of CAJTEX010000026.1, read as the reverse complement.
ATGACACGCATACGGATTGGGACATTCTCAACGATTGTCACACCGTCTTTCTTTCTACATTCGGGAGAGAAAATGATATTTCGTTTGATATTCATGTTTGGGTGTGCTTGATTTTTACACCCAAAATTACACCCAATTTTTGATATATGCAAATACCATCCTTGAAATCGCATTTTAATTACCTATTGTATTAACCTATTAATCAATAGCAATTTTATAAATAATGAACATCTGTGATTATATAGGTTAAAGAGCCTCCAGCTCCACTTTGCGGGTCGGACAGGTTCCGGCCAACACAAGACAAAATCAAGACAAACCGCAGAATATCAATGTATTCTGCGGTTTTTCGTGCCTAAAAATTTCGACTCAGGACAGATGTCGGACAGAAAAAAGACCGTTACGGACGCTCATCCGTTACATACTCGTTACACGAAATCCCGATATGGGCTTGTGTAACGAATGTGTAACTAAAACGGGTCAGCGGATTTTTCCGGTGGGCGGGAGAGAGTATCAAGAGTATAGTGTTATCTTTGCACAATGAAACCAGATCAACTGCTCAGAGCCATCCTACCCGAAGTCCTGATAGACAACTTCGATATTGAACGATTTGAAAAAAGTGAGACCCGCTTCGACATATGGCTTGATGAGAAGAAAGAGCAACTTCGCGAAGACAAGTACAATAAAGACATCCGGTGTCTTGTTCACTCTTGCCTCTGGTGTGTCATTCCTGGCGTTGCTCCCTCTCGGCTTCACGCGTGACGGCAACGTATATGGTTCGTCTGCTTTTTTGAGGATTGCGGCAGCTTTGATGTCGACCGGATGCTTGGTTGCATTCTTGAACCCTGACTATGGCTTAGCAGGGATATCTCTCATTGCCGGATTCTGGCTGATGCGCGACCGGCCACGATTGTCAATTTTGTGCTTGTTCCCGCTTGTGGCATACATCCAAGGGTGGGTGGGAGCCGTGCTGGCAATGGTTGTCCTTATGACATATGACGGAACTCGGGGATTTATTCAGACTACTACTCAAAAGTATTTGCTCTACATATTCTACCCAGCCCATCTTGCTGTCATATGGACATTTGCGTGAATCATAGCCGATTGGAAACCTGGAATGAAAGTCGTTCCTCGGCTCGTTCCTCCGGCGTAATATCACTCAGAATCTCGTGAAGTGAAATATCAGCTTGTCTCATGTGAGTCAAAAATCAGGCGTTGACCATCGCCATGCATGTTATTCCAAGTTTGTCCTCGATGTTGGCAATGCTCTTGAAACTCAGATTCTCAGTGCCGGAGAGCAGTTTGCTTACATATTGGGGGCTTACTTCAAGACGTGCGGCGAGATCGGCACGCTTCATGCCGTGATCTTGCATGTCGCCCATAAGTGTTGCAGCCAGTTGGCGTGACCAACGAAGCCAACTCGCGTTCTCTTTGCGCCATGTCGTTTCTTCGACAAAACGCGATGGAGTCTCGCTCTGATGAGCCTCCAAAAATTTTATTGCCTTGCTTGCCATATCTTCATTCATTAGTGAGTTCAACAAAACTGTCCTGATCAAATACGCCGTAAGCTCTCATATAAGCCTTACAGCGGTTGAGTTTTTCAAGTTGTTCCATCGTATGCTCACGCTCCTGCATGGTGCGCGTGAGCTTGATGGCGCCTCCAGTGACTACATACACATTCGGTTCAAGCCGGATGGCATATACCCTGAGCCAACTCGCATGACGGTCTCTGTCCCAGTTGCGCGCTTTCTCGCGGCTCAGTTCTCGTGTCCGGCTGTCGGTGATGTTATATCGCTTTCAAAATCAACTTCAAGACCTGTGAGTTTTGTCCAACGCATTATCTTGTCAATACCATATCCGGCATTTTAGCCTTGTCGTGCGTAGCGGAAAAAGGCTATGATATAAAACTCTGATATGTGGAGCGAGAAAACGCCTCTGCCGACCTAATATATACCGACACTCGGCTATAGTCAAGTTCTTCAGGGAGCTTGACCTCGTTATCGGGAATGAAGAAATCGTCGGTCGTTTTAATCTCAAAATGCGAGTTATGCGTAAGAGCTAATTATTCCAGCTCCATCATATCGAAGAACATCAAACGAGTGTGGTCGCTCAAAATCTTCTCTGACAATATCTTGAAATCATTCTTTTGATAGAAATCGATGGCGGATAGATACGCATCAACAGTCAGGTAACGGAACGCGGAGTAATTGGGATTCTCGTTGAGCATACCTTTTAGTAGGTTCATCAGGTCAGTACCGATGCTACGACCTTTGTACTGTGACGATACTGCGAATCTGCCAATCTTAATAGCCGGATAACTTCCGAATTGCTTACGCTCAGGAAATCCACCCTTTATCTTCTTCCATTGACTGTTCGTCACATCCTGACGGCTGATTTTGTCATTCAGGAGACAAAAATACGCAACGATATTGCCATCATCTTCCAGAATATAAGATGTGGCTATACGTTTGTCGAGGAAACCTTTGGCATCCTCGACAAGAAAATTATTCAAATCTTCATCACCGCAATCAAACCCTGCAAGTTCGGTATCGGGAGTAAGTTTTACAAGTTTCATCTTCCTATATGCAGATGGTAATGTATTCCTTAGCTTTCTTAACCGCCTCCTTGAGTTTTCTTGTATTCTCGGCCCGCTGCTCTTTGCTGAGACTCTCGACTTCCATCCTGAGTTTCTCAAAGCGCACAGCATCATCGCCTGTAAGAATCGGTGTTTCTGCTATTGGTCTTGCCATGATTTTATCTCCTATTATTAAGTAGTCTACAAAGTTACAACAAATTTCTGAGACTATTGGATTATCACATCGGAGTTCTTGCGTATTTATTCGACATTCAATACATTCAATTAAAAACCAAGAACATTGTCAATTGGGAGAAGCCCAGACCTTTAAGCTATCGTCTAAACCCATACTTACGCTCTCTATTGGCAAATGCCTCCTTTCCACCTTCGAGTATATCGCAAACATGTTCTCTGATTCCCATTCTATGCAATAATGGAATAGTTAAATCATGATTATGCTCAGATGTAACTTCTAAACTTCCATAAACATATTGGAATTTTATATCATTCTCATTGGGTGTTTTAGAACCTTGTTGATTGGCAACTATTACTTCCTCAGCGTCAGCTCCTACTACAACATTGGGATTATGAGTTACAAGAATAATTTGCCGATGTTTCTTTTTTGTTCGGATGTACTTGACTAATTCATTATAAATTGCTCGATTGTCAAGACTATCTTCTGGTTGATCAATAAGAATTGGACACTGTTTTTGACTAAACTCCAATATGAGCTTGAGAATGACAAACGCTTGTTTCCCTTGCGACATGCCATCAAACCGATCGTTTTCATAATACAATTGTATGCGAGGTCTATACCAATTTGTCGTAAATAATTTTGCTAAAAATTCATGTGTAGAGACTCCTCCTTTAAACGATAATTGCGAATTATTTGCTTTCTTGATGATTGATACCAAGTAATTTTGATCATCATTTTTATACTTGCATACAAACTCGCTTAGTAAAGTTTTCATCTCAGAACCTCGTTGATCTAAAGAACTGTCTAGGAAGTCCTGCAATCGGCATTCATCAAGCTCGATGATACTTTTGATTTCAACACCTTCGTGGGACAGTTGCATTAGTTCACAAACATTCTGACATGATAATAAGAAGGTATTGTTTGCACTAACTAATTCGACTCGCAGATTCTCAACCTGTTCTTTAATTCGAGAAAAGTCATTTGACAATTGAGTGAACTTTTGAAGTTTTATGCGCTCGTCATTAATCCTTTTGTCAATCTCTATTAATCTTTTGTTCTGGTCCCACACTTTTTTTGCCTGAATATATTCTTGAGACTTTTGTATGCAATCAATTTCAGCTTTGGCTTGTCCAATTCTTTTTTCAACATTAGTTGTTAATAAGTCAATTGCCATAACCATTTGGTGATTGGCATTCTCGGAAATCTCAGAAATTTTTAGAGTTAACTGCTGAGTGGTCTCATCACTTAAGCCCACATACGATATGCCATTATTGGGGACTAATAATGGTAGCAGTCGTAAATTTTTGAGAACTGAATATTCTTGCTCAGCAACAGTTATCTCTAGTTGAAATTTTGCAATCTTTTCAGTATAAGCGGAAAATTGTTCAATCTGAGTAGTATCTATTTTGGTCTCTTTTAAAATTTGGTTTCTTTGTGAAACTAGTAACGCTATTTCTCTATCAATTCCTGCTTTATCTCCAAATTGCTTAATTAAATTTTGCTTCTCCACTCCCTGTACAAACAAATCTTCGAGAGAACTTAAAATACGTTGTGTCTCAGCTATAGTTTGTGTTACTTTGCGATTGTAATTGTCTAAGGCAACTCTACATTCTTCCTTATCCTTAATAATACTAAGTAACAATCGATTGGTGGCTTCAATATCCTTTGCGATATCGAACATATGGCTCTGTCGCAGGAAATCTAAGTCTCGATGATAATCCTCATTCCCATCAGCCCATATAACTCGTACAGAATCTGTATGCTCTAAAATAAATGGCTCAGGCGTGTCTGTCCCATCAAATTTAGACGCAATTGAGGATAACAGTGTTGATTTCCCTGTGGATCTTCCACCTATGATTGTGTTCAGATTTTGATTGAAATAGATGGACTGTTTCCAAAACCCAGGTTCATCTAAGTCAACACGGTCAATTACTAAATATGACGGTTTATAGTCTGGACAAGTGTCTCCGACAGCTACTCTTTCTTCTGGCTCAAAAAGGATTTGTTTTAATCCTTCAAAAGTAGTATCAGCTTTAATCCAAAGGCCAGATGTAGTTGCATAGTTCTTAATATCATGATTATCTGAACAGATTATGGTAGGTAATGTAAATCCAATATTTGGAAATACTTTGGATGCATAATCATCAATATCAGAAGTTTTCCCGACTTCCAACAATGGTCTATAATTGGAAAGTATTGCTTGCTTAAGTTCCTGTTTAACTAACAAGTTATTTTTAATACTTTCTACTGAATTCGATTTCTTCCCTGCATGCACTGTAACGATACCGCCGAGTTGAATTATTAAATCCGCAGTGGGAACAAATGGACAATAAACTCGTTCAACCCCTTTGGCATTAATTTCTGCTGGTGTGAGAGAACATTGCCCTTGTATTTTGGTCCAAATTGTTTCAAGATTTGACTTTTCATCAAATATACCAATGAAATGGATGGCTTCACTTCCTCCTAACTCAGAACAAAATTCAATTCCCGGGAGGACCGTAATTCCTACAGTTTTTCCAAGAGTTTGTAATTCACGAATTCTTTCTATGTCGATACAATGATGATCCGTAATCGCTACCACGGATATTCCGGCGTTTTTAAGACCATCAATCAATTGTTGATTAGTAACGCTTTTATCTTTATAGTCGTATGATGATGATGATGGCGTATGAAAGTGTAAATCCCATAATCGCCATTGAGAGCCTCTGTTCATATCAATATAGATTTATCGAATTATTTACTCGGTATAGTAATATAGTTCTGAAACCGGCTGGTGGGTTTGTCGGGGATTGTCATTTGGATGCTGGTGCCGAGAAGAGGATTTAGATAGCGCTCGCGGAATTTGCGTTTGTCTTTGAAGCCACAAAACTCGGTTATTTCGGCTAATGAGCGAGGCTCTTTGCAGAACTCGATGATTTTTTCTTTGATGGTCTTGTTATTTTGACTTGTGCCCTGACTTGTGCCCTGACTTGTGCCCTTTGACAAGTCGGATTCGTTTGTGGCGTGAATATTGACGCGGAAGGCGGTGATGGTATTCACGTCAAACTCTGCCGGAGGATTGCCGTTATCCTTCAGCATTTCTTGGACTCGGGTAATGCCTCGGTTGAACTTGTTGACATACTTCATCACTCTCATTGCTTCTGCCACAAGCGGGTTGCGATAGTCATTGACCGAGGGGAAATTTTCGGGTCGGGCTTCGCCATATAGTCCGCCCGCATTCATCACCTCGATGTAATCGTCAAACTGATAAAGGCGGATAGGCATATTGGCTTGGTAATCCCTGTGCATACAGGCGTTCATCAGCAATTCACGGATAGCACCCTCCGGATAATTCCAGACAGTGCGTTCACGGAATAACGATTCGGGAACCGGACGCTGTGTGATGATGGCATCTTTTACAAATGATTCCAAAGTCGGCAACATCTTATACAATGATTCGGTAAAAATTACCGAAGTAGTTGAAACTTAAGTTAATATATCGAATTGTCAAATACAACTGAATCGCCAAAGCGTTCATTATAAAAATCTTAGCGTATGAACGTATTG
>CAJTEX010000025.1 GCA_910575615.1 Bacteroidales bacterium | reverse complement strand
CAACAATTATTTCGACTTGCGGAAAATCTCCGCATCTCAAAATAATTCAGAAAATAAATCATCGGTTGGCTCAGTTAGCGGCTTAGCCAAGACTGAACAACCTCAAATTTTACCGAATCATTGTTATAGAGAGGTCCGGCAAATTGGCGTTCATTGAGTATGTCCCTCCTTTGTCTTTTCCTGCAAATCGCACAAACTGCACGTAATCGCCAAGAAGGAAATATTTGGGATTGGTACCGAAAAGTATTATGCCGGCATAAGTCGGACAATCGTTGTCGCGGTCATATAGGTGGATTGACGCAAGCTGCTCCTTGATGTCGCGTTGGTCTGATACAAGTGTTTCTTCATCAAATACCATCGGTAGATATTTGGTCTTGATATAATCCACATCAAGATCTTCCAATTTTGCGCTCAGACATGGGGTCGCATCAAAGGTAGCCATGAATGAGCAGCGACGCTCCGCAAGGATTCTTTCTTCTGCTTCCGTAGCAATATCTCTGCGAGGTCCGACACGGATAAATACCCTGCCACGATAGCGAACAGGCGGCAAATCGGATGGTCTTACTTCAGCAACCAGCAAATCGCCTTCTGGAAAAGAGAAACGCTCAACAGACATGGTCGGCAATGGTAGTATATTGCCGTCAGAACGGATGCCTGCAATCTTTTTCAACAAAGCATCGTCAACTTTCATGCCGGCAATACTTCCGTCATCTTTTGCCCCGATAATAAGATAGCCATTCTTTCGGGAGCCGGGCATATCATTGGCAAACGCACAAATAGCCTCACAGAACTTGTCCATGTTGCCAGTGCTGATTGTGCGTTCCACGCGATATGACTCGGTGGACTTCAGCAGTTCCAATATGTCCTCTTTAGCTATCATTACGTTTCGGTTGTTCTCTATATGCAAAATTACGAAAAATTTTTCATCCATCCACGCCAAAGTCAACATATTATCCAACCTCAACGATGAAAAAACAGATTTCTTGCTAAAATACACGGCTCTTTCATTTAAAAATGCTTGGAATTTTCAAAGTGCATGACTGATAGTTAGTTAAAAGCCATTAACCCTTTTGTCCAAAATGAGATTAACACAGCCATTGCGTAACTGCCACATATAACTACTTGATTAACAGTGGCGCATTGTAGCATCAAAGTTAAATGAAAGAGCCGTGGCTAAAATATCCCGAAAAAGCCATTTTTATAGTTCGCAAAGAGTGTTACGAGAATGTTCCGAACCCACTTAACGGTGTTTCAAAACAGTTTTTAGTTATCAGAAAAATAGAACAAAGTTGAATTAAAAATTCCTGACAAACATACAAAATCTTAAAATAGCCTCTATTCTTCTTCTCCAGGCGGAATACGACCGATGCTGTGCCGACATGGAGCGGGGAGCCGGAGGCCGGGAGAAGCTCCGCAAGGAGCGCAGCGCGACCCTCCACCTGATGCAGCGCATGGGGGTCGACACCTCGGACTGGGAACGCGTCAACACCCTGTGCCGCGACCCGCGAATCGCGGGGAAGGACTTCCGCCGGATTGCCGACGATGAACATCCCGGGCTGCGGGCCAGGCTCCGCGCGATAGGGCGAAAGGGAGGGTTCCGGGGACAACCCGGACGGCAGGAGGCCCCCCCAACCATCAGCCGGGACAATGACCGTCATAGTCAGTCCGGTCGGACGGGCATAAGCGCCAATGACACAAACGACACACTACACACGACACAAACCATAAAAACAAAGAAACGATATGGAACAGGTAGAAATGACCGCCTTGGAGCGGGAAGAGTACGAGGCCTTCAAGGCCGAAAGGGAAAAGAAGCGTCGGGAACAAGCGCGCAAGGAACAGTTGCGCCAGTACGCGGAGCTGGTCGATGAGGAGGTGGCGACGGCCATACCCCAGCTTCGCGAGGTGAGCGATATCCTTAAACAGGTCAAGGAGACCGTGTTCGGGAATTTCAAGGCCATCCTGGCCATGAAGGCGGAAATAACAGGAGTGAGGCCTGACAGCCAGTACAGCCACACGTTCACCAACTCCGACGGCACATTCAGGCTGATAATGGGGGTGAACACGCTGGACGGTTACCGCGACACTGTCGAGGACGGGATAGCGATGGTCAAGGGCTACATCGAGGGTCAGGCCAAGGATGATGCCACCAAGGCTCTGGTCAACGCCGTGTTGCGCCTGCTCAGCCGCGACAGCCAGGGCAACATCAAGGCCAGCCGGGTGCTGCAGCTGCGCAAGATGGCCGAGGAGAGCGGCGACGAACGTTTCATGGAAGGTGTCCGCATCATCGAGGCCTCCTACCAGCCCACAATCAGCAAGAAGTTCATCCGCGCCCAGTACAAGGATGGCGAAGGAGCCTGGCGGCAAATCCCCCTCGGGATGACAGACGTAGACTGAAGAACTTGATACAACACGATACAATGATCAGGGAAATAACAAGACCACCCAAAATCGCGCTGTGCCGCAATTGCCATGGCACCGGCGCAGTGCCAGGGGACGAGCCTGGGGAAACCCATGTGTGCCTCCAGTGCGAGGGAAGCGGCCGTGTGACCGTGAGCTGCGAGATGACCCTCGACATCAGGCCGTACAAACCGATACGCAAGGATAAACCAAGAATCATCTGACGCACAATGGCAAAAAAGCGCGGAATGTCATACAGGAAGCGCGTCGAGGATATAAACCGGATATATGACCAGTGCGCCCGCAACGGACTGAGCAACCGCGAGATTTGGCGCAGGTACATATATCCGGTCTATTGGATCAGCGAACGCACCTTCTACAACATTATGAACGCCACGGCAGGGGCTGAAAGCCCGGTCGTGGCGTCTGACGCACCAAGCCTGTTCGATATGCTCGATGACGAACCCCGCAAAACCGACCCATAATGAGCGAACTTGACCAACAGACTCGTGCTGTCTTCAGAAGCATATTGCGCGACATACAGGTCGAACTTGGAGATGAGTTCGACCAAAACTTCGAGCGGCAGGCATTCTTCAGCCAGGCATGGGCGAGGCGCAAGAGTCCGACACGTCCCGGCGGGCATATACTTGTTGACACAGGAGGACTCCGGCGGAGCGTGCGCAGCGAGATCAGGGAGAACAGCATAGTGTTCTGCTCAGAGCATCCTGCGGCGGCCATCCATAACGAAGGAGGCGAAATTAAGGTGACGGCAAGGATGAAACGTTATTTCTGGCACAAATATATGTCGGCGGCCGGAGTGCTTGTATTCTGTCGGAGAAAAGACGGCACAATGCGCCGGGACAAGAATACCAGACATATTGCAGATGTGGCAGACTTCTGGAAAGCCATGGCACTTATGAAGGTCGGAAGTACCATCAAGATACCGCAACGCAAATTCCTCGGCACGTCGCCGGAAGTGGAAACCGCAGTCAGGCAGATCATCGAGGAGAACCTTAACGAGTACATCAACAATATAGACTTCAATATTAAATGAAAACTATAACATTAAGAGGGTGTTTCATGACAACTGTTAAGATAGTCCATCAAAAAAATGCCTCTGCTAAAGGAGAGGACATTTCTAAATTGTTTATTTGTTGACAATTATAAGAAAGGATTTAGAAATGTACACCTCTGATTTAACAGAAGCACAGAAAGCTTTCATAAAAGAAACAATTCCAATGGATAATTGGACGAGCAAATATGATTTTTTCCTTGTCTTTGATGCCATTCTATATGTGGACAAGACCGGCTGTCAATGGCGTAATCTACCTCATGACTTTCCGGCATGGCAGACCGTATATTACTATTTCCGTGCATGGAGTGCCATCGGCGAGTTCAAGAATCTGCTTGACAGCCTTGTCGCAGAAGTGCGATTTCAGGAAGGTCAGACACCGGAACCAAGTGTTGCGGTTGTAGACGCTCAAAGTGTGCGGGCTGCCTCATATCCCTCACCGAAAGGTTTTGACGGCAACAAGAAAGTCAAGGGAATAAAACGGCAGATTGCAGTTGACGAGAATGGGCATCTGCTTGATGTAAAGACAACTACCGCTAACATACATGACTCCAAAGGCGGTTTGATGCTTCTGGCTTTACTTGCCGCCTCGCACCCGGTCATCAAGAAGATTCTTGCAGACAGAGGCTATCGCGGAGATTTGATTGAACTTGTGAGAAATACCTTTGGCATGAACGTGGAAATCACTTTGTCTGGTTCTTCTGACGGGAAGTTTATCCCGGCAAAGGGCAGATGGGTTGCGGAGCGCTCTATCTCATGGCTTGACAACTTCCGACGTTTATGCAGAAATTATGAGGATACATTGGAGGTCGCACGACAGATGGTCATCATAGCAGGTGTGGCAATGCTCTTGAACAGGCTTACAGCAAATTAACAATCGTTATGAAACACCCTCTAAGAATCCCGACTTCATTCAAGGAATGGAAAGAGTTCATACGAGAGAAATCAACCTCTCGCAAAAAACACAATCAGGAAGTGCTATGGGATTTTGCCAATGCCATCTCCAGTGAGGCTCTATCCAACTACTGGCGCAATGATATATCCGAAACAATGGTTAAAAGCGTATTCCGCATGGGAGGTAACTCTAAACTCACAAAAATGTATTTTGAAGCTAAAAAACAACTCAAATGAGAGAGGAATTATACCACAAACTTAAAACCCGGCTTGAAGCGTTGTGTGTCAATGCCGCCGGAGAGTATTATGAACGCCCGGACGAAGCAGACGTGGATGACGAACTGTATCCTTGTGCGATCAAGCACATCGACCTATGGAACCACAATGTAGAGTTCCTCGAGCAGGAGGCTCCATGGCCACGCCCGGCAGTGTTCATCGAATTTGTGCCCTTCAAGTGGCATGCCGTCGTGCCCGGAGTCGAATACCGGGCACAGCCACTGATCAACCTCCATGTGGTGACCGACTGGGCGGAACAGAACGACATCGGCGAGTTCAGGCTGCTTGACAAGATCCATAAGTTGCTTGCCGGACTGGAAGGCGAGAACTTCATGGAGTTCGACATCGATAGCTCCGCCACCAACCATAATCACGAGGATATTGTCGAGAACATAGAAACCTATACTTGCGTCGGGTTCCGTCATCTGAAATAAGCCACATAAACGCGCCGTGTCGCAAAGAAAACAGAGAGCCGCATCCTTTATCGGGTTGCGGCTCTCTTGGCGATATATGGGCGATAAAACGGCCTCAGACGGCATCGACGGCTGGGAGGTCGGGTGTGGTGAACAGCATGATGTCCGTGTACCGGGCATTATAGTTCATGGTCGCGTAAAGCTCCTTGCGGCTGCAACGCTCGAACGGGTTGCCGAGCGACGGGTTGCGGCCCATCCACTCGCACAACTCCACGAGGCACGATTTCTCGGAAGTGAAATAAACAAAGTTATGGCCAGACAACACCGACAGCACATCGAGGTAATCCGCGAGCCGCCAGTACATGCGGTATGTGCCCACGTCGGTAGACAGATAAGGCGGGTCTACGAGGAACACCACACCGGGCACAACCTTGAAACGCTCGAACAGTTCCCGGTAGTCGCACGATTCAATTTCCAGTCCGGCGAGATAATTCGGACATTCGGCATATCCGGCTTTGCGCACATTGTTGTAGAGCGTTTCCTTGCGCATCTCCGGGATGCTCATCTTATACTTCATCGAGAACATCAGCGAGGAGGACAGGGTGATGAAGTCGAGATAGCCTGTTTCCTGCTCTTCCTGCTCAAGCAGGGCGAATATACGCTCCCTTGCCTCTCCTGTAATGGGCTTGTGCCGCCCGAAACCGTCGGATATAGGTCTGATACGGTCGAGCAGGGCATTGGTGCGAGGAATATTGGCTATGCGCAGCCGGTAGTCGTCGAAGTCATTGTATATGACCCGGGAATCGGGATGGGTGTGCTTGGTGATGTGTGACAACAGCCCCGAGCCTCCGAAAAGGTCAACGAACACGGTGCCGGCCGGATATTGCTTTATCACTTCGATGAAGTGTTTGGCGAACATACGCTTCTGCCCGACGAAGGGCAGGGGGGCGGACAGATAAAGGCGGCTCATACGTTAAGTTCGAATTTGATTTTATCCAATTCCGGCTGCACTCGACATTGGCAATGCGAGCATTGCACATTGTCCTCGTTGGCACGGAATTTGACGCTGTCCTCTCCGGCGAGAAGTCGGCGGGTGTTGTCGATATTGTTGTCATACACATGCACGTTGCCCAGGAACAGTGTCATTGACTTGAGGGGGAAGTCGATGTGCCGGGCCATAAGGTAGAGGTGGTATATGTCGGCCGGCAGCCCGAGATTGGCGTCGGAGCTGCGCTGGTAGGCGGACACCACCAATTCGCCGTCCTCGATCTGGAACTGAACGAGCGACAGGCATGGGGCCTGGTTGCTCTCTGCCTCGGTCGCTCCGAGGAACAGCACATAGTTCTTTGACGGTCGGCGCTCGGTATTGATCCTGGCGAGCAGCGGCGGTAGCTTCTCGAAATAGGTGGGGTAGGAGTTGACCAGGATAGAGCCGCAGTAGTCCCACCAGTTTATGCCGGCCTCGCGGTACTTCTCCACAGAACGCTCGCCGCTCATGAAGAGCCTCAGCTCGGAGCGGAGCTTCTTGCGGGCCAGTCCGTGTCCCTCGAAAATTTCAAGCAGGTCGGCCGGGGTAAGCGAGAGCTGCTCGTTGATAAGGTAGGTTATATTGCCCTTCTTGTTGACCTGGTGCCTGCCGTGTTCAATAATCCGGGCGAGGATTTGGTGATATTTGTTACGTGCCATTTCGGTTGATTGTTGATGATGGAGCAAAGGTAGGCACGCGCCATCAGCGGCACACTATCGGAACCGGGAATCACACTGCACGCGGATTGCAGTCATTCTTTGCCGGGCAAATCGGCAGAGCCGATGACTGGAAACGCTTTATCAGGCTGTAGACCTTCCTCTCGCTCACGCCATATTTGTCGGCCAGAACCGCCACCGCATACGACACCTTGTCGCCGGCGCCGACCATGTTGTTGAAGTCAACAAAGAGGTCGATGTAGGCGGTGTCCTCGAGCCTTACGCCAATGCGGCGCAGTCTTTCGAGCAGTTCGCGGTTGAAATTCAGCACTTCAAATATTGTCATGTCGGCGAAAATTGCTAATTTTGCAGTGTCTCACTTATAATAAAACGAACCCACTGGGTCTCGAGCAAGGGCATAATGCCCCCGGCTCCGAGACCCAGTGGGTTCGTTCGTTAAAAGTAAGTGAGACGACTATTTAACATGCCGGGGGGCATTTTTTTGTGCCCCCGGAAAAAGCTTTTGATTAAAACTCAGTTTTATGTCGGTCAGAATTCGAGGCCGATACCTCCGAATAAGGTGTGCCGAGTCGCTCCAAGGTTTACGATAAGCTTCCTGTGGTTGAACACCAGATGTCCCCGTAATCAAATTTATATTTTATGCTTGTGGTCACCTTGTTGTCAATCCCTGTCAGATTTCCGAATGCATCGTATGACAACTTCCAATCATATCCATCTGCCTGCACTTCCCCCACGCCGGCAACCCCGATAACTGTAATGACGCGCAATGATTTAATGACTGGAATCTGGTAACCGAACTGGAACATAAAGGATGCATCCTCGTTCCAAGTGTCAAGGCGAGGGTCGTTTTCATGAGTCGAACCAAAGCCGCCGATTGTGAGGTGAAAGCCTCGAACAGTGGCTCCAAGACCATACACCGCCACACGTCCAGAAGGGGAATAACCACCATTGACGGAGATGTTCCATTTGTGATTTACCGTGTTGAAAGGGAACCATTCGGTAGCTGCCGCCGAGAAATGGAGAGCCAGCACCATAAGCAGAAATGTGATTTTTTCATTGGTTTATATTATTGAAGGATGAATTGTGCCCAAGCGATGGAGAGATTGACCTGTCAATGGCAAAGTTACGCAAAATTTCATATTAAATCCCATAAATCAGGACAAATCTATCCCATAAACTTTTGTGTTTCAGAATTTGTTTCTATCTTTGCACCGGTTCTAAGCCGTATGGCCTTGAACCTCCCTTCAGGAGGACTTCATTTGAAGTCCTCCTGTTGCATATTAAAGCCCTTTGATAAGATGACCTCTCGTGTCAGGATAACCTCTTTGCCATCTCGGATTACCATTATCTCCTCTATTGAGGACTGGCTAACACGACCTCTGATGCCTCGTGTAAGGTCGGAAAAGGAGATGGAAGAGTCAATCCTCAAAACGATATGGGTTGCTTGCTTAGACGCTTTACGAAGAGCGTTATCTATTGCACCCTTTGTCGGTTTGGAATTTACCTTGTACTCTTGAGTATATCCAAGCGTGTAGTTAAAGCTATCGGCAGATTTTTCGTTGTCGGGATTCGGTAAGAGGTCTATGCGGTGACCGTGTCTTTCGGCGAGATATTTTGCAATAGAGATGTTTTCTTCCGACTCTGCCAAACCATGTGTCGAATGTATTCTGATTTTGCCTTTTGTTGTAGGTATATCGGTATAGCCAATTTGCATCTGGCGAACGAGTACACAGGCGGCGCAGACCTCGTTATCAGGGATGAACTGTTTGGCGAGTTTCCGCTTGCCTTTTGCGACGTCGCAGTCCCGACAACGGCGGATGGTATACGGGTTGTAGTCCGGGACGGATTTGCCCTCCTTGCCGGCATTGAACCGAAAGACACCTTTTGTGTCGCGCTGCAGGGCCTCATCACCAAGGCGCATTGCCTCGTCATGGGATGTTTCAGGATACTTTGATTTGCGCACCTGAACTACGGTGCAGCGACAGTTCCAACCGTTCGGCGGATAGAACTCCTCCCAGAATGAATCTGAAAGCGGCAGAGTCACACGGTCAAGTGCGGTATGTTCCGGGCGCACCTTGTCATCGCGCTGTGTACGGTACTGGAGATTATATCGGTCGCCGTCGCGCATGAATTGCTCCCACCGACCGGCCATCTCCGCAGATGCGGCCACGAAGTTATATTCAGCCCGGAGGTAATTGGAATTATAGGTTTTGTCGATGCTTTGAACATCATTCAAAAACCGTTCGAATGGCTTTCTGTTGCCGTTCTCATCAAGCAGCGACGGGAATGCCTCGTGCAGCTCATGAAAAGCCTTCATGCCGGAAAAAATGTAATTCGACCGGGTAAGGCGTCGGCGCATCGCATCAGACATCTCAACCATCTGAAAGGCCGAGTCGAGAGCTGAGGCATGAGCATTGACAAACTCCTGCACAGCCGGGTCGGCCACAAGTTCGACACGGAACTGCGCACCTTTCTCTTTGAAAAGCGACTTCATCATGCCGGAGAACAGCGCGGACAGACGCTTACGCAAATCATCTCCGGGAGCGGCAAGGTTCTCTATGACCACTCCATCGAGTAAGGAGGCATAGCGTCTGTGTAGCCCCTCGTAGTCAGAGGGGCTTAATCGAAAAAATCTTGGCCGGGACCGTGAAGTATTCGTGCAACTTCGTCGGCACTATGGTTTTCTATGAGGCGGTCAAGAGTATCAAAGAAACGCTCAAGAATTTTCTCCCTCTTTTTTTGACTATTTTTGTCATCGTCCTTATTGCTGTCGCCGTCTGCATAATAATCCCGCCATAATGACCGACATTGACGCTCTCCGACCGGCATATTGTATTTGTCGGCGAAATACGACGGGTCGACTTCGTAGCGGTCGGCAATCATCGTTTCGTATGCTACCTGCTGCTCCGGCGTATAGTCCACCGCGTCGTTCCACTCGAAGCGCAGCCCCTTGACCGGGAAGCCGTGCAGGGCCATAATGGGGATTAGCTGATTGTTTATGATGTCGCGCAGGAAGTCGCGGTCAGACTCCACAAGATTCATGAACACCTCGAGGTGGGTCTGCGACTGGGAGAGCGACGAGCCGTCCTCTATGGTCATGGTCTGGCCTATAACCAGTTTTGACAATTCAGAGTTGGCGCGGTCTATGCGCTTGTCGTAGACATTGAAGGCGTCTCCCTTGCCGGATTCCACGAACTGAATCTCCGTTTCCATGCCGGCAACCATGCCCTGGTTGGCTCCGCCGTTGTAGATCATGTCCTGCAGACGCTTGAACTCATTCGGGTCGCGGGTCGATGTGCGGGCAATTCTCCACGGCATGCCGAATATTTCCGCGAAACAATCCCAGAACGTCATCGCGTGCTTTTTGGGGATGGTATGAAGTGCGGCCTTCAGCAGCAACCCGAGGTCATCCGGACGCCCGGCCTCGATAAGCCAGTCGCGCCAGGGACGCTCCCGGAACTCAATGCCGGTTTCCCAGTTCATGCCCACGCGCTGCACCACTCGACCCTTTTCAGGAATTACATGCTTGCGGGGTATGAGCGACACACCAGAGAAAGCCGGGTGGCCGTCGCCGTCGGTAATGACATCGCCAAGCTCGATGAGCGAGTGGCCGTACCATATCGACTCCAGACAGAGCCGGCACAAGTCCTTGAACCAGGACTGGTCGAACAGGTGCCCTGCGGCATCGTCCTGGTCGCCGTTCTCATTGACGAGTTTGAACGAGCGCGACATAACGAACCCCACGCGCTGCTGTATGCAGCCCGAAAGATGCGAGTCGGTCATGGCATCGCGGTAGATGTCGTACAGCTTCTGCCGGGACGGATGGCGTGGATCAATCGCGCTCTGCCACGCCCGGCGCCAGTCCTCGATGTCGTTCTTTGAGAAAAACTCCGCGTAGCGGTGCAGCTCCAGGATAACGGAGGTCTGCTTTTGTATCCTGCCTTTGGCATCCTTCTGTGCCCGACTGAGTTTCGGTCTGTTCTGTCTGCGGCCCATAATCACCAGTCGTGTCTAAGTTTGGGAAATGAATAATAGGAGGTGCCGAAGCCGGGGCTGTCGTCATCAGATCCGGCAAGAGGAAGGTCGGGGACGATTTTGCCTGCCTGTACGCCCTCGAGCCATTTTATGGCGCGCTCATATCGCTCCTTGCGGATTTCGCTACCCATCTTCTGCGGCTGCGAAGCTGTGAGGTGATAAAGCACAATGTCGGCGGTGTACATCACTATAAGCCGGTTGCGGTCGTTGCCTGTCGCGGCGAAAATGGCCGCGGTGTCATATACCGGGCGGAGATAGCCTGATATTTCCTCAATGGCCTCTGCCTCGGCATTGGCTATATTTTCAGGTGATGACTGCGACACGACTTTCAAGGCTGCATCACCAATCACCACTTTGTAATCTTCGGTATCTATAAACATATTACCACATATTTTTAGGCGAGCGACGGGGAATCGCCACCGGTTTGAAAACTTCCTGACGAGTGCCGCGCTGCAGATACCAAATAGCACCCTCGTCGGCATCCGGCGCGTCATCATGCACGCGGGAGCCTCGCTCGAGAGCCAGGGTCTGCTCGATGCCGACCTCCATGTCAGGGGACTCTTTCAGAGCCTCGTTGTAAAATACGAAGCCACGCTCCCACAGCGGCGACACCGCTTCGATGCGCTGCACCTTTT
This sequence comes from Bacteroidales bacterium, assembly GCA_910575615.1. GTDB lineage: Bacteria > Bacteroidota > Bacteroidia > Bacteroidales > Muribaculaceae > UBA7173. The sequence goes on along the minus strand of CAJTEX010000025.1, from coordinate 34,326 downwards.
CCGGCTTCTTTCTGGTGTCCGGCAGTATGGGCAACTGGTACCCACGGATATTTCCCTCGGCGGCGAACTCGTCGAGGATGATGTCCTGCATGAAATTGGCCTCCATGAAGAAGGATATTGCCACACGGTCACGTGTTCTCTCATAGAGGTCATAGAGCCAGCGCACCATTCCGGACACTGTGTCCTGGCGGACATAGCAGTCAATGAGGTGCAGCTCTGTTCCGATCTTGCCCCACAGGCGGCATGCCTTGTAGTCGTTTGCCGTTGTCGATTTGAACGACGGGTCTGTATAACACACGAGCATCTCGTACTTTTCGAGTTTCGGCATACGCTTGAAGCGTATCCACTCATGCCGGAATATGGAGCCGTCATTGATGGGATTGTGCATCATCTCCTTTTCCCAAGCACGGTATCCCATGAAATCCTTGACAGCCTGCGCCTCCTCCTTGGTCCACTTCTCAACCCACACCGGGTTGCCGTCACGGTCGACAGCCTTTATCTCGGACACATGCACACCCTTTGACGCGGCGATATTGGCAAGCACCGATTTTTTAGAAATAAGGTTGCCGACCATTATGAAGCGGCCACGGCCAACATCGAGCGCACCGAACAGAGCCTCCTTGACCCAGTCAGTGAGCTCCTTGACGCGCTTTTCATTGCGGCAGAGCTCGTCATCGTCAAGGTCATCGATCACAATATAGTCCGGACGGGCCTCACGGTCGCGGAGGCCGCGCGGCGACTGTCCGCGGCCCACGGCGAGGAATTTTGCCCCGCCTTTGGTCTTGAACTCCCCCTGCAGCCATAAGCCGAGGTTTTTCTGTTCACCAAAATCAGCGATGAGCTTCTGGTTGTATTCCAGTTCCGCCTGAAGGTCACCGAGCAGACGGTTGGCGCTGTCCTCAGACTTGCCGACAGTGACCATAAAATTGATAAGCCTCTTCGGCTGGAAAATCAGCCAAAGTGGAATGAACACTCCGATGTGGGTGGATTTGGCGTGGCCGCGCGGCCATTTGAACACCGCCTTCAGATTCGGCGTGTTCTTTATCGTGAGCGCCGCTTTGGTGTGGAACGGCGCATTGTGTATCACTCGGATAACCTCCCCGGTGGTCTTGTCGCGCAGGGTGAGGTAGTGTGCGAAATAATACTCGCAGAATTCGTCATAATTGGAGAGCAGCCGTTTGATTCGACGCTCCTTCTCGACAGGCGACTCCTTTACGATAGATAAGGACGCCGCCGTCATGGCCTGGACTTCGCGGCAGTGTTCCTTCCACTGCGCGAATGCCTCCTTCTGTTCCTTTGTAAGTTTAGTCGCCATGGTAAACGAGTGCTCCCTTGTTGAATGATTCGATGAGGAATCCGTCCTGCAGCTTGTTGACCTTCTTGATGAACTCGATAGTTACCTCCGGGTCTGTCTTGGCACGGAATTCAAGATATTTGGAGAAAGCTGTGAACACTTCTATGGCGGCCACGACATTGGCCTGTGACTTGTCGAGCTTGTCGATGGCGGCGGTCAGCTTCGAGAGCTTGTCGCCGAGGCTGTCTATAAGGGCGAGGTCGCCGGATTCGTTGACTTTGTCGAGCAATGTGTTTGTCGCCAGGAGTAATTTCTTTATGAGTTCCGGACGAGTGATGGTTTTGGCAGCGCGGATGGCCTTCCACCCGCCAGCGGTACACCATTTGGATATAGTGACTCGTGACACGCCTATCATCTCGGCGATTTCGGTCTGCTCCTTACCTGAAAGATACAGGGTGCGTGCCAGGTTTCTTTTATTTTCAAGTTCAGCTTTTGTCATGTCGATAATGATTTTGGCGCTTTTGCACTGCAAAAGTGCGAATATGAGGTGTGCCTTCAAAAAAAGTGTGCAACCATTGCATACAAGTGTGCAACCATTGCACACTTTTTTGGAAACAAGCGGTTTATCTCTCACTTTTGCACCGAAAAAATCATTATCGCACAGACATGGGCAACAGAGTAAGACTGACAAACGACACGCTCAACAGCTACGGGTACCGCGTCCTGACCGATGGCGTGGACATCACCCAGTATGAGCGCAACCCCATACTCCTTTATATGCACAACCGCGGCAAGGCCATCGGACTTATAAAGGACATATTGCTGTCCGGTAAAACTTTGACATGATAGGAAATGGACTATTTTTATCTCATACAGCATGAAACAGACTCGTATAGATGTCTTTTAAGGGCTTTTTGATGCTTAATGCTACCAATTTCACATCGCCTCAAATGACAAGCCCTTTTTCGTAAAACAGGTGTAACTTATTATATTTGTAGAGAATATATGATTTTGTCTTTTTTTACCGGACAGCAATATAAAGGACATTAAGAAAGAGAACGGCGAGATTACCGGCGAGCTCGCATTCGACGAGGCTACCGAGCTTTCCTCCCAGTGCAAGAAGCAGTGGGACTTCGGCTCGCTCCGCATGGTGAGCATCGGCTTCGAGGTGATCGAGACAAGCGAAGCCGCGGAGCTTATCGTGCCGGGGCAGCGCTATGCGACAGTGACAAAGGCACGCCTTATCGAAGTGTCGCTTGTCGACATCGGAGCCAACAACGATGCCATCCGGCTCCACAAGGACGGACAGTTAATAACGCTGAGCGAGGGTGGTGACTGCCCCCTTCCAAGGCTGAATCATAAACCAACCAACAACCAACCGCAAATGGACATCAAGATACTCGCCCTGACACTGGGCTTGCCGGAAACGGCAGACGAGGCGGCCGTCAACGCGAAACTCGCGGAACTCAAAACCGCCAACGACGATGTGGAGAACATCCGTAGGGAAAACGAGCAGCTCAAACTATCACAGGTCACAGCCGCCGTAGACGCGGCCATCGCCGCCAAAAAGATCCCGGCGGAGAAGAAGCAGCATTTCCTCGACCTCGGCAAGTCTGTGGGTATCGAAACCCTCAACGCCACCCTCGACGCCATCACTCCGGCCCCGAAACTCAGCGGCACACTTCAGACCGAACCCGCCGGCGACGACCTCCCCAAGAAAGGCCCGTGGGAACTCCGCATGGACGAAATCCGCGCAAAACTCAATAAGTAACAATACCAACCCCATACAGATATGGCAATCAGAGTAGACAACACCAATTACAACGGCGAGGTACTTGAGAGAATCCTCACCGTCGCCACCACGAGCAACGAGCTTGTGGAAAAGGGCCTCATCCATGTTATCCCCGGCGTGGAGAAAAAGATCAGCATCCCCCGTCTTAAGACAGGGCGCATGCTCCAGAAACGCAAGGAGAACCCCGTCATCGAAGACAGCAAGGGTGACTTCAACTGGTCGGAGCAGACCCTCGAGCCTCGCGACTTCATGGCTTTCACCCTGTTCAACCCCCGCGCTTTCGAGCAGATCTGGCGTAAGTGGCAGCCCAAGGGAAACCTTGTGTTCGCCCAACTTCCCCCGGAGGCGCAGAACGCGCTTCTCGACGCACTGTCCAAGCAGGTGCAGTTCGAGCTCGGCGACCATTACGTCAATGGCGAATACGTCGATGGCGAGGATGACACCAAGCTCATGAACGGCATCCTCACCCAGGCTGCCAAAGCCGCCGACTACAAGTGGGTCGACGTGTCGAAGGCTGACACCATGCTGAAGAAGCTCAAAGCGATCCGTGCAGGAATCCCCAAAGCCATGCGCTCCAACCCCTCGTTGCGTATCATCATGAGCGTCGAGGATTTCGACAATTATGACGACGAGCTGACCGAACGCGAGGCCAAGAACGCCAGCGAAACAGAGGTCAACCGCAAGCGCTATAAGGGCATCACCATCGAAACCGTGGCTGCGTGGCCCGAGGGTGTCATCGTCGCCACTCTTTGCTCGCCTGATGCCGATGGCAACTTCTTCGCCGCTGTCAACCTTCAGAATGACGAAAGCGTCATCCAGATCGACAAATACGCACCGGCTTCGGAACTCTACTTCTGCAAGATTCTCATGAAGGCTGATACCAACATCGCCTTCGGGGAAGAGTTCATCGTCGCCGACTTCCGCGCCACTCCCAAGTTCACCAAAAAGGAGGCTCCCACTGAATAAGCTATGGCCCGGTTGAAGTATCTTGTACTGCACTGCACAGCGACACCCGAAGGGCGCGAGGTGACAGCCGCCGACATCAGGCGGATGCACCTTAGCCCGGTGTCGGCTGGCGGCAGGGGGTGGAAGCAGGTCGGCTATACCGACATTATCCACCTTGACGGCACCGCCGAGCGGCTTGTCGATAACAACGAGGACGCCAATGTCGATCCGTGGGAAATTACCAATGGGGCCAAAGGCTACAACTCCGTCAGCCGTCATGTCGTCTATGCCGGTGGCTGTGACAGGTCAATGAATCCCAAAGACACCCGGACTCCGGCACAGCACAAGGCTAAGGAGGCGTATGTGAAGGACTTTCACCGCCGCTTCCCTGATGTGCGCATCATAGGCCACAACGAGGTCGCAGCCAAAGCCTGTCCGAGCTTCGACGTTCAAAAATGGCTCAAGTCAATCGGTATAAACCAGTAACAACCCAGTAAACCAATCACAAAGATGTCCACCAGCGAAATCCTCAACATACTTCTCGGCACCGGCCTTGTGGGGCTCATGGTGGCAGTGGCCACCATGAAAGCAACCGTGCGCAAGGCCAACGCCGATGCGGAGAAAGCAAAGGCAGACGCCGAAACTGTGCGCATCACCAACACCGAGAACGCGACCCGGATTCTGGTGGAGAACATCGTCAAACCATTAAAAGATGAACTAAATGCCACACGAACAGATCTGCAGGCCACCAAAAAGGAGATGGCCTCTACCAAGAGAGAAATGGCCCGGTTACGCAAGGCTGTCGAGGCTGCTTCCGGTTGTCGTCATGCTGACTATTGCCCTGTGCTTTTCAAGCTGCGCGACAACCCAAAAGACGCAGACTCAGCAGGATCAGACATCTTCGACTTCCGCGAAGAGCGACACGACTGCGGCAGTGACCAGAGTGATAACGACACAGATGGTTCCCGAGAGTCAGGTACACATGGCGATATCCGTGGACAGCCTCCTTAGGCTCCTGGAGAGAGAAGCCTCCCACGAGAGTAAGGCCCGGGCATATGTATCTGAGCTGGGTTACCTGTGGTCTTGCCCTCTCTGTTGCACTAATCTATTTTTTCTATTGCTGTCCGGTAAAACTTTGACATGATAGGAAATGGACTATTTTTATCTCATACAGCATGAAACAGACTCGTATAGATGTCTTTTAAGGGCTTTTTGATGCTTAATGCTACCAATTTCACATCGCCTCAAATGACAAGCCCTTTTTCGTAAAACAGGTGTAACTTATTATATTTGTAGAGAATATATGATTTTGTCTTTTTTTACCGGACAGCAATATATTTTTTCACAAAATCAAAATCACAGAAAAATGAATAAGGACTTTATGTACGGCATCGGTGCCGTAAAATATAAGGGCAGCCCTGTGGGCTATATCGCCAAGAACTCCTTCGACATGGGTGGTGTCAAGCCGGAGGCCGCGGAAATAGAGGCAGAGCAGGTGCCTGGTGCCCCCGTACTTGTCATAGCGCAGTCCAACGGCAAGATTGCCCCCAAGTTTGATATGATCCAGCTCAACTTCGAGAGCCTCCACCAGATGCTCGGTGGCACCATACACAAAGAAGGAGAAAAGGTTGTCGGTTGGACAGCCCCCAGGGATGCAGTCGTCATGGAAGGCCCGTGGGAGCTGTCGCTTGTGTCCGGACAGTCAATACTCATCCCATCCGCCACGCTGCTCTCTGACCTTGCGGGCAAGCTCACTCTCACAGAAACCGCAAAGATTGAGGTTGAGTTGAAAGTGACGGCTCCCACAACAGAGGGAGTGCCGCCTTATGGGGTGTTTGCCACCGCCAGCCTCCCGACAGAATGGTCCGAGTCAAAAGGATGGCTGCTGCCGAAAACCGTCACAGACGCTCCAGCTGCCGGATAACCTATGGATGATTTCATAGCCAAGATGATACAACGCGAGGCCGCCGATGCCTTGTTGGATGTCGGGGTCTCGATTCCACTCAAGGAATTCAGGCTTCCGCTCCGCAAACGGCCGGTGCGGCTTCGCGTGACACTCCGGAGGCCCCGGTTGTCCGGGATGATGCGTTTCGCGCGGATTTATCTCTCGCTGGGAGTCACCGCTTCCGCGATGGCGGATTTCGACAAGGAGCAGCAGATGCGCTTCCTCGCGACCCATGGGGGCCACGTCTGCCGAATGCTCGCCTGCGTGATATGCGTGGGGCCTGTCAAGAGCCTTTTCACCGGAGCGGTGGCTTGGTTCATCAGGCACAGTGTGGAACCTCGTTTCCTGTTCGCCGCAATGCGCAAATTCGTGAGTCTTATAGGAACCGATCCTTTTATACCTATTATCAGATCGGCGGAGAGGATGAACCCGATGAAGCCGAGACTGAGCCGGGCAGCGACGGGGAGTTAAAGAGCCGTTACAGAGGCTCCCATAGCCCTTTCGGATTTGTATGGCAGGTGGCCGCCGCCACAGGATGGAGCGTGCCGCAGATCCTTGACAAAGTCAACTACCAGACACTGGTGATGATGCTCAGCGATGCCCCGAGATATGTCGGCACAAGCAACAGGAAAGGAGCATCCACCCCATCAACACAAAAAAGCGCCGAGGCCGAAGCCGCCGAGGTTGAGAACTATTTCAGAAGCAACCTAAGACTGTAAACGATGAATCCGGTAAGACTTGAGATATTTTTGGAAGACGGGTTGTCCCCCGGCCTCGAAAGGGCCGGGCGGGCTGTCCGTGGCTTGTCATCCGACACCGGGAACATGGTGCGTGACCTCCGGGGAAAAATCACCGAGGCCAGAGGCAACATACGTCAGATGGAGTCAGACATAAGATCCCTATCCGCGGCTTTCGAGTCTGCCACCCCCGGGGCAGCAAGGACCGCAGCCGGCGCGGAGCTCGAGGCTGCCAGGCAGGCTCTCAAGGAGGAACGCGACATTCTTCGCGGCCTGGAGGGGGATTTGGCGCGGGCCAACGAGGCGCAACGGGCCAACAGCCGTTCATTGCGCCAGCAGTTGCGCGAGGTCCGTGAGGAAATCGCAACATTGCTTCTGGCATACCGCTCCCTTACTGACAGCGAGAAACAGACCGCCCAGGGACAAGAGCTCGCCAGGTATATCGATGAGCTGACGGAGAAAGCCGGGGAGCTGAACGACACCATTGCCGACACCTCGCAAGCCGTCGCCAACGCAGCCTCCGATACCCGCGGGCTTGACCAGATGGCCGGCGGCCTGCAGCTTGTCACAGACAGCTTCGGGCTGGCGACCGCAGCCGCCCAGGCCCTCGGGCTCAGCGAGGAGGACCTGATAGAAGTCCAGGCAAACTTACAGGCCGCTCTCGTTGCGAGCAACGCGCTCACCTCCATTCAAGCCAACCTCCAGCACCAATCCGCCCTGATGCAAGGTGTCGCCGTAATCCAGGCCCGTGCGGCCGCCCTGGCGGAGGACGCGCGGACTTGGGCCGTGGGGCGTGGAACAGTGGCCACCTACGCGGCCACCGCCGCGCAGGCCGTGTTCAATGCCGTGGCGCGGGCGAACCCGTATGTCGTGTTGGCGGCCGCGCTGGTGACGGTCGTCGGGGCGTTGTACGCTTTCTCCAAGGGGAACCAAGAGGCCGCCGAGGCCGAGGAGCAGCGCCAAAAGCGGATGGAGGATGCCAGACAGGAACAGGAGAGGTACCGCCAGGCGGTGGTCGACTCCGCCAGTGGCCAGGTTGCATCTTTCCTTAAGCTGAAACGTGAATGGGAGAGCCTCGGCGACAGTTTCGACAAGAAACGGAAGTTCATCACCGACACTAAGGATGAATGGAGCGAACTTGGCAAGGAGATAAGCACCGTGAACGATATGGAGCGGATTTTCCGCGACCATACTAAGGACATGCTCAACGCGATTGTCATACGCGCCGAGCTCAAGGCATACGAAACCCGCATCCAGTCGGTTGCCGACCGTATGGTGTCAGACATTGAGAAGAACAAGACCTTCCGCTATACCCCGGTCAAGGCAGGCCGTGTCTCCGGGTATGGCCAAGGATATGGACTAACCGGCTATATGGCATTCCAGGAACTGACCCAGGAAGAACGTGCCGCCGCAGGCTCCCACTACACCACGGAAGCCTCAGGTTCCCACGGTATGACCTACATCGACGAAGAGGGAGCCCGTATAATCAACGAAATGCGCCGCGCAGCTGGCAACCAGGCAGCACTTGACAGACAAGAGATTGCACGGAAAGCCGCCGAAAATGAAATAAGCGGGTATGTCGACGACATGTTTCATCTCAATGAGAAGCTTGACAGACTTATGGATGGAATGCCCGGAAAGACAGTGAACCCTGAGACTCCGGATGGTCGTCTGAATTCCTCCTCATCAGGTGGTGCAGACAACCGCGTGGAAAACGAAAGGAAAGTCGCCGAAGAGCTGCGCAGGCTCAGGTGGGAGAACGAGCAGGACGAAATCAACCAGCTTGCCGACGGAGCCGAGCGACGCCGACGTCAGATAGCCCTCGATTACGAGAAGGAGCTGGCGGAGATTGAACAGCGCAAGGCCTCTTTCGCCACGCTCAACAATGAGGCCGGAATCAAGGATGTCAATACCGACGGCCTGACCGAGGCGCAACAGGAGGAAATCGACCGGGCCGGGGAACTCGCTGTCAAAAACCGCGACAAATCGCTCCGTGAGATACGCGTGCTTGAGGCTCAGCATATGCAGGAGTATCTGAAGGAATACGGGACATACCAGCAACGACGTCTCGCCCTGTCTGAGGAATATGACCGCAAGATTGCCGAAGCCTCCGACCAGTGGGAGAGGAAATCCCTGGAGAAGGAGAAAACCTCCGCTCTCCAGAACCTCGAAATCGAGGCTATCAGACAGTCGGTGGACTGGGGAAGTGTCTTCGGGGACTTCGGTACGATGTTCCGAGACCAGCTAGAACCCACGATCGAAAAGCTCAAGACGATTTCCCGGACGGAGGAATTCCGGGAGACTGACCTTGAGGACCAGCAGACCCTGTACGAACTGATCGCCAAGCTCGAGGAGGCGAACACTTCCTGGGACAACGGCATCTTCAAGAAGCTCGGTGACGACCTCACCTCGTACCAGACGGCCATGCGTGGTTATATCGACGCGCAGGATAAGGAACGTACCGCCACAGAAGCTTTGGCCGGGGCCAAGGAGAGGCTCGCCAAGGCGGAGGAATCCGGTGACACTGCCGGGATAGAGGCCGCCAAGGCTGGTGTCCAGACCGCCACGGACAACCTGACGGAGGCATCCGGGAAAGTGCAGGAGTTCGGAGCCGACGTGCAGGACGCGTCCAACAGCCTCCAGACCTCCACAACGAAGGTGAACAATATGTTCAACACCCTCGTGTCAAGTCTGTCCGGACTGAAATCCGGCACCCTCCAGGGGGTCGGGGAAAGCCTCATGGGCCTTGACAAGCTGTTCAACAACAGCGCAGTCACCAACGCTGTCGGAGGAGCCCTCTCCAAAGGTCTCTCGAAGTTGCTGGGCAATTCCAGCATTGGCAAAAGTGTCGCGGAAGCCCTCGGCAACAGCGGTTTGGTTGGCTCCATCATATCGGGGGTGCTCTCCATTCTGGATATGCTCAAAGATGGCATAGGTCCATTGATAACAAACCTGACGGACACAGTTCTTGGAGCGGTTTCCGGAATCATAGAGAATCTGAACGTGATAAACCTTGGCAAGCAAGTAGGAAAATCGCTATATGACAATGTCACCGGTGTCCTCACGGGAATCCTTGACAAAATCACGTTCGGCCACTCCTTCAAATGGTTCAACTCCAGTAACGAGAAGGAGGTACAGGAGGCCATCGACAAGCTGACCGAGCGCAACACCGCCCTGCAGGGAGCAATCGAGAAGCTCACTGACGAGATAAAGGCCGGGAAGGGCTCCAAGAGCGTGGAGGCGTACCGTGAAGCGCGTGACCTGCAGGAACAGCGCAACGCCAATTATCTGGCGATGGCCCAGGAACAGGCCAGGTACCATGACTCGCACCACAGCTTCAACTACTATTGGGAAGGGTTCACCCCGGAACAAATCGCGCGCCTCAGCGCCCAGATGGGCCGTCAGTGGGACGGGAGCCTGTGGAGCCTCTCGCCGGAGGAGATGGCGATGCTGCGCGAGAACGCCGACATGTGGCAGCAGATACTCCAGACCGGCAAGGGTGGCTACGGTGAACAGGTGGCCGTGAAGCTGGAGGAATACATCGCGCAGGCCGGCAAGCTCGAGGAACTGACCACACAGCTCTACGAGGGGCTGACCGGAATGACATTCGACTCCATGTACAGCAGCTTCATCGACCAGCTGATGGACATGGACGCGGCCGCCGAGGACTTCGCCGACAACATAAGCGAATACTTCATGCGCGCCATGCTCTCCAACAAAATCGGGGAACTGTTCTACGATGACCTGGAGGGATGGTGGAGGAAGTTCGGTGAAGCGATGGAGTCCGGCGGCCTCGACGAGCGGGAGATGGCCGCGCTGTCCGAGGAGTACATGGGATTTGTCGAGGAGGCCATAAAGCTGCGTGACTCCCTGGCCGCCGCCACCGGCTACGGCCAGGGGGATTCCGGCGGCTCCGGCCAGTCGGGAAGAGCCGGGAGTTTCAACGTGATGAGCCAGGATCAGGGCACCAAATTGGAGGGGCTGTTTGTCTCGGCGCAGGGACATCTGGCGAACATCGACATCGCGATGGAGGATGTGGCCGCCAAGATGAGCGCGGCGGAAAGCTTTCTTGCTCGGATCGCGGAGAACACGAAGGACAACGCCGACTCGGCGAAGGAGATAAAGGAACTATTGTTGAAGATTGCCAAGGACGGCATAAGGCTGAAATAACGATGGACGAGCTTAAAGGACTTCTGATAATCAACGGAACTGACATTTGGACCACGTTCGGCGTGTTCCTGGTGGAGGAGAAGAGAGGCGGCCGGGATAACCTCACAGCCATAATGACGCCATCGAAGGCAAAGAGCCATGTCGGGGTCAACATCAGAGAGCGGGACGGGGTGAAATATTCGGCAGTGCTGGATTCCCGCAACGACGAGAGGGACGTGACTTTGCATTTCGCGCTGTTCGCCAAATCAAAGGGTGAGTGGCTGCGCCGCTACCGCGACTTCATCACTTTCCTAAAAAAGGGGAAGGATGGCTGGCTGTCGGTGTTTTTGCCTGAGCTGGAACTGACAATGAGGATGTTCTATGTCAGCTGCGGCTCTTACAAGCCCCTCACATACCTTTGGAAAGAGGGGGTACAGGCCAGTCGGTTCAAAGTGACATTCAGGGAACCGGAGCCATCTTTCTGACCACCCCAAAACACCATTCAAACATCATTCAAACACCGTTCGGACATGCTTATCACGATATTTGACAAGTCAGGCAGCCCAAAGGCGGAAATCTCGCCAGGCGACAATTCAACCCAAACCAAGGAGATACATGGCGACAACGTACTGGCGTTGTCGTTCACCCATCACGATCATATAGACCTCGATGTCGACGACCGGGTGGATTATCTTGGGGAGCGTTACTGGCTGTGCGAGAAATACCGCCCCAGGCAGAAGTCCGCCCGCGAATGGGTGTACGACATCAAGCTCTACGGGGTGGAAAGCCTGTTGAGGAACATACTCGTCATAAAGATGGTCGACGGGGAGGATGAGCCTGTGTTCACACTGACAGCCCCTCCACGGGAGCATGTGGCTATGATAGTCCGCTGTATGAACGAAGGTATGGGAAACATATCCGACTGGAAGGTGGGCCGCGTCGAAGGAACGGGGAACATCGTCATAGACTATTTCGGGAAATACTGCGACGAGGCCCTCAAGGAGATAGCCGATAAGACTGGCACGGAATGGTGGGTGGAGGGGCAGACCGTCAATCTCTGCAGGTGTGAGCACGGCGAGCCTGTCTTACTCGGCTATGACAAAGGGCTCCTCGGGATTGAGCCGGACAGGGCTGACAATGTCAAGTTTTACACCCGGCTTTACCCAGTGGGGAGCAGCCGCAACATCGATCCGGAGAAATATGGTCGCTCGCGTCTCCAGTTGCCGGATGGCCGCAAGTATGTCGAGGTCAACGCCGACAAATACGGACGTGTGGACCATTACGAGGAATCGGCGTTCGGGGATATATATCCCAGACGGGTCGGCGTGGTAAGCGCTGTCCGCTCCGAGGAGATGACCGGTGAGGATGGAAATCCATTCACGGTATATTACTTCAAGGATGACAGTATGGAGTTCGACCCCAATGAGTACGAGATTCCGGGGCTGGTGAAGCGCGTCTCGTTCCAGGAGGGGAGCGAGCTTGCCGGTCTCGGCAGCGAGGAGGATGGGACTTATTTCTTCGAGGTGAACTTCGACAGCAAGACCAAGGAATTCGAGGTCATCACGATATGGCCATACAAGGACAATGCTCAGCAATTGCCTGGTGGCAGCCTGGTGCCAAAACCAGGCGACGAATACATCCTGTGGAACCTCCGTATGCCGGACGAATATTATGGTCTGGCCGAGAAGGAATTCCTTGAAGCCGTAGAGCAATACAACGAGGAACACGGTCTCGACATCACCGTGTTCAAGTCATCGACCGATCATGTCTGGATTGAGGACAACGAGGTGGAGCTATCCGTCGGCCGTAGGGTGAGGCTCGAAAGTGTGGAGCATTTTCCTGAGGAAGGTTTCAGGGAAAGCCGCATCACAAAAATAACGCGCAATGTCAACCTTCCCTCATCCATGGACATAGAGATTGGGGATGCGATTGGGCGTTCTGCCAGACAGAAATTCACCGACGACATCAATGATGCCCGAAGTTTCGCGCGGTCAATGGGCGAGTCCGTGGCAATGCCGGACATCATCCGTATGGGCGACAAGACCACTCCTACCGATAACAACCTGTTCTCTGCCCGCAGAACCCTTGACGAGGCTTTGAGTCGCAAGCGTCCAGACCAGGCGACGGGTTTGAAGAGTTTCCTTGATGGCGTGGAGGTTGGTGATTACGCCACAGGAGTCAAGGGTGCGGCTGTGACCACCACCGGCGAAGGGGAGTTGGAGTCGTTGGAAGTCCGCAGGGAAACGAGTGTTGGGCGGAGGGTCACAATTGGCAATTATGTCCCCGGCGTGTCGGGCGGCGTGTTCTACATCGACGAGAACGGTGAGGCGCACATAGAGACATCCGTCTTGACCGTCAACAAGAAGCTTCAGGTCAAGGAGGTCGAGATACAGGAGCAGACATGGGTCGGCGGCTCCCAGATAAACTCCCCGGCGGGGATGGTATGCGAGCGCGTCATCAAGGTCGACGGGGGCTGGCGTTGCTGTTGCCGGGCCGAGGGGGCCGACGGCAGGCGTGTCCGCAACCAGTTCAGGGTGGGCGACCTCGCGCGCTGCGAGACCTTCAACCTCGTCCGCGACACCGACGGCATGACCGTCAACCGCTATTACTGGCGCAAGGTCACCGAGGCCGGGGAGGAGGCCGATGGAGACGGGCTGCTGTGGTGTTACATAACCTTGTCGGACAAGGCCGGGGAATATGACCCCGCGTCGACCTGCGCCCCCGCCGAGGGGGACAGCATCGTCACCGTCGGCAACGACCGCGACCCTGAACGCCAGAACCTCATTATCACCGCCTCCCACGGGGAGGGCAGCCCCTACATCCACCAGTTCAAGGGGATAGACTCCTTCTCGCTGGCCGCAGGCAAGCTCAAGACCCGCATCTCCCCCGAAGGCAACCTGTTCTCGGGCCGGTTCATCGTGGAGGCCGAGGGCCGCGACCCGGAACCGCTGGAGGAGCTTGTCTCCCGCCAGCGTCCCTACGCCCTGCGCCCGTCCACCCGCACAGTGCTGCTCTACCGCGCGGAAGACCCCGACACCGGGGATGTCACCACCCGTTTCTCCCCGATGTGGCTGTCGTGCGACGTGGTGAAGGCATCCGGCAGCGGCGAAGCAGTCACGCTCGCGCCGTCAGGCGAATCCCCCTACCCCTACGGCGACCGCATCCGGGCCTGCTACGTCATCCGCCGGTACGACCCCGATGCCGGGGCGAGCGTCGACGAGCCAGCCGTGCCTTACGCCGGGGAGGAGATATATCCCGACGAGGATGTCAGGTCGGTCACGTTCTACCTGCTCGTCGACGAGGCCGTCGCCGACAAGGCCGCAGTCTCCGTGCAGGCCGACGCGACCTCCCTCGATTCGGAATTATTGCTGTCCGGTAAAACTTTGACATGATAGGAAATGGACTATTTTTATCTCATACAGCATGAAACAGACTCGTATAGATGTCTTTTAAGGGCTTTTTGATGCTTAATGCTACCAATTTCACATCGCCTCAAATGACAAGCCCTTTTTCGTAAAACAGGTGTAACTTATTATATTTGTAGAGAATATATGATTTTGTCTTTTTTTACCGGACAGCAATAATTCGGAATACCGCGCGAGCCTCGAGGTGACCAGGGAGGCCATCGAGGCCCAGGCCCGGAAAAGCAACGAGGTCGAGGAGCGCGTCGGCGCGCTGTCGGTCACCGCCGACGGCATAATCGGCAAGGTGTCGAGGACGAGCGCGAACCTCGCCGGGCTTCCCGGCGGGGAATGGGAGGCATACCCTCCCGGGCAGTTCTCCGTCAGCCAGATAAAAGGGGGAGGCGGCGCGTCGTTCTTCGCCAAGGAGGATGTCAGCGGCCTGTCGACCCTGCTGTTCCGCACCAAGGTCGACAGCGGCAGGTTCAAGCCCGACACCGACTACACGCTGACGCTGCTGTTCAGCATCTCCGGCGGCCCCGGGACATCCTCGATGACGATGAGGGCCGCCGTCTGCGACATCACGAGCCAGGCATACCTCATCCCGGCCACCGACCCGCAGGACAAGCTCCTGAACCCCACCAACCCGACCCTGCGGCAGACCTTCCGGATGCGCACGGCCAAGAGCATCCCCTCCGGCGAGATGTGGCTCAGCGTCTACCTTTACCCCAACGGCTTCAACCTCAACCGCTACACCCTGACCATCCGCGAGGCGAAGCTCGAGGAGGGTGTGCTGGCCACCCGTTTCGTGCCGGTCGGCGAGGACTACGACAGCGTCATCAGCCAGCAGGCCGACGAGATAGCCCTATCGGTGAAGGTCGACGGCGAGGAGCGCGCGGGCCTGACGCTCGACGCCGAGGAGGGGGTGACGCTCCAGGCCGACAAGGTCAGGATAAAGAACGGCGACCTCGTGGCCGCGCTCTTCTCCGGCGGGGTGCTGAACGCCAACCTCATAGAGGTCAGCAAGCTCGCCACCAAGTCGGACGGGAAGACACGCGTGACCATCGGGGAGTTCGGCGACGCGTTCATCCGGTTCTACCACGAGGACGGGGTCACGCTCGCCCTCAAGCTCGGCCTCGACTACGTCAGCCTTGAGGAGGATGCGACGTTGACACCGGCGGCCTCGGCCGCCTCGACTGGCACCACGCCCATCGACGGCACCCTCATCCCCATATTCAGGAAAGGGAAGCCGGCGGTGGCGCAGGTCTTCGACGAGGAGGGGGAGCTGACCTGGGTTCTGTTCCTCGACGGCCCCGTCACCCCCGACACGCAGCCCTACTCATGGCGGGCGTACTCCCTCGTCAGGGAAATCGCCTCCAACCAGTCGGCCATCCGCTCCGGCAGGACGCTGGACGCTGACGAGTACTGGCGGTTCAAGGTCAGGGCCGGTGTGACCAGCGACTATTCCCCCTACCGCGACAGGTTCTTCCGCAAGAAGCTGTCCGACACCGACTTCACAGCCGCCGCGAGCTACTATGTCCCCGACGGGCGGTATTTCTTCCCCTCGCCGGAATTGCAGGCGGCCACGGTGACCGACCCGCAGACGGTGTGGATACGCAGGTACCACGACATCGAGGCGGGGGCGATAAAGGCCTCCGGCCACATCATCCTCACCGACTGAACAAAGAAAGACTACACGTTATGAGAAAAGTGAACCACAAATCAGACTTCTCAATGCTGCTGCGGCTGTTCGCCCGTCAGGCGGGCCGCGGAGAGCCGGTGGAGCTGCCGTTCCCGGACCACGACTGGAAGGCGGTGTTCCACACCGGGGACTGGGCCTTCAAGACCTACACCGCGTCGTGCATCGGGGGCGAGTGCGTCAACTGCGTCAACGACGGGGGCCGGATAAGGGTGGTGTTCAACGACCACCGCCTCTCGCCCGGGGTGCTGCGGGTGGAGTTCACGGCGTATCTGCCCGACGGGGGGTACCCCGACGGCGACGAGCGCGTGGTAACCCCCGGCCCACTCGGCGTGACCCTCGTCAGGGAGGCGGCCCCCTGCCCGTCGCTGGTGGAGGCGGAGCTGATGCTCCCCCACATCCTCGCGGAGGTGCCTGTGCTGGGCCACGTCGAGTTTGTCACCGACAAGGCCGTCTACCGCGTCCCGGTCACCCGCGAGGCCGCCACCCGCGAGGAGCTGCCCGCCCAGCCATACGGGTACGGCTACCAGGACGGGAGCGATTTCTTCACCATAGGGGAATGGGACGTATGAGGCTGGTTCATTCGTTCAACACACGCCCGCTGTCGATAGACTGCTACGGTGTGGACTCCCTGCGGAGGATAGCCGGGAACATCTGGTACTACGCCCTGTCGGTGGCCTACGCCAAGGCCGCCGGGGCCGAGATCGAGCTTCACGCCGACTCCCTGGGGGCGGCCCTGCTGGGCCACCTGCCTTACGACTCCGTCCACCTGACGCTCGACTCCATGCCCCGGGAGCTGCACCCGCGCTTCTGGGCCGCCGGGAAGATGTGGGCGATCGAGGCGGCAGGCCCCGGGGCCGTCCACATCGACGGGGACGTGTTCATCAAACGCCGCTCCCTGCTGGATGACATCGCCGGGAGCCGCTGGGACTTCATCGCCCAGCACTACGAGTCGTCGGAGTGGTACGAGAAGGAGAACGTCCTTTTCGACCGCCATCCCCGGGTCTGCGCCTCACGCGGTCTCGACACCCACCGCCCCGGGGCCTACAACACCGGGGCCATAGGCTTCCGCGACCCGGCCCTGATGGAAAGCTACCTCGCGGCCTACAAGGGGATGGCCCTGGAGCTGAGCGGCCTCGCCCGGGGGCTGCTCGACGGGGGCCGCGACCTCACGCCCGACGTGATAATCGAGCAACGCCACGCCTTCCAGCTCTGCCGCCGGGCCGGGGCACGCGTCAAGCTCATGCTCCCGGGCGACACTGGCCACGGCCAGACGGCCACCCGCATAGGCTACCAGCATGTGGTGACCTCGCGCAAGTTCGAGCTGCTTGACAAGTGCCGGGCCGCGCTGCTGGCTATATCACCCGAAATACACGAAAAGACATCAAGGATATGCAGGAACATCTCAAGAGAATAAGGATACCCGTGGCCGACGGCTCCACCATGAGCTGGTGATAAAGCCCCGGCTCATCGCCCGCCTCGTGGCCATCGGCTACGGCGACGATGAGGCCGACGCGGTGGTGTCCCCGCTCGCGATGGATGAGGCCGGGGCCAAGGTGGCCCTGCGCGAGGGGCTTGCCTCTATAGGCTACGCCCCCACCGAGACAGAGGAGTGCCTGGAGGATGTCCCTGCCCTGACACAGGAGGACATCGACTACGCCCGGGGGCTGATGGAAGCATATGACCCGGCAACGACGGCCCTGACCAAGACGTGGCACGGGGACACCCGGATGGTCGTGTTCCCCAAGATGGACACCTCCAACGTCAAGAGCATATCGCAGGCGTGGGGAGACTGCTCCAACCTCCGGTACATCCCGCTGCTCGACACCTCCGGGGTGACGTACATGCTTCACCCCTTCCTCGGGGATGGCGGCACGGCCAAAAGCGCGCGGCTGCGCCGCGTCCCTCAGTTCGACTACTCCTCGCTGACGAGCTGCAACGGCGTGATGTGCAGCTTCCTACCGGAACTTGAGATAGTCCCGCCGGTCGACTTCCCGAAGCTCGCCGCCTTGCGCAACATCTTCGCCAACGACTACAAGCTGACCACAATCCCCCCTCTGTCATACACCGACGAAGTCACATACCTCGGAGGCATGTTCATGGGATGCTCCTCCTTGTCCTACCTGCCTGTCACCGACTTCGGGAACGCCACCTGGATGGGTTCCATGTACCAAGGAGTGGCGGTGCTTGCCGACGCCATGGACCTTGGTTCGGTGACGCTGCGTGGCTCCGCCCCGATGGTTGCCCTCGGAGGATTGTTCCAGCAGGCGCGGGTGAGCCAGATGCCGGTGATGGATTTCAACGATGTCAACAACTTCTCATACATGTTCGCGTGGTCGCCCCAGACACCGAGGGTCATACCAGACCTGTCGGCATGGAAGAGCGTGTCAAGCCTGACGTGGACGCTGTGCTCGTATGACGTGCAGTCGCTTGAACGAATCGAGGGGCTGGACTTCTCGTCGGTCACTGACACTACCCACTTCCTGCGCGCGGTTGCATCCCCACGGTATTGGCCCAACCTGCGCTTCATCCGCATCCTGAACCTCGGCAAGGGCAGCTGCGCCACTTACGACTTCTCCTATGCCCGGTACTGGGGCAAGGACACCCCCGACCATCCCGACGCGCGCAAGTCGCTCGTCGACACCCTGCTGACCGATTCCTATGACCGCGCGGCTGCCGGGCTTCCCCCCGCCACCATACGGCTGCATTCCACCGTCAGGAACAGACTGACCGCCGAGGAGCTGGCCGCCATAACCGCCAAGGGCTTCTCCCTGTCCTGACATGGGCCAAATATCACAATGACAACAACACCAACCAGACACAAGGAACGATGACACAGACAGACTACACCACCCGCGTCCTCCACGCCGACCAGGGGCATTTCCTGACCCAGCGTGCCGAGGTCGCCATCGCCGACCGGGCCGTGACGGACACCGTCTACCTCGCGGCCACAGACTCCCCCGGCAACTGGCGCGAGATAACCGCCGGGGAGGCCGGGGAGATACTCGCCGCCCAGCGCGAGGCCGCCCTCGCTGCGGCCCCCGAGGATGTGAGACAGATGATCGCCGCCCAGGAGGCGGCCAGTGACACCGACCAAGACGCGTAGGACAATGGAGCAGATGACCACGCCACTGCCTGACCACGGCATATTCACATACGCCGACAAGGACAGCACACGCCACGTCAGCGCGGGGCGGCTCCGGGCGTGGCTCACCCAGGGGCCTGACGAGAGGATTGAGGCCCTTGAAAGGAGGCTCGACACCCTGCTTGAGACCGACGGCTCCTCGGCCATCGACAATTTCCGGGAGATACTGCGCTTCCTTGAGGGGATGACCGATGACGAACGCCTCGCCGCCAGGCTCGCCGACATCCAATCGCGGCTCGACGGCCTCGGTGAGCGCGTGGACGCGAACGAGGCCGCCATCGCCGACGCGCCAGAGCTTGCGTTCCGCGAGCTGTGGAAGTCGGCAGGCTGCTCTGTCGACGAGGCGGCCGACCCCTCGGAGATGTATCTCTGCAACGGGCTTGGGATGTCGTGCGCCGAGGCCCGCGCGGTCTACGCCGCCGGGGTGATGACAAACGACAACCGCACCAACCTGTACGCCAACTGCGACATCCGCACCCACCTGCCTCCCCGAATCCACACCGGTGTCACCACCTGCAACTACACATTCAGGAATTCCAAGGTGGAGGTGGTCAACGCGTCATTGCTCATTCCCGGGACAGACTGTTTCCGGTGGTGTTCCAGGCTGCGGAAAGTGACGCTCTATGCCCCCAACGTCAGCAACCAGGCCAGCTCCACCACATTCAAGGGCTGCTCCGCGCTGGAGTCGATCGTGGTACTCAGCACCGTCTACGCCCGCAGCTTCTCGCTGGCCGACTCGCCGCTCATCAACCTCGCCTCGTTGCAGGGCATCGTCGGCAAGGCGCAGGCAGGCTCTGCGGCCATGACCATAACCGTCCATCCTGACGTTTACGCCAAGCTGACCGACGAGTCGAACACGGAATGGCACAATATCCTGATGGACGCGATGGCCAAGAACATCTCATTCGCAACAGTATAGAATCATGATACAAATCAACACAACAGCTTTATACACAGAGATATACACATCCGGGGGGGGTGATTCGTGGGTCACCCAGTCCGCGCCCACCAACTTCCATGGTTTCTGGAAACGGAAGATACTGACCACGGAGGAGTCTGTTGGCGACTATCGCGAGGTCACGGAAGCCGAGAAGACAGAGCTGGAGAAGTCGGATGCGGCATGGGCAAGGCCGAGTCAGGTGCTGATTGACGCATGGAACCGAAAATGCAACTATTGTCAAAGAGAATACTCATTGAGGATAATAGGATGCTACAACGAGGATTCAGGATTCTTCGAGCTCAACGGGCTGCTTGACATCAGCACACAAGAGGCAATCGACATCCTTGAAGCGGGAGACTGCCAGAGAGGCAGCTGCCAGGCCCTGTATTCTTGCAACGCAAAGATGAGGACAAACTTCCCGGCTGAACACATGGCCGGAATAGAGGTGGGCTATCCTTTTTATTATTGCAAGAACATCGAGGTCATAAACGCCACGAACATCGCATGGAGATTCCCCGTGTTTGGCGCGCCAAAGCTCCACACTATAATTGGTCTGGCCGATGTCATGGGCGATGGCCTCAGGATTGCAGACCAGCCGTCGCTCGTCAACCTGACAATCATGGGCCTGACCCGTTCGATAGACCTGGGCAATCAACCTGGCATCACGATGGAGAGCCTGGCCCAGATAGTCGCCAACGCCAAGAACACGAAAGAGATAAGCATCAAACTCCATGCCGACGTGTTCGCGAAGCTTCCGCCGGAGCTTGTTGACTCCGCCGCCACAAAAAACATAACATTCACAACATAACAAGACACGTAATGATACGGATTGAAAACAACCAGGTTTTTTCAGACACAGGAAAGATGGTGCGACGAAAAGGCTCCGACAACTATTTCCGCCGCTCCACCTCCCTGCCGGGCTATTCCGCAGACATGTTTGAGGAGGTTGACTCCGTCCCGGCCTACACCAAGGGGGATTATGACCACCAGGTCGCCGCGATGGTGAGGGAACGATACAGCGAGAGCGAGGAGTTCGCGATACAGCGCAAGATGCTCAACGCCCTGATGGCTCCCGCGCCTCTCGGCGAGGGGGAAGAGCTGTCCGGCCCCGCTGTCGACGAGTTCGCGGAATACAACGCCTACGTCGAGAAGTGCAAGCTCAGGGCCAAGGACGCGTCGCTGTACGCCAACGGGAAAGGAGGTGACGCATGAAACTGACGCTGAGACGCGTGGTCCTGCGCGACACATACACCATCGGCAAGCTCCACGTCGACGGGCAGTATTGGTGCGACACCCTCGAAGACCGAGTGCGCGACCTCTCCAGGGTGAAGAAAGTGCCGGGTGAGACGGCGATCCCCGCCGGGACATACGACATCGTGGTCAACATCAGCCCCAAGTTCAAACGGTTGCTCCCGCGCCTGCTGGGGGTGCCCCACTTCGAGGGAATCCTCATCCACAGGGGCAACACGGCCAAGGACAGTGCCGGGTGCATACTCGTGGGAGAGAACAGTGCCGTCGGCAAGGTTCTCAACTCCACATATTGGGAGAAGCGAGTCACGGAGCATCTGCTTGAGGCGCAGGACAAGGGCGAGGACATCAAAATCACCATCTCATGAGGGGGCTTGTGATATTCGCGCTGCTGGCGTTGTGCGCCTCCTGCACCCGCACGGTGTACGAGCCGGTGGAGACCGTCAGGACGGAGTATGTCAAGGCTGACACCACCGGGCTATATGAGCGTATGAGAAGTTTCTTTGAGTCCATGTTCCGTCGGGAGGCATCCTCCGACTCCCTGATAGACCGCACAAAGGAGATCGTGGTGCTGAAAGAGAACGGCGACACCGCCAGGCACGACAGGGAGCGCGTGGTCTACGTCGCGTCCCACCGGGAAAAGGAGCTTGAACACATGGTGCGGCAACAGGACAGCACAATCAAGTCCCTGCGCCTGCTACTTGAATCGGTGAAGTCGGACTCCATCCCCGTCCCCTATCCCGTGGAAAAGCGGCTGACCAAGTGGGAGCAGGCCAAGATGGACTTCGGCGGCTTCGCCATCGGGGCCGTCGGGGCCGTGGTCTGCATCGCCGTGATATGGCTCATCAAGAAATTCAGGAAATAAATCAAACGCAATGGGAAATTATTTGGAAATCACCCAATAAAAATCATCCTACATCCCTGTTGCCAGGCGTTGTAGGATGATATTCAAAGGCACATTTCGTTTTAAATTTTGTATCGCTTCGTTTTGAAGTCCAGTAACATTTCGTTTTGCGGATTATAAAATCCACACAGCTTCCCTCGGCGTTTGAAACTTTACCGCTAATAACCGACTGCGCCATTGAAGTAATGGCAACGGCACACAAAGACACTAATATTATTAGTCGGGTAGCCATTTTCAGCCTATTTTGGAATTTAGGCAAATTTAGGCATAGATCGCGACTTTGCTCTCAACATATGTTGAGACAGACAGAAAATGATTAGGATTTTCTTAATCTGCTCAAATGTGAGGATGCTATATGTTGATATATCGGTTATAAGTGGTGTCAAAAAGAGTCGGTTGGCCAGGGACTCAGCGCCCCAGCAGCTTGTTGTGACCATATCGCTTTTCAAGTTTGTCGTTGCCAAGCAATCTGGCACAGCCATACCAGAGTCTTTTATACCAGATGCCGTAGTACTTCCTTTTGAAGCGCAGCGCGTCACCAAGATAGCATATTGGGGTGCCGAACATCGAGCTGTATTTTTCCTTGTGTTTGGACAGCACATACAGCTCAATCTCAAACAATGTCAACTCTTTTTTAGCTTCGACATTCCTGGAGCTCTCCTTTATCCTGTAATTGAAAAGCTGTTCGGGAATCTGGTACACAACCGAATTTCTGTCGAGGAAACGAATCCAGAATTCCCAGTCCTCCATGCCTTTGCGCATTTCTTCGTCATATCCTCCGATTTCTTCAAAACGGGATTTACGGAACATTGCGCTGACAAAGATGCGGTTGCTCAACAACATGGTTTCATAATCCACGTATTCAAGACCAGGGGTCTTCTTTGCTTGTCCGAAATATTTCCATTGGCAATACACCACATCTGTTTCGGGGCTGTCAAGAAAGCGCTTCACGCATTTTTCAATATACGAAGGCTCAATCGTGTCGTCAGCATCAAGCGGGAGGATGTAACAGCCTGACGATTCAGCTACAGCACGGTTGCGGGCTGCAGACACCCCTTTGTTTCCCGTGTGTAGGAATTTGATTCTCTTATCGGCACGGGCAAACTTCTCCACAATCTCAGCGACATTGTCAGGAGAACCGTCATCCACTACAATGACCTCCCAGTTGGAGTAGGACTGCTTTGTCACCGAATCCAATGCTTCGGCGACGTATTCAGCTTGTTTATAAGCGGGCATTATTATCGAGACCAGAGGCTCGCTGTTGTGTTCCGGCATAGCGTACGATTCCTGTATGTTTCGATTTGGCTTACGGGCAAGCGCAAATCCTGCCCTTGACGGATTATATCAAATCTTTGGCAGAGGTGATAAGAAACGGCAGATACTTTGAGAACAGTTTGTTTACACGTTCGACAATATACTCAAACTCAGACGCTCCCAATGTATCCTTTACCTCTTGGCGATATTGGCGCCTCAGGTCTTCTGCGATATCCATCCGGGCAATCCGTTTGAGCATTTCACCGTGACGGATCATTCTGCGATACCTGCCCACGTCCACCATGCTTTCGATTGCTTTCACCACCACGGCATCTTCTTTCAGAAGATTGCCGCTTTTGTTGCCCGCAAATGTGACACTGCCGGAATGGCGACGCAGGAAACTTATTTTCTCCCTGACCTCAAGAATGTCGCCGTGGCATAGGAGGCGCGACCAGAAGAGCCAGTCGCCAGCATTGCGCATCGTAAGGCTGCGTGAGTAATCGTCTTTGAAAAAAGCTTCGCGGCGGAACACCACGCAACTCGCATTATATACGTAGCAGGCCCAATATAAGTTGTGTATAAGATATTTGCGACCGTCGTATAGCTTGACGAAGCCTTCTCCTTGCTCGTCACTTTTGTCCCATCGGTCAAAAGTCTGGGTAGTGCGTTTGCCGTTCTCGTCGATGACATGTGTCCCTGAGATTGCCAGGACTGCTGAAGGATAATCCTGAAGCCCCTTTACCATCTTTTCAATGAAGTCAGGTTTGGCAGAATCGTCAGACTCTGCAATCCAGATAAAATCTCCCCGCGCTTCCTCTATCCCTTTGAACCATTGCCTGAAAGGGCTGCCGGAGTTAGATTCATTGTATGTAATCGACTTTACTTTGGAATTGCCACGATATTCCTCAATGATTTGCCGGGAGTCGTCAGTGGAACAATCGTCAAGGATAATCACCTCGAAATCACGGAATGTCTGTCCCAGCACCGATTCCATCCTTTCAGGGAGATATCGGGCATAATTATAATTGGGGACTATCACCGAAACCAGTGGATGGCTCATATACAATTTATGGAGAGCATCTGAAAACAAAGACAAACAAACCCGGAAGCACTCTTGTCAAGAGCCCCTCCGGGATTGTTAGTTGTTAAGCAAGTTGTCAGCCGGAGTCTATTATTCGGCGGCAGCCTCTTCAGCAGCGGGGGCTTCCTCAGCGGGAGCCTCTTCTGCGGCCTTGGCAGCCTCTTCCGCAGCCTTGGCGGCAGCGATTTCGGCTTTCTTCTTGGCTACCTCCTCTGCCTTGGCGGCGTTCTTGGCCTGCTCGGCGGCAAGACGCTCCTTGGCTGCGGCGGCCTTTTTGTCGGCGTCAGAAGCCTTCACGGCCTCCACTGCCTTCTCCTTGTTGGCCTTCCAGGCATCGAAACGACGCTGTGCTTCAGCCTCGTCGAAAGCGCCTTTCTTGATGCCACCCTGGAGGTGCTTCATCAGCAACACGCCCTCTTTCGAGAGGATGCTGCGGACAGTGTCAGTAGGCTGTGCGCCCACGTTGACCCAATACAAAGCTCGCTCAAAATTGAGTGTGATTGTAGCAGGATTAGTGTTGGGATTGTATGAACCAATCCTTTCAATAAACCTACCATCTCGTGGTGCCCTGCTGTTGGCGATTACAATAGGATAGAACGCATAGTTCTTGCGACCATGGCGTTGCAGTCTGATTTTTGTTGCCATTAAAAATGTATGTTAATGAGTTTGTATTGCGTCTCCCAGCCAGCTCGTGACCGGGAAATGCGACCGCAAAGTTACGGATTTCCTCCGACATATCCAAGCCCTTGGCAAAATCAAGAACAAAAAAGCATTAAAATTCACTGGGCATACAGACGCGATTCCACCACAATTAATTAAAAAAGCCCCACGTCTCTCGACGGGGGTGCTTCCTCACATTAATTCCCGTCAGCTGGCAATCGGGTCGCCCCGATGCATCACCGACGGAATTTACACACAATGAATAAAATGATCCGGCGTGTCTGCCACGCCTATTGATTCCCTTACGATCAGTTATTCTCTTAGTTGCCTTTATCAACCGCCCTCATAAGGTGCGGCTGATAAACCATAGTGCAAAGTTACAACTTCCGGTGGGTATTGGCCTCATGGCGTCATCGCTTCTTTGCCACTATTGT
Organism: Bacteroidales bacterium; assembly: GCA_910575615.1. Lineage (GTDB taxonomy): Bacteria > Bacteroidota > Bacteroidia > Bacteroidales > Muribaculaceae > UBA7173. Next base: position 8,698 of record CAJTEX010000025.1, on the reverse strand, counting down.
GTGGCTAACTTCACATATGGCGACATCGGCCTTGACGAGTATCTCCACGGTGCACCCCATAATGTTGCAAAACAAAATCTCCTGCCTACCCGGAGATTTTGCCGGCAGGCAGGAAATAGATATTTGTGGTATGTTGTCACATTTGCGGCAGGTCACAGGTTGGCAAGGTAGCGCTCCGCGTCAAGGGCGGCACGGCATCCGGAACCGGCGGCGTTGATGGCCTGCTGGTATGTCGGATCGGCGACATCGCCAGCAGCGAAAACTCCATCTACCGATGTGCGCGTGGACGGAGACTCGACTGTGATGTATCCCTCAGGAGTGAGGTCAATCTGGCCTCTGAACAGGGAAGTGTTGGGGTCATGGCCTATGGCGAGGAAAAACCCGTCGATGTCGATGTCGAAATGACGTTCGTTTGGCTCTCCCTTGCGTTCCACGATATGGGCACCCTCCAGGACCTCATCTCCGAAAAGGCCGGTGGTGTTGCAATTAAACAGAATCTCTATGTTGTCGCGTTCTTTCAGGCGGTCTTGCATCACCTGTGAGGCGCGCAGGAATCCCTTGCGGACGATGAGATACACTTTTGACGCGAGTCCTGAAAGATACATGGCTTCCTCGCAGGCAGTGTCGCCGCCGCCGACTACGGCGACTCTCTTCTTGCGATAGAAGAACCCGTCGCAGGTCGCACACGCAGACACGCCCATTCCGAGATACTTCTGCTCGTCGGGCAATCCGAGATAGCGGGCCGATGCTCCAGTGGCGATTATGACTGTGTGGGCCTTGACTTCACTTCCGTCGGCAAGTGTCAGGCGAAACGGACGCGATGAGAAATCGACCGAAGTAATTGTCTCGGCAATGATTTCCGCGCCGAACTTCTCGGCCTGTTTTCTCATTTCCGCCACGAGGTCGGGGCCCTGGATGCCACCCGGGAAGCCGGGGAAGTTCTCCACTTCAGTAGTGGTGGTCAGCTGTCCGCCGGGTTGCATACCCTCATACAGGACAGGGGAGAGGTTGGCACGCGAGGCATACACAGCAGCGGTATATCCGGCCGGGCCTCCGCCGATAATCACACAGTTTGATGTCTTCTCATTCATAATATCATTAGTTTTTTCATGGAGAGACTAATTATTAATTAGTCATATATGTCAACGCAAGTCGACAATCTCCACTCCGGGATACGCCGTCTTGTTGAACCGGAATGCTCCGGCAGGCATGGATTTTCCGGCGGTGATGCTTGTAATTTTCACAGTGGTCACTTTGCCCTTGGAGTCCTTGATGGAGATTTCCTGGGGCATTGATGTGGATGATCTCAGCGTGATTGTGGCCGACTCGAAATCGGCGGTCTTTTTTTTCGGGACAAGCTCAATACGCTCTGAGCCAGCTGGAGCCTTCAGCCGGCGGCACGTGAAATCTCGGTTCAACCCGGACAGAATCGAGAACGGATTTGTCTGGGCGAGCTCCTCAGATGTCGGCTCCGTGATGTTGACCTCCCCGGCTGACGGCGCGTAACTCCACTGGGTTTTCCCGTCATACCAGACTTTCATCTCCGGGGTTGAGATATGGAAATTCCGACCGGACAGGTTCATCGTGCCGGTAGATGAATTGCCATTGTTCCACACGGTGAAGACCACCGTCATAGACGGATGGCGTTTTATTGCCGCAATCATCTTGTCAAGCGATGATTGGGCGGATGGCTGGGCGGCATATATGGCCGGCATAGCTGTCAATATCATCAACAACGCTGCCAGTAAAATCCGTATGTGAGACTGTTTGTTTGTCATAATCTGAGATTTGTTGCGACATGGTCGCCGTGGCTGTCAGCGGTTGGTCAGTCATCATCGCGCAACTTGATGACACTGCCAAGCTGCATGGCATCTATCAGCACGCTCCTGGCTTTGCCTCCCGTGGCGGGACCGACAACTCCGGCGGCCTCAAGCTGGTCCATGATTTTTCCCGCCCGGTTGTATCCTATGGAATAACGCCTCTGAAGCGAAGAAGTTGACGCGACTCCGGTCTGGACGATTATCTGGGCCGCTTCTTCAAACAGCGGATCCCGGTCGGCAAGGTTGCCGGAGCCTCCTCCAAACGAGCCTTCATTTTCATCCATCATCGGCTCTGGCAGATAGTAGGCATGCTCGTAGCCGGCCTGATTGTCAATGAAATCGCAAATCCGGTGGACCTCCTTGGTGTCGATATATGCGCATTGCACACGGTCTATTGAGCCGTTGTGAGAGAAGAGCATATCTCCGCGTCCGATAAGCTGGTTTGCGCCGGGGCGGTCAAGGATTGTCTTGGAGTCGACCATCTGTGACACCCTGAAAGCCACGCGTCCGGGGAAGTTGGCCTTGATGAGGCCGGTGATGACATTGGTCGACGGGCGCTGGGTGGCGATAATCATATGCATACCCACCGCACGCGCCATCTGGGCGATACGGGCGATAGGGGTCTCGACCTGTTTGCCTGCCACCATTATGAGGTCGGCGAACTCGTCGACTATTATAACGATGTAGGGGAGATAGCGATGGCCCTTCTCGGGGTTCAGCTTCTTCTGCACAAACAGCTCGTTGTACTTCGTGATTTTCACAACGTGGGCATCCTTAAGCAGGTCATAACGGCGCTCCATCTCCACACAGAGTGAGTTGAGCGTTTTCACCACATTGTCCATATTTGTCACTATCGCCTCATCCTCATCGGGCAACTTGGCAAGGAAATGGCGTTCCAGGGCGTTGTAAAGGCTGAACTCGACGCGTTTTGGGTCGATAAGCACAAACTTCAGTTCCGCCGGATGCTTTTTGTAAAGCAGAGAGGCGATGATTGTGTTGAGGCCGACTGATTTACCTTGTCCCGTGGCTCCCGCGACGAGGATATGGGGCATGGCGGCCAGGTCGGCGATATACACATCGTTGGAGATGGTTGCCCCCATGGCCATTGGCAACTCGTAGTCGGTCTCCTGGAATGCCTTGGATGACAGGATCGAATGAATCGAGACCGTCTGGGCTTCATGGTTTGGAACCTCGATGCCGATTGTGCCTTTGCCTGGTATGGGGGCAATGATTCGGATGCCTTTGGCCGAGAGAGTCATTGCGATGTCATCCTCGAGACGCTTGATTTTCGCGATTCTGGTGCCTTCGGCTGGCACTATCTCATACAAGGTCACTGTGGGGCCCACCGTTGCCTCGATTTTGGAAATCTGGATGTCAAACTGCCCGAGCGCCCTTATGATGCGCTCTTTGTTGGCCTCCTGCTCGAGGATGTCATAGTTCTCTCCTGACTGTTCCACCTCATTGAGCAGCTCGATGCCTGGACGTTTATAATGAGAAAGTTCTGCAGTGGGGTCATATAGAGTGTCAGCCCCGACATGGGCGGGATCGGCAGACTCTATGGTGTTGGCTACCACGTCAAACGATGGGCCAGATTCCTCTCTTGCGACATCCTGCACATCATCCTCCGGGGGCGCTTCCTGCGACACAACCACTGCCTGGGTGGTTTCTGCAGCAGGGACTGATTCGGCTGCGACAGCATTAAATTTCTCATCGCTCCCCGCATCATAAATCTCCTCTGAGGTTTCGCCTCCGGCATCATAATTGCCGGATGTTGCCATTGCAGGCCGCTCATCAACATGAGCAGCCACGACAGCCATAGCCGGAGACAAGGGAGCCGCCTCGGTTTCATTGATGACATTGATTTCCCCGCCATCACCGATTGCGTATTCATCGTTGGGGTCGTCATCGTAATCTCCGAATCCGGCAGATACCGCCTCACGACGCTCATCGTGGTTGTCAGACGGGCCTTGGGCGGCATCTTCTGCAGCTCCATCACCTGTCTCGCGGAAATCTTCATCCTCCTTCATCGCCGCGATCACCTTTGCCTGGGCTTCCTCCCTTTCAAGGCGAATCTGCTCAGCCTTCTCGCGGCGAGCCTTCTGCATGGCGCGATACCTGTTGTAAAGCGTTATGAAGTCATTAAGATACAGATACACCACTGCGGCGACAAGAATCACCGAGACCAGAGCTGCTCCAATCCAGTCGACATTGGCCACCAGGAGCTGATTGAGCCATTGGCCGTGAATGCCTCCAAACAGGAAGTCTGAGCCGGCCCAAAGGGCGAAGAACCCGGCCACGACAGATATCGCCACCGCTACAAGCAGCGACTTGAAAGTGACCGACCAGAAATTGCATTTCTTTATTCCCATCAGGCCGAGCCCAAGAAGGACAAGGTAGATGATTGCAGTGAGTGACCCCAGGCCAAGTCCTTGGGCGAATATCATCTGGCCCACTACAGCTCCCACAGGCCCACCGCTGTTTTCCACCTCCACGCCGGACGATGTCATCTGTGAGACTGACAGGCTGCTTACCACGCTCTGGTCTGCAGGACCTGTGCGCATAAATGACAATGCCGCCACAAGCAGGTAGACGGCCACGCATATCAGCACCACCCCAAAAAAGGCGTGGGTGCGCTTGTCTTTGAAAAATTTCACAAAAGCAGTCTCCGACAGAGGCTTGCGGTCGGCTCGTGCGGCTTCCTTCTCAGCTGCCTTGCGCGCCTTTTCGGCGGCTCTTTCAGCATCCCTCACTCTTCGCTGGGCGGCTTTCTCTGCCGCGATTTCCTCGCGGCGCATCTTCTCGGCGCGTTCTCGCTGGCGCGCGCTGTCTTCCCGCCGGTCATATTCGCGGCTTCGCCTCTGGCGGTCTCGTTCGGAAATTTCCTCACGTTGCGCGACCGTGTCGCATGCGCTTCTGCGGCGCGCTCTCGTCGCAGGTTCGCGCCGGGAATCCTCGTAGCTGTCCCTCGACGCGTTGCGCTGGTCCCCGCGTGACGAGGATGCCACACGCTCCCCGTCGCGTGGCGGCCTCTGCTTGCGGCGGGGAGCTGCATCGGCAGGGCCGCCATAAAGGAGGTCGGGATCGTAGTCAATCCCGTTGGGAGAGTAATTATATGTATCCATTCAAGTATGTTCCTATGGGGTAAATTGATGCAAATTTACACAATTTCCACAACAATACCAATCCAAAATCGAGCTTCAGGGAAACTTTGTGCAAAAAACTCAAAAAGGGCGATATGCAGGTCAACATCTCGGAGATTTATTTTCATATACGACGGATAAAATGTAACTTTGTGGACGCGAACTGAAATTCCGGCTTACGAATGAAAGACGAAAAGTTACTTCCTGCGGCCCGGGAAACCCTTGAGAGGCATCTCAAGGCTCACGGGTTGAGGCGCACCCCCGAAAGGTTTGCCCTCCTTGAGAGGGTATTCTCCACCGGGGAACACTTTTACGTCGACGTGCTGTGCGAGGCGATGGAGCTGGAAGGATACCATGTGAGCCGCTCGACCGTCTACGCCACTATGCAGCTCTTCCTTGAGGCAGGCCTGGTGAGGCGTCACCAGTTCGGCAACCAGCCGGCCCAGTATGAGCGGGCCCTCCCCGGAATCTCAAAAAGCCACCTGCACCTGGTGTGTACCATATGCGGACGCGTCAGGGAGGTCAGGGACTCCGCGCTGACTGCCGACTTGTGCAGCCGGAAATACGCGGGATTCAAGGCCGAGAGTTGCGCCCTGTATGTCTACGGCACATGCGGACGCTGTCGGCGGCAGAAGACAAAAACAAACAGAAACCAATCATAGACAGAGACCTGCGCGATGCTGTCAGACAAGTTTCGCCATGGTCAACAAAAAAACAAGACAGAATGAAAGTTGACGTTTTGCTCGGCCTCCAGTGGGGCGACGAAGGAAAAGGAAAGGTGGTTGACGTGTTAACCCCGCGCTACGACGCTGTCGCCCGGTTTCAGGGTGGGCCCAACGCCGGCCACACACTTGAATTCGACGGCAAGAAATACGTGCTACGTTCAATACCCTCCGGAATTTTCCAGAGCGGCCAGACAAACCTTATAGGCAACGGAGTGGTGCTCGACCCTGTGTTGTTCCGTGAAGAGGCCGAAGCCCTTGAGGCATCTGGCGTGAATCTGAAGAAGGTGCTGAAGCTTTCTCGAAAAGCCCACCTGATTCTTCCGACCCACCGCCTGCTCGACGCTGCCGGGGAGAAAGCCAAAGGCGACGCGAAAATCGGCACCACAGGCAAAGGAATCGGTCCCACATACACAGACAAAATCTCGCGCAACGGCCTGCGCCTTGGAGACGTGGAGAATCCCGCCACGGCCAAGGGGAAATATGAGTCCCACCGCGACGCTCACCTGCGCAGACTCGCCGATATGGGCTGCCCGGCCGACAGCGAGACATTGGCCAGGATGGAGACCGCATGGCTCGATGCCATCGAGTATCTCAGGGGCTTCGACATCGTTGATTCTGAATTTGTTGTCAACAAACTCCTGTCCGAAGGAAAGAAAGTGTTGTGTGAAGGAGCCCAAGGCACCATGCTCGATGTGGATTTCGGATCATATCCTTTCGTCACCTCATCCAACACCGTGTGTGCGGGCGCTTGTACCGGTCTCGGAATCGCGCCCAACAGAATAGGGGAGGTGTTTGGCATCTTCAAGGCATATTGCACCCGCGTTGGCGCAGGGCCGTTCCCGACAGAACTGTTTGATGAGACCGGAAAGACTATACGTGATCTCGGCCACGAATATGGCGCGGTAACCGGACGCGAACGCCGCTGCGGCTGGATTGACCTTGTCGCCCTACGCTATGCGATTATGATCAATGGTGTGACCCAGCTGATTATGATGAAGAGCGATGTGCTTGACGGCTTCGACACAATCCGCGCATGCGTCGCATACAAGATAAACGGCAAAGAGACACGCGATTTCCCCTTCTCGATCGAGACCGGAAGCGTAGAACCGGTTTACGTTGACATCCCCGGATGGAAAACACCGATGACAGCCGTGACATCAGAGGCTCAATTCCCCGCCGCGTTCAAAGCATATATAGAATTCCTCGAAAAGGCATTGGCCACACCTATCACAATCGTGTCTGTAGGCCCTGACCGCACCCAGACCATCGAGCGTTGATTTCGTGTGTCGACGATGCCGTCGGCACACCGGAACGAACCGAATACACAATAAGCAATGATTGGTCAAGCCGGAGGCTCCACAGCCGGAGCTGCTCCGGCTTGATTTTGTCATAGCCATTATGCCGAGATACCGTTGCCTCAAAAGCGCATCAGGCGCCTTCCTCACGGAAGACGCCTGATTTTTAATTAAATCTCCTTTGTTGTAGATAAAGGGTTGGAGCGAAACGCTCCAAAATAACTAGGTGCAATCAGTAATTTAATAACGAACGCCCGGCACGCAATATTGTGTGCCGGGCGTTATTTTTTTTACAAAAAAACAACAAAAATTATTTGATATTGATTTTCAGTGCATTCTGCGCACGGATGGCTTTAGCCCGTGCCTCTTCGAGTGTGTCGGCAGTAGCCAGTATCACTGCCATTCGGCGGTGACCCTTTACCTCCGGCTTGCCGAAAATACGCATCTGCACACCCGGTTCGGCCATCACCTGTTCGAGATTATCAAATTCAACCTCCTTGGTGTCACCTTCGACCACCACCGCCCTTGAGCATGAAGGGCCATAGAAGCGTATCGCGGGAACAGGCAGGCCAAGCAACGCGCGGGCATGCAGCCCAAACTCGCTGAGATCCTGGGAAATCATCGTCACCATACCCGTGTCATGGGGGCGGGGTGAGACCTCGCTGAAGATAACGTGGTCATCCTTTATGAACAGCTCCACTCCGAAGATACCGTAGCCGCCCAGAGCGTCAGTGATTTTCTTGGCAATCGCGCGGGCTTCTTCAATGGCCTGCTGGCTCATAGGCTGAGGCTGCCAGGATTCGCGGTAGTCTCCGTTTACCTGGATGTGGCCAATTGGCTCGCAGAAAGTCGTGCCCGAGACTGATCTCACTGTGAGCAATGTGATTTCGTAGTCGAAACTTACGAATCCCTCTACAATCACACGTCCGGCTCCGGCACGTCCGCCTTCCTGCGCTTCTTTCCAGGCGGCCTCGATGTCTGCCTCGGTCTTGATGGTGGACTGTCCGTGGCCCGACGAACTCATGACAGGTTTCACGACACATGGGAGGCCGATTTCCTCCACTGCCTGCATAAACTCCTCGCGTGTGTTGGCGAAGCGGTAGGGAGAAGTAGGTATGCCCAGCTCCTCGGCGGCAAGGCGACGGATGCCTTCGCGGTTCATCGTGAGCCACGCCGCTTTGGCCGTAGGGGTGACGTTGTAGCCTTGTTTCTCGACCTCCATCAACACCGGGGTCGCGATAGCCTCCACCTCGGGGATGATGTGGTCGGGGTTTTCCTCTTTGATGACCTCGAGCAGTTTTTCGCCATCAAGCATGTTGAAGACGCGGCTGCTATGGGCCACCTGCATCGCAGGTGCGTTTGCATACTTGTCGCAGGCCACTACTTTAACGCCGTAACGTTGCAGCTCGATTGCGACTTCCTTTCCAAGCTCACCGCTGCCAAGGAGCAGTGCTTTCTTTCCCGACGGGGTCATTACAGATCCAATCTTTGTCATCTGGTCTTGGTGGAGAAGAGGGATTGATAGTGGGACATTAAAAATTCTGCCACAAAGTTAGCAATAAACAGCGAGACACGGAAGAACCGGCGAAAAATTCGCTCATTTGACCCACGGCTCTTTCATTTAAGATTCCGTCTCATTATCGAGAAATGTGTTATTTTATAGCGAGGGCAGTTCGGATGGAGAGAGCTCAACCTCTGATTTTCAAGAAAATAAGTGT
>CAJTEX010000024.1 GCA_910575615.1 Bacteroidales bacterium | reverse complement strand
ATGATGTCGTTGAGTCGATGCCGGATGTTTCCTTTGTCGCATCTACGGAAATCAGGGACTGAGGCGGCAAAATTCATCAGCCGTTCCAGAATACTGCCCTGTGGAACGAATTTATTTATTACTTTTGCGGTGTGATTGACCTTATGCGCGTCAATCGAAAGGCTTTGGTCAAGTGGCTCCATTTTTAACGTAACTGTTTGATATTCACCCATAAAGTTACTAAAAACCTACCACTTGACCAAATTTTTAATACACTTATTTTCTTGAAAATCAGAGGTTGAGCTCTCTCCATCCGAACTGCCCTCGCTATAAAATAACACATTTCTCGATAATGAGACGGAATCTTAAATGAAAGAGCCGTGCACCCGCGCCGATTCTTTTGAGAGTCGGCGCGGTTTTTTGATGGAATTTTATTAACTTTGCCGAAATTCTATACACATTGGACAGCAGACAATTCATAAACATAATGGCCAAGCGCCTCAACCTTGAGGTCTCCACAGCCGAACGGCTCTTAGTGGGATTTGTCGAGGTGGTAGGAGAGGAGTGTGGCAACCTCAACAGGCTGGCACTCCCATCGTTGGGCTCATTCCAAGGGGTTAAACGTAATGAGACCGTGGTGAGAGACCTCTCCACGGGTCGCCGCGTGCTTCTTCCCCCCGCCGTAGAGCTGGAGTTTATCCCCGGTGGCCGGCTAAAGAACGGGATCTCGGAGGGCCCCCGCAAATGAGCACGTTCACGATTCCAATGCCGGAAATCATCACCCGCCTCGCCTCGAAGGTGAATTGCGGCGAAGAGGTCGCCGGTGCTTTCCTGAAAGAATTCACGATGGTCATCACCCAGGGGCTCGCCGCCGATGGCTTTGTCAGAATCGCCGGACTCGGCACCTTTAAGGTGGCGGCCGATGTCGATGGCAAGCCGGGTGTCGAGTTTGCCCCTGAATCATCCTTGGCCGAAAAGGTCAACGAGCCGTTCGCGATGTTCGAGTCTGTGGAGCTTGCCGACTCGCTGACCGATGACGAACTCGACGCGGACATGTCTTCCTCGATGGGGCCTGCGGAAGGGGAGGAGGCCGGAAATGAGATGGATGAAGCTGACAGCCAGGAAACCATTTCCGAGGCTGATGTCATTGAGACTGAAGCCATTTCCGAGGCTGATGCTGAGGCAGTGGTGGAGGATAAGCCCCAACCGGGCCGTCAGTCCGATGCAACAGATGCCACAACCTCAGCTCAAGAATCCGCCGATTCCTGCGTGTCATCTGCTGGGCAGGCGCAGACACCGCCACCTCTGCCTCCCCGGTTTGCCACAGGCAGACAGGCTGCCGCGCGTGACTGCGAGCCCGCCGCGCCATCTGCCGCCCCTGTGCATATCCCGGTTGCGCTTTCTGCGCACGACCATGACACCCCGGTGGCCGTAAGGCTTGAGCCTGAGAGTCGTGTGACCATAAAACGCGTGGGCCACACCACCCTCACTCTGGTTGTCACAGCCATAGCTGCTTGCCTCCTGGGGCTGGTCGCCGGATACCTGGCATACAGCCATTCAAACTTTGGGTTGCCTGCAAACGTTGAAGTAATGGAAGACGGGATTTTCATCCGCAACAACGGTGGGAACCCTGATGATGCGGCCGGGCAGGCGCAAGCGTTGCCGGGTTGCTTGGAAGATTCCACGGATATGGCAGAGGCTGTTCCGGAACAGCCTGCTGACGACCCCGCTGCGGCAGGGATGCCGGAGATGGTAGAAACAGCCGCTCCGCAGGGGGCCAAGGTCGTCACCGACACTGTAAAGCCCGGCAACTATCTGTCGGTGATGTCGCGCCGCCATTATGGAAACGCCAAGTTCTGGGTGTACATATACCTGGAAAACAAGGATAAAATCAAGGATCCCGACAACCTAGAGAACGGCATGGTGGTGGTCATCCCCCCCGCCGCGAAATATGACATTGACCCGTCAAGCAAGGAGTCGCTAAAGAAAGCTGACCGTGAGGCTTATAAAGCCATGTCGGAATAGCGGATTGCTTAAAAATGATTAAATCTTAAAATAGGTAAACGGTTGATAGATAAATTTAACACTCTGTTTTAACGTTTACCTGTTTTGTTTCCATACTTTTGCACTGTAAACCGGGTCGGTCTGTGACTGTTTTTAAAGCCGTCCGCGCCGCCGGTTCTCCATTTGTCAAATTTGCATAATAACAAAACCAACTATAAGAAACTTATGAGTGAAACTGTAAATATCAGAGAACTCAACGACCTCGTGGCAAGCCGTGGTAATTTCGTAAGCCTCATCACGCAGGGGATGGACCAGACCATCGTAGGTCAGAAGCACCTTGTGGAATCATTGCTCATCGCGTTGCTTTCCAACGGACATGTCCTTCTCGAAGGTGTGCCCGGTCTTGCCAAGACATTGGCCATCAAGACGCTTTCCCAGCTGATTGACGCAAAATACAGCCGCATACAGTTTACACCTGACCTCCTCCCCGCCGATGTGACCGGCACAATGGTCTACAGCGTGAAGTCTGAGCAGTTCCAGGTGAAGCGCGGTCCGATTTTCGCAAACTTCGTCCTCGCCGACGAAATCAACCGCGCTCCCGCCAAAGTGCAGGCCGCCCTGCTGGAAGCGATGCAGGAGCGCCAGGTGACCATCGGCGACCATACATTCCCGCTTGACGAGCCGTTCCTTGTGATGGCGACCCAGAACCCGATTGAGCAGGAGGGTACTTACCCGCTTCCTGAGGCGCAGGTCGACCGTTTCCTCCTGAAAGTGGTCATCGGTTATCCGACCCGTGAGGAGGAGAAGCTGATCATACGCCAGAACCTCTCCAACAAGAAAGCCAAAGTGCAGCCCCTGCTTCGTCCGGAAGACATCATCGACGCGCAGCAGGTGGTCGAGAAGATTTACATCGACGAGAAAATCGAGCGTTATATCGTGGACATCGTCTTCGCGACACGCTTCCCCGCCGAGTGCGGTTTGCCCGAGCTGCAGAGCATCATTGCTTTCGGCGCCTCACCCCGCGCGTCTATTTCCCTGGCCCGTGCCGCCAAGGCTTACGCTTTCCTGCGTCAGCGCGGTTATGTCATCCCCGAGGATGTCCGCGCCGTTTGTCACGATGTAATGCGCCACCGTATCGGCCTGACCTATGAGGCTGAGGCCAACAACATATCGGCTGACGAGATCATATCTGAAATCCTCGACAAGGTTGTCGTACCCTAATCCCCGCCAAGTAAGGCCATATCTCTAAAACCAAGCAAAAGAAGATGGATGCCAACGAACTGTTGAAGAAAGTCAGGCGTATCGAGATAAAGACACGCGGGCTTTCGCAGAATATATTCGCCGGAGAATACCATTCGGCGTTCAAGGGGCGTGGCATGACCTTTTCGGAAGTCAGGGAGTACCAGTATGGCGACGACATCCGTGACATCGACTGGAATGTGACCGCCCGCCACAACCGCCCGTATGTCAAAATCTACGAGGAGGAACGCGAGCTGACGGTGATGCTGCTTGTCGATGTCAGCGGTTCGCGCCTTTTCGGAGCGGTCGGGGAGGAGAAACGTGAGATGATAGCGGAGATTGCCGCCACCCTCGCCTTCTCCGCCATACAGAACAACGACAAGATCGGGGTGATATTCTTCTCCGACAAAATAGAGAAGTTCATCCCTCCCAAGAAAGGAAAGAAGCATATCCTGTTCATCATCCGCGAGCTTATAGACTTCACCCCCGACCATAAAGGGACAGATGTCGGCATGGTGCTGCGGTATTTCACCGACGCGCTAAAAAAGCGTTGCACCACATTCGTTATTTCTGACTTCATCGACGAGAAGGATTACCACAAGGCTCTGTCAATCGCCGCCAACAAGCATGACGTGTATGGGGTGCAGGTCTATGACAAGCGCGACACCCAGCTTCCCGACGTGGGGCTCATGAGAGTGCAGGATCTTGAAAACGGAGCCGAGCAATGGGTCGACACCTCCTCAAAAAAGGTGCGCAACCAATACAACCGCTGGTGGTATGAGCGCCAGCAGGTGATGTCTGACACATTCAAGCGTTGCCGTGTCAATTCCTGTTCGGTGGCTACTGACGAGGATTTTGTCACCGCCCTTATGGGACTCTTCCGCAGAAAGTTATGATGTCTTCCTGAAGACAACTCATCCTGAAAAATCAATTCCACAACAAAAAGAAGTTTGTCTGATGCTTAAAAGGCTGACATACATATCGATATTACTTATTGCCTTGTCGCTCGGCGCTACGGCCTCCGCCCGCTCGATAAAGGCGGTGGTTGACTCGTCGCAGATTACGATGGGCTACCAGACCGCTATCCGCTTCGACATTGTGGACCAGGCCGGTTCGCCGTCTGAGATACTTGTCGACAAGGATGCCATTCCCGCCGAGGTGGAGCTGATAGACTGGGTCTACGGCGATACCACCAACCTCGGCAACGGGTTGGTGGAGATGAAGAGGGCCTTGATTATCCAGTCGTTTGACTCAGGGCTTTACACAATTCCACCGTTCCTGATGGTCGCAGGGCCCGACACGCTCCGCACCGAGCCGATAACCCTGAAAGTGAACCCGGTGGATGTCAGCCATATGGATGACATAAACCCGATTGCTCCGGCTATGGACTTCGAGTCAAGATGGTATGATTTCCTGCCTGACTGGCTAACTGACTACTGGCAGTGGATTCTTGCCGGACTGTTGCTGGTGGCTGCCGGAATCTGCGGTTATCTGATAATGACCCGCAAGGTTGAGGTGCCGCTTATCCCGAAGAAGAAACCCGTGCCCCCTTACCAGCTTGCCATGCAGCGGCTTGAAAGCCTGCGCGAGCAGAACCTCTGGCAGAGTGGCCAGGAGAAGGAATATTACACCCGCCTGATTGATATCCTGCGTGATTACCTCCAGGGGCGTTTCGGCATCAATGCAATGGAGATGACATCCCAGCAGATAACGCGTGTGCTTAACGAGAATGAGACCACGCGCATGCCCAACGCCCGAATGAAGCGCATACTGGAAATCGCAGACTTCGTGAAGTTTGCCAAGGTAAGGCCGCTCCCTGACGACAACCACCGCGCCCTTGCAGAAGCTGTCCGCTTCGTTGAGGAGACAAAGCCGGTTGAGGAACCGACCGGTGAGGGTGGAGAGGATTCAGCTCCAGACCCAGTATGGACACAGCCATACGCTCAATCGCAAGAAAGGTCCGGCACCACCGTGAAATGAATATGAAATATCATTTAGAGAATATACAAGATGCAATTCGCTAATCCCGGCATGTTATGGTTGTTGCTGATTTGCCTGCCCCTCGCGGGGTGGTGGATCTGGCGGCGACGTACGGCCAACCCCTCCCTCCAGATTTCCACCACGGGGCCATTCCGCTCATTGGGGAGGCCCGCCCGCCAATATGGCCTGTATGCGATGTATCTGCTCAGGCTGCTCGCCATAGGCTGCCTGGTGGTCTGCCTGGCGCGTCCGCAGACACGCGACGCCTGGCGCACATCCAAAACCGAAGGCACCGACATGGTCATAGCCCTTGACATCTCCTCTTCGATGCTCGCCCGCGACTTCAAGCCCGACCGTCTGGAGGCCGCCAAGAAAATCGCCGCCAACTTCATCAATGGACGTGAGAACGACAACATGGGGCTGGTGGTGTTTGCCGGAGAGGCATTCACCGGTGTGCCGATGACCACCGACCGCGCCACCCTCGCCAACTATGTCACGGCTCTTAACCGTGAGATGCTTGAGGATGGCACCGCCATCGGCGACGGCCTGGCCACATCCATCAACCGAATTAAGGATGGCAAGGCTAAATCAAAGAGCATCATACTGCTGACTGACGGCTCAAACAACACCGGTATCGTGGCCCCGCTCACAGCCGCCGAGATAGCCCGCAAGCTCGGCATAAAAGTCTACACCATCGGTATCGGCACCAACGGCACGGCCCTTTACCCGATGTACAACATGTTTGGACGCATCGAGTATCAGCCACAACCGGTTGTGATCGACGAGGCAACATTGAAACAAATCGCCGACATCACCGGTGGAAAATATTTCCGTGCCACCGGCAACCGCGTGCTCCAGGAGATTTTCGCCGAAATCGACCAGCTCGAGAAGACCGAGCTTGATGTGAAACATTTCTCTCATACCGAGGACTGTTATCTGCCATGGGCGCTGGCCGCGCTGGCCCTGCTGCTCCTCGAAGTTGTAATCCGCCAGACTTGGCTCCGCACTATCCCGTAACAATATTATGTCGTTCGCATATCCTTCATTATTGTATTTACTGCTCCTCATCCTGGTGATATTCGGGTTGTGGTACTGGTCGCGTGTGGCCCGCAGGATGAAGCTGCGCCGTTACGGCAACCTACGTCATCTTGAACAGCTGATGCCGGAGGCCTCGAAATACAAACCCGCCGTGAAGATCACCCTCGAGCTTCTCGCCCTCGCCTCTCTGATTGTCGCTGTGGCGCGCCCTCGTGCCGGCGAGAAAGAGGAGGTTGAGTCGACCGAGGGCATCGAGGTCATGATCGCGTTTGACGTTTCGCGGTCGATGCTTGCCTCTTCGACCGATGACACCCGTGGCATCTCTCGTCTCGACCGCGCGAAATATCTTCTCGGCAATCTCATAGACAAGCTTGGCAACGACAAGGTCGGCCTTATTGTCTTCGCCGGGGAGGCTTACACCCAGTTGCCGATCACGACAGATTTCGTGTCGGCAAGGATGTATCTCGATGAAATATCCACCGAGATGGTGCCCACCCAGGGCACTGCCATCGGCACTGCCATAAACATGGCCATCAATTCTTTCTCCCCCGCCGAGGACATAAACAAGGCGATAATCGTCATCACGGATGGTGAAAACCATGAGGGGGACGCCGTAGAGATGGCCAAATACGCCAAAAGCCTCGGCATAGAGGTTGATGTGATGGGAGTCGGCTCGATAAAGGGAGCGCCGATACCGGTCAACCGCAATGGTGATTTTCTGAAAGATGAGACCGGCGCGCCCGTCACCACATTCCTCAACGAACAGATGGCCAAGGAAATAGCCGAGGCCGGAGGTGGCGTTTATATCAACGGTTCCTCATCCAAGGCTTTGTCAAACCTGGTTGGCCAGCTTGACAAAATCAAGAAAAGCGACCTCCAGCATGTGTCATACAAGGCCAGCGCCGAGCAATTCCCGATGTTTGTCTGGATTGCGCTGATTCTGCTGGTGATTGACGCTGTCATCCTCCCGACCAAAATCGGCTGGCTGAAACGTTATACATTCTTCTCCCGTCAGAAAATTGCCGCCAAAGGTGGTGAAAGCCTGAAAAAACAAACAACAGTCAATAAGGAATTGTCAAAATGAAGCAGTTCTTGAAGATAGCAGCAATCTCGGTCTCCATGCTGGTTGCGGGAGCGATGGCAAGCGGTTGTTCCTCAGACAAGGAGCAGCCTGCAGGCCAGCGTCCGTCAACCAAGCGCGAGCGCAATTACATGAAGGAGGGCAAGAGCCTTTTCGACAAGCAGCGTTACGCCGAGGCGGAGGTGAATTTCAAAAAGGCCCTCGGAGAGAATCCTGACAACGCCCGGGCGCAGTTCAACCTCGCGTCATCATACCTCAAACAGCGGGGTGAAGACCTTGCCAACAAGGGGGATTCACTCATCAGGCAGGCCGACCAGATACTGGCCCAGACGGCCGGTAATCCTGACATTGAACTTGCCCAACAGTCATTTTACGACCGTGGCAACATTGCCTACAAGGGTGAAGACTACGGCGCGGCCATAGAGATGTATAAGAATGCCTTGCGTCGCAATCCTGAAGACAATCAGGCACGCGAGAACCTACGTCTGGCGCAGCTCAAAAAGCAGCAGCAAGACCAGAACAAGGATGACAAGCAAGACCAGAACCAAGACCAGAATCAGAACCAGGATCAGCAGCAACAGCAGCAAGACCAGGACAAGGATGACAAGCAGGACCAGAACCAGGACCAGCAGAACCAAGACAAGCAGCAACAACAGCAGCAAGAGCAGCAGGGAGGTCTAAGCGAGCAGAGCGCGGCTCAGATTCTCAAGGCTATGGATGCAAAGGAGTCTGCCACAAGGATGAAGGTTGAGCAGATGAAGCAGAGCCAGGAGAAGCAGTCGCGTCAGCGGCAGACCGGCAAGCCTTGGTGATGACACCCTTTCCTCTTTGAGTAGCTCAGGTCAAGCTGTCACTCACGGATATAACAGACAACTATTTTTAATGAGATATTACTGAAACGACTATGAAGAAGTTGTTTTCGATATTAACGGCAGTTTTGATTTTCTGCGCGACAATGGCGGCTCAGACCTCTTTCCAGGTCATACCGCCACGCAATGTCATCGCGGGAAACCGTTTTGCGGTCACTTACCGCCTCTCCAACGGTGAGGGGACAAGCCTGAACGCGCCGGCCATAAACGGATGCAAGCTGCTCAACCCCCAACCCGGAGTAAGCACTTCGCAGAGC
The DNA here is from genome assembly GCA_910575615.1 of Bacteroidales bacterium. GTDB lineage: Bacteria > Bacteroidota > Bacteroidia > Bacteroidales > Muribaculaceae > UBA7173. The sequence goes on along the minus strand of CAJTEX010000024.1, from coordinate 37,662 downwards.
TACCAGATAATCAACGGGCAGGCATCGTCGTCAAGCACGGTCGAATACACATTCATATACCGCGCCGAGGAGGAGGGGACTTTCACCATTCCGGCCGCCTCAATAGTGGTCGACGGCAAAAAGCTGACATCGCAGTCTGCCAAGTTCATCATCCTCCCTGCCGACAAGGCTCCCCAGTCGCAGCAGGCTGGCGGGTATGGCTACGGATATGGAGGCTCCGCCCCCCAGCAGAGCGTGCATGTCGATGACCTGTCATCTCAGGATGACACATCGCGGCCCATATCCAAGGATGACATCTTCGTGAGAATCATTCTCAACAAAAGCCATGCTTACGAGCAGGAGGCAATAGAGTGTACCATAAAATTGTACACCAAGTTCCAGCGCATCAATTCGTTTATGATGACTACCCCGCCTACTTTCGACGGGTTTCTTATCGAGGAGGTCGATACGCAGGCCGCGCTCAACGCCGTGGAGAATTACAACGGGCAGAACTATGTGACGGCTGTGTTGAAGAAATGCATCATCTTCCCCCAGAAGTCGGGCAAGTTGACCATCAGTTCTGGCAAGTATGACCTCAGTGTGGTGCAGATAGAGCGTGTCAGCAACGGTTGGTTCGTCTCTGGACGTCCGGTCGAGAAAGAGGTGCATCTCCAGCCTTATTCTTCAACGGTCGATATAACCCCGCTCCCCGAGCCGCGCCCGGCTGGATTTGACAATGCCGTGGGACAGTTCACGTTTGAGAGCCGGCTCGCGCCTGAGAAACTCAAGACCGGCGAGGCTGCCTCGCTTGAATACATCGTCACCGGAACGGGCAATATCAAGTATATCCATGAGCCAAAACCTGAGATTCCCGATGACTTCGAGCAGTTCTCGCCGAAGACAGATTACCGCACCCGTGTGAGTGGCTCGACAGTCACCGGCACCATGATGGTCGACTACACTATCGTGCCTCAGAGTGTCGGCACATTCAAGATTCCCGAGCAGAAATTCGTGTATTTCGATCCAGCCAAGAAGTCATACGTCACTCTTACCGCGCCTGGCTACAACATGGAAATCGCCAAGGGTAGCGGCACCACCATCAGCGCCGAACAGCGTGAAATAGAGGCCCGCAACACTGACATCCTGCATATAAAGACCGGCGACAAGCACCTCTCGCAGACCCACCATCCGCTGATATTCAACTGGTGGTACTGGGTCGTGGCCGGGTTGCTTGTGGTTGCTCTCATACTGGCCATAACGGTTTATGGCCGTCAGGTGAGGCTCAACGCTGATGTGGCCGGACGACGCAATGCCCGTGCGAGCAAAGTGGCCCGCAAGAGCCTGCGCGAGGCCGTGGGCTTTATGAAATCGCGCCAGCCCGAGCGGTTCTATGAGGCAATGCTGAAAGCCATGTGGGGGTATCTCGGCGACAAGCTTTCGATACCGGTTTCGCAACTCACGCGCCAGAACATATCCCAGACGTTGGCCGACAGGGGCGTGGGAGAAGATGTCGCCGGCAGGATCATTAATGTGCTTGACCAGTGTGAGATGGCCCGCTATACCCCGGATTCCTCATCCGAGGCTTCGGTGGAGGCTGTCTACAACGAGGCCACATCCTCGATTAATGAACTTGAGAAAAGCAACATTAGCAAACGCAAATAGACCGATGAAACTGTTACACACCATATTGCTTTTTTGTGTCTCCGTGATTGCCGCCGGCGCCAAGCAGCCCGACTGTGTCGACCCGGAGAAGAGTGTTGGCGTCGCCGAGGTTGCAACCGACTCTGTGGCAGGAGCCGGAATCGCAGGGGCTGCTGCCTCACTCTCAGGCGAGGCTCTCGCGCAACAGGCTGACTCAGCTTACAGTGCTGACAATTTCGTGATGGCAGAAGCTCTGTATCTCAAGGCTCTGGAGGCTGAAGGCAGCTCCACTACGCTTTTCTATAATCTTGGCAACGCATACTACCGCCAGGGCAATCTCGGCAAGGCGATTGTCAATTATGAGCGGGCGCTCAAGCTTGATCCTACCAATGCCGACGCGCGTGCGAATCTCGAGTTTGTGAATTCCAAGATAACAGACAAGCAGATTGACAGCGGATCTTATATGGACTCGGTGTGGGACGGCACCGTGGGAATGTTTCATGCCGACACCTGGGCGGTCTTTGCCCTTGTGTTGTTCGCCATATTCCTCGGCGGGGTAGCCGCCTATGTGTTCTCTTCGGCTGTTGCTGTCAAGAAAGCCAGCTTTTTCGGAGCCCTCATAGTGTTCGCATTGACCGTCGGAGCGGTGATCGTGTCTTTCGCGGCTGCCAATCGTGTCAATTCCGACAAGTTCGCCATTATCCTGCCCCCTTCGTCACAGCTCTCGACATCGCCCCGTGAGGCCAGAAGCCAGGCCGAGCAGGCGTTTCTGCTGCATGAAGGCACCAAGGTGGAAATCATTGATTCAATCGCCAATCCGGGCGAGGGAATGTGGTATGAGGTGCTTGTCGGACACGGCGAGCGGGCCTGGATAAGGGCCTCCGAGGTGGAGAAAATCTGATATTCTTGATAAATAGTTGACTTTTGCAAGATTAACAGATAAAAGCTGTGGGATATGTTTTATAACATACCGTAAAAATTTGGATAACTCAAATTAAGTGTATAAATTTAGGAAAAATTCCTCTCTGACCCTTGATATAGCAGTTACAAACCCCCAAAACCATACGAGAATGACTAAGACAATATCCTTCAACGATCTCCGTCGCATCAAAGACGCACTGCCTGACGGCGCCGTAGCCCGCATAGCTGACAAACTCAACACGACACCTCAGACAATCCGAAACTATTTCGGCGGCACAAACTATGAGTTTGGCAAGAATTGCGGGTTGCATATCGAACCGGGGCCTGACGGCGGCATTGTTGTCCTTGACGACACCACCATCTATGACATGGCCGTGGAAATCCTTCAGGAAGAGGAGCAGAAGAAGGAAAAATGAACTTTCCCTCGTCTGATGACATTATCTATGACGCGTCGGCCTGCTTAGCCCAGTCCAGCGCGTCATAGCTTTTTACGCCAATATTATTAGACATCCGACAATGACTCCCAACAGACTGATTACCGTAGCCGTCCACACCATTGAAAAGGCTTTGCCCCTGAAGGCGCTCCTTGAGCGGGAAGGCATATATGTCGAGCTCAACAATGTAAATCTCGCGTCGCCGACTGTAGCCGCCGGTGTCAGAATCAGAATCAGAATCAAGGAGTCTGACCTGCCGCTTGCCCTGCGCATCATAGAGAACATCGAGATTTTCAACTTCCCGACCGACGGGGAAAGTGGCGACGCGGGGGGCACGGTCTTGTTGCCCACTGATTTCTCGCCGCATTCCGACAATGCCGCGCGGCTCGCGTTCAGGCTGGCCGCGAAACTCGGCTATTCGATAGAGTTACTTCATTCATTCATCGCCCCGGCCTCGCCGCGCGGTGTCCAGCTGATGGATTCCTATGATTACGAGCTGGCGGATATGGCAGAGAGGCAGACAATCGAGGAGGAGGCCCGCGCCATGATGGAGTCATATGCCTCAAAGATACGCGGGTGGATAAAGTCGGGGGAAGTGCCTGCGGTGAAATTCTCAACCATGGTGATAGAGGGGATTCCCGAAGAGTCGATTCTCGGATATGCGCGCGACAAGAATCCCCAGCTGGTTGTCATGGGCACGCGAGGGGCTGACAAGAAGGAGGCCGAGCTGATAGGAAGCGTCACGGCTGAGGTGCTTGACTCCTGTCGTATTCCGGCCTTCACAGTGCCTGAGAATGTGGATGTGGCCGAGTTGATGGAGATGCGTCGTGTGGCGTTTCTCTGCAATCTCGAACAGGAGGATATGATTGCCCTCGACACCCTTTGCCGTATCATGAAGGGGCAGTCGCTCGAGGTGATGCTTGTGTATATCCCGGGTCGTAGAGATCGGGGAGTGGCGGATGCAAAGACCGGACAGGCCCAGCTTAATCTTCTTAATTATTGCCGGGAGCATTTCCCGGGATATGGGTTCGATATGCGTACCGTACGCCTTGACACACTGATAGAGGATTTCAGGAACATTATGCAGGAGGGGCCGTTCAACCTCATATGTGTGCCCAACAAGAAACGTAATGTGTTCGCGAGGGTGTTCAACCCGTCAATTGCCCACAAAATCCTGTTTCGCGCCGATGTGCCGATGATGGTGATACCTGTGTGACTCGTAGGATTGATTACTGTTGCCGTTTTGGCTTGAAGAAACGTTTGATTTTACGCAGACGGATCTGGTTGCGGCGGTGGCGTATCACATGATAGAGGGCATCCTCGAAGTTGAAACCGCGTTCCCACACATACGGCTCCAGGAGTCCAAGGTAATCATGGGGATATGTGCCGAGCTGGAAAAAAGATCTCATGGCTTCTTTCAGCTTCGGGACACGGCCTATTTTCATCCGGTTGATGTCTATGAGTGTGAATTTGTATCTGCCGGCAGTCTTCTCAAACAGGATGTTGGTGGTGTTGTAATCCAGGGGGATTATTCCTGTCATATGGAGGGTCAAAGTGAAACGCGACAGGTTGTCGGCCATCAGGTAATGCTCCTCCTTGCTCAGCCGGTCGGTATAAAACACGTCGGAAACCGCAGGGAGGTCGACATATTCGGATATGAAGTATCCGTCGCGGAATATGCCCCATCTGCTTTCTTCGATGTACGCGATTGGGAATGGGGTGGATATACCGAGTGACAGAAGCCTGAGGGCGTGCTCATATGCGCGTCTGGCTTTCGATTTTCGGAAGAATGTGTAGATTATCCCGGTCAGCAGGTTGGTGCGCTTGTATTTTTTCACAACCACAGGTTTGCCGTCGAGAGATGCGAGATCGACTTTGTTGCGGTTGTTGCAGAATGTCTTCACTGGGGAGTATTCCCCGTGGGCGAGCTTGAGCAGACCGTCGGTGAGGTCAGTGTAGTCGGGATGTATGACTTGTCTCATTGCAGGGTGATGTCGCCGTTGAGGTATTTGTCAAGCCCGTCATTGCTCCTGATCCGTTTGTCGCGGCGGGTGGCTTCCAGCAGGTCGTTGTTGCGCTGGAATGTGTCCTCCTTTTTTGATGACGGATGCCACAGGTGGTAGCATATGGCCCGGTGACGCACCTGCAATGGCTTGATACGGTGGTTCATAAGGCGCGCTACGAGGTCGTGGTCCTCGCATCCCCATCCAAGGAAGCTCTCGTCATATCCGTTGACGGCAAGCAGGTCGCTGCGCCAGAATGCCATGTTGCATCCGCGATATTTAAGTTTGGACGGAGATATAAGGTTGATGGTTTTTGCGAGGAATATCGAACGGATGGCGTTTTTGCGGTTTGATATGCCGTGGGTCCAGGAGGTGACTGTGATCGACGGGTCGGCGAAAATTTTGCCTGTGAGGTCTTTCTCTATCAGCACACGGCTCCCGCATACGAAGTGCCCTCTACGAGCCACCGCGGCATGGTCGGCGATGAATTCGGGATGCAGGAGTATGTCGCCGTCAATCTGCACGATATAGTCTCCCTTGGCCTTTGCGATGGCCTTGTTGCGTATAGTCGCGAGTCGGAAACCTTCGTTTTTTTGCCAGACATGCACCACTGGGAATGACACCTGGCGGCTGAACCGTTCAATCACCTCAGGGGTGGAGTCTGTTGAGCCGTCATCGGCGATGATGACTTCATAAGGATTGGATGTCTGCTTCATGACGCTGTGCAGACAGGCCTCAAGAGCCTTGGGGGAATTATATGTGGAGATAATCAGTGAGATTCTCATCTTTACGTTGCTGGGGCAGGGTTATGGTTAGGAACGGCTTGCGGGATGAATCCGCGCTGGGTTATCCTCTCGATTGCGAAGGGAGGCGGGAGAAGTGAAGCATCTTGTCAGCCTCATACAGCAGTGATAGCAAGGGGGGATGAAGCCGCCTGGTGGCTGCGAGCCGTGTCAGCTGTGTCTTCAGGGCTGGTTCAGAAGACAGCAGCCCCGGATGTTTCCTGAGGCGTTTGCATATCCTCCCGGCGATTACTTTACGCTGCAGCGGGGTCAGGTCAAGCCATTGGGCCATTTCGGCCACTATCTCGGTTCCCTCTGTGTAGGTTTTGCCTGCCTTGGATGCCGAGGCTGAGACTTTGTTGGAGTGCTGCCGGAAATTGTTGAGTTTGCGGCATATCTCGACCGCTTGCCCTTTGCGGGCAAGTTGCGACCAGAAAAGCCAGTCGCCACAAAACCTCATATTCAGGTATCGCTCAGTTATCTCCGGGGCGGCCTCTCTGCGAAACACTACCATTGATGCGTTGTAAATCAGGTTGTTGCGCAGAAGTCTGCGTATGGTCAGCTCTTTGCCCGTGTATGTGGCCCGTGTTCCGAGCCGTCTGCCAAACTTGTCCCAGTCTTCTCCGGGAATCTCATTGCCGAGGCTGTCTATTATTTTTGAGCCGGAAAAGGCAAGCACTGCTTCGGGATTGGTTTCCAGCGCGTCGACAAGAGTCGACAGGAAATCTTTCTCGGCATAGTCGTCGCTTTCGGCAATCCACACATATTTGCCGCAGGCGAGTGACAACCCTTTCCTCCATTGGGCGAATGTCGTCCCGGAGTTCTTGTCGTTGAACACTATGTGGCTGACTTTGGGGTGCTGCCGGTATCGTTCGAGTATCTCTCGGCTGTGGTCGTTTGAGCAATCGTCAAGAAGTATCACCTCGAAATCCTCGAAATCCTGACCTAAGACACTGTCGATTCTCTCCCTGAGATAGGGAGCGTGGTTGTAGTTCGGGATTATGACTGATACGGTCGGATGCATGCTTAAGTTGAGAGGAGTGGCTAACAATATTGCAAAAATAATTAAAAAAAATGGATTCCGGAAACTCCGGAATCCATTTTTTATGGTAAGACGGTAATGTAGGCTTATTCGTATTCAAGCAGGAGGGCGTCGGTGCCGATTACTTCGTCGGGTGTGACAAACACGCGCTTGATGGTCATGTCGCGGTCGGCTTCAAGGTCGTTCTCCATCTTCATGGCCTCGTAGACCATCATTATCTGGCCTTTCTTAACCTTGTCGCCGGGCTTGACGTTGATTTCGATGATGCGGCCTCCCATAGGAGCGCGGAACACCTCGCCGGTGATAGGCTCGTCATCCTCCACCTTGGCGGGAGCGGCTTCTGCCTTTTCTGCCTTGGGAGCTTCTGCGGGCTGTTTGGCCTTGTATTCCTCTTCGCGGCGGTTGCGGAGGAACTTGTTGGCCACGTTGGGCAGCAGTTCGAGCAGGAGGTATTCCTCGGAATTGGATGCGAGGGGCACTCCGCCGAGGTCGGCGACTTCGGGGTTGGCGGGTTTCTTGTAAGACGACACGTCGTAAGGCTTCTCGGTCGCATCTCCGGTGATTTTCTCACGGAAGGATGGGTCGATGGCTACGGGAGTGTGGCCGTATTCACCCTTGACGAGGGAGATGAACTGGTTGTTGGCCTGGGTGTAGTCGGGGTTGCCTTTGCGGCGATCCATGGCGAGCAGCACGGCCTGTGAACCGACAATCTGGCTGGTGGGGGTAACAAGGGGCACCAGACCGGCGTCGCGGCGCACCTTGGGAATCAGGCGCATTGCGTCGTCGAGCAGGTCGCTGGCCTGAAGGGCCTTGAGCTGGGCGACCATGTTGGAGTACATACCGCCGGGAACCTCGGCTTCCTTGACAAGCAGGTTGGGCTTGGGGAATCCGAAATGGGCCTCGATGGCGTGGCAGGCGGCAAGGAGTTCATCCTCGTTGCCTGCCTTGGCAGCGGCGATGGCTTTGTCGAAGAGGGCGTCCACTTCTGCGGGAAGTGTGTCCTTGAGGGGGTCGAATTTCTTGGGGAAATGATCCTTGTTGAGGTCGAAGTCGGCCAGGTTGCGGCGGATGCCTTCCAGGCGCTCGCGGATTTCGCCGACTTTCTCCATGTTCACTTCCACTTCGATGCCGAGTTTCTTGCAGAACACATAGACAAGCTCGATGGCGGGAGCTGCCGAGCCTTCGCCAAACCACCAGATGTTGGTGTCGAGGATGTCCACGCCGTTGAGGATGGCCATCAGGGATGAGGCGAGTCCGTAACCGGGGGTGCAGTGGGTGTGGAAGTCAACGGGCACTTTCACGGCTGCTTTCAGCTTGCCGATGATCGAAGCCGCGCGAGAGGGGCGCACGAGGCCTGCCATATCCTTGAGGGTGATGATTTTGGCGCCAAGACGCTCCATCTCAATGGCGAGGTTGACAAAATACTCGTCGGTGAATATCTTTTTGGGAGCGGCGGGAGCATCCTCTTTCTTGCCGAAAAGCGAGCTGAAAAAGCCTTTCTTCTTGGGGGCCTCGACGGGAGCTTCCTCCTTGGGATCCACGGTGTAGCATACGGCTGCGTCGGCGATGCCGCCAAGCTCGTTGATGAGACGTATCGACTCCTTGACATTGTCGATGTCGTTGAGCGCGTCGAAGATACGCATTATGTTAAGGCCGTTCTTGATGGCTTCTTTGTAGAATCCTTCGAGGACCGAGTCGGGGTAGGGAACATAACCGAAAAGGTTGCGGCCGCGGGACAGAGCCGACAGGAGCGACTTCCCGCCTATGGCTTTGGAGATGGTGCGCAGGCGATCCCAAGGGGATTCGTCGAGATAGCGCATCACTGAGTCGGGCACTGCGCCGCCCCACACCTCCATGATGTAGAATCCTGCATCCTTGTAAAGGGGAAGCAGAGGGTCGATGTCTTGCTGTTTCAGACGGGTGGCAAACAGTGACTGCTGGCCGTCGCGCAGGGTTAAGTCCCTGATTTTTAACTTCTTCTCCATAGTTGATAGCTCTTTATGGTATAAATCTACATGCAAACTTAATGATTTTTTTTGAATTTTCAACAGTCTTGGTGAAAAATAGCATAGATATAGCGAAAATTCCGGAAATTCTCCTTAACTTTGCAATTGACAATCAATCTGCCCGCCGCTCTTCTCGTGAATTAGGAAAAGGCCGGGTGCTCTTATTGGACTTATTGAAAACCTTAAGTTTACAGAGATTAGAGATGTTTAATTTCTTCAGGAAAAAGCCGGTCGGACGGCCTGAGCTTTTTTTCCATACCGACATTCATTGCCATCTGATTCCTGGTATCGACGACGGCCAGCGTGAGGCCGAAGGCGGCGCTGATCTCGTGGCCCATGAAAAGGAATGGGGTATAGAGAGGATAATCGCTACTCCCCATGTCACGCAGGATACTTTTGAGAACACCCCCGACACGATCCTGCCGGCTTTCAATAAACTAAAAGAGGCGGTTGATAAAAAAGGGGTGGCCATCGAGCTGATGCACTCGGCCGAATACCGCATGGATGCTTTTTTCACCTCCCAGCTCGAGAAGGGGCTGGTGAATCCGATGCCCAACAATTACCTGCTGGTTGAGAACTCTTTCATACAGGAGGCGTGGAATCTCGACAAGATGCTTTTCGACCTGAAGATGAGAGGTTACAAGCCGATTCTTGCCCATCCCGAAAGGTATGTCTACTATTTCCAGAAGAGGGAGCGTTATCGCCAGCTGCATGACGCCGGGACGCTTTTCCAGGTGAATCTGCTGAGCCTTGCCGGCAACTACGGCAAGGATGTCAAGCAGATGGCCGAACATCTGATTGATTGTGACATGGTGGATTTTGTCGGCACAGACATGCACAACCACAAGCATTGCTCAACGATAGAGCAATACCTGGAGTCGAAAGACTACCGTCGTCACGCCGCAAAGCTGGCCGGACGCGTCTTCAACGATTCTGCTTTCTGAAACCGTATGGCCGCTGAGGGGGAGGATGTGACGGCCTGTGTCAGGAGAGTTGCTGACGCACAGACTCCTCGTGGATGGCGGCCAGAAGCGCGCGTATGAAATCTGGCGACAATCCGAGCGACTCGGCCTCGGCCACACGCCGGGTGATGAGGTTCTCGTAGCGGTCAGGCTGCACCACGGTCATCGAGTGTGATTTTTTATAGATGCCTATCTCTCTGGCTACTTCCATGCGCCTTTGAATCAACGTCATCAATTCATCGTCAATCTGGTCGATCTGGCCGCGCAATGAGGCCAGTTCTGCCTTGTCGCCATCATCTTTTCCCGGATTGCGCGTCAGCCGTCGGAGCATGTCCTCCAGCTCGGCCGGTGTGATTTGCTGGCCGCTGTCGCTGAGGGCTTCTTCGGGATGGGGGTGTACCTCGATTATCAGACCGTCGAAACCCCGGCTGAGCGCTTGTCGTGCGATTGGCTCGACCAGTTCGCGTTTGCCGCCTATGTGGCTGGGGTCAGACAGGATTTGGAGAGAAGCGCCGACTCGCCGTCTCAGTTCCATCGGGATCTGCCATTGTGGCGGGTTGCGGTAATATTGATTGCCGTAGACGCTGAATCCGCGGTGGATGGCTGTCAGCCGCCTTATGCCTGCGTTGTAAAGACGCTGTATTGCCCCGATCCACAACTCGAGGTCTTGGTTTGCCGGATTTTTCACAAGGAATCTGAGGGATGACGCTTCCACATTGTGGCGGTTGGCCCAGTCGCGTGCGGCATCGGCTATTTCCTGGACGGCAAACGGATTTGTGGTGGTGCGTGCCCCTAGCCAAAGTATGTCGATTCCGTTGTCGAGCGCCTCTTCGAGGTGTTGCGCGGAAGCGACCTCGGTTGCTGTCATGATGCCGGTCTTGCGTCCGGCATCTGAAATCCATCGCAACGCGTCGGCGCCGCGTCCCTCGAAACAGCCGGGATGGGTGCGGGGCTTCCACACACCGGCCCTGAATGCCGACACTCCTATGTTTGCGAGATGGCAGGCGGTCTCCATCACCTGCTGTTCGTTTTCGGCGCTGCACGGCCCGGCGATTATCACAGGACCGGGACATGTGGTAGCGTCTATAGCCGGAAGCAGTTCGGGGAAAAGGCTTTCATCGGCCTTTTTATTATATATATGTGGGGGGGCAGAATTGTTCACGTTGCAAAGTTACTTCTTTTTTTCGGTCTGCGGAGTGTTTTTGCCATTTATCGGTTTTCGTCACAAATGAAAAGCTCCCGGAGCTGAGGTGCTCCGGGAGCCGGGTGTGCCTGTGTGAGAGGCGTCACGGTTTATGAAGTGTGTGTCAGTTGCCGGGCACGAAGATTACGATACGGTTCCAGTCGTTGGTCTTGTAAGGTTGCTGGGTGCTGCCTTCCGCGTCGATTGAGAGGCGGCTGGGGTTGATGCCGTAGGCCTTGGTGAGGGTGTCATAGACAGCCTGTGCGCGGCGCTCAGAGAGCTTCTGGTTGTATTCCGAGGTGCCGGTGTCTTTGTCGGCGTAACCCTTGATGAGTACCTTCACGTCGGGATTGCTCTTGAGGTATTCGGCGGTGTTGTAGACGTTGACCATCTCCTCGTCGGAAATCTTGGCGGAGTTGATGGTGAAGCGCACTGTCGACATCATGGGAGCAGCGGTCGACTCGGGACAGTCGGGCTGGGTGACTTCGGGGCAGGGGAGCTGTGCCTGTGCGGCGGCGAGGGCTGCTGCAGTGGTGGCCAGTTCGCCACGGAGATTGTTCACCTGGTTATTGAGGGAGGCGATGTAAGCCTGGTCTTTGCATGCGTTGTAAGCCTGGTAGTTCACACCTCCGAGATTGAAGGAGAAACCGCCGGTTGCCTGGATATTGATGTCGACGGGAGCGTCAATGGCTGCGCCGTTGACATTGTCGCCGTAGAATGACGCACGTCCTTCAAGGAAGAAGTCGCAATAGCGGCAGAGGCGGAAGCGGAACTGGATACCGGCAGACACGGGAAGCGCCCACTGGCGATTGCGCGACTTGCCCTCGCGGTGCACATTGGTGCCGTCAGACTGGATGCCCCACACATAGGTGCCTCCAAGTCCGACGAACGGGATGACGCTCACGGGGCGGTCAGGGTTGACACCTCCCAGGGAGTTGCACATGTCCCACATGAAATCAAGGTTCACGTTGGCAAACTTGGCCTTGGAGTAGGATACATTGTCCCAGTGCCATGCGCCGCCATAAGCGCTGATGCGGAAAGCCATATAAGGTGAGAACCAGCGGCCGAAAGCACCGTTGTAGGTGGCGGTGATATGGCGTTTGGCATCGCCTACGGCGAGTTCGTTCTCAAACAGGGGCACGTCGATGCCTGCGCCAAGCTGGATGAACCAGTTGTCATGGCCGTTGACCGCGTAGTTGGTCTTGCAGTTGGCGACGTCTACCACACTGACGCTCTCTTCCTCGACAACAATCGTGTCCTGGGCGTTGGCATTGAAGGATGCCAGAAGCCCGCAACACAGAGCTGTCGTGGCAAAAAATAGTTGTTTTTTCATCACTCGTAAATTTTTGGTTCTACAATTCATAGAGCTGTTGATTGAATCAGCCGGTTTTTGTCCTGGGCTGAAAAAGGGTGTTAAGCAAAGTTATCAGATAAACACGGTTGTCATTTTTTTGGTTCATGAAGCAAATGTTAACGGGTGGTGTTTTTCAAAGGTAGTGGAAGTGGCTTTAAAAACTAAGGACCGACCCTCGCGGACCAGTCCTTTAGTTTTTCCTCGGCGTTATCAGCCGATGGATAACAAACCTAACATAAAACACGATTATTATCTTCTTTGAAACGTGAGACAGGTCTGTGGCCTGCATCACTAATACTAACCCTAAAAACTAATTCCTTAAAATAAATCAAACAAATCCTTTTGTCTTTAATCCTATTCAGAAGCCCACTTTTGACGGGGTGTCTGAAAAATTTCACAATGCAAAATTATAACAGAAAGTCGGGTTTGTCAAGAGGCCGGGTGTTTGATATTGTGTGAATATAGATAAATATAGGGGGTATTTAAAGTTTTAATCCTTGATTATCAAGATGTTGTGTTTTGGTAAATATAGATAAATATAGAGATTGATATAGGGAAATATTGTCTATATTTATTCACCTGTTCGGTTCCGGCAGTTGATTTTAGGCCAATTTCATAGAATCAGGAGCCAAGTAAATCGAGAAGTTGGCGACGGTCGTTGACTTCTATGCTTGAAGGGGAGAAGTCGAGCAGGCCGGCTTCTTTCATCTCGGTCAGCGCGGCTGTCAGTGACTGGCGTGGCACGCCGAACACAGAATACAGGTCGCGTTGGCGGCATTCCATCACGATGTCCTTGCCGTTTAGCTGGGTGAGGGCTACAATCCAGTAGGCGATACGTTTCCGTAGGTCTCCGGATGTCAACGCCAGCACGCCGTCGGTAGACAGCTGGGCATTCATCGAAAGCATGTTGAGGTAATTGAACAGGAACACTCTGTCGGAGTTGATGATTTCAATGTAATCCTTTTTCTCAATCTGCATTATGCCACAGACCCCGAGGGATATGACCGATGCCGGGTAGCGGGTGGTGCGGCCGAAAAAGAAGTCGGGCGCTATTGGTTCGGGGGCCTCCAGGGTCTGGGAAATCTTCACGCGTCCGTCGGCGTTGGCAACGGTCATTCTCGCCTTGCCTGACACCACTGTCGATAGGTGGGTGCATAAGTCGCCGGCCGAGATGATTTTGTCATTGTCGGCGTATTTGATGAAATGAAACCGGTGCTTTCCGAGTATCTCGGAGAGCTTGTTGTATGAGACACCGTGAAAAAGCGGCATCTGCATCAATGTCTGGAACATGCTGTCCATCAGTCCTTGTTTATATGGTAGGTGTTGGTGTATCGGGGTTTCGTGTGGAGTTTTTGTTGGCGTTGGGCCGTCTGGCTCGGCCTATTGGTAAAACAATCTCGGAGGGGGTAAAGTTATCGCAATGTCAGATTCTCTTTCTGGATTTCCTTTTTTCGAGGCGGTATATCTGATATGAGTTGACGGTGTTGTGCCATGCCACATATGCCGCGGGGGCGGCAGAAACTACCGGATGCAGGAATGTGAGGACGAGCCAGATGGCAAGCACTGTGTTTTTCTGCCCCAGGCTTTGCGCGCCTGAAACCTTGTCGCCGAAATGGCCGCCTATTTTGCGACCGATATGGAAAAGCAGTATGCATATGGCCAGTGAGATGGCCCCGAGCCATATGATTTCGGGCAGTTTGTCGGAGGGTTGTCTCAATATGAAGCTCACCGAGTTGCCCACCACGATGATCAGCGCCACGGCCCAGATGTAGAATGACAATCCCTGGTGGTTGGCTATGTCTGAATGGACTTTAGGGGCGAACCGTTGTAGCATAAGTGCCAGGACGAGCGGCCCCAGGATAAGCGGCAAGACGCTTGTGCTTATCGATATGGTGGATTCAAGGAATGTGGTCTCCGCTCCCGGCTCGATGTAAGACAGCAACAACGGGGCAAGCAATGCGACCGCGATATGGCTGAACAGGGAATATGTTGCCACTTTTGACACTGAGCCTCCGAGCATGCCGGTTATCACGGGGGCAGCGGTGGCGGTGGGGCAGAAGATGCATATGAAGGCTCCCTGGGCGAGCTCGTTGTTGAAGGGGGCTATGGCCAGGTAGGCCGCGCCTGCTCCGACTATCTGCACGGCGAGCAGCCACCATATGTAGGCCCCGGTATGGAAATCGCTTATCTTGACCCGGCAGTAGGTAATCAGCAGCATGACGAAAATCAGATACTTCGATAGAAAAGCGATGTGATGGATGTATTCATGGAACACAAGGCCCACAAGCATGGCAATCGGCAACATCCATGGCTTGATTTTTTGTCTTATCGCGGCAAGTCTCATTGTTTTCTGTTTTCAGGCGACAAGGACGTAACGCGGGAAACGGTTTTTCCGTCGCGTTACGTCCTTGGTATTAGTGGTTGTGTTGTTTTGTCAGGCGGTGGAGGCGATTACATGTACTTGCTGTAATCGACCTTGCGCATGTCGCCGGTCTCGGCAAAAGCGGTGTGGAAGGAGTAGGCAGCGTTGAGCGTGGCCGGGGTCTGTCCGCCCTTGCCCATCTTGATGTAGTCCCAGAGGAGTTCGCGGTACATCGGGTGGGCGCAGTTCTCGATGATGGTCTCCGCGCGCTGCACGGGATCTTTTGCTCTCAGGTCGGCGATACCCTGGTCTGTGATGAGGATGTCAACCGAGTGTTCGGAGTGGTCATGGTGAGACACGTGGGGCACGATGTTGCTTATGAGTCCCTCCTTGGTGATTGACGGGCAGGAGAAAATAGAGAGGAATCCGTTGCGTGTGAAGTCGCCCGAACCGCCGATGCCGTTCATCATCCTTGTGCCGAGCACGTGTGTGGAGTTCACATTGCCGAAGATGTCGGCCTCAAGGGCGGTGTTCATCGCTATAACACCGAGTCGGCGGATTACTTCCGGGTTGTTGGAAATCTCGGACGGACGCAGCATGATTTTGTCATGGAAGAAATCCATGTCTGCGAAAAGCTGGCTTTCGACCTCGTCGGAGAAAGTCATCGAGCATGTGCTGGCGAATGTGCATTTGCCGCGGCGCAGCAGTTCGAGTACCGAATCCTGCACCACTTCGGTGTACATCATGAAGTTGGGCAGCTCCTTGTCAAGGCAAAGGTAGTGCAGCACGGCGTTGGCCACGTTGCCCACTCCGCTCTGAAGGGGGAGGAATTCCTTGGGTATGCGTCCTTTGCGGTATTCCGAAACGAGGAAGTTGACCACATTGGCTCCGATGCGTTCTGAGACATCGTCGGGTTTTGTGAACGCTTTCACGCCGTCAAGCGCGTTTGTGCGTACGATTCCGACGACTTTTGACGGATCGACTTTCAATGTGGGGCGTCCGGCGCGGTCCTGGGGGGTGTAGATGGGTATCTCGCGGCGGTAAGGGGGGTCTGCCGGAACGTAGATGTCGTGCATTCCCATCAGCGCCTGGGGAAGCGCCTCGTTGAGTTCTATGAAGATTTTCTTGGCACGCGGAGCGAAAGTGGGGATGTTCCCGACGCCGCATCCGAGCAGCACCTCGCCGTTCTCGTCGATGGCGGCTGCCTCTATGATGGCGAAGTCGATATCGCCATAGAAGCCGTAACGCATTTCCTGGGCCATTTCAGAGAGATGTCGGTCGAAATAGTGGGTGTCGTGGGAGTTGATGCGCTTGCGCAGGTCAGGGGTGTTCTGGTAAGGCGCGCGCATGTTGATGGCGTTGTTGCGCGAGAGGATACCGTCGACATGGTCGTTGGTGGAGGCTCCGGTGAATATGTTCACCTTGAATTCCCGTCCTTGTTCATGCTCGCGGGCAGCTTTTGCCGCCAGCGCTTCGGTGATGCTCTTAGGGTTGCCGGGGGCAGTGAAACCCGACAGGCCGAGGGTGTTGCCGTTGCAAATCATTTCGGCTGCTTCAGCCGCCGAGATAAATTCGTATCCCATGATAGATTGGTTTCAGGTTTTTTTCGTAATTTTGCGCAAAAATAAAGTATTTGTGCATCACTGACAAATTTATTCAGGTGTTTTTCGGCATATTTCAGGAGTGCCGCTGTTTAACACCGTAATAATCAGATGGGAAAAGACAAGAAACTCTTCATAGAGACCTACGGCTGCCAGATGAATGTCGCCGACAGCGAGGTCGTTGCGTCGATTCTCGGGGTCTGCGGATACGTCCAGGCGGCCACTCCCGAGGAGGCTGACGCGATACTGCTCAACACCTGTTCCATACGCGACAACGCCGAGCAGAAGATAGTCAACCGCCTGCAATACCTGGCCTCATTGCGTCGCAAAAAGTCGGGTCGGCTTATCCTCGGTGTCATCGGCTGCATGGCCGAGCGTGTCAGGGACAACCTGATTGAAAACCACGGTGTCGACCTCGTGGCGGGGCCTGACGCGTATCTCGACCTGCCAAACCTTTTCGCGTCGGTGGAAGTCGGGCAGAAGGCCATAAACGTGGAGCTGAGCACCACGGAGACTTACCGCGACGTGATACCGTCGCGAATCACCGGCAACCGCGTCAGCGGTTTCGTGAGCATCATGCGCGGCTGCAACAACTTCTGTTCATACTGCATAGTGCCTTACACCCGCGGGCGTGAACGTTCACGCGAGACAGGAAGCATCCTCAACGAGGTGGCCGACTTGCGTGGTCGTGGCTTCAAGGAGGTCACCCTGCTGGGGCAGAATGTGAACTCCTATTGTTACAAAGGGGAGGAAGCTTCGCGGTATGCCGCCGATGGCTGTGAAGAGGTTGATTTCCCCAGGTTGCTGGAACTTGTAGCCCAGGCCGCTCCGGATATGAGGATTCGGTTCACCACATCCCATCCAAAAGACATGAGCGACCAGACCATTGACATCATTGCCCGTTACGACAACATATGCAACCATGTCCACCTGCCAGTGCAATCCGGCTCCGACTCAGTGCTTAAGGCGATGAACCGCAAGTACACCAGGGAGTGGTATCTCGGGCGTGTGGCCGCCATACGCAGACGTATTCCTGATTGCGGATTGTCATCCGACCTCTTCACCGGCTTCCACGATGAGTCTGAAGAGGATTTCCAGCAGACACTTTCGCTGATGGAGGAAGCCGCCTTCGATTCGTCATTCATGTTCAAGTATTCCGAGCGTCCGGGCACACTGGCCGCCCGCACGATGCCTGACAACATCCCGGAAGATGTCAAGATCGAACGCCTAAACCGTATGATAGCCTTGCAGAACCGTCTTTCGGCCGAATCCAACAAGCGCGACATCGGGAAGGTTTTCGAGGTACTGGTGGAGGGTGTGTCAAAGCGCAGCACTGACCAGTGGGTGGGTCGCACACAACAGAACAAGACCTGTGTGTTCCCCCGGGGTGATTACCATACCGGCGATTTCGTCAAAGTGGTGGTGCGTGATGCCTCTTCCGCGACCTTGATTTGCGATCTGGCCGACTGACAGCGACCCCTGTTTAGGAATTTTAATACTTTAAATTGTCCTTGGCTATTGACAAGGGCTTCCTGATGTTGTAATTTTGCACGACAAATATGGAGAAAAAGAATCAGTCCCGCATCGCCGGGATGGGCGACCGTGTGACCTCCACCATAAGCGTCACCCTGGTGTTGTTCATCCTTGGCCTCGTGGCTTCGATAAATATCACGTTCAGCACCCTTGACCGGGAGCTGAAAGAGAAGATGGGATTTACCGTCGTGTTATGCGATTCGGTGCCTTCCGACAACATCGGGAAGCTCCGCGATTTGTGCGTGTCTGCCCCGTATGTCTCGGAATACAAATACCTCTCTCCCGAGGATGTCCTCAGGGAGGAAGCAGGGGCCGATGGCCCGGCTCTGGTCGAGATGCTTGGTGTCAATCCCTATTCCCCGATGTTTGACATACGTGTCAAAAAAGACTGGGCCAATGTTGACAGCATCGCAGCCCTTGTCGGCCGCTGGAGCGCGTTCGAGGGGGTGGATGAGGTCTCGGTCAACACCGATATGGTTGAGAGCCTGACCCGCAACGCCCGTATGTTCAACACCGTGATGCTTGTCATAGCCGCGGCCCTGCTGCTGATTTCGTTTGTGCTTATCAACAACACGGTCAGGCTTACGGTGTATTCGCGCCGTTTCCTCATACACACTATGAAACTCGTGGGCGCTACCCCGGGATTCATACGACGCCCGTTCATACTGTCAAACCTCGTGCAGGGGGTGGTGGCCGGTATCGTCGCCTCCGGACTGCTTGCCGGGCTTATCGCCTGGGGCAAGAACTGGGACGAGGCCCTTGACCCGCTGCTGCCATGGGCCACAGTCGCGGTCATATTCGTGGCGATTTTCATCACTGGTATGGCCATATGTGCCATCGCGGCCTTTTTCGCCACCAACCGCTATCTGCGGGCCGACTATGACGACATGTTCGAGTAGCGTGACATCTATAACTAACATTGAGTATCCATCCAGCACATGGCAGTACAACACAACAAAGCCGGCTCGGTAGCCGGAATCCATTCCGGAAAGCGGCCTGACAGCCGCCTTGAGAAAGAGTCCCTTTCCCAGTTTCCTCTCGGAAAGAAAAATTTCGTGATGATGGCAATCGCCGGAGCCTTGATAATCGCCGGTTTCCTGCTTATGCTCGGCGGAAGTTCGACCGAGGAAGCTTTCAATCCTGATATTTTCAGCGCTCGCCGCGTTGTTGTCGGCCCCACGATTTCGTTCCTCGGGTTCCTGTTCATGGGGTATGCCATAATCCGCCGTCCCTCTGACTCCGACGGAGCCTCGGTGGAGGAGAACGAAAAGTGATACAAACCGGAATTGAATAAACAAGGAATAAGATGGATTGGTTAGACGCTCTGATATTGGGCATAGTCCAGGGACTTGCCGAATATCTGCCCATAAGCTCAAGCGGACATATCGAGATATTCCGCGAGATTCTCGGCCTCAATCTTCCGGGGGAAGAGGCCCTTCAGTTGAATGTGGTGTTGCATGTAGCCACTGTGTTGTCTACAATTGTGGTGCTATGGCGCGAATTTGTGCCCCTCTGCACCTCCTTTTTCACATTCCGCAATGATGCCAACAGCCGGTATGTGTGGAAGATTCTTCTTTCGTGCATCCCCGTGGCCATTGTCGGAGTGCTTTTCAAGGATCAAGTAGAGCAATTTTTCGGAGTCAATGAGGGAGGGGGCAACAACCTCACATTGATAGGAATATGCCTTTGTGTCACAGCGACCCTGCTGGCTTTCGCGTATTTCACAGGGCGCAAGGGCATGTCGACTGTCTCCACACGTGGCCGCGCCCCGATGCTGAAAGGAGACACCGGGGCGACTCCCGGACGCAACATCACCTGGTATGACGCGTTCATCATCGGCTGCAGCCAGGCGATTGCCGTGCTGCCCGGTCTTAGCCGTTCAGGCACCACCATAGCTACCGGTATCATCATCGGAGACCGCCGCGAGCAGATAGCCCAGTTCTCATTCTTCATGGTTATCATCCCGATTCTCGGGGAGGCGCTTCTTGATTTCTTGAAGATGCTCAAGGCCCCGGAGGCTGAAACCGACCTCGGATGGTTCCCGTTGCTGGTCGGGTTCCTTGCAGCTTTCATAGTGGGCTGCGCGGCCTGCAAATGGATGATTGAGATTGTCAAGAAAGGCAAACTCATCTGGTTCTCTCTGTATTGCGTTGTGGTCGGAATCATATGCATATGCTGGTGACCACCCCGTTATGACCTGTCTTACCCCGTTACAACCATTTTTTCACTTGGATAACAACAACAAATCTGAGGTCATTCAACCTCTCGACCTCCATCAAGGATGCGTGTGGGCTGTTGACAAGCCATTGGGATGGTCTTCATTCCATGTGGTGAAGAAACTGCGCGGAGCGTTGTTGGGACGGGTGCGCCACGCCGGAGTCAGGAAACTCAAGGTGGGGCATGCCGGGACGCTTGACCCGCTCGCTTCAGGGGTCATGCTGATATGCCTCGGAAAAGCGACCAAGCAGATTGACATCCTGCAGGCAGGTGTGAAGGAGTATGTGGCCACATTGCAGCTCGGAGCCACCACCCCGTCGTTTGACCAAGAGACACCAGTGGATGCCGTCTATCCCACAGAGCATATCGACCGCAATCTGATTGACGAGGTCTTGCCCCGTTTCGTGGGCACCATCAGCCAGGTGCCTCCGGCATATTCCGCCTGCAAAGTGGACGGCAAACGGGCCTACAAGATGGCACGCGGAGGAGAGGTGGTGGAGCTTAAACCCAAAACCCTCGTTATCGACCAGATTGAAGTTGTCGATTTCGACGCGTCTGCCATGCTGTTGACATTGCGTGTGGTCTGTTCAAAAGGCACCTACATAAGGGCGCTTGCCCGCGACATCGGCGAGGCTCTCGGCTCGGGAGCGCATCTTGCGGCATTGCGGCGCACTCGTGTGGGAGACTATCCCATAGAACGTTGCCTTGACGTTGATGACGCCGTGGCGGAGATATGCCGCTCTGAGATACATATCGCCCAACCTGATGGGGGAGAGCCGTTTGTGATAGCTCCTGGAGAATATCATCAGGATGGGAAAACCGCCCAAGCCGACCGTCGCGACATATTGACCTATCAGGAACGGATGGCAAAAGACACCCGTGACTAAGATTTGAATCAACCATAAAAATACACCATCCCAACACAAAATATCCCATTTACATCATATGAAACTTTCACAGTTCAAATTCAAGCTTCCCGAAGCCCTGATTGCCCAGACCCCGGCTCTGCATCGTGACGAGTGCCGTCTGATGGTGGTTCACCGTAAGACAGGAGAAATCGAGCACAAGGAATTCAAAGATGTCATCCAGTATTTCGACGATGGCGACGTGATGGTTTTCAACGACACGAAGGTGTTCCCGGCCCGTCTCTACGGCAACAAGGAGAAGACCGGAGCGCGAATCGAGGTGTTTCTGCTCAGGGAGCTGAATCCCGAGCACAAACTATGGGATGTGCTGGTGGAACCGGCACGCAAAATCCGCATCGGCAACAAGCTGTATTTCGGAGAGGACGAATCGATGGTGGCCGAGGTGATAGACAACACCACATCGCGCGGCCGCACACTTCGTTTCCTCTATGACGGGCCCCATGAGGAGTTCAAGGGTGCCCTCTACTCCTTGGGGCAGACTCCGCTTCCTGAATACATCAAGCGTGAGGCCAACGAGGAGGATGCGGAGGCTTACCAGACCATTTTCGCCAAGAACGAAGGGGCGGTGGTCGCGCCTTCTGCAGGCATACATTTCAGCCGCGAATTGATGAAAAGGCTTGAAATCAAGGGTGTGGAGCAGGGATTCCTGACCGTTCACTGCGGACTTGGAGCTTTCCGCGAGATTGATGTCGAAGACTTGACCAAACATCGTATGGACTCGGAGGACATGTCTGTCACCGAGGATCTTGTGGAGATGGTCAACCATGCCAAGGACAATGGCAAAAGGGTATGCGCCGTCGGCACTTCGACCCTGCGCGGTATCGCAAGCGCGGTCAGCATGGGCGGACATATGAAGACTTACACCGGATGGACCAACAAGTTCATCTTCCCGCCGTATGACTTCACTGTCAGCACCTCGCTGATTACGGGCTTCCATATGCCGTACTCAACGATGCTGATGATGGTTTGCGCCTTTGGCGGCTATGAGCTTGTCATGAAAGCATATGATGTGGCCGTGAAGGAGGGATACAAGTTCGGTGCCTATGGCGATGCCATGCTGGTCATTGACTGATTTTGTCACAGGTAACAGCATTAAACAGCCGAGACTATGATTATAGATGAAAGAGAAAGCCGCAGGGAGCGGGTGATAGAGGCAGGTCGCCGCATGATGACCGCCGCCCGTACTGCCCCCAAGGCAAAAGGAGTGGATATCCTCGAGTGCTGCCTGCTGACAGATGATGACATCCGTCGGTTGTCGGAGGTCATGCTCGAGCTTCATGAGGAGACTGGCCGTCCGGTCTACAAACGCGACAGCGGCAACATACTGCAGGCCGACTGTGTGCTGGTGATAGCCACCCGCGCGCAGATGATGGGACTCAACTGCGGACACTGCGGTTTCCCCTCCTGTGGCGACAAGCCAGGAAACGTGCCGTGCGCGTTCAACCCTACCGATGTCGGCATAGCGATAGGTTCGGCCGTGGCCACGGCTGCCGACGAGAGGGTAGACACCCGTGTGATGTTCTCTGCGGGTATGGGCGCGGAGCGTATGGGGCTTCTGCCCGGCTGCAGCCAGTATTTCGCCATACCAGTGTCGGCATCCTCCAAGTCTCCGTTTTTTGACCGTTGAAAACTGTGCCAGCCTTGGCCTCCTCACTGGCCAAGGCGTGTCGCCGCGAGCGAGAGGATTGACAGTCGCAACCCCTCGACATTGTTGTGGAGGACACGCGCGCATGACAATATGGTGGAGCCGGTGGTTATCACATCGTCGACAAGCAACACGTGCTTTCCGGCGAGCATATCCGGCTCGATTACTTTGAACACATCAAGGGACGCCGAACGGCGTTCCTTTCCTGTTTTGTGGGTCTGGGTAGTGTGTCTGCGCTTCGCCCTGAGGTTGTATGACACGGGAATCGCCGATACATCGCTGATGCCTCGGGCTATGTAGTCTGTCTGGTTGTAGCCGCGCCGCAGCCTTTTTGACCAATGTACAGGCACCGGTATTATCAGGTCGATGTCATCAAGGAACCCTGCAGGACGCAGTTCGCGGGCGAATTCGCGGGCGAGGCTACGGTTTATGGCCGGCTGGCCGTTGTATTTCGCGTCGCGTATCAGACGGCTGTATGGGCTGCTGTTCTTATAGAAGAAATATGATGCGGCTTTCTCGACTGGGGCGTTTATGTCGACAAGCTTGTGGATCAGTTCGTTGTCGGCTGACAGATGGTAGCCGGTACGCGGCAGTTTCCACAGGCATTCAAGGCATAACAGGTTTTCACCTTTCACCAGTGCCTTGTGGCATACAGGGCAGCATACCGGGAAAAACATCCGTGACAGGTCATACGCAAGCTCCCCGGCATGGCGACACAGATTTCTCGCGGCCTCTTTGACGCGATAGCTTATGTCGTGGCGGGTGTTCATTCCTGTTCACCCCAGGTTGCCGGGTCTTTGACTAACCCTGACACGATTGAAGACTCAAATCCCCGGCTGAGGCCTGCACGGTACAATTTTGTGCGTCCCTCGTATGTGAAACCCGCCTTAATCGTGCGCGCTCTGGCCGAGAGGAAGTCTCTGACAATCTCGCGATAATCATCATTGTCAATCTCGTCGAAAGCCTCATCTATCAGTGTTGTGTCTACTCGCTTGGCTTTCAGTGCCATAACGATTTTCATACGTCCCCACTTATTGTAGAGCAGCTTGTCGCGGACAAACGCCGAGGCGAAACGGCTGTCGTCAAAAAATCTGCGGCGTTCGAGCGAGTCAAGAATTCTCTCAGACTCATCAGGGAACATCCCCCACTTGCGCAGCTTCTCTGACAGTTCATGGCGGCAATGCTCTCCGCCTGCGCATAATGATTCCAGACGCTGAAGAGCCATCTCTTCAGTCAGTTTCTTTTTTGGCCGAAAGGAAGCGTTGCTTGCCATATGAGTCGCGGGTTAATGTCACTTCTGTGAATCCGAGGCTTTCAGCTTCCTGTCTCAGCTGCGGGGCATACTCGGGGTTTATCTCAAAATAGATTTTGCCGCTGGGCGACAGCAGGGTGCCATTGGCCACGCGGAGCAGGGAAGTGTAGAATTTCAACGGGTCGGAATCGGGAACGAAGAGTGCCGATTCTGGCTCATAGTCAAGCACATTGCGGTCCATCTTCGCTTTCTCCTTCTCCGCAATGTAGGGAGGGTTGCTCACGATGATGTCGAATGTCAAGCCTTCAAGTCCCTCGGGCAGCGACAGGATGTCGGCATGCCTGAAGTCTATCCCGGCCCGCAGCTGACGGGCGTTCTCCGCCGCCACGTCAAGAGCTTTGCCGCTTATGTCGATAGCCGTGACCTCAGGGAAAAGAAGGTTGCGCGACAGGGCTATGGCGATACATCCCGAACCTGTGCCGGCATCAAGCACCCGCAGGTCTTTGGCTGGATTCTCCTTGACGATGATGTCGACAAGCTCGGCTGTCTCGGGACGTGGAATGAGAGTGTCTCGGGTGACCTTCAGTTTCATCCCGTAAAAATCGGCATTGCCGAAAATCTGTTGTATCGGCTCGTCGTCGAGGAGGCGGCCTACAACCTTGTCGACCTTTCCGGTGATGAAGCCGCTGATCGGTTCATCCTGTCGGATTGCGATTTCCACAGGGTTCCATCCTTTTAGATTCTCGAAAATAATGCGTGACATCTCCCTGGCCTCGCCCGCGCCATATTTGGGCGAGAGGCGGTTGATTATTCCGGCTATGACCGACTTGAGCGGGGTGCCGGTTTCTTCTGGAGTCATGTTTTCGTTGTGCATACGGATATAACAATCTGAGGGATGGATAGGCTTGGGGCGGTGTCCGTCAAATCATATTTCAATCAGGTGGTCTGCCTTGAAATCCCGGATGGCGCGTGAGCCTACCACTTCGTCCCATCGCATAGGAGAGATGCCATTGCCGGGACGTTTCACCGTCAGGTTCTCCTCGGTCAGAATCTCTCCGGTTTTTATGTCGCGGGCCGCTATTATGCTTTTGCGGGCAATCTCGATGTTGGGGCGCTCGGAGTCAGAGACATGTTTCTCTCCGTCTCCGATGGCAAGCTCTATGTTTCTTATGGCATTCACCATCGCCCGCAGTTCGGCGGTGTCAAGCGACGCGCGGTGGTCAGGGCCGGGAAGCGATTTGTCAAGTGTGAAATGCTTCTCTATGATTTCGGCCCCCATGGCTACAGCTGCCACCGGCACCTCGATGCCTGTCGTGTGGTCGCTGTATCCAACCATTCCGGGATGCATGGAGCGGAGCTGCTCCATCGCCCGCAGGTTGACATCGCGCATCGGGGTGGGGTATTGGGTGTTGCAGTGCAATAGCGATATGTCGCTGCGCTGTATGCCTCCGGCTTCTATCACATTCATGGCGGCTTCTATCTCAGGCAGCTCAGACATGCCTGTCGACAGAATCACTTTTCCCCCTTTTGCAGCTATTTTGCGCAGGTAGGGGAGGTTGGTGATTTCTCCTGATGGAATCTTCCAGAAATCCATACCCAGTGGGGCCAGGCAGTCAATTGAAACAAGGTCGAAAGGGGTTGACATGAATCCTATGCCAACCTCGCGACACAGCTCTGACAGCGGCAGGTAATCGTCAAGTTTCAGATGAATCTTGCGACACATCTCCAGCTGGCTCTCATTGTTGCCTGTGGTCTCTTTCTGGTATTCGGCTTTTGGGGCCACTGAGGAGATTACAAGCTCGGGAACCGCTGTCTGGAATTTCACATAATCGGCTCCGGCTTCCTTGGCCGCATACACCATATCGACGGCGCGCTGGTAGTCGCCGTTATGGTTCACGCCTGCTTCGGCTATGATGATGACTCGCTTCATTGCTTATGGTCAGTTGTCATTGGGTGATGCCGACATATCGAACGCCACTTCAGACATGTACCGGCAAATACGTATATGGCTTTTCCAGCCGTCGAATGGCTCGAGGGGCAGCCCGAGAGTGTCGCGCAGTATGAAGCCCGGCAGGTCTGCCCCGGCATGGCAGGCACAGACAGCCCCGCCACCCAGGCGGGGATTAATTTCCATCAGCATCAGCCTGTTGTCGCGGGTGTCGCGCAACATCTGTATGGTCACCGCGCCGCGCAGCCCGGTCAGGCGGAGAGTCTTCCGGGCAAGCTCCTCGACCTCCCGGTCACGGAAAGTCTCGGTCACTGACGCCTCTCCCCCCTGGGTCTCAAGACGGTAACGGGGCACAGCGGCTATGATTTCCCCTGCCAGGGAGACATAACAGTCGACAGTGATTTCCCTGCGGGGTGAGATGTATTCCTGCAGGAGATAGTCGGGGTTGCCCGCGAACGGACGAAATTCTGTCTCGTCGGCGATTATCTTTATCCCTTTTGACGCTGAGCCGAAGCGGGGTTTGGCTATAAGCGGGAACCTGTCGGAAGATGGCACCGGCAATCCTTTCTCCCTGAAAACGCGGTCTGCCTCGACCTTGTCAAACATCAGGGCGGCTGAGGCCGCGTCGCCTGCCGGGACTGTCACACCGCCGTAGAGGTCGCGGTATCGGGCGGCCACCTCGACTGCTCCGTCGACAAACGGCACCATCAGGCTGATGCTGTGGCTTGTGACTTTGGCATGGAGGTCTTCGTATATTCCGGGGTCTCCCCATTTGAGGCCGGTCAGTATCCCGGCCACGGCTGACACAGGCACTTCCCGTGACAGCTCGTAGCTGTATATTGCCACCTCCACGCCGAGGCTTTGCCCCGCCGAGATGAATTTCTCGGCCATCGAGACCCTTTTGGCCCCTCCGAGAAAAAGTATGCCTACCTTTTCCATAGGGGTCACCGGTTGTAGATGTCAGACTTGTATCGCGAAAGGTTGTCACTGTCGGTAAACCACTCGATGGTGCGGGCCAGCCCCTCGCGCAATGTCACCTGCGGCCTCCATTGTGTCAGTCCGGTGATTTTGGTGTTGTCTCCACACAGCCTGAAGACCTCGCTCTTAGAGGGTCGCAGGCGTTGCGGGTCGATCACATACTCCACATCGGCATCCATAAGCTCGGCAATGAGACGCAGTGTCTCGGCCATGGTCACCTCTGTGCCGGTGGCGATGTTGATTTCCTCACCCTCTATACCGTCGGCCTGGGCCAATGCCAGGAATCCTCGGCAAGTGTCCTCGACGAAATTGAAGTCGCGGGTGGGGGAGAGGTCGCCCACCTTGATTCTCCTCTCGCCGTTGGCTATCTGTGAGATTATGGTGGGGATGATTGCCCGGGCGCTCTGGCGCGGTCCGTAGGTGTTGAAAGGCCGTGCGATGACTACCGGCAGGTTGAAGGCGTTGAAAAAGCTTTTGGCTATCGCGTCGGCCCCAATCTTTGTCGCCGAGTAGGGCGACTGGGGCTGACGGGGGTGCTTCTCGTCGATGGGCACATACTGCGCCGTGCCGTAGACCTCTGATGTCGAGGTGACGATGAGACGCTCCGTGGCCATGTCTTTCGCCGCCTGGCAGATGTTGAGAGTGCCGGTCACATTGGTGTCGACATAGCTCTCTGGGGCCACATAGCTGTATGGTATGGCTATCAGTGCGGCAAGGTGGAATATCGTGTCTGCATCCTTGGCGATGTGGCGGCAGAAAGCCGCGTCGCGCACATCTCCGCATACAATCTCCAGCGCCGGGTGGGATTTGCCTTCAAGCCATCCCCAGTTATTGAAGGAGTTGTACTGGCAGAGGGCCCTGACCTTGATTCCTCGGTCAAGGAGAAGGTCTACGAGATGTGAGCCGATGAAACCGTCGGCACCGGTGACGAGGGCGTGAGATATTTCGCGTGGCATATCGTCGTTATTTATTGTCAGTTTTGAAAATTACGCGGCGGGAGAGGTTACCTTTTGCGCAACGTGTAGGTGTATTCCGACGAGGTAGCCTCATCGATATACTTCATGACGCATTCTTTACCTCCGTTGTCGCTTATGGTGAGGGTGAAAGGATGGTCGGCGGGGAAATGCATTGCGCTGAACGGACGGTAAAGCAAGCTTCCGTCGTCATCGCTGTGGGAGAAATCAAACACCACCGTGTTGTCGGAGGGCTGTTTCCAGGTGCCGAAACAGTAGTAGGTGTCACGGTCATACCCTTCTGGTCCTACCCATACCATCCTGATTATGTCATTCTGAAATTCCCAGAAATACCGAGGCTCATAATCATCCTCCGGCAGACCGTTGACTTTGACTTCCGTCACCTGCCATTTCCCGAACCAGTCGCCGATGTCGCCGTTGTTGCGGGTGCATCCCGAAACGACAAACAGTAGCAGGCAGACTGACGGAATCAACGATACCGCCTTACGAAGCATTGACGCGCGCCGGGATATGTTGCTGATAATTGTCATCGCTTTTTGGGTATTCTGATAAGACCTGAGTATGAGACTGTGAGCATTCCGCCTGTGGTGTTGCCGTAAAGTTGGCCACGGTCGAGACCGATTGCCCCCTTTATGGCCAGTCCGGGCACCTTGGCGGGGGAATAGGATGCTTCCACCATCACCGAGGTGTCATCCTTGGGCGATAAGAACGGGATACGTCCGCTTCCCCATGAACGGCGGTAGCCTCCGAGGACGCGGTATGAGACCTGTGACGAAAGGTTCCCCTCCACCCCGACATGGAAACCCCTTACGCGGTTTGCAGTGAATTGCAGGTAGCCGTCGGTGTTGTATATGGGGGATACAAGAAACGGCGACCCTATCGCCATGCCGTAATTGGCATAAGCGTTGTATTCTTGGTTGTAATAATAGTCGTCAGCACCTTCGGCACGGTTGGTGATGTCTGTGCCGGGCGCGTCGTCCGGATCCCAGTGCATCGGGCCTGACTGGTTGGTGAAGTCGAGGTATTCTATCACAGCTCCTGAAATCCACCCTTTGCGGGCCGATGTGAACTGGATGCCCCATATTCCGTCGAATCCGTTGAGGAACCCGATGCCTGAGCCATCCTCCCACGGCTTCTGCATGTATGCCTTTATGGTTGAGCCGTCATCGAGACGGTAGCGTAACAGCACGTCCCAGCTTCCGAGCGAGCTGCCCGAGTAGTATTCGAGACCGCCATCGGTGGGGAGCAGCATCTTGAAAAATTGCTTGATACCTTTTGAGTATGTTGCCGTGCGGTACAGTTCCCCGTTGGCATACCAGTCTGTTTTGCCTCCGAAGAAGGCTCCGACCTGCATGCCGAATGTTGCGGAGAATCGTTCCGCAGGTTTTGTGCGGAAATAGCACCGCTTGTAGCTGTAAAGCGCCCCTTGGTTGAGATGGCTGTTGTAATAGTTGTAATGGTCGCGCAACCATCCGTTGTCGGTCATCTTGCCGTAGGAAATCTCACCCTGTATCTGGAGCCACCCGTTGGTGAAGGGGATGTCCTGGAAGTCGTTGAACCCGATTCTCACCTCGGGAACAGGCCGGGCGTTGCCGCTCTCCACGAGGTCGCCGCTCGACAGGGTGTGGCTCAGCAACGCGGAGGAATGCTGTTTCATCCCGGCGGTAAGGAAAACACCACGGTAGCGCACCTCGCCATACAGCTGTTGCAGCCAGATGCGCGATGGATGCTCTGAGTGCGGGGCCAGCCAGCCGCCCCCCACCTTTGTCGCGCCAGCGGCCTCATAGGGCGAGAAACGCAGATAATCGGTAGAGGATGCGTAGCCGGTCAGGAAGTCAACCCCGAATCCATAGCTGAACCGTTTTGTGGTGTCAGGGCTTTTGTCGAGTGAAAGCCTCAGCAGGGCGTCGCCGCTCTGGGTCAGGATGCCGTGGTTGTTTGACACGATGTAATAGGGGGCGAATCCGCCGCTGCCTGCGGCGAATATCCCCTCGGCGCGGCCTGTCATCACAATCCCGCTGCCGGAATCGAAATCTGGCTCGGCCGCGTGAAGCGTTGTCCCCGTCGGGCCTGCGACAGAGGCCAGCAGCAGGGCCAGGACGGCCATTTTTGAGTCAGTGTGGTTCATATGTCGGCGTGATGCCCCTCCTCGGGATGGTATGAGTTGATGTGACGGTCTTTCTTCTCCTCGTAGACCTCGGCGATGGTGAGGAATATCCCGGTCTCCTCAACGTCGCCGAACTCGTCGTTGATGGCTGTGCCAAACACCTTGAGTGTCGGGCTGAGACTCATGTACGCGTTGACCAGCGGCGGTATGTTTATGCCGTGTTCCCGGATGGCGCAATTAAGGATTTTGTAATCCTCCTTGAAGTCATGGCCCGGAAACATGGTCTCGAACCTTCCTTTGCCGTCGCCACGCACGATCGGGCAGTATGGTCGGCAGAGATTGTCGGAGTCGGGGAAATGTTTGTTGAGGAAATACAGCAGCATGTCGCGGCATTCGCGGTCATAGCTGGGATACATCGTGAACTTCCCGAAGAGATATTTCATCTCGGGATGCTCCACGGTCAGGGCCCCAAGGCCGTCCCAGAGGTTGTCAAGGGCGAATATCGCTTTTGCCCCGGCGCGCGACGACTGGTATTCGAGCCTGACGAACGACCGGCCAAGCTCGATGGTCTGCGGAAGGTATTCTGAGATGAACCGGGGCGAGAAGCTGAACATGTGTGATGTCGCTATCCTCGGGCGGCCATCCTCAATCCTGATGTCCTTGCCGAGTATGAACCGGTAGCCGCCGATTATCTGGCGGTCTTCGGGCGACCATACGATAAGCTGGCGGCAGGGGGGATCCATTGTGTCATACTGGTCGATGTCGCAGCTCTTGCCGGTGCCTCCGCCTGCGGCGCGGAACGCTATTTCGCGCAGGCGGCCGATTTCGCGCATCGTCTCCGGGGCGTTTCGGCAGTCGACCACATATATCTCGTTGCCCCCCTTGTTGGTCTTGCGCAGCAAGCGTTCGGGGGTCAGCTCGGCGATTATTTTTCCGGGGTCTACCGGGTCGATTATCTTTTCAGCCATTTTGTCTCTTGTTTTTTGGGAACGGACCCTGTGGAAAAAGAATCCTCTTTGCGGGGGGCTGGTCGGCGTCCACAACATTTATGTGGTAGACCGAAGCCCTCACCGCGGCGGCGCAGGCGGCTGCCTCACGCCCGGGAGTCAGCATTTTCCAAGACAGCGGCACGCCGAACGAAATCGACAGGGCGCTGTGGGCCATCCTCACCATCTCTCCGGGCAGATATATCATCTCGAAGTTGAATCTGAGGCCCAGGTGGCGGCGCAGGTTGGCCATCCTGTAGAATTTCCTCGAATTTTTTCCGCTGAAGAATACGGGGATGATGTCGCGTCTGTATTGATGGGCCTTGTTGACAAACATCTTGTTCCATGCCAGGTCGGCCACCATCTTGCGTTTCCGGCCCATGTAGGCTACCCGCTGCAGCCTTGACACAAGCCCAGCCGGAAACATGATTACGGGGTCATCACCGGCGAAAGCATCCTCGACAGCCTTCACCGCCTCGCGGTTTTGCCTGCCGAACTTGTTGACGGGGAGGAACACGCTTTCAAGCGGCTTGACCGCCGACAGCAGGTCGTTGACCACGAAGTAGACATTTCCCCCGTGGCGGCGTTGCACATAGTCAATCAGGGCCAGCCCGTCGAGACCTCCCAGGGGATGGTTGCTGACATACAGCACACGCCGTTCGGCGGGGGAGGGGAGGCGGTCCTCAAACCTGGCCTCTACCTTGATGTCGAGCGACTTCAACGCCCCTCGGGCGAAGTCTGCCCCCTCAAGCCCGGCGTTCTCCTCCAGGATGCGGTTGAGGTCGTCCTGGCGTATGGTGCGCTTCATCCATTCCACGGCAAACCGCGGAATGAACCTGGAAAGGCGGGGAAGCCGCTGGCGCAACACCCCGTCAAGATCAATCCTCATCGCGTCATTGTCTGTCATAGGCTCCTTTCAGAGGGGCAAATTTACTATTTTTAGATGAAACAGGGATGAAAATCCCTATAAAATTATTAAGTTTGCACAAAATTAACGACAAAGCATACAGTCAGGCATAAATGGGCAATTCCGCGATATCACAACTGGCAGGTTTTTTTGACTCCCTCGGCTCAACGCTGAAGAGCTGCTTGCGGCTGCTTCCGGCAATCGGCGGCAGCGGGCCGCGCAGGGCTGATGGGGTGGCAGACGGCAGGCCGCTTGTGATTCTCGGCAATGGCCCATCGCTGCGCCGCTGCCTTGACGAGGACATGGAGATGTTGCGCAGGTCAGACACCCTTGCCGTCAACTTCTTCGCCAATTCGCCCGAGTTCATGCAGGTGAAGCCCCGGTATTATGTGCTTGCTGACCCCCATTTTTTCGACAAAGCCGACAGCGACCCGAATGTGAGGCGGCTGATTGACAACCTCAATGCCATTGATTTCGGGATGACATTGCTCATCCCCGCCGCCTGCCGCCGCCGGGCCCGGCTGTTTGACAACCCGAAGCTGAAAGTCGACACATTCAATTTCGTGGCCGTCGAGGGGTTCGGATGGTTTGAAGACGCTATGTTTGGAATGCGCCGGGGCATGCCACGCCCCCGCAACGTGATGGTGCCATCGATAATGGCCGGCATATGGCTCGGCTACAAACGGATATGCCTGCTCGGGGCCGACCATTCATGGCTGTCGACCCTGACGGTCAACGACCGCAATGAAGTGGTGTCGGTGCAGCCCCATTTTTACAAGGAGGATGAGCGGGAAGAGAAACGCATCCGCCAGGAATATGTGAGACATCCGCTCCATGAAGTGCTTGACAGCATGGCGATTGCCTTCCGGTCCTACCACCGCCTCCAGGCTTATGCCGCCTCGCGCGGTGTGTCGATTGTCAACGCCACCCCCGGGTCAATGATTGACGCGTTTCCCCGGGGAGAAATCTCATAAACAACCTGCGCTCACCGATGGATACCTACTACACCCTCGCCGCCCCCGCAAAAGCTGTTTTCACCGAGAAACGGAGCCGATTCATCAGCTTCGCCATCCCGGTCACGTCCCGCGAGCAGGCCCGGGAGGAGGTAAAGCGTGTCTCCAGGGAGTATTTCGACGCCCGCCATGTCTGTTGGGCGTTCATGCTCGGGGCCGACCGCCTCGACTTCCTGTCGTCAGACAACGGGGAGCCGTCGGGCACAGCCGGGAAACCGATTCTCGGTCAGATCAACTCGGCCAACCTGACCGACATCGTAATCATCGTTGTGCGCTATTTCGGGGGCATCAAGCTCGGCACCCCCGGCCTTATCGTCGCCTACCGTGAGGCCGCGCGCCTGGCCATCGAAGAGGGGGAAATAATACAGTGCCACAAGAAAGAGACCTTTACCTTCACATTCCCCTACCTGGCCATGAACGACGTGATGAAAGTGGTCAAATCCTCAACCGAGCTTGACATACTCAGCCAGACCTTTGACAACTCCTGCACGATGGCCCTGTCAATGCGCGCCGACATCTTCCCGGAAATCACTGGCCGCCTCCTCTCGCTCGACGGGGTCTGTGCCGCCGACTGACCCCCATCTTTGTGCGCACCTGGCAGCCTGTTGAATAAAAAAGCGGGGGCGGTAGGGGAGGATTACGGGAATTTTTCGTAACTTTGCGGCTTGAAAATGAACTGAAAATAATATCAAAGCTGTTTACATCCGTAATGCAGAACATCCGCAACATCGCAATCATCGCCCACGTCGACCATGGTAAGACGACGCTGGTCGACAAAATGCTTCTGGCCGGGCATCTCTTTCGCGAGAATCAGAATGCCGGCGAACTTATCCTCGACAACAACGACCTGGAGAGGGAGAGGGGCATAACGATCCTTTCCAAAAATGTCTCCATCAATTATAAAGACACGAAGATAAACATCATCGACACCCCGGGCCACGCCGACTTCGGCGGCGAGGTGGAGCGTGTGCTGAACATGGCCGACGGCTGCCTGCTGCTGGTAGACGCTTTTGAAGGCCCGATGCCCCAGACCCGTTTTGTGCTTCAGAAGGCCATCCAGATGGGGTTGAAACCGGTGGTGGTAATCAACAAGGTCGACAAGCCCAACTGCCGTCCCGAGGAGGTGCAGGAGATGGTGTTCGATCTGATGTTCAATCTCGATGCCACGGAGGAACAGCTTGACTTCCCGACAATATACGGCTCGGCCAAAAACGGCTGGATGAGCCTCGACTGGCAGAAGCCGACCGACAATATCATACCCCTGCTTGATGCCATCATCGAGCATATCCCGGCTCCCAAGACGATTGATGGCGACCCCCAGATGTTGATCACTTCGCTTGACTATTCAAGCTATGTGGGACGTATCGCCGTGGGACGTGTACACCGTGGCACCCTCCGCGAGGGTATGGAGATAGGCCTCAGCTGCCGCGACGGTTCGGTGGCCCGCCAGAAAATCAAGGAGCTCCACACATTCGAGGGGATGGGACGCAAGCGCGTCCAGGAGGTCTCTTCGGGCGACATCTGCGCGTTGGTGGGTCTCGAGAATTTTGAGATTGGCGACACTGTCACATTGCTTGACAATCCCGAGCCGCTGCCCCGTATCGCCATAGACGAGCCCACGATGTCGATGACATTCACCATCAATGACTCTCCTTTCTTCGGTAAGGACGGCAAGTTTGTCACCTCCCGCCACATCCAGGAACGCCTCACCCGCGAGCTTGACAAGAACCTTGCGCTGCGCGTCACCAAGAGCGACAACGAGGACAAATGGAATGTCTTCGGCCGTGGTGTGCTGCATCTCTCGGTGCTTATCGAGACTATGCGCCGCGAGGGGTATGAACTGCAGGTGGGCCAGCCTCAGGTAATCATCAAGGAAATCGACGGGGTCAAATGCGAGCCTGTCGAGCTTCTGACCATCAATGTCACCGAGGAATACGCCTCCAAGATGATTGACATGGTGACCCGCCGCAAGGGTGACCTGGTGTCGATGACCACCCAGAACGACCGCGTCCATATGGAGTTCCAGATACCATCGCGCGGTATCATCGGACTGCGAAACAATGTGCTGACCGGTTCGGCCGGAGAGGCCATCATGGCCCATCGGTTTATGGAATACCAGCCCTGGAAAGGTGAAATCGAGCGCCGCACCAATGGTTCGCTCATCGCCATGGAGGCCGGAACGGCCTATGCCTACGCTATCGACAAGCTGCAAGACCGCGGACGCTTCTTCATCTTCCCCCAGGAGGAGGTCTATGCAGGCCAGGTGGTCGGTGAGAGTTCCAAAGACAAGGACATCGTCATCAATGTCACCAAGTCAAAGAAGCTGACCAACATGCGTGCCTCCGGAGCTGACGACAAGGCGAAGATTGTGCCCCCTGTGGTGTTCAGCCTTGAGGAAGCTCTCGAATACATCAAGGAGGATGAGTATGTTGAGGTCACCCCCAATCATCTGCGACTCCGCAAAATCATCCTTGACGAACTCGAACGCAAACGCGCCAACAAAAATTAAGTATCCCCCACTTAAAGATGAAACCCTCCATACCCAAAGGAACGCGCGACTTTTCCCCGGTGGAAATGGCTCGACGCAACTATATTTTCGACACCATCCGCACCGTCTTCCGCCTCTATGGTTATAACCCCGTGGAGACTCCCGCCCTGGAAAACCTCTCCACGCTGATGGGGAAATATGGCGAGGAGGGTGACAAGCTCCTCTTCAAGATTCTCAACTCGGGGGAATACATGAAGAATGTCGACGCGGCTGAGGTGGCCGATGTCAACTATCCCAAGCTGACCTCAAAAATCAGTGAGAAGGGATTGCGCTACGACCTGACGGTGCCTTTCGCCCGCTATGTGGTGCAGCACCGCAACGACCTCCAGATGCCTTTCAAAAGATATCAGATTCAGCCCGTATGGCGCGCCGACCGTCCTCAGAAAGGCCGCTACCGCGAGTTCTACCAGTGTGACGCCGATGTGGTCGGCTCTGATTCGCTCATTAATGAGATTGAATTGCTCCAGATGGTCGATGAGGTGTTCCGCCGTCTCGGCATCAGGGTGATTCTGAAACTCAACAACCGCAAGGTGCTTGCCGGAATCGCCGAGCTTATCGGCCATCCCGACAAAATCATCGATATCACCACCGCCATCGACAAGCTCGACAAAATCGGCCTCGACAAGGTCAACGAAGAGCTGGTAGAGCGCGGGCTGTCACAGGAGGCAGTCGCTAAGCTGCAGCCGATTCTCGCGATTTCAGGCTCGCTCGACGAGCGTCTTTCACAGCTTGAGTCGCTGCTGGCTTCCTCTGAGACCGGCAGCCTCGGTGTCAAGGAGCTCAAGACCGTGGTAGGCGGGGTCACCGCCCTCGGGCTGACCGCCGAGCTTGACCTTGATGTCTCGCTCGCCCGTGGCCTCAACTATTACACCGGCACAATCATCGAGGTCAAAGCTGCCGATGTGCAGATTGGCTCGATTTCAGGTGGAGGCCGTTACGACAACCTCACAGGCGTGTTCGGCATGCCCGGCCTTTCGGGAGTCGGGGTCTCGTTTGGCGCAGACCGTATATATGACGTGCTGCTCTCCCTCGACCTTTTCCCTGCCGAGGCGAAAGCCACTGCCACCACCGTCCTCTTCGCCAACTTCGGCGATGCCGAGGCCGCGATGTCTCTCCGCCTGGCCAAGCAGCTCCGCGGAGTCGGTGTGGCAGCCGAGGTTTACCCTGACCAGGTGAAGATGAAGAAACAGATGGGCTATGCCGACACCTCGGCGATCCCGTTCGTGGCAATAATAGGCGAAAGTGAGCTGGCCGAGGGGAAAGTGACATTGAAAAACATGTCGACCGGAGAGCAGACCTCGGTCACCGCCGACGCAGACTCAATCATCAACGTAATCCTCCCCAAAGAATGAAACTCCTTAAATACCTTCTCGTGTGCGTGGCCCTGGCCGTTGTGTCATTCCAGTCAAAAGCCGAGTTTCGTTACGGAGCCCAGGTAGGCGCGGGGTTCACCACCCTCGACTTCAAGCAGGACCTGGTCACTGTCGACGGGGCCGTAGGGCCGCGCCTCGGTGTGCAGGGGGAGATGATGTTCCCCGGCATAGGTCTCGGGCTGAGAATCGGTGCCTTGTATGCTATGAAAGGCGCCACCCTTGATCTGGGAAGCCGCAAAATATGGGCTGTCGACGGTTACGGCAAAGAGCATCTGTATCTCCACACACTTGAGATTCCCCTCAACCTGGAATTCAAGTGGACCCGCATGAACGGCTTTGAGGACACCCTTGCGCCATTTGTCTTCGGTGGCCCGGTGTTCAGCTTCAATATCGCCCACTCATCATGCAAGGCGATGGAATACCCATTCGGCTCAATCGGCCTGCGGGCAGGTATCGGTGCTGAGATCTTCAAGCGCTGGCAGGTAGCCGGGTCATACACCTGGGGTATGACTTACACAACCAAAGCCGTGAAACTTGAGAATTATTCCGCCCGCAACCGCTACTGGGCAGTGTCAGCCACCTACTTCTTCTGACCCCTCCCCAGTCGCTGAACATACAGGCATATCCAA
This sequence comes from Bacteroidales bacterium, assembly GCA_910575615.1. Lineage (GTDB taxonomy): Bacteria > Bacteroidota > Bacteroidia > Bacteroidales > Muribaculaceae > UBA7173. Next base: position 356 of record CAJTEX010000024.1, on the reverse strand, counting down.
TACAACCATCCTGACGGTCTCCAATCTGAGAATCGTCAGGATGGTGTGCTTAAGGGGATAATGTAGTATTTCAGAAATTGGCGCGCCAGCTGTGTCTGAACTGGGGAACTTGGATCATCGGATTGTGTCTATACGAGATTCCGCAGGTATTCAGAGGGTGTGGAATTGAATTCCTCGCGGAAGCATTGGCGGAAATTGCCCATGCTGCCCATCCCTACTGGATATTCTCAACAAATTGACCCCCTATGGATTATTTAAATTGCCCCCCATTGATAACCTGTGATTTTTGGACAGTTTTTACAGGGGTTGACAATAGGGTCTGGGGGTTTCTGATGGCGTGTTGATAATTAAGATTT
>CAJTEX010000023.1 GCA_910575615.1 Bacteroidales bacterium | reverse complement strand
CTGGACAGGTCAACCGGCGAGATATTCAGTTATCAGTGGGACATCTCTGAGTTCGACGGCACAAGGCTTAACGCCGAGTTCGTCGCTTTTTTAAAAGAGGGAGATTGAAATCACTCCCGTCAGCATATCCACTCTTGCCGCACGCAACGGACTGAACGGACAGACACTGCGCAAGCAATACAAGGAAGTGATCAGTGGCTATCGGTTGTGGGGCCAGCTTGACCATGCCGATGAATACATATTGTATCCTGAAAATTTCGGCGCGGACATGAGTCTTGACGAGACCTGCCTGAGCAATGGCGATGTCTACACCATACTGACCAACAAAGCCGCGCATGGGGGCAAAGGGGCTCTTGCGGCAATGGTTCGTGGCGTGGCAAGTGACACAGTGTCGGTAATACTGCGAAAAGTATTTCTCGGGGGATGACGATTCCACGTCAGACTACCTCGCCGAGGGACTGATGCGTTCGGTCATCGCGTCGAGCCGTGTGGCTGTTAAGAATCCCGATGACTATGAGGCCCGCTCCAACCTCATGTGGTCATCGACCTGGGCGCTCAACACCCTCATAGGCTGCGGCAAGAGTGAGGACTGGATGGTGCATATGATAGGACACGCCATCGGGGCCTACACCGACGCCACCCACGGCATGGCCCTCGCCGGAGTCTCGGCGGCCTATTACCGCCACATAATGGAAGACGGCCTGGGTCGCTTCGCCCGTTTTGCAACTGCCGTATGGGGCATCCCCTCGGAGGGGAAGACCGACAGGCAGCTCGCCGAGGAGGGAATCGACGCGCTCGCCGCCTGGATAAAAGAGATAGGCGCGGCATCAGAAATCAGTTCGCTCGGTGTGACCCCGGAGATGATTGACGGCATCGCCGACGCCTCGATTATCCTCCCTGGCGGCTACCGCAGGATGACCCGTGGCGAAATCGTGGAGATTTTGCGCGAAAGCCTCTGACAGCCAACTCCCCGACAGAATCACTCGCCCTCTGCCTGCTTCTTGCCCAAAAGGAAGCGCAGGGGGCGTTTCACACGAGCCGCCCAGAAACGTTCCTCGTGGCCCGCTCCCTCGGCGACATAATTGTCGAGAGTCGGGCGTGTGCCGTCAGCCGGGCGCTCGCTGTAGCCCAGCGACCTGGCCAGCGCCACCACGCGTTCGTTTGCCGGTCCATAAAGGCTGTCGATGGACTCCGTCCCGTGGTCGAAATATAGACGGTGGCGGCCGTCGCGCGGCATATGCTCCGACAGGTAATCATACATGGCGTTGGCGAAAGTCGGGTCGCCGTCGAGTGTGCCCACCCAATGGGTGGAGAGGCATCCGGCCCCGCCGAACACATCGGGATATTCCGACATCGCATAGACCGACATCAGGCCGCCCATGCTCGACCCCATCACGAAAGTGGAGTCGGCATTGGCAGTCAGCCGGTATGCCGCGTCCATCGCCGGACGCAGCGTGTTGACAATGAAAGCCGCGTAGGCATCCCCTCTCAGCGGGGTCTTCTCCAGGAAGTCGCGCAATACCGAGTCGGGGGTGGAGGTGATGTAATCCTTGGCCTTCTGGGGCATCAGGTCGCCCACGCGAGTCTCGGCCACACTGTGTATGCCGATTATTACCGGGGCCTCGATTTCGCCAGCTGCCACAAGCTCCGAGACGACAGAGTCCATCTCCCACGACTGGCCGTTCCATGTGGTCGACGCGTCGAAGAGGTTCTGGCCGTCATGCATGTATATCACAGGATACCGGTGGCCGTCATCGCCGGGATAACCCTCGGGAGTCCAGACATCAATGGTGACAGTGTCGCCCATCTCAGGCGAGTAGATGCGATACCGGTCGATGTCACCAGCTGAGGCGGTCTGCAGCGGTGGAGTGACGGCGGTGTCGGCCTCTTCCTTGACATCCTTTCCAGACTTGGAGCATGCGCATCCCAGCAACGCTCCCATCACCGGGAGCAGGCATATTCTCATCGGATTGAATCTTTTCATGGCATTTGTGTGAGTTGCTGCAAATTTAGCCAAAATCCGGATACTCTGCTGTGCAATCAAGGGTGAAATGGCCGTAATTAATGGTTAAAATAATCAAAAGTTGGTATTGGGGGTATGGAGGCCGGGAGTTAAGGTTGGTGAAAATTACCCGATTTTGAGGATTGCGGACGTTAACAGATACAGGTAACTTTGCAACACATTTTCACAGTTTGCAAAGGAATATTATGACCAGACATTTCGCGTTGACCGCAATCCTCTCCTTGTCAATGGCTTGCCTCCCGGCCGCCTCGGCTCATCCCGAGGAGGCTGACAGTGTGGCCTCTTCTTCAAAATCAAAAAGCTCCTGGACCAGCCGCCTCCATGTGGGAGGTTACGGCGAGGTGGCCATGACCCGCAACTTTTACAGTGACAGCTATCTCCGCTATGTCTCTCCCGAGAATTACCGCGACGCGCGCAGCAACGGGCGTTTCGATATCCCCCACGCGGTGATTTTCATCGGCTATGACTTCGGCAAAGGATGGTCGATGAGTTCGGAAATTGAATTCGAGCATGGCGGCACCGAGTCGGCCGTCGAGTTTGAGAATGAGGAGGGGGGCGAGTATGAGAGCGAGGTCGAGCGCGGCGGCGAGGTCGCCCTCGAGCAGTTCTGGATTCAGAAGTCATTCATGCCCCAGCTTAACGTGAGGGCCGGTATGATGGTTGTCCCTGTGGGGCAGACCAACTCCCACCATATGCCGACCGAGTTCTTCGGGGTCTACCGCCCCGAAGGGGAGAACACCATAATGCCCTGCACCTGGCATGAAATCGGCATCTCCCTCTGGGGAAAGGCCGGCGACTGGCGTTACGAGCTGATGTTCATGCCCGGCCTCGACAGCGAGCGGTTTGGTTCGCAGGGCTGGATCCATGACGGATCGGCCTCGCCTTATGAATACAAGATTGCCAACAGCTACGCCGGGGCGTTTCGTGTCGACAACACCTCGGTCAAGGGGTTGAGGCTGTCGGTGGCGGGATATGTCGGCAATTCCTTCCGCAACACCATGGCCCCCACCGCCAGCGAGAAGAATGACGGCGTGCATGGCACCGTGACTATCGGCACCTTCGATTTCCGTTATGAGGGATTCGGCTTCCTCGCCCGGGGCCACTTCGATTACGGTCATCTGAGCGACTCAAAACATATCTCATCCTTCAATATGAACATGCCGAGCAAGTCGCCGTCAAAAAAACAGAGAGTGGCCTCCGACGCGATCGCGACGGGCATCGAGGCCGGATATGATTTCTTCTCCCTGTCGCCCAGGCTACGCGCCGCCAACCAGCGTCTCTACCTCTTCGGCCGTTACGACTACTATGACTCCATGTACAAGATGCAGGGTGGCGACCTCGATTACGACTGGTGCGCCCGCCAGCGTGTCGCCGTCGGACTCAACTACTATCCCATCCCCCAGGTGGTCATCAAGGGGGAATATGCCGTGGGGCTGCTTGACCGAAAATACAACAACGAGCCTTCAATCTCCCTCGGCGTGGCCTATTCAGGCTGGTTCCTTTGATTGCCCGACATGATGCAGAAATTTTAAAACAAAAGACATATGAACATCAAGAACACCCTAAAGTCGCTCTCCCTCTTTTTCTTCGGACTGGCTGCCGTGTCATGCTCTGATAACACCCCCGGCGAACCGGAGGAATCAACCAAGGAGACCATGCTCAAGAGTGCCGCACAGGCATATGTGAGCCATACCGTGCTTCCCACCTACAAGGGCATGGCCGATGCTGCCATCGAGCTGTATGACAACTGCGAGATTATCAGCCAGCACCATGCCGCCGGGGCCCTGACCACCGCCGACATCGCCGCCGCCGCCAATGCCTGGAAGGAGTCGCGCCGCTACTGGGAGCTGTCTGAGGCATTTCTCTTCGGCCCTGCCGCAGATTACAACATCGACCCGCATATCGACTCCTGGCCTCTCGACAAGGCCGCCATGGACAGGCTGCTGGCCGAGCTGCGCAAAGGGGCGGAGCTGACCCTTGACAATAACTTCGGCTACGGACTGCTCGGATTCCACTCCATCGAGTACATGCTCTTCGAGCTTTCGGCCGACGGGCGTACCTCAAATTATCACTCCCTCAATTACACCCCCGAGGAAATCACATACCTGCTGATGGTGGCCGAAGACCTCCGCAACCAGTGTGTGTGTCTTGAGGCCTGCTGGGCCGGGACTCCCAACATCTCTTCCGAGAAACAGGATATCCTCGACGAGGCCGACCTCGACAAGGGTAAGGACCACGGATGGATGATGGCCAACGCCGGACAGGCCGGTTCGATTTACAAGACCTACCAGGAGGTGGCCGAGGAAATCATCCAGGGGTGCATCGACATCGCCGACGAGGTTGGCAACACCAAAATCGGTCGTCCCCACAACGGCAGCTCGCTTGACGACCGCAACTATATCGAGTCGCCTTACAGCCTCAACTCCATCGAGGACTTCCAGGACAATATCCGCTCGATAAAGAACTCATATTGCGGCTCTGTGGCCGGTGACGCTTCAATCTCCGACTATGTCCGCAGTGTCAACCCCGCGCTCGACTCAGAGATGCGCGCCGCGATAGACAATGCCATCTCGGCCATCGCCGCCATCCCCGAACCGTTCGCCCTCAATGCCGCCGGTGCTGAAGCCGCCAACGCCGTCGAAGTGGTGGGCGACAACCTTGTGGCCACCCTTGAAAAGGTCTATTCCGAACTCTCCAAGCAATAAACATTTATGAGAAAACTGATTCTGCCCGTTGCCGCCTCGCTGCTGCTTGTCTCCTGCTCGGATGACGAGCCGATACGCAACGAGGAACCCACAGACCGCGTTTTCCCCCAGTGGTATTATTCGGGCGGGGAACTCGGCACCGCTTTCCTGACCACCTCCAATGCCCTCGAACAGCCCTCCCCGGCTGTCGAGGAGGCGGGCCTATACCAGAGTTTCAAGAATGGCGAGGCCATTTTCGAGAAGCCGTTCATGTCCAACGCGAGCGGTGTCAGGTCGGGTCTCGGCCCTGTCTATATCCGCACGTCATGCATGCATTGCCACCCCGGCTACAGCCATGGCAAACGGGTGGAGGCCGGAGCCTTCAAGACCGACCAGATAGGCAACGGATGCCTGCTGGTGGTCTACAATCCCCAGACCGAGGGGTATGTCAGCTGGCTCGCCGGCATGCCGCAGAGCCATGCCGTGGCCCCCTTCTCGGCTCCGGTCGACGAGAACAAGATACAGGTGAAATGGCTGGCCCAGACCGACGACTGGGGCAACCGTTTCCCCGACGGGGAGACCTATGAGCTGCAATATCCCGAGGTGACCATGCCCTCCGACGCGATATATGTGGTGCGCCAGGGCTACCAGCTGCCCGAGGCGTATGAGGTGAAGCTCGAAAGCACAATCGGCATATACGGCACCGGACTGCTCGATGCCATCGACGATGCTGACCTGCTCGCCCAGTACCGCCAGGAGGAGGCTGACGGGCTGCTCCCCAATGGCCTCAACCCGGCTTTCTTCGCCGACGGGCAGTGGACGAGCCAGTATTCCAACTCGCTCCAGGGTGACGGCACCCCCTATCCGCGCCGTTTCACCTACGCCCTCTCGCGCGGCCCTCTCCAGGATGCCGCCGGGGCCAACGCCATCTGGAACATCACCAATGTCACCCGTTCTGACCGCCGTTACCATTATCTCGACGGGGCAGGCACATGGGCCGCGTATTCGGCCAAAGACCCTGCCGTGCAGGCCGGTTTTGACGACTATCTCGCCACGGTCGACCCGGGGCGCAACCATCCCGAGTGGTGGAACGGCGACATCGAGACCCGCATCCTGGCTTATCTCAACTCCAGGAATCTTGATGTGGAGATGACCGACGACGAGTACACCGACCTGATGGTGTGGCACCGAGGACTGGCTGTGCCGGCTGTCCGCGACATCGACAATCCGGATGTGGCCCGTGGTAAGGAGATTTTCGAGGAAATCGGCTGCGCCTACTGCCACCGTCCATCCTGGAAGACAGGGGCCGACAATGTGCGCGACCCGGCGCGTTTCTTCGCCGGGAACGAGTTGCCGCGTTACCCCTACCAGACCATCTGGCCCTACACCGACATGGTGCAGCACAAGCTGCATATGACCAATGACATCCGCACCGGATGGTGCCGCACCACCCCGCTCTGGGGACGCGGACTGCATCAGCGCGTGACCGGTTCGGCCACCGCCGACCGTCTCCACGACTGCCGCGCCCGCACCACCATGGAGGCTGTGATGTGGCATGGAGTTTCCCCCCGGAGCGATGCCCGCTACTCGGTGGAGCGGTTCCGCCAGCTGTCCAAGGCTGACCGCGACGCGGTGATAACCTTCCTTGACGCTATCTGATTCTCCGTGATGACCGACAGCCATACACTACGCAATCTCGCGTTTGGCTCGGCCGGCTTCCTGACCCTCTCGCTTATGACGGCGACCGTGGTCGAGCGGCTGGCCGGGAGCGAGGCGGCGTTCACCGCCATATATCATTCGCCGTGGATGATCGCCCTCTGGGCGGTCTCCGCGGCTTGCTCGCTCGCGTGGCTGCTGGCCCGCAGGCGTGGCATGTCCGTGGCGACAATGGGGCTGCATCTGTCGCTCTTGCTGATTCTCGCCGGCGCGGGAATCACCTACGTCTGGGGGAAGCAGGGGAAGGTCACCCTGGTGTGTGGCGAGCCTCCGGCTGACGGTTTCACCCTTGACGAGGGGGGCCATGAGCCGTTGCCGTTCTCGCTGTCGCTCGACCATTCAGAGATTGAATATTATCCCGGCACATCGTCGCCGATGGATTACGCCTCGGTGGTGGTGGTCAATGATGGGTCTGCCGCCCAGTCGCGCCGCCGGCTGTCGATGAACAACATACTCGAGCTGCGGGGCTACCGTTTCTATCAGACATCGCTTGCCCCTGACAGTTCGACCCTCTCGGTATCGTATGATCCCTGGGGGATAGGGGTGACTTACGCCGGTTACATATCATTGGTGTTGTCGATGACAGGATTCTTCATGTCGCACAAAAGCCGGTTCCGTCAGCTGTTGCGCCGCTCCGCCCCGTTGCTTTTGCTTCTGTTCTCGGAAACCGCCTCGGCGGCAGTATCCGCGCCACCGCCGCAGACTGTCCCCCGGGCTTTGGCTGCCCGCCTCGGCAAGGTGTATGTCTACTGGGGCGACCGGGTGATGCCGCTGCAGACAATGGCGCGTGACTTCTGCCTGAAAGTCAATGGTTCCACATCTTACCGTGGTCTGACCGCCGAGCAGGTGGTCGCGGGATGGCTCTTTTATTATGATTCCTGGAAGAATGAACCGTTCATTAAGGTCGAGGGTGAGGAGGCCTCACGGTTGCTCGGGGTTGACGGAGGGGGATATGCCTCGATAAAGGATTTCTACACCACTCGTGGTTACAGGCTTGAACACGCGGTGGCCGACGACCTTGCCGACCGAAAGCTACGCGACACCGACTCGCAGGTGGCGTTGGTGACGATGGTCTGCACGGGGTCTGCCTTCAGGGTTTTTCCTGTGGCCGTCTCTCACGACGGGCCTGTCGAATGGCTGTCATTCGCCGACCGTCCCCCAGCCGACATTGACGGGGAGGACTACATATTCATGACCACGGTGCTTGACCGCATCTCGCGCGAGGTGGCGGCCAGGCAATGGAAAAATGCTGATGATGAGATTTCCCGGTTGCGGGATTTCCAGTCTTCCATCCCGGGAGTCACGCTCCCGTCGGCCTCGCGTATTGAGGCTGAACTCCTCTACAACCGTTATGGCAGCCCCCTATGGCCCGGCCTCGTGGCTCTTATGCTGGCAGTCGCCGGTTTTCTGCCTTCTTCAAGGTGCCGGCGTGCCTGCTTTCTTCTGACTGTGGGCCTGTTTGTGTGGGTGAGTATGCTGATGGGGTTGAGGTGGTATGTCGGAGGGCATGTCCCCTTGTCAAACGGCTACGAGACCATGTTGCTGATGGGGTGGCTGTCGATCGGGGCCGCCGTGGGTTTCTTCCAGGCCCGGAGGTTTGGCCCCGCGGCATATGCCTCCCTTGCCGTCGGCGGCCTGTCGCTGCTTGTGGCGATGATGGGCAGAGGCGGGGCCACGGTGTCTCATCTGATGCCGGTGCTTGCCTCCCCGTTGCTCTCCATCCATGTGCTGCTTGTGATGGCCTCCTACGCGTTGCTGGCGGCCATCGCCATCCTGTCAGGTGTGGCCCTAGGTGTGGGGGCATCAACCCCGAGAGGCTCGGCTGTGGCGCGTCTCTGCGCCCTGTTGCTTTATCCCGGGGTGTTTCTGCTTGCCGCCGGGATTTTCGTCGGGGCGGTGTGGGCCAACCAGTCGTGGGGACGCTACTGGGGGTGGGATCCCAAGGAGACCTGGGCACTGGTCACTTTGCTGGTGTATGCCTTCCCGCTCCATGGCTCCTCGTTTCCCCTGTTGCGCCGTCCTCGTGTGCTGTGTCTCTACCTGCTCCTGGCCTTCCTGTCTGTGCTGATGACCTATTTCGGGGTCAATCATCTCCTTTCCGGACTTCACTCCTACGCCTGAAATCAGCCTGTGGTGTCTGACCTCCGTGAGGAGGGCTTTAACGCACGTTAACTATTGGTGTGCATAAAATTAAACTGTGTAATTATAGCATTGTTGATAAAATCTTTTTGTAACTTGCAGATGTTTCCAACTACGAATCAGGTACATTATGATAGAATTAGGTAGATTATGATTGAACGTTTCACAAACCGCACAGATTTTGAGAGCTATGCCGACTTCGCCGCCAATTTCAAGCTGACCATCCCTCGCGATTTCAATTTCGCGTATGATGTGGTGGACGTGTGGGCTGCCGAGGAGCCTTCCAGGGAGGCGTTGTTATGGACCAATCCCGATGGGGAGGAACGGCGATTCACTTTCGCCGACATGAAGGAGCTGTCAGACCAGACCGCCTCTTTCTTCCAAAGCCTCGGGGTAGGCAAGGGCACGAGGGTGATGCTGATGCTCAAACGCCACTGGCAGTTCTGGCCCGCGATGATGGCCCTCCACAAGCTCGGGGCCGTGGCTATCCCGGCCACCCACCTGCTTACGGCTGAGGATATCGAATACCGTTGCCGTATGGCCGACATAAAGGTGATTGTCGCTGCCGGAGACCCAGACATGGTGGAGCATATCGAAGAGGCGCGTCCCCGCTGCAAGAGCCTTGAATGGCTGGTCTCAACCGGGCCTTGCGTGCCGGCGGGATGGCTTGACTTCAACAAGGGTGTTGATGGCGCCCCTGCTTTTCGCCGTCCTGAGAAAGTCAACAGCAACTCCGACGAGATGCTGCTTTATTTCACCTCCGGCACCTCCGGCGAGCCGAAGATGGTGGCCCATGACTTCACATATCCCTTGGGGCATATCGTGACTGCCCGTTTCTGGCACAACCTGCGTCCGGGCGACATCCACCTGACCCTGGCCGACACCGGGTGGGGAAAGGCTGTGTGGGGCAAGCTTTACGGACAATGGATTTGCGGGGCCGATGTCTTTGTGTATGACTTCGACAAATTCGTGCCTAAAGACCTGCTGGGGATAATGGAGAAATACCGCATCAACTCCTTCTGCGCTCCTCCCACGGTGTTCAGGTTCCTGATAAGGGAGGATGTCAAGTCGTTTGACCTCTCGGCCCTCGACCGCTGCACGATTGCCGGAGAGGCGCTCAACCCCTCGGTGTTCGAGAAATGGAAGGAGCTTACAGGCATTTCGCTCCGCGAGGGGTTCGGCCAGACCGAGACCACGCTGACCGTCGGCACCTTCCCCTGGGTGGAGCCGCGTCCCGGCTCGATGGGGCTTCCCAACCCGCTGTATGGGATAGACATCGTGGATGAGGATGGAAATCCGGTGGATGACAATGTAAACGGAGAGATTGTCATAAGGGCCGACCGCGACGGGGAGAAACCCGCAGGGCTGTTCAAAGAGTATCTCGACGATGAGGAACTGACCGCCAACGCCTGGCACGACGGCTTCTACCATACAGGCGACATCGCATGGCGCGACAAAGACGGCTACCTGTGGTTTGTCAGCCGCAAGGATGATGTGATAAAGTCGTCGGGCTACCGCATCGGCCCGTTCGAGGTCGAGAGCGCGTGCCTGACCCATCCGGCAGTGGTGGAGTGTGCCATCACCGCCGTGCCTGACGATGTCAGGGGGCAGATTGTCAAGGCCACCATCGTGCTTGCCGCCGATTATGTGCAGCAGGCCGGTGCTGACCTCGTGAAGGATATCCAGAACCATGTGAAGCGTATCACCGCCCCTTACAAATATCCCCGCGTGATAGAGTTTGTCAAGGAGCTGCCCAAGACCATATCGGGCAAAATCCGACGTGTGGCCATCCGTGCCTCCGACGCTGCCAACTCCGCCATCAAGATTCCGCAGACTCCCCCCAACAAGGGCATCATCCACGCCTGACCCTCTTCCGGTCGCTGCGCTCCCTTCAAGGTCTCACGCAGATTACACAGATTACGCAGATTGGTTCGCTGCGCTCACCGGATTCCACGGATTCAAATGTATTCCACTGATTATCTGTCACTATGGCGATTGCGGAAGAATCATTTATAATAAGTATATGACATATGAATAACCTTGGGTTAGCGTCGGTGGTTAGTTCCCCCTGAGGGACTACACCAGGCGCTAACCCACGGCTGTGTTTCGTCAGATATCAATATCTCATAAGACAACCTTTGCCACAGTCGAACCGGCTTTCACGATATACACTCCGTGGTTGAGCCCATCCACCTCGCCGTCAACAGTTGTCGCGACTGCCATACCACTGAGGCCATAAACGGTGGCGACAGTGCCGACAGGGAGTCCGGTGATGACGATACGACCGTTGGCCGCCATAATTTCCAACCAGTCTCCTGCAATCTCTTCGACACCCGAATCAGCATCTTCTATTATATTGAGTTCATTCCATTGAGGTTCGGCGGCATATATTGAAGCGCTACCTACAGGCACATGCAGATTGATTTGGGATTTCTCACATCCATCAAACACACCATTGCCAAGTGTCGGCAGTGACGCGACATCATTCCATCGGACATACACATCCCGCAATTGAGTGCTGTAATTGAAAGCGGAGTTGGAGATGAATCTTAAGCTTGAGGGCAACTTAAGCTTTGTCATCGATGTCGATTGAAAAGCGCAGGTGGCTATGGATTCAAGCCCCTCAGGCAATTCCACCACGTCGATTTTGCAAGCGTTGAAGCCCCAGCCGCCTATCTCGCGCAGAGCGGACGGCTGTTCGAAAATCAGGCTTCCAATGGTAGTGAAGTCGAATGAGCCGAAAGCTATGGTCTTGACATTCCGCCCGACCACCACGCTGCTGACCTGACTCTCCGCGAAAGAGCTTTCACCTATCTCATCGACAATCATTGTGCGTCCCTGGTAGTTCACTTTGTCCGGGATGATGACATTGCCTGAGTAGCTCGCTTTACGGGCGTTTCGGCTGGTGACGACTGCCCTGTCTCCATCCAACCGGTAATAAACACCGTCGATGCGTACCACTCCGGGGTCCATATCATCCTCTATGACCTCGTCGGTATAAGTTTTTCTTCCTCCGCTGACATTGACATCGACATAGCTGACACGCATGTCGCCGAAGGTAGCTCGCACCCATTCACCTCCGTTTACACGGCAAACAGCCCTCAGGCGGTAATCGCCGTCGGCCACAGCGTCATCGAAAATAAATTCCCCGATGTAAACGCCACTCATATTGGGATAGGTATACTTTATGAGATACGACACCTCATCGGTCGCTTTGTCGCACACCTCCAGTCCAACCTCGATTGTCGAAGGCTCGCCGCAGGCAACCAGGCAATCAATTGAACAGCCTATGCGGTCGCCATTTTCCCATGAAAAGTCTTTCGACGAACCTGCGGTTATAGCCGGCGGATTGCCGACATCGGGCATAATTGAATAATGTATTCCGGGAGAGGAATCAAAACCGGTGGCGGAGGTCAGATAATAGCCGGTCGAACCGGGTCCCCACCCGAAATTGAAGTGGAAATACCCCTCGCTGTCATACCCGTCACAGACAAACGCATGTGCGCCATTCGGACTACCACCTTCATACTCGACAGGGCGTCCCGCGTCAAGCTCGGAGCGCATCGTCTCTTCGTAATACTCGCGTGTGCAGTTGTTACGGTCAAGACTTCTCACACTTCTGTCATAACCGAAATATTCGACAAGTCCGGCCAAATTCAGTGATGCGCCTGTCTCCCAAGTGCCATAGTTCGACGAATTGGCGATGCCGCAATCCCTCATAAGCAACGCTACGGCATCCTTCGACTCCTCGCTGTCGCTGCCGTAGTAAACGGGCTTCATCAAATCCCATTGGTAGACAGACTTGGAAAAATCTGCGGACAAGGTGCCTTCGTTGTACTGATAGCTATGCGATCCCCGACCGACAGCAGGGTGACGGTGGTGATACATTATCTGGCTTATGGCGGTGTTGACACACCCTGTGACACATCTTTGGCCGTCAATGACAGGACACATACGGTTGAACGGGTCACCCTGCGCCCAGGCAGTCTCTCCAAGAAGTGGCGCGACACTGCGGCCCGACGCACGTTTGGGGGCAATGACATACTCCCGGGTGTCGAGAGCATCAATCTCACCTGCATAACCGTCAAGGAGGCTCCTGACGGTTGCAGGCACATTGTCTATATCGAAAGACCCGGATGGGGAGTAGGCCAGCACAGCCTGCGGCACACGATTGTCCGCAGCCACCACAGCCCATCCTCCTCTCTCGGAATTGAAAATGTAATAGCTACCGGCATCATAGCTCAGTTTGAGAAGAGAGGATGAGGGAACACGGCGCGAATCACTCTGATGGCGTGTGATAGCAGCATAAGCTTTTGACATTGCCTCGGCGTGGCTTATGGTTTCAGCTCCGGCAAGGTTAGACGACAGCAGAATCATCAATGTGACTGCGTTGGTGAGGACAGCGCGTAATTTCATAAAAATCCAGTAAGTTATTTGACTGCGACAAAATTACTTAAAAAAAGCCAAACTCACAACCGTTTACGGAAAAGTGGCGATTTATCATCTGCCGTGACGGGTTACCGAGAAATTTACGGCATAACGATGACATCGGGTAATCAACCCGGAATTTTTCAAACCAATTGGGACAGGTATAAAAAAAATTACTCGTCGTCGCGACGAATAATCTTCTTACCTTAAATCTAATACCATGAAAAACTGATGCAAAGGTAGTGGTTTTATGTTGTGCAACATAATTTTGGGGCAAGAAAATGCGTCATATTAAGTTTTGTTAACTTATATGGCGCATTTTTCGTGTGGTTTTGAATGTTTGTTAACAATTGCAGGTGGATTTAACAAAACACGATTGACTTGACGGTTTGATTTTACCAAAAAAATCTTTAACGGAAACCGCAAAGTAGGGTGGCGGCGGAGATGGCGATTGCGGGGATTTTTGTAACTTTGCACAAAATTTGATGACTTTCACCGTATGGCGAACGAACGTTTTGAAATGGTGGCGAAGACCTTCCAGGGATTGGAAGATGTGCTTGCCGAGGAATTGCGCGCACTGGGCGCGGAGAATGTGGAACCCGGCAAGAGGATGGTGTCGTTCGAGGGAGACCTCGAAATGCTTTACCGTGCCAACCTGAGCTGCCGCACGGCGTTGAGGATTCTCAAGCCGATATACAAGTTCATAGCCCGCGACACAGACGAGCTGTATGAATACGCCAAGGAATTCGACTGGGGGAAACTGATGTCGCCGTCAAGCACTTTCGCTATCGACACAGTGGCATACAGCGACGAGTTCACCCATTCCAGATTTGTTACATACAGGATAAAGGATGCGATTGTCGACTGGTTCAAGGACCGTTACGGCGACGATGTGCGTCCAGGTGTGCGTCTGCAGGATGCGGATGTGATGATAAATGTGCATATCGCGGGCGACCGGGTGACCTTGTCGCTCGACTCTTCGGGCGAGTCGCTCCACAAGCGCGGCTACCGTGTGGCCCAGACCGAGGCCCCCATCAATGAGGTGCTGGCCGCCGGCATAATCCTGAAAAGCGGATGGCGCGGAGACTGTCCGCTGGTCGACCCCATGTGTGGCTCCGGCACATTCCTCATCGAGGCTGCCCTCATCGCCGCCAACATCAATCCGGGTGTCTACCGTCGGCATTTCTCATTCGAGAACTGGCGCGACTTCGACCCTGAGCTGTTTGACCGTCTGTATAATGACGACTCCAACGAGAAGGAGTTCAATTTCAAGATATACGGCGCCGACATTTCCCCCAAGGCTGTCGAGATTGCCGAGAAGAACATCAAGAGCGCGGGTGTGGGGCGCATGATAGAGCTGGAGACAAAGCCTCTGTCGGCCTGGACCGAAGCCCCCGCCAACGGTGTGCTGGTCACCAATCCCCCTTACGGCGAGCGCATCTCCTCTGACGACATGGAGGGGCTTTACGAACTTATCGGTTCGAAGCTGAAGAATGTCTTCAAGGGCTATCACGCCTGGATTATCGGTTACCACGAGGAGTATTTCCACCGCGTGGGGCTGGCTCCGTCTACCAAAATGCCGATTCTCAACGGCGCGCTGGAATGCCAGCTGCGCGAGTATATCATCTTCGAGGGTGATTACAAGAGCTTCCGCAGCCAGGGGGGCCGTCTGCGCGACGTGGAGGAGAAGAAGGAGCAGCGCGCGGGTGGCTTCAAAGACCGCCGCCGCAACGAATTCAAGGAGTTCCGCAAAGACCGTGACGGAGGATTCCGCAAGGAGTCCGGACGCGATGGCGATGAACGCCGCCAGGGGCCGCGCGACCGCCGCAAGCCCGGAGAGGAGCGCCCGTTCCGCGAGAAGAGGGCCGAGCGACGTGAAAACCGGGCCAAGGAACCCCGCAACAAGCTTGAGGAGCGTTACCGCCCGGGAGGCAAGAGGTCTGGCCCGCAGGAGCGTGACGGGTTCCGCAAGGATTCCGACCGCAGGGAGCGTGGCTTCGACAGGGGTGAGAGACGCGGTTTCGACAAGGACCGCCGTGGCTTCGAGGAGAGGCCGCGCCAGTCGGAGAACCCGCTGGCCATACGCCGCAACCCCGAGGCGTTGAAGTCGATAACGGGCAAGCAGCCGACATTGCCGGTGATGCGCGCCCGCAAGAACAAAGAGGAATAAGAAACAAAGAAAAAACAACATAATATCCCCCTATGAACATTCTCCTGCTTGGCTCAGGTGGCCGTGAGTCGGCCCTGGCCTGGAAAATCAGTCAGAGTCCCGACTGCACCAACCTCATCATCGCTCCCGGCAATGGCGGGACTGCCCGTTATGGCTGCAACCTCGCGCTCAAGCCCACCGACCTTGAGGCGGTGCTGGAGGCGGTGAAAGCCAACTCGATAGATATGGTGGTGGTCGGCAATGAAGACCCGCTGGTTGCCGGAATCACCGACTTCCTGGCCAAGGAGGCCCCGGAAGTGCTGGTGGTCGGCCCGTCGAAGGAGGGTGCCCGACTCGAAGGCAGCAAGGATTTCGCCAAGCAGTTCATGGAGGGCGAGGGGATTCCCACGGCACGTTACCGCAGTTTCACCGCCGAGACCCTGGAGGAGGGGAAACAGTTCCTGGCCAGCCTCACACCCCCTTATGTGCTTAAGGCCGACGGCCTCGCCGCCGGAAAGGGTGTGCTGATCCTTGACAGCCTTGAGGAGGCCCAGAGGGAGCTTGCCGAGATGCTTGGCGGCATGTTCGGTGCCTCTTCGGCCACAGTGGTCATCGAGGAGTTCCTCAGCGGCATAGAATGCTCGGTGTTCGTGCTGACCGACGGCAACGGCGGTTACCGCGTGCTGCCTGTCGCGAAGGACTACAAACGTATCTTCGAAGGTGACAAAGGCCCCAACACTGGAGGCATGGGGGCTGTGACCCCGGTAGCCTTCGCCGACGACGCTTTCATGGAGAAGGTGGAGACACGCATCATAAAGCCCACTGTCGAGGGGCTCCGCAAACGCTCGATAGATTACAAGGGATTCATCTTCCTGGGACTCATCAATGTCAAGGGTGAGCCGATGGTGATTGAATACAATGTCCGTATGGGCGACCCCGAGACCGAAGCCGTGATGCTCCGTGTGGCCTCCGACCTTGTGCCGCTGCTCGCCGCCGCCGCCAAGGGTGACCTCGGCGACCTGCCTCTGGAGCATGACCCGAGGGCTGCAGCCACTGTGATGCTTGTCTCTGGAGGTTATCCCGGCTCTTACCCCAAAGGGAAGGTGATGAGCGGCCTTGACTGTGCCGACGGGAATCCTGACACGATTCTGTTCCATGCCGGGACAGCTGTCACTCCTGAAGGTGACACCGTCACTTCCGGAGGCCGTGTGATAGCCGTAAGCAGCTATGGCAAAGACCTCTCCGAGGCCCTTTCGCGCAGCTACGCGATGGTGGAGAAGGTTGAATTCGAAGGTAAGACATTCCGTCGCGACATCGGCAACGAGTTTGTCTGATTGCCTGACCGATACATACTGACGCGCCTATGTTGTCTGAACGAGACCTGTCTGCATTCCTCCACACCCGCGCCTGCGCGATGGTGATGCTGGGGGTGGCCTGTGTGCTGGCGTGGGTGGCTTATGCCAAAGGAGGCGTGGTGCCTCTCGGCGGCCCTCTCGGCATCGGCCTTACTCCGGCGAGAGAGTGGCTCGGCAGCCCCCTGTCGTCGCTCGTGGCCTCTGTCGCCTGCACGGTGTCGATGGGTGTGCTGATAATATATGTCAACAGGGCGTTCAATGTCTTCCGGAGCCTCACGTCGCTGGTTGCCGGCCTGTTCTTCATCATGCAGACCTCGTTGCCCTCGGTCATGGACCGTTTCTATGGGGGCGACCTTATGGGGGTGATGATGATGATATGCGTCGTGTTGCTGTTCAGTTCCTGGTCAGACGGGGCCTGTCAGCGGCGCATCTTCCTGATATTCTTCCTGATAGCCCTTGCCGGATTCACCGATTTGTCATATCTGCTCTACCTGCCGGTGTTTCTGGTGGGGTGTGTGCAGATGAGGGTCTTCGACCTGCGCACATTCCTGGCTGCGGGGATGGGGGTCATCACCCCTCCATGGATACTGTTCGGGTTCGGCCTGGTTGACCCGGGGGTGCTTCACTGGCCCGAACTGGTGGTAGCCTGGTCGATGTTCAGCGACCCCGATGTGGTGACCGCGCTTGTTGTGACCGGCTTCACCCTGGTGATCGGTGTCGGATTCACTGTCGCCAACCTGCTCAAGATACTGAGCTACAATTCCCGAGTGAGGGCCTTCAACGGGTTCCTGACCCTGCTGCTCTTCGCCACGGGGCTGTTTTCGATTTTGAATTTCAACAATTTCGCTTTCTATATTCCCCTGCTCAACTGCCTGACGGCCTATCAGATAGCCCATTTTTTCACCTACCGTCGCAACCGGCGAAGCTACATCCCTATCCTGATTATTGCCGGGGTATATGTCGGATTTTATGTCTGGGGTGTTATATAGGTGTCAGACTGCTTGAATCCTCAGCCAATGAAAAAAGTTGTAATAGACAAGTATATACCTTTCGACGGCGACCCTTTCGCCGGAATCGCCGACACCCTCAGGCTGTCGCCCGAGGAAATCACCCGGGACGCTGTCGCTGATGCCGACGCGCTGATTGTCAGGACCCGCACAAAATGTGGCGCGGGGCTGCTTGACGGCTCGCGGGTGGGGATAGTGGCGACCGCGACCATCGGCACCGACCATCTGGATTTCCCCTGGCTCGCATCTCGCGGAATCAAGACCGTATCGGCCCCCGGCTGCAACGCCCCGGCAGTGGCCCAGTATGTGCTTGCCTCGATATTCGCCCTCGGTCTGGGACAGCCCGGCATGAGGCTTGGTGTGGTCGGCCTTGGCCATGTCGGGTCAATAGTGGCCTCCTGGGCCTCCAACCTCGGAATGGAGGTGCTGGCCTGTGACCCGCCCCGCCAGTCGAGGGATAGGGGCTGGGACGCCGCAGACCCTTTCAAAGGCGGCGACCGGGAGTTTGTCACGATGGCTGAAATCGGTCGCAAGGCCGACGTGGTCACAGTCCATACCCCGCTGTCTAAAGATGGTCTATGCCCGACATTCCATCTCATAGACCACGATTTCCTCGACATCGCCCCGAAGGCGTTGGTCATAAACTCGGCCCGTGGCGCTGTGGCTGACAACCGCGCGCTGGCCGAGGCGGTCAGCCGTGGGCGCGTTGACAGGCTGGCCATGGATTGCTGGGAGGGTGAACCTGCCATATCCACCGAGCTGCTGCGCCTTGCCGAAATCTCCACCCCTCATATCGCCGGTTATTCAATAGAGGGGAAGAAGCGGGCCACGGCGGTGACATTCAATGCCGTGCTGGAGCATTTCGGCTCTGACCGGCGGATAGAGCCGGGTGTGGCCATGCAGCCTCCGGCAGCTGTCAGCGCAAGCGCGGTGACAGACAGCTACGACCCTCTCTCAGACAGTATTCCACTGAAATCATCACCGGCCGACTTTGAACGGCTCCGCAACACTTACAGCCTGCGCCACGAAGTGGGGGCGGCTGACTGACCGGGCCGATGCGGCATATCAAATCCTTTCACGCCATGACAGACCTGAACGAAAAAAACGAGAACCGGAAATATGTGATCACAGTCGGACGCCAGTTTGGCAGCGGCGGCCGTGAGTTTGCCCGGCATATCGCCGACGCTTTCGGCATCGCCTACTACGACAAGGAGCTGCTGCTGGAGGCGGCCTGCCATGCTGGGGTCGACGCAGGCTTTTTCGAGCGGTCCGACGAGAAGTTCCCGACCTTCACCGGCGGTGGATTCTCGTTCAACATGGGCATCAGCTCCATGCCATGGTACACCCCTTCGTCAATCTCCGACGAGTCGATTTACCGCGACATGTCTGACGTGATCAAGGAAATCGCCGACCGCGGGCCTTGTGTCATCGTGGGACGTTCGGCCGACTATGTGCTGCGCGACCACGGGGTGGATACCATCAACCTCTTCATCCACGCTTCGATGGATGATTGCGTGAAGCGCATCCTCAGACGCGGCGACAAGTTGAAGGAGCAGGAAGCCAAGGCGCTCGCAGAGAAGACTAACAAGCTCAGGGCCAACTATTACAACTTCTACACCGACAAACGCTGGGGCATGGCCTCGTCATACGACCTTTGCCTCAACTCATCGCTGCTCCCGATGGAGGGGATGGTGGATGTGCTGGCCCGCTACATGGAGCGCCGCCTGGGCTTCAATCCTCTCGCCCGGTGACATATTCCACGACTATGTCGACAGCGGTGTCGCAACTTGTTTCCGGAACCTGTATCGTGAGCCGGCGGTCATCGGCATTGTAGCGCCACTCTTCCTGGCGCGGCGTGACACCATTGATTTTTATTCCCTCTGGAGAGCGGGCGTTGAGAATGTTGAGAATCCAAGAGCGGCTTTTGACCAGATTTGACTGTTGGCCGGTTCTCGGTCTGATGGCGTAGGTCTCCGTGTCGCCACTGACGGTGTGTTCCAGCCTGGTGACAGCATATCTTGTCGCGTAATCTGGATTGTCGCCTTCATCCTCATATAGGACGCCCTCGCCATCACTGCCGGCCACGATGTCAAGCACCATCTGCGTGGGTCTTGTCGTGACCCTGTCGACTGAAGCCGGATTAAGGGGAATGACAGATCCGGCCTTGTAGAAATATGGAATATCCTTGGCAGTGAAGTCCATGGTCATCGTGCGTGGCCCCTCGACAAGCTGATTCGTGGCGACGCTCCACCATTGCCCTTCAGGAAACCATATTTCCTTGCTGCTTGTCTTGCCGTCGGCGGCAGCCTCCGTTATGGGAGCCACGAGTATGTCATCGCCGAAGAAATATTCACCCTCATATCTGTAAGCCTCTTCGTCGTCAGGAAACTCATAATACAGCGGGCGACAGATGCCGATGCCGGTGTCGTAGGTTTTGCGCGCCATCGTGTATATGTAGGGAAACAGCGCATAACGTAGCTTCACTGCGTCGCGCATCAGCGGGAAATTGCTGAATTTCCACATCCTGCGCTCAATCCGGTCATCTTTGGTGGCATGGCTGCGGAATATGGGAGTGAACACGCCAAACTGTATCCATCTCAACATCAGTTCAGGGTCGTTGACTATCTTCTCGTCAGTAAAGGCATGTCCTCCAAGGTCATGGCCCCAGTAGGCATATCCGACATTGGAAGCCGTAGATGTGAAATAGGGCTGGAACGCGAGAGTAGGGAAGTTGATCAGCGCGTCACCCGAAAAACCGATTTGATAACGATGGCTGCCAAGACCGCCCCAACGGTGGAAAATCACCGGACGGCGGCCAGTGCGGTTGGTCTTCATGTCATTGAAGAAGACATGGTTGCACCAGAATGTCTCGCCAAGCCCCGGGGTGTACGGGCTTGTGAGATGTTGTTGCCAGTCAAGCCACCAGAAATCCACTCCATCATCCTCAAGGCTGCGTATGACATTCTTGAAGAACGACCGAGTGAAGTCGGTGTAGTCGATGCTCCACGCTATTGTGCCGTCATTGTCATACCTGCCTTGCAGTTCTGACTTCATTGCATTGTAATATCTGGGCGACTCGACATTGTTGATGCCATCGGCAGGATGAAGGTTCAGGGCCAGCCTGAGCTTGTTGTCGTGGATGTCATGAAGCAGTCTCACGGGGTCATGTATCAGATTGGTGTTCCATGACCAGCCGGTCCATCCTCCCCGTCCGGCCGACAAGCAATTCGCGTCGCCATTCCAATGCCAGTCCATGTCAAGGATCATGACATCCGTCGGTATGTCATTCTCGGCGAGTTCCGACATTATCTGACGGTAATCGTCATCAGAGTAGGATGCGTAGCGGCTATACCAGTAACCAAATACATAGTCTGGAGGCAAGGGGATTTTCTCTGCCAGCTTGGTGAAGTCGGCCAAAGCTTTCTTGTAATCCGATCCATAGCCCATGAAGTATAAGTCGGAGGCATCGGGGTCTTTACGCTCGCGCCACCAGTCATATCCGACTTCCTGGTCTGGGGAGAGGGCGAATGACCTGCTTCCGTCGGGACGGACGGCGGCCCAGGAGTCATCGATGACGGCCCATCCTGACCGTGAGATCAATCCATCTTCAAGCTCCGAACGTTTGTTGTCGCCGTTGCTTCCGTCAAGTGTGCGGCATGTCCCCTTGAGGTTCAAAGGGTCAGGTTTGCCTGGATACCATACAACGGGTTGCCCGTTGTGAGACAGTGTGATTGTGAGATTGTCGGGAGAGGCCGGAACTGTCAGGGGATTTGTCCCCTTGCGGTATTTGAGTCTTAACTTGTCGGTTTCGATATAAAGGAATTCCTTGTCTTCATTTTTTGTGAACGGGGGGACGACATCCATTTCGCGGTTCTGGATGGCGAATGTCGCCCGGTCCTCAAATTCACCCAGGTCGCTATGTTCGATGCGAATCATCTCAGGGGTGAGGACCGTGAACCGGACATTGCCCGACTTCACGATGGCTTCTTTCCTGGCGACAGGATTCTGTGAGGCAACTGTAAATGGCTCCATCATACATATTGCGCAGAATATCCAGGCAATGCAATTCCACAATCTTACTGGTTTGTCCATGTCATTATTAAGGTTGATTCTGAATACGGGCTGAGAACAGGTCTTCTTTTCTGAAGCCAGATATGATATCACAAAGATACATCCAATATCCATAACGACCAATGGCAAATGACAAAAAAGTAGTGTGAGCCAAGCCTGATTGCTTTGTGTGACAGCTGTTTAAGGTGTGTGGGAACCGGTGGATTTATAGTCGGGTGCAGGCTGCGGGCGTTTTCTGGGAATGATAAATCACTGCCGGGCAACCCATTGGGCGGGTTGCCCGGTAGTGATTTTTGTATTTCAGTAGGTCAGGCTTTTTCAGAGGGGGAGGTTTCCTGAGAGGAGACCTGTGAGGCCGACGCGCCGGCTTTGGCTGCTTTGGCGGCGGCAGCTGCGAGTTTCTTGGCGGTATGGGTGGCCTTGATGGCGTAGTAGCTGATGAAGAGGCCGATGATGCCGAAGAGGGCGAAGCCGCATCCGGTTGCGAGCATCATCCATTTCTCGTTGGCCTCACCTTTGAATGCCTCAAGTGTGAGCATCACCACTCCGAGGGCGACAATCAGCACCGGGGCGATGGTGAGCCACGCGGGATAGAGTATGCCACGGTTTTTCCTCATCATCATGTCAAACTGCCACGCGGCGGAGACAATCAGCAGGCCGCCGAAGAGGTAGACCAGCAGGTGGCGGAAGGAGTCGGGGGCGACAAGTATCACGACCCCGAGGGCTATGGCGGCGAGTCCGCAGACGGCGGTGATGAATGTCATCACCGATCCGCGAGACTTGTTTTTGCGGCGGACAAGCAATGACAGCATCAGCGCGGCGCCGGGGATGATGAATGCCAGGCCGCCGACTGTCAGGACGGTGGAGCCAACCACATGGCGGTCACACATCCATATGAATATGAGGCCGAGGATTGCCATTATCAGCGACAGGAATATGTTGCCGGCCTGTGACGAGGGGGCCTCGACCTTGAGGTCGGGCCGGGGGCTTTTATCGGCCTTTGTCTCCTCCTGGGAGGCGTAAGCCGCTTCAGGGGCGCGGGGTGTCTCCGTGGGTGTCACGGTCTGTGGCGACGTGGGGGTCGCATTGTCGGCCATGTCAGGGAAAGTGGTTTTTTCGGTATCCATGTCAGAAATAAATAATTGTTAGCGTGTAATTCCCGCCGGGCGCGATGGGTCGGCTGCCGCGGGCCGGAACGTCTTGGAGAGTTTCCGTAATGTATTAACGCAAAAGTAACAAAAAAAGCCGACAATGGGAGGCAAAAAACGAGAAACCGGGGCTGTGGCCCTCTGCCGGAGGTGGGATCACGCCCTGGCAGGGCGGAGGGGAGCTGTGGCGGAGACAGGGATGCGGTAGCCTATCCAGGCAATCAGTACTGACATCAGGGGGGAGAGGATATTGAATATGCAGAAAGGGAAATAGGCCAGTGTGGAGACTCCCAGGACGGTCGACTGGGTGATGCCGCAGGAATTCCAGGGAATCAGCACCGAGGTAACCGACACTGCATCTTCCATGGAGCGGCTGAGCAGGCGCGGCTCGAGGCCGAAACGGTGGTAGAGCCCGCGGTACATGTTGCCGGTGATTATCAGCGATAGATACTGGTCGGCGGTCAGGCAGTTCATGGCCAGTCCGCTGGAGACGGTGGCCCCCACGATGGAGGTGCGTTTGCGCAGGGAGGCGGTGAATGCCGCCGTGATGCGCGACAGCATCCCGGTGCCGATCATGGCGCCTCCGAAAATCATCGCGCACACGACGAGGAAGATGGTGGAGGTCATGCCAAGGATGCCTCCGGTGGCCACGAGGTCGTCGAGGGAGGGGATTCCGGTCGAGAAATGCACCCCTTTCCAGAAGGCGAGGAGTATCTCGCCGGCTCCCATGCCGAATTGTGGCTGGAAGACAATGATGCCGACCCCGCCGAGGAGCGCGCTGATGAAAAGCACAAGCATCGTGTTGACACGCAAGACGATGAGAATTACCGTCAGGGCGGGTATGACAAGCACCCAGGGGGTGATGTTGAATGTGGAGTGGATGGCGGCTGTCATCTGTCCGGGATTTACAGCGGCGGTGGAGTGGTCGCCCAGCAGCCCGACGAGCAGATATACCACCAGGGCGATGACGATTGACGGCACGGTGGTGACCATCAGGTAGCGGATGTGGCGGAACAGGTCGACTCCGGCAGCCGAGGACGCAACCACCGTAGTGTCGCTCAGGGGCGACACCTTGTCGCCGAAATAGGCCCCGGAGATTATGGCCCCGGCAATCCAGGGGGCTGAGTAGCCCATGACCTCGCCGATGCCCATGAATGCCACGCCGATGGTGGCTATGGTGGTCCATGAGCTGCCGGTCAGCACCGAGATGGCGGCGCTTACCATGCAGGCGAGCATCAGGAACAGGGAGGGGGAGAGGATGTCGAGTCCGTAGCATATCAGGGTGGGAACCACGCCGGATGCCATCCATGTGGTGGCCACCATCGCTATGCAGATGAGTATGGGGACGGCGGGAAGGATCTGCCCGGCGCTGCGCAGGAAGCCCCACCGCAGTCCGCGGCGTGTGGCGGTGCGGCCAATCGCCGCGAGTGTCACCGACAGCAGGGCGCAGCATAGCAGGACCCAGGGGCCGGTGTCGGCCACAGCGTCCGCGCCGTGGAGGATTATCACTGTTGGCAGGGCTGCCAGGAGAACGATGAGAGGTATGGCAGAGATGCCCAGAGAGGGAAGGTTGGGCTTGCCGAACATAGTGCCTTTCAATTTTGGGATTTTTTTTCTGATGTTGGAAACCTTGGAAGTCTTTTCGTAGCGTTGACAAGAAATGCCGACTTCGGATGATTGGCCGCAAAGATATAAAAAACATGGCCATTGTGCAATGGCCATGTCAAGTTTTGTAACAAACCGTCAGGGTTTATAAGATTTTTTAGCTTAAAGCCGCACGTGTGCAACTCTGGAGGGTCAACGCTGCCTGATGAGGAAAATCTCGGTCGGGAAGTGGTCGGAGTATCCGTTGAGGAATACTCCGCCCGAATAGGTGCGCAATGGATAATTCTGCCGGGTGCCCTCAGTGTCGCGCAGGAACTCGAAGTTGTTTACCTGTGCTTTCCAGTAATGGAGGTTGCGCTTGCCGGTGTGGTTCTCGAGCAGTGTGCCGCTGACGATTATTTGGTCGAAGAGGTTCCATTGACTTCTGTAAGCCAGGGTGCCGATTCCCTTGTCGAGGATAGACCAGAAGGGGTTGTAGAAGCCGTGAGGCTCCACTCCGTCAGGTTTTTTGGTGGCACCAAGCACCTTGGCGCAAGACTTGTTGTGGGGGTCGTCGTTGAGGTCGCCCATGATGATTACTCCCTGGTTGGGACGCAGTTGCCAGAGCGAGTCGGCGATATGCTTCGAGGTTGCGGCGGCCGCCTCGCGCAGGTGGCTGCTCTGCTCCTCGCCTCCGAGGCGCGAGGGCCAGTGGTTGACGATTACGCTCACAGTGTCGTTGCCCATCACTCCGGTGACACACATCTGGTCGCGGGTGCGGAAGTTGGGCATTCCTTCGACGGTCAGCAGGGTGTTGGATACATTCACGAGCCTGAAGTAGCGGGGGTTGTAGAGGGCGCCGACATCGACGCCACGGCGGTCGGGGGAATCGTGATGCACGATCTGGAGGTTCCAGGGAGCCTTGCCGTCGGCCTGGAGGCGGCGGTCGACTGCCTTGACGAGGTCTTCAAGCACCGAGCGGTTCTCAATCTCGCTGACACCAATGAACGCCGGGCCGTTGGGTGTGGTCTGGGTGGTGAAGTTGCAGATGACGCGCGCGAGGTTGTCGATTTTCGACCAGTAGCGTTTGCCGGTCCACTGGCGGGCGCCCTGGGGGGTGAATTCCGCGTCGCGTCCGAGGGGGTTGTTGGGTATCGTGTCAAACAGGTTCTCAAGGTTGTAGAAAGCTACCCCGAAGACCTGGTATTGTGCGTTGTTCGAGGATTTGGCGTTTGTCCTGTCCTGTCTCTGGGCAATCGCGGCCAGGGCAATCACTGCCATCAGCGGAAGAAGGAGTAATCGTTTCATTTAGGTATATACTGTAAGGTGTTGTGTTGACGTGTAGTTTTGAGTCTGGCAAAGTTAGAAATAAATCTGTAAATTCCAAAGCATGATGTGGCGAAATCAGCTGTTGCGATCAGCCAGACACCAGCATCAGGACCGCAGGGAGGTCGAGGGTGTCGACCTGCATGACGTTGTAGCTGTTGCCGGAAATCTCGATGACGGAGTCGGGGGTTGGCGCGCCAAGTGGAATCTCGAGTGGAAGGGGAATCCACGCCAAGGCGAGCCCGGGCTGGCCGGCAGCCTTGTATGCGGCTTCCTTCACACACCAGGCCCATAGTGTGGCCGGATATTCCCCCCAAGCCTCGGTTTGTTCGGGAGACAGGAACTTGTGGGCAGTCCTCTGGAGCGTGTCCATCCGGTCGCCGCTCTCGCAGTCGATGCCTATCCGTGTGTGTGCCGGGGCGATGGCAATCGCGGCCATCCTCGAGCAGTGGCTTACCGATATGGAGGGGAGGGGGGTGGCCCATAGCCGGTCATCCTCGCGGGTCAGGAACGGCGCGCCTGATGGGTGATGCCCTATCGTGATGGCGCGGTCGCCGGGGAATGCTTCCCGGAGAAGGCGTTTTATGGCGGCGCGTTCGGCCAGGGCCCGGCCGGGGCCTCGCCGGGGTGTGTCGTCTGGTAGCTGGCAGGCAAACACCTTTATGCCTTGTTTGTCGAATAAGACCACTGTGGGGGATGACTGGTGAGTTGGGGGGATGGAGAGATGTGGATTGTGTCTGGAGGAGGCCGCCCTGCGCGGTCAGGCGGTCTGGTCCTGCGGCATGACTTTCACGCGCACCGATGTGATGCGGTGATGCTCGATGTCGAGGATGAGGAAGCGGCAGCGGCCATAGACCAGCGGCTCCTTCTCTTTCGGGAAGTCGCCTTTGATTGCCAGGAGCATGCCGGCTAGGGTCTCGCATTCCTCGGCCACATCCCGGTAGTCGTCGGCGTCGAGTCCGGTGATGCGGAAGAAGTCGTTGAGCAGGGTTTTCCCCTCGAAGATGTAGGTGTCGTCGGGCAGGCGGCGGTAGGTGATTTCCTCCTCGTCATACTCGTCGTTGATGTCGCCGACGATTTCCTCAAGTACATCCTCGAGAGTCACCACGCCGCGCGTGCCGCCAAATTCGTCGACCACGATGGCTATGTGGATTTTGAGTTTCCTGAAATCCTCGAGCAGGTCGTCGATCATACGTGACTCCGGCACGAAGTACGGCTCCCTGACGAGCGACTGCCACCTGAACCCGTCATCCCCCTCTTTGCCGGCTTGTTTGCCGTCGGGGATATGGGGGAGAAGGTCGCGGGCATACAAAACCCCGACTATGTCGTCTTGTGACTCGCCGAATACGGGCATGCGGGAGTAGCCTTTCGTGACGATTACATCCATCACCTCAGCGAAATCCATGTCGGAGTCAAGGCCTGTGATGTCGACGCGCGGGGTCATGATAGCTGCGGCGTTGGTGTCGCCAAACCGCAATATCCCCTGGAGCATTTCCTTGTCGGGGCGGTTCTCCACATCGGCTATCTCCAGGGCCTGTCCCAGTTCGTCGGCCGTTATGTTGCGGCTCTGGCGTGTCACGACTTTGTTGACCAGCTTTGTCGACTTCACCATGACGGATGAAAGCGGCCAGAAGAGTCTCATCAGGAAGTTGATGCCGCCGCAGGCGAAACCGGCCCAGCGCAGCGGGTTGGTGTTGGCGGCGAGCTTGGGGAGGATTTCCCCGAAGAGCAGAATCAGGAAGGTCAGGCAGACGGTCTGCAGCAGGAAGTTGGCCACAGGGCTCATCTGCTCGAAAAGCGATGTCAGGGCGAATGACGTCAGCACGACAATCGTCACGTTGACAAGGTTGTTGGCAATCAGGATGGTGGCCAGGAGGCGTTCGGGCATGCCGAGCAGACGGCGTATCGCGCCTGAGCGCTCCGACTCGTCGAGGTCTTCGGCCTGCTGGGGTGTGATGGAGAAATATGCTATCTCGCTTCCGCTGACGAAGCCTGATATGAGCAACGCCACTCCCGCGAAACACAACGCCACAATCTGGGCCGCCCCGAACGGGAGGGCCTCAAGGGCGATCATCAAAGGTGGTAAAGGGTCTGTGTCCAATTCTCTGTATAGCTTGGTTCGGGCTGCAAAGTTACAGATTATCCGGGATATTCCCAAATATATGTTGATCAGGCGGCAGGCGGTTGGCTGCCACTGCGTCAGAACTCGGTGAAGGCGAACGGGAGGGTGGAGACCACCGACGGGAGCCTGTATATCACCTCTTTGCCGGCCAGCAGCACTTCCACTGGGGCTCCGGCGAGCATCTCGTATTCGAGCAGGGCCTGGCGGCAGCTGCCGCAGGGGGCGGTCGGGACGGCGGTGAACTCACCGTCGGTGCCCCGGGCGGCGATGGCTATCTTGCGGAACTTGGCGTCGGGATACCGGGCGTGGGCGTAGAAGCAGGCCGACCGCTCGGCGCAGGTGCCCGAGGGGAAGGCTACATTCTCCTGGTTGCTTCCCGGGACGATTTCTCCGTTGTCGAGGAGGATGGCCGCCCCCACCGAAAAACGTGAATAGGGGGCATAGCTGCGGAATGAAGCCTCGCGGGCGGTGTCGACAAGCAGCGCGTCTGCGTCTTGCAGCTCTTCATACGACAGAATCTCGTAGGGGATTGATATGGTTTTCTTTTCCATGGGTCGGTTGGTGGTCAGAAGTGGAGCGCGGCGGCGGTGGCCGCGAGTGGTGGAGGCTACGCGTGGGGCGAACCTCTCCGTAAAGATAACGCTAAATTACGAAAAAAAGCCGAAATGGGGATGATTTTTTTGGCTGTTTGCGGCTAATTGCTTAATTTTGCGCTTCAAAGGCTGCCTGCCGCAAGGCCGGCGGCATTCTCCCCGTGAAAAAACAAAAACATCATAATCCATGTCTACAAAGAAAACCGAAACGACCGAATCAGGGCTGGAGGCCATCAACGACTCCCTGACCTCGATGACAAACAAGGTACAGGACAACAAGAAGCTCATCACCATCTGCTCGCTCGCGGTGGTGGCTGTCGTTGTCATCATCCTGGCGTATGTCTACTTCTTCCGCGGCCCCGGCATCAACAAGGCCAACGACGCGATCGGCACCGCCGACCTCACCCTCGCCCAGGGCAACGACTCTGTGGCCCTCGCCCAGTACATGAATGTCGCCTATGAGTATGGCTACGACGCAG
Source organism: Bacteroidales bacterium (assembly GCA_910575615.1). Taxonomy (GTDB): domain Bacteria; phylum Bacteroidota; class Bacteroidia; order Bacteroidales; family Muribaculaceae; genus UBA7173. The sequence continues at coordinate 17,851 of CAJTEX010000023.1, read as the reverse complement.
CCAACCGCGCCGCCCTCCAGAGCGCCATCCTCCTCTACCAGAAAGGTGACTACGAGAAGGCCCTCGACTACCTGTCGAAATACTCCGCCAAGGAGGAAATCATCGGTTCGGCCGCATATTCGCTCAAGGGAGACTGCTACGTCAACCTCGACAAGCTCCAGGATGCCGTCAAGTGCTACAAGGATGCCATCAGCCAGAGCGACGAGAATCCCGCCTACACCCCCTACTTCATGCTCAAGCTCGCCCGCGTCTACGCCGCCCTCGGCAACCACTCGGAGGAGGCCGCCATATACAAGGAGGTGATGACAAAGTATCCCGCCTACGGCTCGGCCAACAACATCGACGTGGAGAAGCTCTATGACCGTGCCCAGCTCCAGTCTGAAGCCAAATAAGACAACACCTTAAAGGAACAACGATACCATGAAAGGCCTCCCTCCCCGTCACGGGGATGGACGGCCTTTCAGTTTGTATGCAAAAACAAAAAAAGATGTCAACAAACACCATAGACAAACCAAGGAAAGTGACCACGGCGACCCTGCGAAAGATGAAAGCCGCCGGGGAGAAAATCGCGATGCTGACCGCCTACGACTACTCGATGGCCCGTCTGGTAGACGGGTCGGGAATGGATGTCATTCTTGTGGGTGACTCAGCCACGAATGTCATGGCAGGCAACATGACCACGCTGCCCATGACCCTCGACGAGATGATTTACCACGCCCGTTGCGTGGCGCGCGGCACAGAGCGCGCCCTCGTCGTCGCCGACATGCCCTTCGGCACATACCAGGGCGACTCCAACGCCGCCCTCCACAACGCCGTCCGCCTTATGAAAGAGTCGGGTTGCGAGGCTGTCAAGCTCGAAGGGGGCTCGGAAATCCGCGAGTCGATAGAGAAAATCCTCTCTGCCGGAATCCCCGTGATGGGCCATCTCGGCCTCACCCCACAGAGCGTCAACAAGTTCGGCGGCTACGGCATCCGCGCCAAGGAGGAAGCCGAGGCCCGGAAGCTCCTTGACGACGCGAAGATGCTTGAAGAGATAGGCTGCTTCGCCATGGTGCTGGAGAAAGTCCCCTCGGAGCTTGCCCGCAAGGTGGCAGAGTCGGTCTCCATCCCCGTCATCGGCATAGGGGCCGGGAGCGGAGTCGACGGGCAGGTGCTCGTGGTCAACGACATGCTCGGCATGAACAAGGGCTTCACCCCAAAGTTCCTGCGCCATTACGCCGACCTCGGCACAGTCATCAACGACGCGCTGACCTCTTACATCTCTGATGTGAAAGCCGTCAGCTTCCCCTCTCCCGAGGAATCCTATTGATACCCCGTTATCCTGAATCTCACCCTCCTCCCAAAGGTCTCACGCAGATTCCGCGGATATGCAGATTCCCCGCGGATATAAAGAGGGGTCTCGCAGATTGCGCAGATTGCACAGAAGCCATCCGGTGCGGGATTCCATCCGGATGGCTTCTGTGCAATCTGTGTAATCTGTGAGACTTTTCCACGAAAGATGCTGTTCCCTCACCTTGGGAAGAATGGAAAATCCGGGAGTTGTGGGAAGTGGGGTAGGAGGTTGGCGACCGGGAAAACTGCGTGAGACCGGGGCCTGGGCATATATATGAGGTGTATATAAACGAAAAGTGTGTTTCTTCACAGAAACACACCTCCCTCATAACCAAAATTCAAGTATATATGTTCTTTTCGTCTAACAAACGTTGTGTGCAAAAATCATCTCAAAGCGGACTGAGTTGTTGGCTTCTCAAATCCGATACAAAGTTATGATTTCTCCCCCGAGAATTAATCCTTTTTTCTGTTAAAATGAGTTAAGCGGTGTTTGATGAAGACATTTGCGCCACAAAAAGTGTCGATACGGCATGGCGTGTGAGGGGCCGGCGGAGCCTGCTGGCGGCCTCCAGAGCGGGCCGTGTAAGGCGCGGGCCGGGATGTGTGGGCTGGCATTCTTGTCGGCATGCCTGTTTATTGAGCTGGGACGCAGCGCGAAAAATATTTGCCGGAATGAAAAAAAGTTTGTAACTTTGTGGGCTTTTTAGCCGTAGCGGGCTTTTGGAAGCCGGCCCCTGTGGGGACGCGCCCGCAGGCATAACCATTAATCATCCAAGATTAGATGTACGCTATCGTAGAAATCCAGGGACAGCAGTTCAAGGCCGAAGCCGGCAAATTCCTGTATGTCCACTATCTCGGCGACGAGAAGAAAGAGGGCGAGACCGTAGAGTTTGACAAAGTCCTCCTCGTTGACGCCGACGGTGCCGTTAAAGTAGGCGCGCCCACCGTGGAAGGGGCAAAAGTAGTTTGCGAGGTGAAACGTCCCCTCGTAAAGGGCGATAAGGTTATCGTCTTCAAGAAGAAACGTCGCAAAGGCTACCGCCGCAAGAACGGCCACCGCCAGATGTTCTCCCAGATCGTGATCAAGGACGTAATTGCTTAATCCCAACCGGAAAGTTCCGTAAACTAAAACTCAAATGGCACATAAAAAAGGTGTAGGTAGTTCGAAGAACGGCCGCGAGTCAGAAAGCAAACGACTCGGTGTGAAAATTTTCGGTGGCCAGAAGGCTAAGGCAGGCAACATCATCAAGCGTCAGCGCGGTACGGTTCACCACCCCGGCCTGAACGTGGGGATGGGCAAAGACCATACTCTCTACGCTCTCGTTGACGGCACCGTTGTCTTCACCCATGGCAAGGAAGGTCGCCGCTTCATCAACGTGACTCCCGAAGCCGAGGCATAACCCCGGTTTCAGTCAGCAAAACTGAAGAAAATTCCCGCTCCGGCGGGGCGTCGCGGAAACCCCGTCGCCCCGCCGGACGTTTTTTATACAGCCCCGCGCGACCCGCAGGGCCGAAACCATGACAGACATGAAAAAGATTCTCATAATGGGCGCAACCTCCGGCATCGGCCTGCAGCTGGCCGAGGAGTATGCCGCCAGGGGATGGAAGGTAGGAGCCGCCGGCCGGTCGGCCGGTCAGCTTTCCAGGCTCGCCGCGCTGTATCCCGATGGTATAGTGAGCCGCGCCATCGACATCAATTCGGCCGATGCCCCCGTTGAGCTTGAGGCCCTGATAGGGGAGATGGGAGGGATGGATGTCTATCTCCATGTGGCCGGCATAGGCTATGACAACCTGCCGCTCAGGCCCCGCGAGGAAATCGCCGTGATGGAGACCAATGTCACAGGCTTCACCCGCATGGTGGGCGCGGCCTTCCGCTGGTTTCGCGACCATAACGCCGGGCGTGGCCTCATCGCCGCCGTCACATCCGTGGCAGGCACCAACGGCCTGGGGTGCCTCCCCGCCTATTCCGCCTCGAAAAGCTGCCAGCAAACATATCTCAGGGCATTGGAGCAACTCTGCGCGATAGAGAGACTCGACATCAGATTCACCGACATACGCCCCGGATGGATACGCACACCGCTTCTCGACGACGGCAGCCGTTACCCGCTGCTGATGACCATCCCATATGCCGTGAGCCGGATTGTCAGGGCCATCGGGCGCAGGCGGCGTGTGGCCGTGATAGATTGGCGGTGGAACCTGATTGTCGGCCTGTGGCGGCTGGTGCCCGACTGGCTCTGGGTGAGGATTCCGTTCTCCACTCCCCCTTTGGCCTCCCGTGGGGGCAACCCAAAGGAACCCCGTCATAAACAGGCGTAGTAATGGATGTGGAGTTTTCCTGTTGTCATGGCTTGAATGTCACGAGGAAGCAATCGGCCTCATCCATGGCAATCATATATGGAAATATTGCTGTCCGGTAAAAAAAGACAAAATCATATATTCTCTACAAATATAATAAGTTACACCTGTTTTACGAAAAAGGGCTTGTCATTTGAGGCGATGTGAAATTGGTAGCATTAAGCATCAAAAAGCCCTTAAAAGACATCTATACGAGTCTGTTTTATGCTGTATGAGATAAAAATAGTCCATTTCCTATCATGTCAAAGTTTTACCGGACAGCAATAATATGGAAACAGCTCATTGTCGTTGTCTTCACCTATGCCATACCCTATGGTTAGCAGGCCGGTTTCTTTGCCGGCCGGAAAGCGGTATGTCGCGACATCTCCTGTCAGGCGTGAAATGATTACATACAAGTAGTCAGTGGCAAATGGGCGGCCTATGTTTGTCTGCCCGTCACGGATGAGAAGGAAAATGTCGGAAGAGTTGAATTTCAGGTCGACTATCTGTTTTCGCAGCAAAGTTTTGACTTGCTGTTCGCAATTGAAGGTGTAATACAATGACGGGTCGGGAGCGATGATGCTTTCGACGGGGATATTGAAAGCGGAGTATTTACGGGTGCAATCGTCGCAGTCGAGGGTGTCGTATGTCGATATGAAAATCTCTCCGGAATATGGGGAGGCATACGCGATTTCGTCACCACGGGTGTCAAAGACGGCATTGCTGAAGCTGTATCCCGTCTTGGCGGTTCTGGCGAAGAATGGCAATTTGCCGAATTGCTGGTGGATGTTGCCGTCACCGAGATTGACAGATGCAAGGACAGGCTGGCGGAAGTCATCGTAAAAGGAATCAATGAACTGGTCCATTTCTGGATTGCCCGCATATTCATCCTTCTCATAAACCGCCGGGCCGGTCAGTCGTTCGCAGTTGACGATGAGTTTGTCTTTAAGTTTTTTCAGATAGAAATGTGTGTAGAAAAAGTCATCATCGGTGTCTGGCAGGGCCTGCTTTATGCGTCTGTCTGACAAACCATCCATGTCTCTGACAATGAAGCAGGCCTCATTCATATAGGCTATCGAAGTGGAGTCTTCCATCCATAGACGAGGTAGTGAATAAGAAACGGCTATGTGGGTGGAGTCGTATCTGAATGGTTGCAGAGGTATGAATTTGACTTCGTCGCGTTTCAGCAACCCCTGGTAATGATGTTCAGGGATGTCTACAAACTCTGTCTGTTCTGATTTGTCCGCCTCGATTCGGTTGCGGAATGTCATCACATCTGCAGAATCCTGCAGGTGGTATATAGTCATGGCGAGTTTGTCATTGAAATACAGATGACCATCTGTAAGCAAAGGTGAATACATCACCTCCGAGACAATCTCTTCCGTGGGGATGTTGACAAATCTTCTTCGTCCGGTTTCTTTCAACATGGTCTGATATTCGGATGAAGGCGTTATGGGTTGCGCCTTTGGGAAAGAGGCATAATCCAGTTGTGTGTTGAACCCGGAGAGAGCTTTTATGAAAGAGGATGTCGCATAGTCTTCAGTCATTCCTACGATTAGTCGACCCGCGTTCCTTGAGATCTTCAACAGATATGGAATGTGGAGGTAGCCGCAGTCAAAGGATAAGAAATCAGCAAACCGCTCGTCGGTGTCGTATATATGATAATCGGCTTGAAAGGAATGTGCGGAGTTGTATTTTTTTGCGATTGCAGAGTCAGGGTAAACCGAGATTAACACTGTCGGATGGGGGGTATGTTCTTTCAGGAGAGTATGCGTTTTGGTTATCGTCGCTTCGCAACGTGGGCAGTGGGCCGGCCGAAAAATCGTGGCATATAATGTGTCCACTGATTGTGGCAGTTGATTGAAAAATGATTGCAAGAATGCCTCAGTGTGAGGCTGTTGTCTTACCTGAATCCCTGCCTCGGCGGCTTCCGGTACGATGTCTTTTGATGAAACTGGTGTGACGAGTGCCAGCGAGATGATAAAAATCAGCAGAAATTGTCTTGACATAGTGATGAATATGATGCACCAAAATAGCGCGATGATACAATGAAGCGTTTTGGATGTGTTGTGACTGCCTACTCTGTACAATACGTTTTTCGGCGGCTGCGTTTGTCAATCAACTTGATTTTTGCAAAGATATGTAAAATAGTATAGACATACAAATTAAAATGGTGTCATGGAATGTCTGCAGATAAGCTATGATAAGGAATGAGGGGGGTGGCTGAACAAAAAAATGGTGTAAAGCTTGGTGTTTGCCTGCGGATTGCCTAATTTTGCCATAATGAAAACCCCGTCAAGAAACATAACATATCTCGCGCTGATGTTTGTGGTGGCCACGGCGATAGTGGTCTACTTCATGCCCGGCGACAGTAAACACAAATACACTTACGAGCTTAACCGTCCGTGGAACTATGAGCTGCTGACGGCTCCTTTTGATATCCCGGTCTACCGCGACTCGGCCACGGTGAACCATATGATCGACAGCATCGACCGTGTGATGGTGCCGATCTTCAAGGTTGACGAGAGCGCCGAGGCGAGGGTGACGGCTGTGGTAAGGGGGAGCAAGGACCTGTCTGATGCCACGCGGCGCCGGCTGCTTGATGTGATAGACCGCATCTACTCAGGCGGAGTGATAGATGCCCGCACGGCTTCCATAATTGGCCGGGGCGAGCTGCCTGAGGTCAAGTTCAACATCGACAATGTCAATGTGGCGCGCCCGACGGCGAGCTTCCTGTCGCAACGCGACGCGTATGCCCTTATCGACAGTATCTTCCGCGACAATCCCGAAAGAGGGCGCATACAGGCCCTCGGGCTTTCGAATGTCTTGAACCCAAATGTGATAGAAGACACGAGGGCCACCGATCAGTACCGCGAGAACCTGATACAGCCCATCGTGGCGGCTGTCGGTGTGATACAGCAGGGTGAACGTATCATCGACCGTGGCGACAGGGTGAGTCCGCAGCTTTTCCAGGTGTTGAAGAGCTATGAGCTGGCATTGGAGAAGGTCGGCAACCACGACCGTAACCGCCAGGTCTACACCATCCTGGGCCAGGTGATGTTTGTGGTCTGCCTCTTCGGGCTGCTCTACATATATTTCGGGTTCTATTTCCCGGCCACGCTCCATTCGGTCAAGAGGATGCTCTCGGTGGTGTTGCTGATGGTGGTGTTCTTCCTGTTCGCGGCGGCGATGTCAAAGACCATCATCTCGGGGCTGTATATCGTGCCTCTTGCGATACTGCCCATCGTGGTGCAGGTGTTTTTCGATGCCCGCACGGCGTTTTTCACCTTCGTCCTTGAGGTGCTGATGTGTGCCGTCCTTGCCTCCTTCCAGCTGGAGTTTGTCTTCATAGAGATACTGGCGGGCACGGTGGTCATATTCTCCCTCAAGGAGCTGTCGAAACGCAGCGAGCTGCTGAGGTCGGCGCTCCTGGCCTTTTTCACATATGTGGCCGGATATGTCGCTGTCGAACTGATGTCGGCGGGGTCGCTGACGGCCATGTCAGGGCGGCTGGTTGGATATTTCGCCATCAACGCCGTATTGATTTCCTTTGCCTACATATTGATTTTCGTGGTGGAGAAGACATTCGGCATGACCTCGGTGGTGACCCTTGTGGAGCTGTCTGACATCAACAACCCCCTGCTGCGCGACCTGTCGAGGGAGTGTCCCGGCACATTCCAGCACTCCATGGCTGTCAGCAACCTGGCCTCGGAGGCCGCCCATAAGATAGGGGCCAATGTGCAGCTTGTGCGTGCCGGGGCCCTCTACCATGACATCGGCAAGATCGACAACCCTGCGTTTTTCACCGAGAACCAGTATGGCATCAACCCACACGACGCTCTGTCGCCCGTCCAGAGCGCGCGCATAATAATCGGCCATGTCACCGACGGTATCAAGCGGGCCGAGAAATTCAAGCTCCCGGCGGTGATTAAGGATTTCATCCTCCAGCACCATGGGCGAGGTAAGGCGAAATATTTCTACATGAAGGAGCAGCAGCTCCATCCCGGAGAGGAAATCGACCCGGCCCCATTCACCTACCCGGGGCCTAACCCCCAGACCGCCGAGGCGTCGCTGCTGATGATGGCCGACGCGGTGGAGGCCGCCTCGCGCTCGCTGACCGACCACTCCGAGGCTGCGATAGCCGAACTGGTAAACCGGCTGGTAGACCAGCAGGTGGCCGAGGGATACCACAACGACTCGCCGTTGTCGTTCCGGGATGTAGGACTGATCAAGGACACTTTCATCAAGCGTCTGAGGTCGATGTATCATGGCCGCGTGTCATATCCCCCGGAAGCTCCGGCCAAGAAGACCGCGGGATGACACGCCGAAAGCGGATTTTTGAGGGAAATTGCTTAACTTTGCACACGGAATAACACAACAGATTTAGAAGAGAGAACCAGCAATGCTTGACCGACTACGCGATTTGATACCAGAACCGGCCTTGCGCCGCCTGCCGTGGTACCTGGCTTATGTCAGCCTCCTCAGGGAGAGGGGTGTGGAGTATGTCTCCTCGACCGGTATCGCCCGCGGCATAAATGTCGACGCGTCGCAGATAGCCAAAGACCTGTCGTTTCTTGACATAAAAGGGAAGACCCGCATAGGCTATGAGGTGGCGCTGCTCGAACATAAGCTGGAGGAGTTTCTCGGGTTTCGCAAACGCCACAGGGCCGCTATAATAGGGGTGGGCTCGCTCGGGCGCGCCCTGATGCAGGACTCCGGTCTTACCAACTATGGCCTGGAGGTGGTGGCCGGCTTCGATGTCGACCCCGCCAAGATCGGCACCACCCATGAGGGGATGCCTGTATATGATGTCGCCTGTCTGGGCGAGAAGGCCCGCGAGCTTGGAATGGAAATCGGTATCGTCACCGTCCCGGTGGAGTATGCCCAGGATGCCGCCGATTCGATAGTGGAGGCGGGGCTTAAAGCCATCTGGAATTTCACCCCCTACCGCATCCAGGTGCCTGAGGAAATTGTTGTCACCAACACCTCTATATACGCTCATCTTGCGGTGATGTATAACCGTATGTTGTCGAGATAATCCCCGGATTGCAGCAATGAAGATATTCAGGATTGACCGCGACGCGTCGCGATGGCCGCAGGCCGCCGCCTCGGCGCTGGATAGCCCGGAGGCTGTCCCGGCGGGGGTGTTGCCCGCAAGGCTTGTCGCCGACTCGGCTGTCGTGCGCAACAACCGCCCGGTGTTCATCCCCGACTTTGCCCGTGAGGGATGGGTGGTGGAGGTGCGCCCGGCGGTGCATATTGGTCGGCTTGGGAAGTTCATATCCCCCAGGTTCGCCAGCAGGTATGTCGAAGGGTTCTCGCTGGTGGCCTGTGTCAGACCATGCGGCGACTCGGTGCCTGATGCGCTGACCGACAGCTTCGACGGCGCGTTGACGGCAGGGGAGATGATGCCGCTGCCCCAGGGAGGGAAAATTGCCGTGGGCGCGGTGATGAGTCCGCTGCCTGGCAGGGCCGTTTCGGTGGCGTCTGCGGTTGAAAAGGAATGCCTGATTGACCTGACGGCGTTGCATATCGACGATACAATCGCCTTGCTGAGCCGTTACGCCACTCTGAAGAGCGGCGACATGGTGCTCCCCGCCTCAGTGGGACTGGAGTTCCCCTTGCAGCTCGATTGTTCGCTGGTGGCCTCGGTCGACGGCCGCGAGGCGTTGTCGCTCAGGTTGAAATGAGAATCCGGCCCGTGGAGGCCGGATCGGGAGGGGTGGAGTTCAATAGACCAAGGCGAAGTTGTCGACCCACAGGGTGAGGTCGAGTGTGCCTATGTAGGCGGTGCCCGAGCCAGCCGAGGCCATCACCATCAGATGGGTCGGAGTGGCGTCGGCCGAGTCCCAGCCGACCTCCTTGACCGGCACCATCTTCCCTCTGGAGTTGCGGGCATAGTAGGATTTCTCAGCGGGGATGAGTCCCATGTAGCTTTTGTAATACGGCTCTTTCGTTATGTCGCCGTAATGGACAGGAATGCGGTGGGAGCTGACCCATCCGTTGGTGCCTTTGCCAAACCGTTCGCGGCCTGTGCCGACACGCTTGGCGTAGAGGTTGCCGTCGGCGTCCTCCCATCTGCGCTGGAGTATGATGTAGACCTCGGCCGCGTCGTTGCCTTTGAGCTGTTTCTTCTTGCCGAAGCCCGAGGAGTAGATCCTGCCGGTTGAGGCCGGGGGCATGTGGAGTTTGTAGTCAAACTGCAGGGCCTTGGGGCGGCGTGTGAACGGTATGCCCATCTCCATCTTCGAGTATGGCTCGGAGGTCGATTTCACCGGTTCGAAAAATTCCCCCAGGAAAATCGAGCCGGCGACCAACACATCGATATTTACGATTCCCAGAGCCTTGCATTCCTCCATGAGGGTGGTCAGCTTGCAGCAGCGTCCGCCGGTCTCGCGCTTGTCGGGGAAGACGGCGTTTGAGGTCTTGGTGACGCCACACACCTTGGCCATCACATTGGAGGTGGCCCAAGGTGAGCCTCCCTGGTTTTTATAGGGTGTGTCGCCGTTGATGGTGGCGTTGGGGGCTATTTCATAAATCTGGCGGGTGTTGCCGCCTATTACGCGCGATTCATGTATGTTGCGTGTCACCCAGTTCTCGAAGTTGCCATATTTTATAGGCTCGGTCTTCTGGGCTGCGGCTGACAGCGCCACCATCAGAATTATGGGGAATACAAGGTAATGTCTCATAAAAAATAGTTTTTGGACGGCAAAGTTACTAAAAAATATCAAGCTGGGTTGCTTTTCAGACTTATCGGCAAATCCCGGCGATGTTTGGACGCGGAATCTTGGGGTGATGACTTCATGTGGCGTGGATGGCGAGTGAATTTCGGCGGAGGTGTAATAAATCACGCGTTCACACGTTAATCCTTTGGGAAATTTGTATCACTATATTAACAACGCGTGACAGGTATGGTATTGTTCTGCCGTCCCCTCTTCAATATGCCCTGGAAAATGTTTAGACAATCATATCGCAGACCTCTCTCTTCACTTGTGGCCGTCATGTTGCTGGCCCCGTTGGTTGTCGCGTTGCCGACATCCTATTATACAGAAAATTCGTTGCTGTCTTCCGGAAAGTGGGTGAAAATAAAGGTGTCATCCACCGGAATGCAGGAGATACCGTTCAGCCAGCTCAAACAACTCGGTTTCTCCGACCCGTCGAAGGTGGCGGTCTACGGTTACTCCGGAGTGGAGCTGAGCAGCTATGAGTTCTCCACCTCGATGCCCGACGACCTTCCAGCCGTCCCTGTGGCGTCGTATGGCGACAAGCTGGTCTTTTATGGCGTGGCCACCGAGGAGCCGCAGGAATTTGTCGGCAACCTGTCGACCCGCTTCAGGATACAGATGAAACGTAACCTCAACAATGCCTGCGCGTATTACTTCCTGACCGACTCGCATCCCCGGCTTGAGGTGGAGTCGGTAGACACGCCGGTTTCTGCCACTTCCTCAGTGCTTGAGAAGGCCCATGGCCTGGTGTGGCGCAATTTCACTGACCGCCAGCCTTACAGCCTGGGCGCGTATCTCTTTGGCGATAACATCGCCGACACCGGCACGGCTACGTATGACGTGCATATGCCGGCCTACGACCCGACATCGAAAGATATACCGACGCTGACATATGGCTTGGGGATAAAGGCGCAGTCTGGCCGTCTCGAGTTTTCTATGCCGGGAGATGATGGGGTCATCAGGCAGACCTCCTCTGTGCAGGGATATGGAGATGACCCGGGGCATTTTGTATATCGTTATGCGGCGAACCAGGCATATTTCTCGGGGCTGGCCAAGACCGCGGATGACATCTACCCGTTGACGGTCGACCCGTCCAAGTCTGTTGCCCCTCTGCTGGAGGCTTCGATGGATTATTACGCGTTCAGCTATCCCCGCACTACCGATGTGTCCGGCATTCCCCAGCACCGCCTGTCGTTTACTATGATTACCACCGGGCAACCTGTGAAGCTTGTCAACGCGACAGGATCCACAAAAGCCTGGGTGGTCACCCCGGGTTCGGTCCCGACCGAACTCGTCGTCAAGGAAATCGACGCGGATGGCTCGCTTGGATTCGTGTCTGACCGGAGGACGCAGATGTCGACCTCCAGGGCCGGCGTGCAGGCCATCGTGTTCGACCCCTCCCGCGAGCTTTGCCGGGTGGAGGTGGTCGGCGAGGTGGCCAACCAGAACTATCACGGGATGGATGTGCCGCAGATGCTCGTCGTGGCCTCCGCCAAGACTTACGACCAGGCGCTCCTGCTGGCCGAGATGCACCGCCAGAAGACAGGCGTGGAGGTGGCAGTGGTGCCTTTCCTCGACATCTGCAATGAGTTTGGCTCGGGCCATCCCCATCCGATGGCCATCCGCCGTCTGGCTAAGATGCTTTACGACCGAGACCCGGAGAAGTTCGAGGCATTGCTGATATTCGGCCGCGCCTTCAATGACAACACCGGCCTTACGGCTGTGGAGTCGCCAGAGGAATTTGCCCGGACATACATCCCGATGCTGGAGTGTGACGACACCTCCGGATGTGGCGAACAGCCCAAGTCTTACGCCACCGACGCCATCTACGGAATGCTGTCAGACAAATTCAAATATGACTACGCCGTGGAGGAGAACCATCTTCTGCGTTCGAAACTCGACATAAAGGTAGGCCGCATCCCGGCCATCAACTGGGGCGAGGCGGCCGATTACCTCGTCAAGGCAAACCGTTATCTCGACACGCTGTCAGACCGGCCGGTCTACAACCGCGCCATCATGACCGCCGACATGGGGGATGAGAACCTCCATTTCAACCAGGCAAAGGACATGCGCGACCTTATCGCCAAGATTTCCCCGTCGACGATGCTCGATATGCACATACAGGCTTTGTATAATCCTTCGGGCGGAAGCAACAACAGCATGCGCACCCGCATACGGCAACAGCTGCAGCGCGGTGTGGGCATGTGGTTTTTCCTCGGGCATTCGCTCGGATGCACCCAGATTGGCTCAGGTATGCTGTGGTCCAACGCTTACGATAAGGAGGTCTACAACGAGAATCCCCCGTTTGCCGTTTACGGCACATGCCAGACGATGGTGCTTGACTCTCCGGCGCCCAGCCTCCAGGTCGATATGCTGTTCAACCCAAATGGCGGTATGATTGCCGGTGTAGGGTCGACACGCCCGGTCTACGCCCAGTACAATGTCCACGTCTGCACCATGATGGCCCGTGGATATTATTCCCAGAAGCCGGGAGCCACATTCGGCGATGTCTACCGCGACGGCCATAACCTGTATATCTCCAGCCCGGGGACGATTTACCCTGGTCTCACTGCCGGACATACCGGAATCGCCGTTAACACTATGTGTTACAACTTCGCCGGAGACCCGATGCTCCCGATTCGTGGATTGCCTGGCAACAAGGTGGAGATTCTGTCGTTCAACAATAAGGAGGTCGACGGAAGTGCAATTGAGGCCAACCCGCTTGAGAAACAGCGCATTGAGGGTGTGGTGACGGCTGCAGACGGTAGTGTCGACACATCGTTCTCAGGGACTCTGACCATCACCGTGTATGACGGCGCGCACACTGTGACCTCTGCCAGCACAGCCAATGTCGACAACCCTGTCATGAGTATCGACCTCGAAGAGGATATGCTCCAGGAGGTGAAGATGACAGTGGAGGATGGCCGTTTCAGCGGCGAGTTCGCGTTCGCGGTCCCGGCCTATTCAGGCAAAGGCAACCGCATGAACCTCTATGCAATCACCGACGACCTGTCGCGCTCCGCTGTGGGCCATCTCGATGGCCTGTCGGTTGGCCAATCGGTCCCTGACGGAGTGGTGGTCGAAGCCCCGGTCATCTCCTCGATGTATGCCGCCGACGAGGATAATTCGGCAAATGCCTGCCTGCCCGGCGACTTCGTGCTGTATGCCTCGGTGGAGTCTGACGAAATAGGATTGCTTGGAAGCTCAGACCGCATGGGGGGCAGCGTCAGCCTGATTCTCGACAATTCTAAGAAACTTGCCGGCGTTGACGGTTATCTTGACGTGGCCGCCGATGGGTCGGCCCAGCTGGCTTATCCTGTCACTGGGATTGCCGACGGCCCACACTCATTGACCCTCAGGGTGGTCAACATCGGCGGAATGTCGGCCGAGAAAACCATCAATGTTAATGTCGTCAATGTGGCCGAGGCTGCAATCGTGGTCGACGCCCCCCTCGCCCGTCACGAGGCGGTTATTGACCTCGACCACCAGTTGCCGGATGCGCCCGAGGGACGGCTTGTGGTGGAGGACGCTGCCGGACGCACGGTGTTCTCGTGTGAGAACGTCTCGTTCCCTTACTCGTGGAATCTCGTCGACAATGACGGCCGGCAGGTTGAGGATGGCGCATACACGGCCCGCGTCTACTTCAAGGCAGGCCGCCGCTATGGTTCGGCGTCTCCGGCCACAATCGTGGTCGGCAGGTGATGCCGAGCATTAAAAAAGCCCTCGGGGCCAGCCGCGTTGACGGCTGGCCCCGAGGGCTTTTTATCGTTGTAGCCGAAGTGGGACTCGAACCCACACAGCCTCAATGGCCAAAGGATTTTAAGTCCTTCGTGTCTACCATTCCACCATTCGGCCGGAACGACTGGGAGGATGGCTTGTATCCTCCCACCTTTTTCCGCCGCAAATTTACGCTTTTTTAATCAATCCGGCAACATATTCCCGGTTTTTTTCGTAACTTTGCACCCGACGTTGAGTCGTGCCGGCAGGTGCTCCCGGCGTCCCTGACACGATACTATAAATAACCCAACTGCTTTTTAGCAAAAGTTTCAATACACAATTATGAAAATCGAAAAAATCATTGGTCGTGAGGTGCTTGATTCACGCGGCAACCCCACTGTTGAAGTCGACGTAATCCTCGAAAGCGGCGCCCGTGGCCGTGCTTCCGTTCCCTCCGGCGCGTCAACCGGTGTCAACGAGGCCCTCGAACTCCGCGACGGCGACAAGAACCGTTACATGGGCAAGGGTGTCCTCAAGGCAGTCGCCAATGTCAACGGCCCCATCGCCGAGGCCCTCAAGGGAATGAGCGCCCTCGACCAGATTGCCATCGACGAGGCCATGCTCAAGCTCGACGGCACCGATACCAAGTCTAACCTCGGCGCAAACGCCATCCTCGGCGTTTCCCTCGCCGTTGCCAAGGCCGCTGCCGACTACCTCGACATGCCCCTCTACAAATACATCGGCGGTTGCAACACCTACGTGCTTCCCGTCCCCATGATGAACATCATCAACGGCGGCGCACACTCCGATGCCCCCATCTGCTTTCAGGAATTCATGATCCGTCCCATCGGCGCCACCTCCTTCAAGGAAGGCATCCGTATGGGCACCGAGGTGTTCCACAACCTCAAGAAGGTCCTCAAGGAGCGCAACCTCTCCACCGCTGTCGGTGACGAAGGCGGCTTCGCCCCCAACCTCGACGGCACCGAAGATGCCCTCCAGGTGATCATCAAGGCCATCGAGCTCGCCGGCTACGTGCCCGGAAAGGATGTCACCATCGGTCTCGACTGCGCATCCTCCGAGTTCTACAAAGACGGCGTTTACGACTACACATGGAAGCAGGGCGCTGACGCTCCCAAGTACACCTCCGAGCAGCAGGCTGCTTTCCTCAAGGACCTCGTTGAGAAATTCCCCATCGACTCCATTGAGGACGGTATGGCCGAAGGCGACTGGGAAGGCTGGAAGATCCTTACCGACCTCATCGGCGACCGTTGCCAGCTCGTGGGCGACGACCTCTTCGTGACCAACGTCAAATACCTCAAGCGCGGTATCGACGAAGGCTGCGCCAACTCGATTCTCGTGAAGGTCAACCAGATCGGCTCGCTCACCGAGACCCTCCGCGCCGTTGAGCTGGCTCAGCGCAATGGTTACACCGCCGTCATCTCCCACCGCTCCGGTGAGACCGAAGACGCCACCATCGCCGACATCGCCGTTGCTACCAACGCCGGCCAGATCAAGACCGGTTCTGCATCCCGTTCCGACCGTATGGCCAAGTACAACCAGCTCCTCCGCATCGAGGAAGAGCTCGGCGCTGCCGCCGCTTACGGTTACGGCAAGAAGACCAAGCGTCCCGAATAATCATCCCTGTGAACAACCGACAGGCTCCGCCGCTGGATGGTGGTGACTGTCATTGAAGATAGCCGCCCCGGCGATTCCCTCCCATAGGAATCCCGGGGCGGTTTCTGTCTTCCGGGACGGCAAATTTTGCAAAGGCATGAACAAAGTGGCGCAGCGGAAGTTTTAATATCTGAGGGATGTGCAAAGGGCATTGGTCAGAATCGTCCTCTGTTCCCGGATATGATTTATAAACAAGATGTGTATCAAAAAAAGACTTTGCTTATGTCACGCGTAAAGACAATTTCTCTCGCTATTGCAGGTATGGCTGCATTTGCGTCGCCAATCGCCGCGCAGGATGCGCAGACCCCCGACACCGATGTGTGGTACCGCCTCGTGACGATGTATAACGGCGCGGACGCGCGCCTTGGCAGGTGTGTGCAGTATTTTCCCGAAGGTTCGGCGCATTCCGACATGATATGGTCGGCCGCTCCCGTTGAAGCCACTGATGCCGCATACGACTATCAGTTCTGGCGTTTCGAGCCGTCACCCGATGACCCCAAAGTCTTTGCTCTCGTCTGCAAAGCGGCTCCAGACGGCTACCTCAGCATCGACCCAACCGCGTTCAGCGTAGATGGCCGGTGGAAATATGTCTCCACCTCCGACAGTTCGACCCCCGATGACAAATATGGATTCAAACTCGGCGCGCTCAAGGCCGGGGTGGATTCAGAGACTGGCGAGGTGTATACAGACATCTACACCGACGCAGACGAGGAAGGCCTATTCAGATATATGAATTGCGCCGGTGCTGACCAGGACTACGCCATCAACGTGTCGCGTGCCACGGTGGCCTATGACACCAACGAGTGGGTGTTTAGGCTCTCTCCCCGCAAGCCGGTTTCAGGGCTTGAAGGGGTTGCGGCCGACATGTCCCAAAGCGAAACCGGCCAATCAGCGGTCTATGACCTTTACGGCCGCAAGGTGGCCCATCCCGGCCATGGTATATATGTAGTAGATGGCCGCAAGGTCGTTTACTGACTCGTCAACTGGCGGAATCCAATTTTTTTCAGACGCTGTTTATGGAAAAACAATAGCTGCCATATGAGTCTTGGCAGCGGTGATTTGGACTTGTCCGGGCGCTCCCTATTCCTGTGGGGTGTCCGGACACCTTATGTGTTCGTAAGCCCGGCTTTTTTGTTCCGATTTTTAACATTTGTTTAAATTACTGATACATAGGCGACTGAGGTGGATATTTCGTAAAACTATGTTTTTTTAGCATAAAATTCTTGCTGAAAAATTTGGTGGAATGGAAGAAAGTGCCTAACTTTGCACTCGCTTTTGGGACGGAGGTCCCGCCGGGAAGATAAGCCCGGGTTTCCGCAAGATTGAAATCCTGACAGGCAAGGCCGCGGACACGAGTCGGCCGCCGAAAAAAACTTGAAAAAAAGTTCAAGAAAAATTTGGTGGTTTGAAAAATTGTCCGTAACTTTGCAAAGTTTTTCGGCGACTCCGCAACGGAAGTCAATCCGAACGAGCACATTGAAAGATTTACAATAGACATTAAGAGTAGTACAAGAGCTAATAGAAGTACTTTGTCAATTCTCCAAACCCGAGTCGGGTCAACAAGAGGCTCTCCGAGGTCGTCTCTGATTCTGAAAAGAAAAAGAAACAAGATAACAACAACGAAGAGTTTGATCCTGGCTCAGGATGAACGCTAGCGACAGGCTTAACACATGCAAGTCGAGGGGCAGCGGGGTAGGAAGCTTGCTTTCTGCCGCCGGCGACCGGCGCACGGGTGAGTAACACGTATGCAACCTGGCCGTGACAGATGGATAACCGGGAGAAATCCCGCCTAATACAACATAATGCCGGGAGGGGACATCCCCTGCCGGTCAAAGGGGGCGACCCCGGTCATGGATGGGCATGCGGCGCATTAGGTAGTTGGTGGGGCAACGGCCCACCAAGCCGACGATGCGTAGGGGTTCTGAGAGGAAGGTCCCCCACATTGGAACTGAGACACGGTCCAAACTCCTACGGGAGGCAGCAGTGAGGAATATTGGTCAATGGCCGGAAGGCTGAACCAGCCAAGTCGCGTGAGGGAATAAGGCCCTACGGGTCGTAAACCTCTTTTG